>JBEKIZ010000111.1:0-13802 GCA_050011515.1 Terriglobia bacterium | reverse complement strand
CGATTACTTTTCGCAACGGGCCGCCGTTGTTCAGCAGTTTTCGGAATCGGAACAACAGCAGGCGGGAAAGGAGGGTACCGATTCATGCGCATGAAGTGGGACAGGGCACTGAAAAAGCCACTCGCGGCGGGCGCGATTTGCCTCGTGCTGGTTGCGCAGTATGTCCTGGCTCAAAACCTGGGTCAAAACCCACAATTCAACGTCGCTGTTCAAGGTCAAACGGGATCGCAACCGGAAGGTGCGTTCCTCAACTTCATCAACTGGGTAGGCAACGTGATCGCGCCCGTGGGCGCGGGCGGGGCGGTACTGGGGGCCATCATAGCTTGGCTCACAGGCCGGGGCTTCGGCCGATGGCTTTTTGCGGCCGGAGCGTTGCTCGCGGTCTCAGGCGTTACGCGATTGATTGAGTATTGGATCACGAACGGAACAGGAGGTGTCACCTAGAAAAAAGAGAGCGGG
This sequence comes from Terriglobia bacterium, assembly GCA_050011515.1. Classification (GTDB taxonomy): domain Bacteria; phylum Acidobacteriota; class Terriglobia; order UBA7540; family UBA7540; genus CAVROP01. Next base: position 13,343 of record JBEKIZ010000111.1, on the reverse strand, counting down.
AATCCCCGAAGTGAAAGGGGCAGGCAACCCTGCGTCTCGAAGAAAGGGTTGCCTGCCACAAATCCAGCAATTGAATTCATCTTTCGAGTGAAGAGTTAAAACCATGGCCGTGCCACAACTTTTGAACGATATCGTGAACGTTTTATTACTGCTAGCGCCTTCCGCTGCTTTGCTGTGCTTAGTACTCGCAGGCATCAGCCTGCGGCGCGAAGGCGGTGGAACGACCTTCCTGATCGGCGGGAGTTTTACGAAGTGGATCTTCTGGGCAGTCGTGTTCCTCACCCTCCAGCCGCTGCTCAGTTGGTTCAGTTCGTTCGGGGTCCCGGTGCCGCTGCCAGGGGGCGGCGTCGCGAGCTCCTGGCTTTCGACTTTCCAGTCGAGTGTCGCGAGCTTTGTGACCAACTTTGTGGTCGCGCGGCTCGCAACGACTCTCGCCGCTTACTTCGTGCTCCGGGCGATTCTCGATTCGGCGGCGGGTGAGCATCCCTTGCCATCGATTCTGACCGCCATGTTCATGCTCGGCATCCAGACGACTTACAACCTTCTTCAAAGTTACAACTCCGGCACGCAGTACGCGGCGGCGGATGTACTGGACAGCCTTTGGACATACCTTGCCGGCACTATTATGCCGATCGCGGCGGGCCTGGCCATCATCGGGGCGATCATTAACGTGGCTACGCGACGGCCGGCGCTTCGTCTGGCGGGTGTCGCTCTAGGTTTGTTGTCGGTCACCGCCATCTGGAAGTTGGTGCTGGCCATGGCGGCATAGAGGTGGAGCGGATATGTCTTTCTATAACGGAATCCTGAACTTGACCAATTGGAGCGGCAACGTGATCCTGCCCACACTGGCGGGCTTGTTCATGGCCATCGGGATCATCCAGTTCTCCAAAGGCAAGGAGTACTCGTATGCGATGTACGGCGGGTTCATGTGCCTTATGGCCTCGGGACTCTTGCGTGCTTTCGAGACTTTCGCTTCGCAGCGCGCCTGGAACGACCCCAACCTGGTTTGGGCTTCGGTAGCCAGCATCGTGGACTGGATCTGCAACGTACTTCTGCCGATTTACGCGGCCTTGCAGGTGGCCGCCGGGGGATTGCAACTGGCGGGAATAACCCACCGACACCAACCGATCTCATGGATGCGGCACTTCGCCACGGCGGGATTGTGCCTGTTGGTGTCGGGACTGCTTCGGCTCGGGGAGTTCTTTGTAACCCGTGGCACGGGAGGAGTGACCTAATGGGAGGAAATCTTGGCGCTTGACGTGACGCCTGTTTATCGCAACTTACGCACGCGAGTAACGTTCCTCGGACTCGAGGCCGAGGACCTGTTTGCCATCCTGGCGCTAGCCGTGGTCACTAACATCCTCGGCCGGTTCCTGAAACGCGAGATGTTTGGCTTGCCCATGAACATGATCATGCAGTACCTGGTCCCCTTACTGAGCATCCCCGCCTTGATGTTGTTCAAGTACGGAAAGCAACGAGGGTATTTGCTCGATTGGGTGATGTTCCATTCCAGGCCTCACGTTTATTCAGCGCTTGAACGCGACTCGCAATTGACCCGCGAATATCTCCAGCCAGAGGAGGAGATATGCCGGTAACACTTCAACAACACGAGAAGTCGCTCTCCGCACCGGCGCTCTGCGAGCAGTTACGCATCCGCGACCTCTTGGATAACGTCGCCATTCAAGCTGACGGATCTTTCGTCGCCGGCTACGAGCTCGGCGGCGTGCACTCCTATTATGCGAGCGACGAGATGAGGAATCGGGACAAGAACGGGCTCGAAGCTCTGGTGCGGTCGCTGCCGGAGCGCTCCATGCGTATGCAGGTACGATTTGAGATTGCCGAAGGCTATGGCGACTTGGTCAGCCGGTACAACCGGGAGCAACGCAACGAAAGCCCTGTGTTGCAAGCGGTCGACCGCGTGCACGCCGACCTCTGGCGCAGTAGGGACAGCGACGGGTTGTACCTCCGTCACATACTTCACGCCTATTTCATCTGGAACCCTAGAATCCACCACCAGTCGCCGGAACTCGAGTGGAAGAAGAAAATGCGGGGCTCAAGCGCCAGCCTTTCTGCGACCAAGTGCATCGAGCGGACGCGTCGCGAGCACGAGGACCTCCTGGCGGAGTTCAACAGTTTGATGTCTGGGGTCGAAGCAACACTTCAAGCGACCGGCATGACGATACACCGAATGCCCCACGACAGTATCTTTCGCGAAGTGAAACGGGCGCTTTACCCGGTAGGGGACGATGCCGTCCCCTACCGCCCTCCTGAGAGATCGCTCGTTTACGACAGCGCTCGGAGCCAGATGGCCAACGTCAACATCGAGGACGAGACGGACGACTATCTCAAAATCGGGGGTTTGCTCTACTCCTGGATCAGCCTGAAGGATCTGCCCGATGCCACCTTTCCGGGCATTCTACGTGAACTCATGTTGATGGAGTTCCCTCTTGTCGTGAACGCGGAGGTGATTCTTCCCGACCAGGCCAAAATGGTGAAGCACTACAAGAGCCGGCTGCGGAAGATGTCAGCGGCACAGAGGGATTTTCATGGCGGCTTCCGAGTCAATGTAGACGCCCAGGTGGCGGAAAAGCAGTTGATGAAAGTCTTGCAGGACCTGATTTCGAGCTCGCTCAAGAGTTGCAAGATGAGCCTGACTGTTGCGGTACGAACATCCAGGCCGGCGCGCAGCAGGCTGGAACACGTGGAGGCCGAGCGGACCCTGGCAGACCGCCGGCAGCGGGTGCTCCATGCCATTGCCCGCATGAACGGGAGCCGTGGAATTCCGGAGTCTTTGGCGCAGAAGAGGCTGTTTTTTGGAGGGCTTCCGGCGATGGCAGGGGAAAACAAAAGAGAGCTTGACGTGCTCACCCTTCATGCGGCTGACCTGTTACCTGTCGAGATGCCATGGGTGGGGACACCGAACTCGCCTCTCATGCTTTTTGAGACTCCTCATCACCGGTTGATCCCATTTTCGCCGTTCGATTCGAGCTTGGGCGACGCCAACATGCTCATCATGGCGAAAAGCGGGGGTGGAAAGACCTTCATGGCCCAGCTTTTCCTGGTCATGATGGCGCGCGCCAACCCCCTTATTTCCATTTTGGAGCGTGGCGATTCCTATCGGCCGCTGGTGGAACTGATGGGTGGCCGGGTGATCGAAGTGGACCTTGAGGGCAGCGAAACCCTGAATCCCTGGGACTTGCCGCCGGGCGAAACCTCGCCCGGCAAAGACAAGATCGCATTTCTCAAGAACCTGACGCGGCACATGCTGGGTGACAGCCCCGGCTCGGACACGTCCCTTCTTGACAACTTGATCAGCGACGCTATCGCACGCACTTATAAGCGTTGCGCTATCCGGTATTCCAATCCGATCCCCACGTTCAACGATCTGCGGGAAGAGCTGGCGCAATGGCGGGATGAGGAGCGGATGCAGCGCACGATTGATGAGGCCAAGCTGGCAGCGATCAAGCTCCGTTCCTGGACGGGAGAAAAGGGTATTTACGCCAAGCTGTTCGACGCCCCGACGTCGCTCAAGATCGACAGCAATTGGCTATTCTTCGATGTGGAGGGACTCAGTTCCGACCCGCGCCTGGAAACCGCCATGAGCATGCTGATCGCCAATGTGATGGCAACCAGGGCAGCGGGAAGGAAGGGACAACCCAGCATCACCGTGCTTGACGAGTGCTGGTCGCTGCTCGATTCACCGTCGCTAGCGCCGGAAGTCGTGCAACTGTTTCGCACCGCGCGCAAGCGGAACTCCAGTGTGTGGGGCATTTCGCAGACGGTGGAGGATTTTGTGGGCACCGAGCTCCAGCCTCGCGAGCATGGGCCTGGCATCCTGAAGAACGCGACCACCAGGATCGTGGGGCAGCAGCCGGGCGACGTTGGCCCGCTCGCGACTCACCTCTCCCTGAACCCGGTGGCGATTAATGAGATCAAGCTGTTCAACGCACCGCGCAAAGGACAATATGCGGAAGTCCTTTTGGTCCTCGGTGACAAGGCTGATACCACGCAGACCATACGGATCGTGCCCACCCCGATTGACTACTGGATCTGCACAACTTTTCCCAGGGAGCGCCGCTACCGCACCTGGTTCCTGAAGACTCGCCAGCATCAGCCGTTGCTCGAGTCTTATCGGGAGCTGGGGCAGAAGTTTCCGCAAGGCCTGGCGGATGTGCAACCTCTCGCCGAGGAGCTGTCCGGGGAGGTCAATGCAGCTTTCGCACAGACAGGAAGGTAAGCATCACGCGTGATTGAGGAGGTCATATGACGTTTCTGTTCTTCGTAATGTTTTCCTGGTTCGTGGTGAAAGCCAAAACGCAGCGGCAGGTGCTCGCGTTGGCGCTTGCCGGGACGACCGCGGCAGTGCTTGTCGCCCCTCCGCGTGTTCAGGCGCAGAGCAGCTTGGTGGGGGCTATCCAGGCGGTTCTCAACGTGATCAACGGAATCATCCATACAGGACTCACCTCCATAAATTCCGTTAGAACTGCCATCAACAGTCTTTACCAAAACGTCGTCTGGCCGGTTCAGCTAATTAACCTGGCTCGCCAACAGGTTACGCAGATGATTGCGCAGTATCGGAACCTGATGTGGGGCATCCTCAGAATCAATGTGGCGAGCGCGACGCTTCCTGCAACCCAGCAGTTGGAGCGGGTCATAAGAGACCAGCAAACGGGCGACTTTGCCCTTCTGACGACAAATTATGGGAATGCCTACGGCCCAGTACCGGTTTCGACCGCGGCGAGCCCCCCTGACCGCGCCATGACCGATATGGATGATGCCATGGCCCTCGACACTCTGAAGACCTTGAAGAAGACCGATGAAGCCGGGACCCTGGCGTTGCAGGCTGGAGACCAACTGGAGGGCGGAGCCGGCGTGGCGGCGCCCGGCTCGTCGCCCTTCCTCACTGCCACTGCGGTGATAGCCAGCATCCAGTGCCAAGCCCTGACGCAGAAGATGCTTGCCGCTGAACTTCGGCAGGAGGCGGCCCGTCTGGCGCACGAGAGCGCTCTCCTCAAGCGGAGCACAACCTACACCGGCCAGGTAGGCGACCAAATTATCAATCTGCTAAAGCGCAACTAAATGCTAATGGAGGAAAAGAACGTGAAAAAGGCTCTGAGCATGGGTTTTGAAAGGTGCAAGTACAGTCTCCGCTGGACTTGGGGACACAAGCTGCGGGTGGCAGTATTGGCCCTTGTCCTTGTGTTGCTCGCGCCACGGCAAGTCAAAAGCCAGCTCCTGGATCCCTGTTGCGCCATCCTCGTGGCGGGACTCACCACAATTTCAAGCACCATGAGCAATGTGATCGGCGGGGGGTTGAACAGTATCCTCACTGTGGACCGGGCCATCCAGAACTTCGAGCAAACGGTCGTCTGGCCGCTAGCGCAAATCACCCAAGCGCACAACCTGGTCAATAGCACGCAGAGTACTTTCAACACGATCCAGGCTGTCACGCGGATACCCGTGAACAGCGCGACACTGCCCGCGCCCCAGCAGCTCGAACAAATCCTGTTATCGGCCGACGCGAACCAGATCGGCCGGACGAGCACGAGTTACTCGGTCGTGTACGGTCCGGTGCCCAACGCTACGGCGGCTTCCCAGGACGTCCGCAACAGGATTGACATGGCTGACGCCGCTGCCCAGGCGGCGATGAAGCGCTCCATCGCCATCGACAACCTTGCGAACCTGGAGATCCAAGCAGCCAACCAGATTAACCAAAGCCTCCAGATTGCGGCGCCGGGCAGCGCCCCGATTATTGAGGCACAGGCCGACGCGTGGCTCGTGCGCGCCAATGCCTATACGCAAGCTGCCATCGCCGACTTGATGCGAGTGCGGGCGATTGACCTTGCGGACACGGGCGCCAACATCAAGTCCGGCGCTACCAGCACGACGAACTTGGGACAGGAATTAATCAACCTTCTTAAGAGGCGGTGAATGGGCCAGTTCTATTTTGAACAACTTCTCGGGACTGCGTTGCAGGGGATTGACGGCTACAACATCACCGCCACGGTGCTGGGAGTGGCCGGTACGATCCTGCTGCTCAGCTTCCTGTACAGCGTTTACCAGGCTTTCAGTATGGGCGGGGACGTGCGGATGCTGGCTATCGGCGGCATAGCGTATTTCATTCTCGGGCTCGTGTTCGTCAACTATGCCAGGGTGTTCCGGGACGTTCTTAGCATGTTCAACTCCGTGGCGGATTTCATTTACAGCAGCGTGGGCGTGGGAGATCTCTTCAACAACTGGCTGAACGACTTGAGCAATTACATGACCCAGAATGGCTGGTCCAGCATTTGGGGGCTTATTGCTGGCGGCATCTCGGGACTGCTGGGCGCGCTGCTGATCCTGGTTGCCTTCGTCATCTTCCCGCTGTCTTACACCCTCTTCACGCTTTTCTATGCGCTTTACGGGACGGTTCTTTACGTGGTTGGTCCTTTTGTGCTGGCGCTGCTGCCGGCGCGCGGATTTGGCCAGCTTGCGCGGACCTATCTCGTGAATCTCATGGTCTTTGGGGCATGGGGTTTGATCTATGCGATCATTCAGGCCCTCATGACCGCCGTAAACATGGGCAGTCTCAATGCCGTATTGAACGCGAACGGCATCCTGAACAGCTTTTTGGGCTCGGGCCAAGTAATTCTCCTGGCTCTCGCGAGCATTGTGTTCTCGATCGCCATAGCCTTCATTCCGTTTATCGCCAGCCGGATTGTGCGAGGAGAGGTAGGCAGCACAATGCTGGTGGCAGTGGGGACGGTCGTGACCGCAGCGAAATTGGCGGCGAGGAGCTATGGTGCAAGTGGTGGGGGCGGTGGGGGAGGCGGCGGAAGCAGTGGTGGCGGCTAGACCCGTACAGCCATGTGCCTAGCTTGCGGCCGAGAGGCAAGGCACTCGACCCAGGAAACTATTTAGATTCGCGCCGCTATGGTCCAATGCCTTTGAGAGTGGAGGATGTGACGGATGAAGGGCAACATTGAGGCAAAAGCGCCGGAGGCCACGTGGTACACGAAGTACTACGAGCACGACGGCATGCTCCGCGCCTACGCCAATCGCTCCATGGTGCTGGCGATGGTTTTTGGCGCGCTAGCCTTGATTTCTTTGGCCTTCGCCATCTATGTCCGTTTGCAGCCGCCGACGGTGATCCGGGTCGACAAGGATGGCAACGCCACCGTAGTAGGCGCTGCGGCTCATCCCCCGGGGAAGTCAGGCTTTTCCTTTGGGTTGTCAGCGGAGGTGGCGGCCGAAGCGGCTCCCACGGACCTCGAAGGCAGAGCGGCCGTGCGGCGCTTCCTCGATCACTACCTGTCTTATACGCCCGATTCCGTGGACCGGAACTTGTCCGAGTCACTCAACATGATGACCGCCAACCTGCGGCAGTACACGCTGGACCGGCTCCGTGACGAAGATACGGTGGGAAAAATCAAGGATGAACACATCATCTCCGACTTTCGCATCCGCACGATTGAGACGGTGAAAGGAACTGCTTGGGCATATGTTGCCTTCGGAGTGAAAGAAGTCCACAGAGTTCACAACGGGACTGAGAGTAGCGACCGAATCGTGGCGCGCTATAACGTGCGGCTGGTGGAGGAACGACGGTCAGAAACAAATCCCAGCGGCCTGTTGGTGGCTCAGTACTCCGAGCAACAGATGGTCGGTGATCGTGAAAACGGGCTGCTGCAAAACAGCCCGCTCGAGTCCGAGGGAGCCGACAAGTAAAGGCTGTCATTGGGGCAGCAGCCCGCCAGGGGCCATCTGGCATGCAAGAAAACCGGCGGCTCGCTTGCGAGAGCGAGCCGCCAGGAGGGAGGTTTGGGTATGGCAGCAGGCAGTACGGTTGAGGAAGCGAAGGGTCCTCAGCCTGTCGCTCGGAGTCCCCGCCGGCGATCGGCCCCGCAGGAGCAGGGGCCGATAGGGAGCGTCCGTTTCTTTTTGGCCAAAGCCGGCGCCAATGGCACAATCCCGTCGCTCGATCGGGAGATTGCGACCGAGGGGGAAGCGAAAATCGAGTCACTCAAGAGTGGCTTGAATTATTACAGCCTCATCGAGTGGCACGCCACGGCGGACTTTACGGGGAAGAATCCCCAGGTGAGGAGTGAGCCTGTTAAGAGATAACCGCGGCATTTTTCTAATACGGCTTCATTACCAGACGAAGTTAGATCCGTCAAAGCCTTCCGCAAGCTTCATTGCGGTTCAGTGCTGGGCTTGGTCCGGTCGTTGAAACTGACTGGAAATTATTCACCAGGCAGTGTAAAGCGAAAGGAACTTTTCCAGCAACCTCTCTTCTGTTCTGCGTTTGCAGACAGAAACTGAGGCGTGAGGGTGATGCCAAGCAGTTCGCAGTTTTGGCTTGTCGTCAACCGATCCAGGTACGACTTGCAGCTTTGGTTCCGTGTACTCTGCCAAAGCGCGCAGGTCGCTAACAACCGAATAGGCCGGCTCTTCGAGTCCGGCCGTAAACCTCGTTTGCGGCACAGGACAGCGAAGAGACCGGCAGCGTCGGTCTCCTTTTCTGCCTGTGACCCAGAGAAAAGGAGAAAAGCCATGTCAAGGACAAGAGATAACAGCGCGACGCCGGTTGTCGCGCTCGAAATCAACAAAGAGGGTCGTTTGTCAAGGAAGCTCATGGAACTGGATCGCCAAGCCACACTCGAGAACACTCTGTTGCAGTCGCTCTATCCGGGAATTCATGTGGCAACGGTTGATGTGCCACGGGAGCCACTCGACTCGTTCGAACAGGCTCTCGTCGAACAGGCGCTCGTCAAGATCGAGTTCGACGGCGTGCGCTATAGCTTGGTCGGCGCGACGGGCTCTGCGAAAAACGGCAAGTTCTACGCCGTGGATGCTGCACATGAGAAGAAGATAGCAGAGCGCTTCCGCTCGTCGCCTCAGGCAGCGATCACCTACTTTGGCATTCTCGTCTCTTCGTGCAAGGTACGCATCGAGGAGCCGGATTGCCGAGTCCTGGTGGTGGAGGATCACGAACTGGGCACGAACGATTGCCGAGGGTGGATTTCCAAATCGCTTTTTCTCAAGCTCAACCTGCCTGCGCACCGTTTCTACCAGTTCCGTTTGGCCTTTGATAAAACCCAGGCCAAAGGATCGTTCAAGGTGATGGGTGATGATGTGGCGCAGAAGTTGGAAGCTGACATCATCCTGCCCAAGTCCGCGGTCAAGCCCGATTACCGAGGTGGCTTGGTACGTTCCTTTCGGTCGCTACTCGGGGACCGGCAGGCGCACGCTTACCGTGGTCACATCGTTCTCGGCATCCGTGACGTCTCCCGCGATCTTCAGTTCAGGTCGAGTTACACGCTGGTGGAACACGCACCCGCCGACTCGATTGAGCTCGAGATCAAAGCCTATGCCCTCCAGGAGATCGAAAAGCTGGAGGCAGCGGTGAAAGAAGGGGATTTTACGGAACTCTTCCGTATCCTGGGAACTGAGGAGGCCCAGCGTTCGATCGAATCTGAGGAAGCGACCGCCCCGGAGTACACCAGCGTAGAGAACACCATTGTCGAGGCTGTGCTCAAGGCGGACCCGACCGGCTACATCGTGCGACACCCGTTCATCAACCGCCAGTTGCAGAGGCTGCTCGCGAAGTGGGCGTTCAAGCTGTGTACCTCGGGAGGTTTCCTGATGCCCGGATTCACGCTCGCCGATGATGGGTACCTCCTGCTACACAATGGGGAAATCTTTTCGGGTTCGGATTGGATTCCGCAGGACCAAGCCATTACACCACTGCGGTGCCGCCAGGGCCTTCTGGTACGCTACCCAATCCGGATGAAAGAAGATTTGCTTCCCTTCGAAAACCTTTCGGCTCAAGAGGCGGTCGGCCTGCTGGGTGTGAACTTGAAGAATAGCGGTTGTACGCTGCCCGAGTCCCAGGTCCTTGATCTCTTCGACCAGCAACTTCGTTTGAAGGGGACCTTCACGCTGCATTCGGAAACCGCCAAAAGAAATGGAGGCGATTACGACTTCGACCAGGTCTGTGTGGTCGAAGGTAACCGCTTCCCACGGTTCGTCCAGGACCGCTTTGCTTATCAGGAGCAGAAGTTCAATCCCAAGAATAAACTCCAAAAAAAGCAAAGCCCCTGGTGGAACCTGCCCCAGGTGGCGATGATGGCGCGGGGTAACCGCATCGGTTCCATCACCGACCTCAAGACCTCGTGTCTCGCCGCCGGCAAGACGGACTTCGCGAACCAACTGGTTGACCAGCTTCAAAATGCCATCGACCAGTTGAAGTGGGGAACGGAGCCTGACCAGAAGCTGATCAGCGAGGTGCGCAAACAAGTTACAACTGCACCTTGGCTGAAGCTCAAGAACAAGCGGTGTATTTCCGATATGCCGGAACACCTCGATGTCCCTGAAACCGACAAGATCGGGAAGATGTACGTATTTCTCCGTCAGCACCTCAACCGGTTCTTCACGGAGACCGCACCGCTTAGTGACTTTCGCGGGCTGATTGCGGGCGATCCCTTCAGCCGCGAGATTTACCGGGAGTGCGGCATTGTCTCGACTTTTTACGCCGTCAACATCGGACTGGTGGTCGAGCGGCGCAGGAAGTTCGAAAAGGCGCTGGAGGAAGCCGAAGCCGAGTTCCAGGCCAAGAAATCCGACCCCGCTACTCGGAAAGATGCGACCTTCAAGCGCAACCAGGCCCAGGCGGCACTCCACTTTTTCGAGGAACGAAGCCGCCAGGACATCAAAAACCTGATCCATATGGTCCGCAAGTGGGCCGAGCAAAAGAATGGGAATCGCTTGTCTTACCTCGCCGCACTTCACGCTATCGCCTGTAAAACTGCTGCGGCGTGCCAGAACAAAGACCGGCAGGGCACGGGATCAATCGTGTTCTACGCCTTCCCCCAGGAAATCGTGAACAAAATGGTGGAACGGACTGGTGGCCGGCCAATCACGGTAGCGGTTCCCGAACTCTGCGATGGTGAAGTAGAGATCGACGCCGAAGGGCGTGTTTTTCTGGTTGCTGCTTTCCCGAACGGCGACGGCAGCATTCATGAGCGCCGCATCTTCCACATGCAAGTGACACACAAAGGTGAGGTGTTTATGGACCGCGACGGAGGCGGAAACCCGGTGATGGTCGACAGGGTTCATCCGTTCTCTATCGAACCAGGGAGGAGCGAGGTGCGCGACGGAAAGGTCATATCCCGGCACGCAACAACGCCCCTTTGTGCCGCGAAGAAAAAAGGTGGACTGAGTAACAATCTTCGCCCAGCTCGCCTATGACACAGCAACCTACCCTCGGGGGCTCCGGTCGACGGAGCCTCCGGGGCGTGTGCCGAGCATGTTCGACAGCTTGGAGGTGAAAGTCCTCTTCACAACCTGATGGAGGTGAAGTGATAGCGAAGCGCAACGGCCTCGTCGCGAGGCGGGGTCGGGAAGAAGCGTGGAGCAAACGCGCGAGCCGATGAACAAGAAGCGGATGTGAGGCATACGGTGCCGGGCGAGCGGGCGCTCAACCGCAAAGCCCCTATCCATCAAAGGCACTGGTTGTAAATCCGCCGGTTGCGCGCGGAAGGCGGTCGAACTTACCTCGGGAGATCTGCCGTTTGTTCCGAAATCGGGACTGAGGGTCGAGTGATCGATCCTGACCGGGCGGCAGAAGTCAGCAGCGAGCAAAGTAGTCCCGGCGTATGGGGACGAAGGCTCTAACGGTCCTCCGCAAGGAGGGTAAAGGGAGCGGCAAGTAGGCGGTGCGACTCATGGACGAAGGGCGGCAGAAAACCCAGCTCGAACTGGCCTGGGGGGAAGAGGCAAGGGGTGAAGCCCCGCAACTCATCCGCACAGGGACCGAATCGTCGGTGGCGAAGCGCGAGACCGAAAGCCCGGCCCTTATCGAATCGTTGATGGAAGAAGTCTGCGAGCGGGAAAACTGTAAGCAGGCGCTGAAACGAGTCAAGGCGAACAAGGGGAGTCCTGGCGTGGACGGCATGACGGTCCAGCAATTGCCGGGATTTCTGCAACAGCACTGGCCAGCCATCCGCGAAGAGTTGCTGCGTGGGACCTATCAGCCGCAACCGGTGAGGCGGGTGGAAATCCCCAAGCCGGATGGAGGGGTGAGAAAGTTGGGCATCCCGGCGGTGCTGGATCGATTTATCCAGCAGGCGGTGATGCAGGTTCTGCAAAAGCGCTGGGACCGGACGTTTTCCGAGCACAGCTACGGGTTTCGACCCGGGCGCTCGGCGCATCAGGCGGTGGAGGCGGCGCAGCAACACATCGTCGCGGGCTACCGCTGGGTGGTGGACTTGGACCTGGAGAAATTCTTCGACCGAGTTTGCCACGACAAACTGATGGCGAAAGCCGCGGAGCGGGTGAGCGACAAGCGTTTATTGAAGCTGATCCGCGCGTTTCTGCGCGCCGGGGTGCTGGAAGGCGGGCTGGTGAATCCGGTGGATGAGGGGACGCCGCAAGGCGGACCTCTATCGCCCTTGCTCAGCAACCTCGTCTTGGACGAATTCGACCGGGAGTTGGAGCGACGTGGTCACCGCTTCGCCCGGTATGCGGACGATTGCAATATCTACGTGCGCAGCCGGCGGGCGGGGGAACGGGTGATGAAGAGCTTGACGCGCTTCATCCACACGAAGCTCAAGCTGAAGGTGAACGAATCCAAGAGCGCGGTGGCGGAGCCTTGGGAACGGAAGTTTCTGGGTTTCAGCTTCACGAACCACGAGTCGCCGAAACGGCGGATTGCGCCGAAGGCGGTGAAGCGGTTCAGGGAGCGGGTACGGGAACTGACGCGCCGGACGCGGGGGATTAGCATCGAACGGATGAGCAAGGAACTGGCCTCGTACCTGCGCGGCTGGATCGGCTACTTCGGGAGATGCCAAACACCCTCGGTGCTGAAAAGTCTTGAGGAGTGGATGCGGCGCCGACTGCGGTCGGTGATCTGGAAGCAGTGGAAACGGAGTACGGTGCGGTTCACGGAGCTGCGGAAACGAGACGTGGGTCTCGCCCTCGCCAAGAAAACGGCGGGGAGCGCCCACGGTCCGTGGCGACTGGCGAACAGCCCGGCCCTCGCCTTCGCGCTGCCTAATGCTTACTTCGACTCGCTCGGGATTCCGAGATTGACGATTCGTTGATGACTTAACCCGCCGAACCGCCGTATACGGACCCGTACGTACGGTGGTGTGACAGGGAAAGCGGGTGACCGCTTACCTATGTCGATGTGTGCCGAGCATGTTCGACAGCTTGGAGGTGAAAGTCCTCTTCACAACCTTGCGCTAACGACCAGATCATGAGCAGAAATTCTTGAGGAAATAGGGTAACACTTCAGAGCTCGGGTTCCCGGAAGGGACCGAAAGGAGTGTTACCTATGGAAGGTATCAGCGAGGTTCAAGGGAAGA
>JBEKIZ010000110.1:0-14038 GCA_050011515.1 Terriglobia bacterium | reverse complement strand
TCAACCTGCTCTGGATGCGCACCGAAATCGAGAAACTGCTTACCGCCATGCCAGGCAAGAAGCGCTGGGAAGCGGCTGACCTGGACTTGATCGTAGCCTTCCGCGAGGAGCGGGAAATCGGAAAGCTTCTGCGCGCCATCGCCGAACGGAAATGTGGCCAAGCGCTGGAATTCCTCCGTGAACTTTTGGCCAGCAAGGTCGCCGAGACATTGATTGTCTGGTGCGTGGGCGACCTCTTTCGCCAGACGCTGAGGGGCGGAGGGGCGCCTTACGGCGGTGGCCGGGGAGGCTGGTCGCGGCCCGCAAATCCCTATTCAACATGGGAAATCGTCCCGCTCGTTCTGCGGAATTATCCGCGCGAGGAATTACAGCAGGCGCTTCGGGCCGTCCGCCGCACCGATCTGGGAATCAAATCGTCGTGGAAGGATTCAAAAATCCTTTTGGAGTTTCTGGTTTGGCAGGTGGTGATCGGCAAGGAAACCTCCGGCGTGCCCACGATTGGCGAAGAACTCCCCGCTCCGGCCGGCGAAGGGTGACCTCCTCAGCTTACTCGAAGCAGAAGGTTACGGTGAGTGCTCCCGGCTGCCCCATGGGCCTGCAGCCCACCCAGGGAGATGAAAACCTCCTGTGTTGTCACCCCCGCGTAAGCGGGGGTCCAGGTCAGTCCACATAGGGCTGGATTCCCGCTTTCGCGGGAATGACCGGAATCGGGTGATTTTCGAGAGAGCAGACACCGCGAGGCGAGCCGGGAGAACCCTAATGGTCCTCCCTTCGAAAACAGAATTTACGTGAGAGCGTGGAAGGCGAGGGTCAAGCGCGACTTGTAGCCCGCTGCGGTGTTAGGATGCAGGGCGCCCTTGTGGATCGAGTGATCGATGAGAGCCAGGGTTGGCTTCAGGAGCGCTTCCGCAGCGGCCTTATCCTTGGCTTTGAGCGCGGCGCGGAACTTCCGGATCTGATGCCGCAACTTCGTGGTGTGCGCGCGGTTCAATTCGGTACGCTTTCGGGTTTGCTTGATGCTCTTTAATGCGGATTTGTGACTTGCCACAGAATCTCCTTTTATACAAGATGCCAGCACTCAATTTAACAGATGCTCCCAAAGAGCGTCAACGGTGAATGCCCATGGGTAATGCTCCCTCTGAATTGAGCCTCGAAGTGCTTCTGGATTCGAGCCAGATTGCAGCGCGAATTCGCGAGCTTGGCGAGGAGATTTCCAGCGACTATCACGGCCGCACACCGCACCTGGTTGGGGTGCTCAAGGGCGCCTGGATATTCATGGCCGACCTCGTCCGCAACCTCTCCATCGAGGCCACCGTGGATTTCCTGGGAATTCAGAGCTACGTCGCCGGCACGACGTCATGGGGCGAAGTGAAAATCACCAAAGACCTTGACGTCAGTATCGCGGGACGCGAGGTTCTGGTTGTCGAAGACATCCTCGACACCGGGCGAACGTATCACTACCTCCAAGGCCTGCTCGCCGCTCACCAGCCCAAGAGCTTGAAGCTCGTCACTTTACTCGATAAGACCGCTCGCCGCGCCGTTGCCGTCAAGGCCGACTACGTTGGTTTCCAGATTCCCGACGTTTTCGTGGTCGGTTACGGCTTGGATTACAACCAACAATTTCGCCGCCTCCGCGAGGTGCGGTACCTCCGCCACGCGGCCTGCCTTTGAGAGGGCTACGACTTCTTTCGCGTGAAATGAATCGTATGGATCTGGTCCTTGCCATTCTCGCGCCACGTCCATTGTTCCGTGAAGTGATCCTGATCGGCGATTTGGATCACCAAGTGGTGCATATGCCCGGCGTTGGGATTCATCAGATTGGTGATACCCGTGAAGGAAAAATCGAACTCCTTCTGGTCGCCGGTGATGGCAAGTGTTTCCATGCGCGGCTGATTGCCCGCCGCGCAGTAATGGGTCATCGCCAGGCGATTTCCATCCGCCGTGTAGAGGCTCACCATCTGGTCGTCTTCCTTGCTCTGAAATATCTCTTCCAGCGCGGTCCCATTCGAGACCAGCCGAATCGTGTTGGTCAGGGTTCCGCCTTGCGGAACGGCGGCTTCCCATGTGCCTACCAGGGTCTTTAGGCGATCGAATCCCGACCCGGGCTTCTCTTGCGACCCCGCGCGGGCGGCAAGCACTCCGATCGCAATGGCCCCCAGAGCAAACCAGCAAAGTGTTTTTCGCATTTTCTCCTCCCAAAGTATTCTGAATTTAGGCCTGCAGCTGCCGCTCCAAAACGTCGAAGCAGCAATTCCAACCCCTCCGCATTCGCTCGCGCAGTTCCCGTGTCGGAAGCAATTCGTGTGTCAGGACAACCTCCGTCGAACCCCAAAGATCACGGAATTCGACCGTCACCAGACTCTCGTGCGGCCCGCCGTCGCTCTTGCCTTCGGCATCGAGACGCTCCCAATTCCAGGCGAGAGCCAACTTCTCCGGAGGCCTTAGCTCACGATACCCGATCCACTGCTTGTATACGGTCCCATCCGGCATTCGGTTCTCGAGGTGGAACCCGCCTCCCTCGCGAATATCGAAATCCCAGTACCGGGTCGTACTTTGTGAAGGATCCCGGCACATCCACTTTTCTAGTTTTTCGGGTTTTGTCCAAGCTTCGAAGACTGTCGCACGCGGCGCCGTGAATATCCTCCGGATTTGAACCCGCGTTTGGGGGCCCTGTTGTGGCGTTGACATGTTTCCTTTCCCTTCCTTTGGGGTTGTGCGAGAAAACGCGCAAGTGCATCGAACTGCTGTTCCCAGAATTGCCGGTAATGCTCGATCCATTCGGCCGCGTCCTTCATGGGTTCGGCGACCAGGCGGCAGCGATTCACTCGTCCGTCTTTCCGCCGCGCCATAAGCTTTGCCCGCTCGAGCACCCGCAGGTGCTTGGATACGCCGGGGAGCGATATTTCGTAGGGCGCGGCCAATTCGCTGACGGAGGCTTCGCCCTGCGCCAGCCGCGCCAGGATGCCGCGCCGGGTGGCGTCGGAAAGCGCCGCAAACGTGGCGTCGAGCTCAGGCCCGAAATACTTAACCATATGGTTTAGTATTCTCTCAGGCGCATCCTTTGTCAAGAAAAATCGTAGGGGGAATGCAGGCCGGCTGGAATGGGGCAGGGCTTGGCCACCTTAGCGGGGACTTAATTCCGCCGGGTACGGCCGGAGTTGCACTCTTTCGGTCCGCGCCTGTATACCAAAGGCCGCACGCCACCCGACACACTTTTGGCACCAGCGATGCGAGGGGGGCTCCCCTCAATTGGCGGGCTTCTGGCCAGAATCGTCGCCCTTTAACCTTTGGCACCTTTGACCTTTGGCACTAGGAAACGCGCAAGCCCTGTGCTAAGATCACTTGGACTTTAAGTTATGCTTGAGCGTCGCCAGGGCAAACGTTATCCGCTAATCCTACCGGCGCAAGTCCGGTGGAAAGCCCGGGGGCGGAGTGTTGGCAAAGCGCGAGGGAGAACTGGAAATATGAGTTCCAGTGGGTTACTCATAGTGATGCCCAGCCCCCTACCTCTCGGCACAACAATTAACGTCACGATCAATTTGCCCATCGAGTTAACGAAGGTTCCCGTTGAGCTTTCTTGTCAGGGGCGTGTGGTTCGCAAGAGCCGCATGGGCAAGAATCAGGGGATCGGCGCGATCATTGAAGATTTCGAGCTCCGAGCCTCGCGGCTAAAAGCTGCGAAAACCTTACCATCCAGTACAGCGCCTGCGGGCACATGGGGTATTTTGCTCCCTTCGGCCAATGAAAAAAGCGCACAAGCCAAAGAGAATCCGGATTCTGTTAGCAGACCGGGAAGAGGTTTTTCGCCTCGGAGTAAGGCAACTCTTCTCCCTTGAGGACGACCTGCGTGTGGTAGCCCAAGCTGCAACCAGTGAACAGGTTATCACCTTGGCAGGACGGTTTAGACCGCACCTGTTAATGGTTCAGGGGGAGATTGCAGCAGAACCTCCCGGCAACCTTATGGAACAAATACGGCGCGTCTCGCCCCGCAGCAAGCTCGTTATCACCACTCCGGCCCTCAAGGGCGATATGGCCTCCCGTTACATGGAGGCCGGGGCCGCAGGGGTGATCGCGAGATCAGCAGCGCTATCCCAGTTCTTGAGCTCCATCAGGAAGGCGATGAAGCACAACAAGACGGGAATGGTTAGGGCGACGGGGGCCGAGATGGTTAAGACAGCACAGGCTCCCCAGAAGCCTTCCGTGCGACCTGCCGACACACTCACGCGACGCGAGAAGGCTATTATCGCCTGCCTGATGCAAGGGTTCCCCAATCGCGAAATTGCCCGCTGCCTGTCGATGGCGGAGCAGACGGTGAAGAACCACCTGCGTGCTATCTTCGATAAGGTCGGGGTTTCGGACCGCTTGGAACTGGTGTTGTATGCCATCCACCAAAAGCTCGATATACCACTGATTGAAGCCGGACAGGAGCAGGCCTTAGGACCAGTTTCTAGCGGATAGTGTCAAGTGGGGTTGAGGTCACTCACGCGGACGTGCCGGTCGGATTTGATAATCGTCGATGATCGCGCCTATGCCGACGGACGTGCCGGTCGGATTTGATAATCGTCGATGATCGCGCCAATGCCGAAGGGATAGGTTGTGACCTCCTTCTGGCCTACCACACGGGCCTGGCAGAAGAGCTTGAGCGGAATTCTTGTAATCTCGGTGGGGAGACTCACCGTTAAGGTAATTCTCGTGTTCGGGCGAAGCTGAGAGGGCAGCCGCATGAACACTCCGTTCCCGCTCATTGTTATAATCTCACCTTGCATCCGATGTACCTTTCCTGGCCGGTCTTTCCATTGTACCTTTACGGGAAATTCCACCGGAAACCGGATCCCCAAACGAAGACAGTTCAAAGTGACCTCCAACTCAAATAATGAGTTCCAAGCAATGCTGAACGTCGCAGACCAATGAGCTCCTGGGTGTCGCAGTGGAACCGGCCGGCGACATAAGTCTGGCCTCCTCTGGCGCTACCTCGAGTTCCTGAAGAAACTCGAATACAACACTCTATTCGTAGCGCTGTTCTCAGGCCAACTCAAGACTACTAAAGTACCATTCCTCCTTTAATTCATTGGGGGCGAGTGCAAAGGCAGTAGGCAGTGGCAGTAGGCAGTGAAGGCAGTGCCATTGGAGGGCGGAAAGCTGACTCGCCGTGGCGGGGCCACTGACCTGCCTTGGCGGGACTGCAGAGCAATATTGAAACGTTGCCCCTCAGTAAAGCTATAATGGTTCGAGAAGTTGAATGCGCCCATGAGTGAATTTTCCACCCCTTTGATGCGGCAGTACAGTGCCATCAAGGAGCGCCATCCTAACGCGCTTCTGCTGTTTCGCCTGGGAGACTTCTACGAGCTCTTCTTCGAGGACGCGGTGGTGGCCTCGAAAGAACTGCAAATCACGCTGACCTCCCGCAACAAGGAAAAAGGCGTGGCCATCCCGATGTGTGGTGTTCCGTACCATGCTGCCGAGGGTTACATCGCCAAGCTCATCCGGCGCGGCTATCGTGTTGCCATCTGTGACCAGATGGAAGACCCGCGTTTGGCAAAGAAACTGGTGAAGCGCGAAGTCACCAGGGTAGTGACGCCCGGAACGGCGATTGACTCGCAGATCCTCGAGCCGCGCGACAACAATTACCTGGCGGCGGTGGCGGAGAGGGACGGCAATGCCGGCGTAGCCTTCGTGGACCTCTCGACCGGCGACTTTCGCGCTACGGAGTTTTCAGGCCCGGAAGCTTCGGCGCGCCTGCAAGAGGAACTGGACCGCATGCGGCCCAGCGAGCTTCTTGTCGCGTCGCGTCCGACCAGCCCGGCGGACTCGCGCTCCAATCCCCTTGCTCCCCTCACCCAAACGCCTCTGGACGACTGGGTATTCGCCGAGGAATATGGCGCCCGCCTGTTGCGCGATCATTTCCGGGTGGCGACGCTGGCGGGCTACGGCCTGGAGGGTCATGCGCTGGCCGTGGCGGCCGCCGGGGCCGTTCTTCACTACGTGCGTGAGACGCAGCGAGGGTCGCTTTCGCATCTGGACGGAATCCGCTTCTACCAGCAACAGGACTCTCTCATCCTCGATCCCGCCACGCTGCGCAACCTGGAGCTGCTCGAACCTGCCTTCGGGGAATCACGCGCTGCCACTCTATTGGGAATACTGGACGAGTGTGTGACCTCGCTGGGCGCGCGCAAGTTGAAGGCGTGGATGCTCCGCCCCTCTCTTGACCGCCTCGAGCTCGAGGCGCGGCTGGAGGTGGTCGAGGAGTTCCTGAAATCCACCATCGAGCGGGAAGAGCTTCGTCGGGCGATGGGCGGCGTGCAGGACCTCGAGCGCCTGCTGAGCAAGGTGACGCTCGAAACCGCTCATGCCCGCGACCTGCTGGCATTGAAGCAGTCGTTCCAAGCGCTCCCGCTCCTCCACACTTACCTCAGCCATTTTCAGGCGGCTCGCCTCAAGGACCTTGGGGAACATTTGGACGAGCTGGGGGATGTGCGAGAGTTGCTCGAGAAAGCGATTCATCCCGAGCCGCCTGTACTCCTGAGCGAGGGCGGGTTGATCCGGCCGGGCTACAGCGCCGAACTCGACGAGCTGCGCAGCCTGAGCCAGAACAGTAAACGGCTGGTGGCCCTGATCGAATCTCGCGAGCGAGAGCGCACCGGCATTGCCTCACTGAAGGTCCGGTTCAACAGTATTTTCGGCTATTACATCGAAGTCTCGAAAGCCAATCTCCATCTCGCTCCTGCGGATTACGAACGCAAGCAGACGTTGGTGAATGCCGAACGGTTCACAACCCCCGAGTTGAAAGAATTGGAAGCGAAAATCCTGGATGCCGAGGAAAGAAGCCAAACGCTCGAGCGAGACCTTTTTGTGGCCATCCGGCGCCAGGTGGCCGCCGAAGCGCGCCGCATCCGCCAGACGGCGGCGGTGCTGGCGGAGTTGGATGTTCTGGCGTGCTTCGCACACCTCGCCGCCGAGCGCCAATACCGCAGGCCGGAGTTTTCCGACAACAGCGAACTGGTCATCCAGCGCGGACGCCATCCCGTGATCGAGCGCCTCAGCGAAGAAGGCCAGTCCGGCAAGTTCGTTCCCAACGATCTCTACATGAACGACAGTAGCGACCTGATCCTGATCGTCACGGGGCCGAACATGGGGGGCAAGTCAACCTACCTGCGCCAAGCCGCACTGATCGCCTTGATGGCCCAGATGGGGAGCTTCGTGCCTGCGGGGCGCGCCCAGCTTCCCATTTTTGACCGCATCTTCACCCGCATCGGCGCCTCGGATAACCTGGCGCGGGGGCGCTCGACGTTTATGGTGGAGATGACCGAGGCGGCGAGCATTCTGAACACCGCCACCCCGCGCAGCCTCGTTTTGCTTGACGAGGTAGGGCGGGGCACGGCCACCTTTGACGGCCTCGCCATTGCCTGGGCCGTCGTCGAGCACCTGCAGAGCCGCACGCGGCCCAAGACCCTCTTCGCCACACACTACCACGAGCTCACCGAGCTCGCCGAACTTCTTCCCGGCGTGCGCAATTACCACGTCTCGGTGCGTGAATCCGGATCCAACATTGTCTTCTTGCGAAAGGTGGAACAGGGAAGCGCCGACAAGAGCTACGGCATCGAAGTTGCTCGCCTGGCCGGCCTGCCCAACAAAGTCATTGCGCGCGCACGGGAAATCCTTGCGCGCCACGAGCAGACCGAGCACACCCTGAGCGAGCGCCTGGCGGCCAAGCCAGACGCGCCGGAAACGGGACCTGTCCAACTTACGATTTTTACTCCCTTGAATGTTGAGGTGGTGAAAGCCATCGAAAGCGCCGACCTCGATAACCTGAAGCCGATTGAGGCTTTGAACTTGTTGGCGGAACTGAAAAAGCAAATCCAGTCATGACGACAACATGGGGGCGTAAGGGTGTCATTCCGATCCCGCAGCCGCGGGAGAGGAATCTCGCCCTGCTTCTGGCGGATCGCGGAAGAAAGAACTCAGAGCAAGATTCCTCTCCCGCGGCTGCGGGATCGGAATGACACGGTTGAGTGAAGTTTCCGGAGAACGAGGATAGGCGAAGAACACTACCCGTGATATCAGAAATGCAGTGCATCGCAAAGGCGGCTTGCCCTCTCCCCAGGGGAGTCCGATTCGTGGACCCCGATGGGGTCCATCGGACCCCAGAAATCGGGGAGGGTGGCCCGCGACGGCGCTTTCACCAGCCGTCGCGGGCCGGGTGAGGGGTCACTTGCACGAAAATGATCTCGGCCAACTGTTAATCCTAAAAGTGAATGGACTGCGCTGGGATTCTTCACTTGAGTACATCTTTCGCCGGTTGCGCCCGGGAGGCGTAGTTATAGACGGGTCGCTAACCGGCGGGGCCGAAGGCGTCTGCGAGTTTCTGTTCGAGCTGGCGCGCGCGGCGCCCGCCGTTCCCTTCCTGGCCATTGAGGAAGAAGGCGGCGCCATGGATCCGCTTAGGGCATTCCTGCCTCCTCTGCCCTCGCCTCGAGCTGCCGCCGGGAAGGGGCTCGCTGCCGTGACTCGACTGGGCGAGCTTGTGGGCGCCGCCTTGCAGCTTCTGGGTTTCAACACCGATCTGGCCCCGGGGCTTGACCTCGCCTCGCGTTCCTCGGGAAAGACCTCAGAGACGCGTGCCTTCAGCCCTGATCCCCCACAGGTGGCGGAGTGTGGGGCAGCGTTCCTGCGCGGGCTCGAGCGCCACAACCTGCTCGCCTGCGGAAGACATTTCCCCGGTCTCGGAACGGCGCAGTACTCGAGCCCAACGGAGCCGCCCGTGGTGTCCAAGTCCATGGCCGAGTTATGGCGCGAGGATCTGGTGCCCTACCGGGCGCTCTTGCCCCGGCTTCCCCTCGTTTTGGTGAGCCCTGCCGCCTACAAAGCCTACGACTTTAATTTGCTGCAATCCGCCGGGCTTTCCCCCAGGGTTGTAGAGGGATTACTCCGCGTCAAGCTGGGCTACAATGGTGTCGCGATCGCCTGCGGACTCGAATCGGAAGCTGTTCGTGGAACTCTTCAGTTGGGCGAAGCGGCGGTTCACGCCCTGCGCGCGGGGTGCGACGCGCTGCTTTTGGAAAAGGCCGAAGCCGCTGAAGTTGTGCACGAGGCGTTGAGAGAAGCTTTCGAGTCGGGGAGACTTGCGAACCCTCGAGTCGAGCAAGCACTGAAGCGCATTCAGCTTGCAAAGAAAGGTCTGAAGCCGCCCAGTGGACGGCTGTCGAGAGGATCGCTGGATCGTGTCGTCAGAGAGTTCACAGACTTCGCGACCGACTTCACAGGCTGCGGAAAAACCCCTTGAGGCTGTCATCCTGAGCGAGGATAGCCGAAGACCGCTATCCGTGATGTCAGAAGCGGGGTGCAGCAGGGTAAGCGGGCGGGTTTTTCATGCCCTGCAAGGGCACAAGATAGTAGCCGGGGGCAACGCCCCCGGAATTCGTGACGTTCGTTCCCCGACCCTGAAGGGGTCGTATTACCCTGCGCCGGGGACGCAAGACCGGCCTGACGCCATCCGGATTCGACCCTTTCAGGGTCGGTCCTTTTCGGAGGCGCATTTTCTCCGGGGGCGTTGCCCCCGGCTACTATATTGATCCCCTGCGGGGATCAAGGACGATAGTGTCATGCCTCACCGCAAACACGACTCGCGCCTAGCCGTGGGACTGATGGCCGGCACATCACTGGATGGAATTGATGCGGCCCTCGTGCGCTTGGCCGGCCCTGCGGAACAACCTCGGGTGCGCTTGCGGGCGTTCGTCACACTTCCCTACCCTCCCAAGGTCAAGCAATGGATCATGCGCGTTGCCGCGGGGGTGCAGACGAAAGTGGAGGGAGTCAGCCAACTTAACTTTCTGCTCGGTGAACTCTTCGCCAGAGCTGCCCTGCATGTATGCCGCGTAGCACACGTCTCGCCCCAACGTGTTTCCGTCATCGGTTCACATGGCCAGACCATTTATCACCAGGGAAGTGCGGAGCTGATTCAAGGCCACGTGGAGCCAGTGGACCCGAACACCCTCCAAATCGCCGAGCCTGCCGTGATCGCAGAACGAACGGGAGCGCCGGTGGTGGCGGATTTCCGCACCGCTGACGTGGCGGCTGGCGGCCAAGGGGCGCCGCTTGTACCCATGGTGGACTATCTCTTGCTGCGGGACAGGCGGAAAGGAACCGTGGCCCTAAACATCGGCGGCATCGCCAATGTCACGGTGATCCCGGCGAAGGCAAAACCACTCGACATTGTTGGCTTCGATACCGGGCCTGGAAACATGGTGAGCGATGCTCTGGTACAACACTTCACCGGCGATCGAGAGTATTACGACGCCGGCGGGCGTGTGGCGGCGCTGGGAAAAGTGAATGAACCGCTGCTCGCCGACGCGCTGTGCCACCCCTTCTTCCTGCGACCTCCGCCCAAAAGTGCAGGACGCGAACAGTTCGGCCAAGACTTCGTGGCCCGCTATTTCTTCTCACGCCGGCGTACCCGTTTTGAAGACTTGCTTCGAACCGCCGCCGAGCTGACCGCACGCACCATCGCCGGCGCGCTGGCTCGCTTTGTATTTCCTGGTGAGAAGATTGACCGCCTGATTGTCTCGGGCGGCGGCGCGCACAATCGTTTGCTCGTGAAGCGCTTGGTCGAATTGCTGCCGCATCTGACGGTTGAACTCTCCGACCGTTACGGCCTGCCGGTGGACGCCAAAGAAGCCATCGCCTTCGCTGTCCTTGCGGACCGCACCCTGCACGGCTTGCCAGGAAATCTTCCCAGCGTCACCGGCGCGCGCCGAGCCGTCGTGCTGGGCAAAATCGTCAAACCCTGATCGGTCCTCTTGCAGCACCGGATTTCTCGCCACGCTCTTCCGTTCTGACCCATAGGGCCGGAAGGGCGGGGCTTTAGCCCCGCCGCCGGAGCGGCTTCCCCCTTTCCGTCTCGCGGCCCGCACAGTCCGTCAACTGACGGACTGTGCGGGCCGCGAGACATGGGAATAATTGTGAGGGCCTGGAAGCGGCGGGGCTAAAGCCCCGCCCTTCCGGCCCTGGTGAGAAATCCCGGCTGGTGGTGCGCGTTACGTTCCCCTTGTCATTCTGAGCATTCATAGCCGAAAAGCAGCTATCCGTGATGTCAGAAACGGGCGCCGCAGGGTAAGATCGAAGGGCAGGTTTTTGGTGCCCTGCAAGGGCACAAGATAGTAGCCGGGGGCAACGCCCCCGGAATGCGCGACGTTCGTTGCCCGACCCTGAAAGGGTCGAATCCCGGTGGTGTCACACGGGCCTTGCGTCCCGGAGATCAGGCTAATACGACCCTTTCAGGGTCGGACCTTGTGGGGGGCACGTATTCCGGGGGCGTTGCCCCCGGCTACCGTATTGATCCCCTGCGGGGATCAAGGATGGACAGTGCCGAGGATGTTCTGGGGGCGCGAAAAGCAGGAAAAAGGCCTTCTGATCCGTTCGGCCCAAGCTGCTCAATGGAAACGAGTAATGCGTCGAGTTCCTGGAGAGTCCCGACCTGTCGGGACGAAGAATCCCTGCAGTTTTCAATCCTGGCCTAATTGCGAGTCAGTAAACGCTGGGGGAAAACTCGTTAGTGATTCGGCGAAGTGTCCCCTCACCATAGGTTCCGAATCACCCGCGATCCAAGGACGACCCCCAGATGGGGCAGCACGGGCATATCTACGGTTTGCCAACTTACCGTCAAGTGGCAGCACCCTATGCTTGTCTCCGGGAAACCCGGTCATTTGCTACGAGCTGCGTCGAGAATTAAGGTTCAAGCGGATGCTCCTCGAAGCAAACGTCGAGCCAGAGCTCGAGGGTAAGGTCATGCCGGCCTTCATTTGTGAGGTACGGACGCAGTTCCTTTTTGTAGCGTTCGCGCAGCACCTCGGGACTGAGATGGAGGCTTTCTGCCAGAAAAGCCACGTCATCACGGTCCTTCTGGCTATTTCTCTCTAGCTTGGACAAAATCAAGTCGTATGGGTCGGGGGCGTAAAGACGCAGGTTTTTGAACCGACCGGGGTACATCTCCGAGAGCCGCGTTTCGTAGTCCTCCGGCAGAGAAATAGCCGGAAAATGGTGCAAATGAAGCTTGTGCTTCTTCGCAAGCATCGAGTCCGGCCCCGCCAATGCCTGGAGGTCGTCCACACAGCCATAGGGTAGTACAGCAAAATAGTCAACATCCGCCGTTGGTCGCGGTAGTCCGTAAAAGAGGCTGACCACGAATCCACCGATGCAATGCACGTGAACTTGCTCACGGAGAAGTCCGTCAAGCTCTTCCAGAAACCGGTCCCAAGGTGAAGGGAGTTTTGCCTCGTTTCTAGGCCACATATTGTAAGTGCTCGGGTCGCAGGTCTGACAACAAATTCCAGTGTCGCGCGGCATCCGGCCGGTTCTCGAACAGCCATTGCCGCTCTCGGTCGTTGCGGGGAGCCCGGTAGAAATAGTCTTCACGCGCCAGCCGGCTTGACTCCAGCAAGGATTCCAAACTCGCGAGAGCCTGTGTGCGCTCCGCTTCCACGCCCCGTTCGGAAAGCTGGCGGGCAAGGTTGACCACAAATCCCAGACGATTTTGGAGGTCAAACTTCTTCGCCTCCACCACCAGCCAGGTCAGATCCATGTGCCAATATCGCAGGAGCAGCCAAGGCAGCGCTTCCGCCGCGCGTCCCTCCAGATTCTCTTGCGCCAGGGCGGTAAGTAGAACCTCTCCGGGGTTCTTGCTTCTCACCCGCGTGCGAACATAAGCAAATCCCGGGTAGTCGAGTTTCGCGAGATCCTCCACCAACCGCTGCCCCTCAACGTTTTCGGTCGGAGTGAATGTTGCGGGCACAGGCAGTTCCGTAGGCGGAAGTCCATAGGCCGTAACCACCTTGCGCGCCAAAGCGGGCGTGAGTTGACGCTTTCCGTTCTCCAGCATGGCCAGATAAGGTTGGGACACACCCAGGCGCTCGGCCGCTTCCACTTGGCCCCAGCCGTGCCTTCGCCGCTCGGCTTTCAAATCCCGCGTTCTCATGGCGAGTCCAGTATATAACAAACTTGTAATAAGTCAAGACCTTTTTGTGTCCCTACCGGACTTCAGGTACCTGACATCCGTACTCCCGATAGCCGACACGGGCCTCCTGGCACCTGAAACCTGGCACCTGACACCTGCTGTCAGACCGGCTGCCGCGAACCTCGGCCGTGCGGGTTCGCAACGCGACAGACTGGGACGCCCCGGTGCATCGGGGCGCCATCCGCGTGATGTCAGAAACGGGCGCCGCAGGGTAAGATCGAAGGGCAGGTTTTTGGTGCCCTGCAAGGGCACAAGATAGTAGCCGGGGGCAACGCCCCCGGAATGCGCGACGTTCGTCCCCCGACCCTGAAAGGGTCGTATTACCCTGAGCTGCAGGTCGCAAGACCGGTGTCACGCGGCCCGGATTCGACCCTTTCAGGGTCGGACCTTGTATGGGGCACGTATTCCGGGGGCGTTGCCCCCGGCTACTGTATTGATCCCCTGCGGGGATCAAGGATGGACAGTGCCGAGGAAATTCCGGGGGCGCAAAGAGGAGGGAAAAGGCCCTCTGATCCGCTCAGCCTAAATTGCTTAACTGAAACGAGTAATCCATCGAGTTTCCGGAGAGTCGAGCTCCGGAATTACGCCCCGCTGTCATTCTGAGTCCCGACCTGTCGGGACGAAGAATCCCTGCAGTTTTCATCCTGCCCTGATCGCGAATCTGCCCCTCCCGAGGCCGGCAGGCCAGCGGTGGTACGCGCCACGTTCCCCTTGTCATTCTGAGTCCCGACCTGTCGGGACGAAGAATCCCTGCAGTTTCCAATCCCGGCCCGACCGCCAATCAGTAAACGCCGGGGGAAAGCCCGTTAGTGATTCGGCGAAGCGCCCCCTCACATAGGTTCCGAGTCACCCGCGGTCCAAGCACAACCCCCCAGATGTGAACGCACGGGCACATCTACGGTTTCGCGACATAACCGGCCAATCTCTGCCCATTCTCAGGGTGTGACAAGTTTGTGGGCTTGGGTGGTGATTTTGGTGAGGCGGTTGGAGAGCCGGTCGAGGCAACGGCGGGCAGCACCGGTCGGCAGCCCC
>JBEKIZ010000109.1:0-14247 GCA_050011515.1 Terriglobia bacterium | reverse complement strand
CCATCCATCTCCGGCATCTGCACGTCCATCAACACCACATCGAAGTTTTCCTGGTCGAGGGCGGCGAGGGCTTCGCGCCCGTTAGTGGTCAGCGTCACCCGGTGTCCGTGCTTTTCCAGCAGACGCACGGCGAGCCTCTGGTTGACGGCATTGTCCTCCGCCAGCAGAACGTGGAGTTTCCTCTTCCCCTCTCGTAAAGTGTGGTGCGTGATCAGCGCCGCCGACCCGGCCCCGGATGTACCCAGAACACGGACGATACAGTCAAACAACTCCGCCTGGCCGACGGGTTTGGTGAGGTAGGCGGCCACGCCCAACTCCCGGCAACGCGCGGCATCGCCTCGCTGCCCGGCCGAGCTTAGCATGATGACTTTGGCCTCCACGGCCGGATCGGGACCTTGCCGGAGTTGCTCCACCAGAGTGAATCCATCCATGTCTGGCATATGGAAGTCGGTCAGGATCAAGGCGAAGGGATGCTCAGTCTGCTTCACGCACTCTAACGCGGTGGTCCCGCTCTCCGCCAGGGTGGGTCTCATTCCCCAGATGCTCAGCATCTCCTGGAGGATGCGCCGGTTAGTGGTGTTATCGTCCACTACCAGCACGCCCAGTCCCGCCAGGGCGACGGTGGCCATTGCCTGGGGCGGTTCCACCACCTTGCCCACACCGAGGCTCGCGGTGAAGTGGAAGGCGCTACCTTTTCCCTCGACGCTTTCCACCCAGATACTGCCGCCCATCATCTCCACCAGGCGTTTCGAAATCGTAAGTCCCAGGCCCGTGCCCCCCACCTTGCGCGCCGTGGAGCCCTCGGCCTGAGAGAAAGCCTCGAAAATGAGTTTCTGTTTTTGCGGCGCGATGCCGATGCCTGTGTCTTGGACAACGAAATGCAGCCGCACCTGATCTTGCGTCCTGGAGTCCAATGCCACCTTGAGGCCCACTTCGCCCCGTTGGGTGAACTTGATGGCGTTGCCAATGAGATTGACGATGATTTGCCGCAAACGACTAGGGTCGGCCACCACCACCTCCGGCACCTCGGGCCCGATATCGCAGGTCAGTTCCAGACCCTTCTGGTGGGCGCGCAAGGCCAGGGTCTTGATGGTCGGCATCATGCTGTCGCGCAGTTTGAACTCGATGGACTCCAGTTCGAGCTTGCCCGCTTCGATTTTGGAGAAGTCGAGGATGTCGTTGATGACGGTGAGCAGGGAGTCAGCGGACGACTTGACTAGGCTGGCGTAGTCGAGCTGTTCGGGGTTGAGCCCGGTGTCCAGCAGCAGATCGATCATGCCGATGACGCCGTTCATGGGAGTGCGGATCTCGTGACTCATGTTGGCCAGGAATTCGCTCTTTGCCTGACTCGCGGCTTCGGCCGCTTCCTTGGCTTTTTCCAAGGCGGCTTCTGCGCGCTCGCGTTGTGCTCGGGTGCGCAGGGCGACGACTCCGAACGCCAGGTTGTTCGCCAGTTCCTTCAACTGGTCGGCTTCCTCCGCGTCAAAGGCATCGGCTTCGCGCGCGTAGATGGTGAGCGCACCGAAGGTCTGCCCATCGGACCTCAGGGGAAGTCCAATAATGGATGCATAACCGCGTCGGATTGCTTCCTCGCGCCAGGGACTGAAGGCTGGATCGGTCCCGACGTCCCGGGTTAGGCAAGCGTTTCCGGTCCTGATCGCACTGCCGGCTGGACCTCGGCCCCACTCGGTGTCGGCCCAGGAGATGCGGGCCAAGTCCAGGAATCCCTGTTCACCGCCGAACTGGCCAACCGCGCGGACGCTTTTGTGCTGGTCGTGCTCGGCGTAGCCAACCCATGCGAGGCAGTAGCCACCGACCTCCACAATAACCTCACACACCTCACGAAGCAGTTCCTGTTCGTCCACGGCGCGAACCAGCGCCTGGTTGCATCGGTTGAGCGTCTGAAGCGCCCGGTTAAGCCGGCCCAGCGCCACCTCGGCCCGTTGACGCTCGCGAATATCCTCCTGCAACTCCGTCGTGCGTTGTGCAACGGTCAAAACGAGCTCGGCCTCCCGCGCCCACATCTGCTTGATGCGAAGCCGGTGCACCCCAACCGCCATCAGGCACCCCAGCAGTCCGCACAGGGAATAGAACCCGTAAGTCTGGTAGAAGTGAGGCTTCAGAACGAACCCCGTCGAGGCGCCTCGCTCGTTCCACACGCCATCGTTATTCGCAGCCGTAACCCTGAAACGGTATTTACCCGGAGGAAGGTTATTATAATAGGCAACGCGGCGCGAACCCCCATCAATCCAATCGCGATCGTAGCCCTCCAGCTTGTACTTGAACTGCACGCGGGAGGGAATCAACAGGCTCAAACAGGTGTAGTGAAACTCAATCTTGTCTTTGCCGGCGGGTAGCTGAAGGTCGTTCTGGGGAGAAAAGGGTTCGCCGTCCACGACCACTTCCTCAATAACCACGGGAGGGACCAAATCGTTGTGCATCAGATGGCGGGGGTCGATGACCACGATACCTTTCTTGGTCGTGAACCAGAGCTTGCCATCGCTCGTCCGTGCGCCGCCCGGCTTTGCCCATGGGCCGTAAGCCTCCCTGGTCTTCATGCCGTCGTCTGTTCCGTAATGGGTGGCTCGAACCGTAGAAGCACGCCCGTCAGCAAAGTCGTCCAGATCTTTACGGAAGGCCTTATAGATGCCATTCGAGGTGCTGATCCAGAGATTGCCCTCATCGTCAGCGAGCGCGCGCGTGGCATAGTCATCAAACAGACCATCCCGTTTGGTGTAGTGGGTCACGCGGCCACTTCGGATGTCGAATCGGGTGATCCCCGGTATCCGGCCGCCGAGCCAAAGGCTTCCCCGCAAGTCATCGGATATTGACATGACGGGGAAAGACACCTGCTTCTGCCATGCTGTGTCGGGCGATGCGCCGGGGGCGAATTTGAAAAGGCCCAAGACTGTACCAAACCACATGGTGCCCGAACGATCGCGGTATATTGAGAACGTGTAGTTGCCGGGTCTGGACAGGGGCGTGGCTTTCCCGCCAAAGGTGAGCGGCTGAACCTCGCCATTCTTGAATCGCAGGGCCAGTGTTTCGTCGGTGGTAACAATCAGACCCTCATCGTCTTCGCTAATCGCCGAAATATAGAAGTTGGACAAGCGCCCGTGCGCTCGATACTGAGTGAACTTTCCGTCCTTGTAGCGGGTCAACCCTCCCACAGTTCCAAGCCAGAGGCTGCCGTCTTTACTTTCAGCGAGCCCGTTTCCCCATATGCTCGGCAAACCCTCGTTTCTTCCCATTGGCGTCACGACATCGTTTTTGATCCGTGCAAGACCTCCGCCCGGACAGAAGACGTATACGCTGCCATCCCGAGTTTGAATAACGCTCTCTGTTGTGTCGGAAGGGAGCTTTTCCTTGGTCGTAATCGCCGTGAATTTGGTGTTGCGGAAGCGGTCCAGCCCGCTTGCCGTCCCCACCCAGAAGCTGCTTTCCCGATCCTCATACAGGGCGAGTACCCTGCTATCGCTCAGGCCATCCGGCGAGCTAAACGACGACACTTCACTGCCTGCCAGGCGCAACAAACCAGTTGCGGCGGTCCCTACCCAGAGGTTTCCCTCATGGTCCTCGAGAGTCGCGTTCACCTCGCCACGGATGGCGCGGCGGGCGACCCGCTCCGGCACGCGCCGGTCTTGAGCGAGCCGATAGAGGCCATCCGCCGTGCCAATCCATAAGTTGTGCTCATGATCCTCGGCCAAAGAGGCGGCCGCACTGCCTTTGCCCAAGTTCCAAAAGGTCGAGAGGGCGCCGCCATGATAGCTGTAGAGCGCACCCGCGCCACCCACCCACAATTCCCGGTTGTCTTGAAGGAAAGCATCGATCCAGCCGGTCCCGCGCCGAACCATCTTCAATGTCCCGTCCCGAAAGACATAAAGGAAGTCATCAGATCCGATGAAGACATCGTGTTCCTTCGACTCAAAAATGACCCGGATCTCTCCATCCGGAAGCGGACCAGCAGGGCGGTAGTCGGAGAAAACTCTGTCTTTGTAAATCAGTGTTCTGGAGGTCGTGCGCACCAGCAAATCACCGTCGGCGCCGATGCAAATGGCCCTCACCGGCTCGTTCACCGGACGGCCCGCGACCACCGGTTCCACGAGCACAAAGCGGACCCCGTCAAACCTCACCAACCCCGCCGCTGTCCTTAGCCACAGGTATCCGTCAGGGCTCTGAAGGATTTGATATACCGCTTCGCCAGGAAGGCCATTCTGCGAAGTCCAAACATCGTGCCCGTATTGGTCGATGTGCTTCGCGCGGTCGAGTGCCAGAGCGCGATCGGTCGAGCCCATCATCGCGAGGAGAAGGAGCGTGGATGCGAACTTGGTGACGGTTTCGTTTACCCACCCCCTGCGAGCCAGTACTCTGCTGGGGACGCCCCGGCCCAAGGTGCATCTCGGGCCTCGCAACCCGAAAATCCAGTCGAGATGCCGCACTCGTGCCATCCTCATAGCACTGCTTAACTTAATCGGCCATTTGAGACCCATCTTTAGCCTTCAATGGCTTGTAGATTCAACGCTCGGCGCGGTTTCCATTTCGACTTACTCGCGCAGCCTAACCACCCGACGGCTGAATGGCTTCCGCGTTGGGGCTCCCCGGGAGGAGATCGGCAAGGACCTTCGGGTTGGCACGGAGTTTCTGAACCTGCATGAGAAGCGAGAGCTCGAGGGTGTCCCCATTTGACCAAGCGCGGTGGATCTCCGCATATCCTTTTGACATGTCTCAGGTGGTGTAGCGCCGCCCTTTAGGGTGCCACGTGCGTTGCTGCCCGAGACTGAGCAATTGCCACCCGGATTCTTGACAGCTTCCGGCAAGGCCGATAGAATGGATAGTGGAGATTGGTAGCCTCTAATCATTTGAGGCATTGTGAGTTAGATTCCACATGAGAGACCGTGGCGAGCTTCCAAGCCGCGAGCGTGACATCCTGGTTGCCGTTGTGCGCCAATTCATTGAGACCGGCGCCGCTGTGGGCTCCAAGACCGTGGCGGAGAAGCTGCCGGAAGCCCTGAGTTCGGCGACCATCCGGAATGTGATGGCAACCCTGGAATCCCTGGGGTACTTGTCTCAGCCACACATTTCCGCCGGGCGCGTCCCGACTGACAAGGCCTATCGCTATTACGTTGACCGCACCGTGAGCTCTTCCCGACTTGCCCCGGCCACCGAAGAATACATCCAGGAGAGCCTGCGGGTTGAAAGCGGCGCCCTGGAGCAGATGATGTCCAGCGCCTCGCGCGTTCTTTCCGAGGTTTCACACAACGTGGGACTGGCCCTGGCGCCGGCGCTCGAGGAAAAGGTGCTGGAGCACATCAAGTTCGTGCTGCTGCCGGACCGCCGCATCCTGGTGGTGATCGTCTCCAAACCGCATTTGGTGGAAAGCAAGGCCATTCGCCTGGAGGAAGATTTCTTGCAGAAAGAGCTCGACCGAACTGCGGATTTCCTGAATGCCGAGTTTGGGGGCTGGTCGCTGGGCGCCATCCGCCTTGAAGTCTTCAAGCGCATGGAAGAAGAAAAAATCCTTGCCGACCGCTTGCTCCAGAATGTGGCCATACTTTTCATGTGGAGCGCCTTGATCAGTGAAGCCCCCGGCTCCCTGTTCGTGGATGGCACCGCGAAGATGCTCGACCACGTGGAGTTCGACGATATCCGCAAGATCAAGGAACTGCTCGAGACCTTCGAAGAAAAGGCCAAGCTGGTGAGGATATTGAGCGCCTGCCTCAACACGTGGGAGCCCGGAGTCCGAATCCTGATTGGCCACGAGAATTCCGAAAGTCGGATGCATAATTGCACCCTCGTTGTCGCGCCGCTGCACTATCGGGATCGCGCCGTGGGAGCGCTGGGCGTTGTCGGCCCGACGCGCATGGAGTACGACCGCGCGATCAGCACGGTGGACTATATCGCCCACCTTTGCAGCAGGCTCCTCAGCTCCAACTGAATGGCAGGAACGGGGCTCCAAGGAATTGGGTCATTGATTCAATGAGTCATTGACTCAATGGGGGAATCGTAGCGCAGGTTCCGCCCCCGGACTTGGCGCTCTTCAAAAGCAGAAAGCAGTAGGCAGTAGGGAGAACCGGCAGGTGATTAACAGTACGTGGGGACAAGCCTCCATCCCCACATGCTACCTACTACCTACCAGCCACTGACAAAGGGTATACAATCGTAAGGTCATGGAGAACGAAAAAGAACAGCTTGCCAAGCCCTTGTCCGAAGCTGCTGGGCCAACCGATGCACCAGATCCGAAGGAGAATGTTGCGCCTGTAAGCGAAGACAAAACCATAAGCCAGCCAGCCGCAACAAGCCTGGAAGCTTGGGCGGCCTACGAAAAGCTGAAGGAAGAGAAGGCGGAGCTCTATGGCCGCTTGCTGCGCAAGCAGGCGGAGTTGGAGAATTTCCGCAAGCGCGCTCAGCGGGAGAAGGAAGAATTTCGCCAGCACGCCACGGAGGACTTGATCCGATCCTTGCTGCCGGTTTTGGATGGGTTCGAGCGAGCCTTGAGACAGCGTGCGCCGGCAATCCCTGAAACCTTTTACCAGGGAATGGAATTGATCCACCGGCAGTTGTCCGACGTCCTGACACGGGCGGGCCTGGAGGCGATAGAGACTTCCGGCCAGTTGTTTGATCCGCATTACCATCAGGCTGTCGAGACGGTCGAGGATGCGAGTCGGCGCGACCAAGAGATCGTGGAAGAATTGCAACGAGGTTATAAGCTGAAGCACCGCCTGCTTCGTCCTGCCATCGTCAAAGTGGCGGTTAAGCCGAGGGCCGGGGGTTCCCAATCCGCGGAAGAAATGGCAGAGGCAGACTGACCGCGGGCGCGCGACGTGTTCTTAATGTCCAGCGGGGTTGAACGTTGAATAACAAGCGAGACTATTACGAAATCCTGGGCATCGACCGCCAGGCGTCCGACCAGGAAATCAAGAGCGCCTATCGTAAACTCGCCATGCAGCACCATCCGGACCGCAACCCCGAAAACAAAGAGGAAGCAGAGGAAAAATTCAAGGAAATCACCGAAGCCTACAGCGTGCTCGCCGACTCGCAAAAGCGGGCCGCCTACAATCAGTTCGGGCCCGCTGGCGTGAGCTCCACAGGCGGCTGGAGCCCTGACTTCTCCTCGACGATTTTCTCGGACTTCGAAGATCTCTTCGGGGACTTTTTCGGATTCGGCGGGTTTGGCCGGGGCACCCACGCGCGCCGACGCGCCTCCCGCGGCGCCGACCTGCGATACGACCTGGAGATTTCTCTCGAAGAAGCGGCGCGCGGTCTGGAAACAAAGATAAAGATTCCCCGGTCGGAAACCTGCAGCGATTGCCACGGCACCGGGGCGAAGAAAGGCAGCGAACCGGTCACCTGTCCGGCGTGCGGTGGGCGAGGCCAGATTCGACATCAACAGGGCTTCTTCACCGTTTCACGCACCTGCTCGCAATGCCGGGGGATGGGGCAGGTGATGCGCGAGGCTTGCCCGGGTTGCAGGGGCAAGGGGCAAGTTCAGCAAGAGAAAGTCCTGGGCCTCAAGATTCCAGCAGGCGTCGAGGAGGGGACGCGTCTGCGTGTGAGCGGAGAAGGTGAAGCCGGCAGCATGGGGGGGCCGCACGGCGATCTTTATGTTGTTCTGCGAGTCCGTGAGCACCCCTATTTTGACCGCCAAGGCAACGACCTTTATTACACCATTCCCATCTCCATCGCGCAGGCGACTCTCGGCGCGGAGATCAGAGTCCCTACCCTCAGGGGCCAGGAAAGGCTCAGAATCCCCGAGGGAACGCAGAATGGATCGGTGTTCCGCCTGCGAGGCTCGGGAATGCCCAGCGTGGACGGGCGGAGGCAAGGGGATTTGTACGTGTCGGTCTATGTGGTCACCCCTACCGGGCTCTCGCGGGAGCAGCGACGAATGTTCGAAATGCTGAATCCGGCGGTGCGGGTGGAGAATCACCCCCTGGAGCGCCGGGCCTCCGAGAAGGTTAAAGATGTCTTCAGGTAGATCGGGAAGACCAGGTGTCACGTGCCAGGTTTCAGGTGTCAGGGGGCAATTCTGAATTATGAATTCTGAAATATGAATGGCTCTCTTCTCCGCATTCCTTACCGGCGAATGCGAGATCCCTGTAGCCCATTGCTGACCGCCTACTGCCTAGCTCCTCTTGTTTACCGCCTGATCTCGGCCGCCCGCGACTGGAGCAGTTTTGAGTTTGGAATTTTGAATTGCTTCCTTCCCTCTCCCCACTGCTTGGCCCCGATTGCCTGCCGCTGCTACCCCCTGCGTTCTGGTCTTCCAGAGCCGCAGGTCTCCCGCCGGGCGGGACGGGACCTTCACAAAGCTTGCCCAGGATTCAAAAGCTCTGCGGCTCCGGCGCTTTGACCGGCTTGAGTTGTGCATGCCAGCAGCGATACACAGTCAAGAGGATCTTAGCTCCCGCGCACACGCTGCCCCGGATGGTTCCGGAGATCTTCGACTTTCCGAGCCGGCGCCGGAAGTACTTCACTGGCCCCTCTGTCACCCGGAGCCTGAGGCGTGCAGCCTTGGCCTGCATTTCCACGTTCCAACCGAAGTCATGATCCTGGAGGTTCAGCCGATTAAGCGCCTGGCGCCTGAGAATGCGCATGGGACCCAAATCGGTGAACGAGACATGCCAGATCTTGCGGATCAGCAGAGTGGTCAGCCAATTTCCGAAGCGTTGCAGGAAAGTCAAGGAGCCGGGTTCGGGCCTCCCGAGGACCCGCGAGCCAATGACCAGGTCCCATTCGCCGTCCTCGAATAGGCGAACAAGCTGCTCGAGGTCAGCGGGATCATCCGAAAGATCCGCGTCCATGAAGGCAACGGCGTCGACTTGCGGCGCGAGGTGTGCCAGCCCTGCCAGACAAGCTTGCCCATAACCCCGGCGCGCTTCTCGAACCACCTCCGCCCCGGCCGCCTGTGCCACTTCAGATGTTCCGTCATCGCTTCCATTGTCCACGACGATGACCTGGGAAAAGAGCCCCCTCGGGAGCCCATTCAGAACCAAGCCGATCGATTCGGCTTCATTAAGGGCGGGGATGATGAGAGCGTACACGACTGGGATTCTAACAAATTTTGGATTTTAGATTTTGGATTCTGAGAACACGGGCTGGGGCAATTTTGGATTTTAGATCTTGGATTCTAGGAACAAGGGCTGGGACTGGGGGCTAGGGGCTGGGGAAAAACAGAAGGCAGTAGGCAGCGAGCGGTGGGGACAAAGAAGAGGGCAATCCAAAATCCAAAATTGCCCTAGTTACCCATGTGGTATAAAATCTTTAAGGAGCCAATGCAGGAAAAAGAGCTACCCCCAGCCCAAGTGACCGACAGACGGGAAATGCAACGAAGCCCGCGACGCCGATTTTTCGAGACGCGTTACTGGTTGCGGGACCTCATCCTCTCTATCCTGCTGGCGTTCATCGTAATTGTTTTCCTCTACCAGCCGGTACAGGTGGAGGGAACCAGCATGATGCCGCGGCTGGAGAACCACGAGCGGATTTTCATCAACAAATTCGTCTACCGCTTCGAGCCCATCCGAAGGGGCGACATCGTGGTCTTCTGGTATCCCCTCGATCCCTCGAAGTCTTATATCAAACGCGTTGTAGGCTTGCCGGGTGAGTGGGTCAGCATTCAGGATGGCCGGGCGCTGGTGAACGGCGCACCCCTTACGGAACCCTACCTCCCCGCATATTATCTGGATCACCAGAGCTATCCACCCGTTCAGGTTGAGCCGGATCACTACTACGTGCTTGGCGACCACCGGGATTCTTCCAACGATAGCAGAGTTTGGGGGACGGTCGATCGAAAATACATCTATGGGAAAGCCGTATTCGTCTACTGGCCTTTCAGGGTGTTTGGATCTCTGGAATGAGCCATTGTCCGTGGTCCGTGGTCAGTCGTCCGTTATCAGACTGTAAACTGTCGACTGTCAACTGTTCTAGGGAGCTTAGATGGAGGCGATACTCGCCTTAGAGGATGGAAGAATATTCCGGGGGCGCGGCTACGGCGCCACTGGCGAACGTTTTGGTGAGGTTGTCTTTAACACTTCGCTTTCCGGCTACCAGGAAATCCTGACCGACCCCTCGTACGCCGGTCAGATCGTTATTCTGACTTACCCTCACATCGGGAATTATGGGATAAACCCACTGGACTCCGAATCGGCGCGACCCTACGCGGAGGGTCTGGTGGTGCGTGAATTGTCCGAACTGGCCAGCAACTGGCGGTCGGTTGAGGAAACGTCGGATTTTCTGGCGGAATACGGTCTTCCGGTGATTTCTCACATCGACACGCGTGCCCTGGTACGGCACCTGCGGCAGTACGGCACGAAGCGAGGCGTGCTCTCGACTGTGGATTTCGATGAAGCCGGCTTGGTGGCCAAGGCCAAGGCGGTGCCGATAATGGTGGGGCTCGACCTGGCCAGCCGGGTCACAACTCTGTGGCGCTACCAATGGACGGAACCGACGCGCGACATTTTCAAGGAAAGCAAACAATTGGAGCTGCTGGCCCGGTTTCACGTCGTGGCCTACGATTACGGGATCAAGCAGAACATCCTGCGCCGCTTGGTGGATGTAGGTTGCCGCGTCACTATTGTGCCCGCTACGACTTCGGCTGAAGAGGTTCTGGAATTGAAGCCCGATGGGGTATTTCTTTCCAATGGGCCGGGCGACCCCGAACCTCTCGAGTACGCCGCACGGGCCGTCCGAGGCCTCATGGGTAAGGTGCCAATCTTCGGGATTTGCCTCGGCCACCAAATTATCGGCTTGGCGCTGGGCGGGAGAACTTACAAGCTCAAGTTCGGCCACCACGGCGGCAATCAACCCGTCATGAACCTGGAAACCCGGAAGGTAGAAATCACCGCCCAGAATCACGGCTTCGCGGTGGACCCGGACTCGCTCAATTCCAGCGAAGTCGCATTAACCCACATGAATTTGAACGACCAGACGCTCGAGGGCCTGCGGCACAAATCCCTGCCGCTTTTCAGCGTGCAGTATCACCCTGAGGCCTCGCCCGGCCCGCATGACTCGGCGTACCTTTTTGATAGGTTCGCGAAGATGATGGAAGAGTTCAAAAAATAGTGAATCATGAATGGTGAATGGTAAATGGTGAATGGTAAAGGGGTCGGGGGATCGGAATGACGACGTGAGGGCGAGGTTGAAGCCCCCCGTTCGATGACACCTCGGAGGCGAAAACGGCGACGGGACCGGGGGAATGGCGGGCCTTTAGGCCCGCCGGAGCGATCTCATAACCTGAAATACGTAAGGTGGGCGGAACGGAAGGGCGGGCCTTTAGGCCCGCCGGAAAGGTACGGGAATAGGGGGGGGCTTCAGCCCCTGAAGCCACATGGCACGGCCGAAGCATCGAACCAAACCCGGAGAGACGTATTTCGTTACCACTGACACGTGGGAAAGGCGCAAAGTGTTCCTCAAGGCCACGGCTGCGGAGATTCTTGAGGCAAAACTATTCGAATATCGAGACAAAGGGTGCTACTACGTCCACAGTTATGTCGCGATGCCCGATCACTTTCACGTTCTCCTCACTCCCGGAAAAACCACGACATTGGAGAAAGCCATCGGACTTATCAAGGGCGGGTCCTCTTTCGAGATTGGGAAGGCTCTTCACATGCAATTCCCTGTTTGGCATGAGGGATTTGCGGAGCATGGGATTCGTGATGAGGCAGATTACGAAACTCACGTGCGCTATATTCAAGCAAACCCCGTCAAGGCAGGCTTGGTTAGAGAACCCGGAGATTATCCGTACTGCTCAATGAACGGGAAACATCGCCTCGATCCTTGGCCAGTGGCTTCAGGGGCTAAAGCCCCTTGATCGGACGGGGCGTTGACGGCGGGGCTAAAGCCCCGCCCTTCCGGAATTTCTTTCGAGGAGCGATGTTCGGGGAAGAGCGAGGTTATTGTCGCGAGGGACCAGGAGAGACGACCCGAGAGCAAATGTCGGCACCACAGGCGGATCGTAATGTCGTGGTGAGAAGAGAGGAAGCCAATTTCCGGAAGGGCGGGCCTTTAGGCCTGCCAGCAACGAAGTCGAACTTGAAATAATTGAGGTGGGCAGAACGGAAGGGCGGGCCTTTAGGCCCGCCGGAGCGAGGCGGCAACCAAAATAAGGGGCTTTAGCCCTTGAAGCCACGCCCTTCCGATGACACTTCGGAGGAAGGGACAGCGACAGGACCGAGGGAAGGGCGGGCCTTTAGGCCCGCCGTCGCGAGGCGGCAACCAAAATAAGGGGCTTGAGCCCCTGAAGTCAATCAGTTCAATGTGGCGGGCCGTGTCTTGCAGAAGGCCCGCACGACGCGGCGCCTTTGTTCGATCGGTCTGTAATCATGATGGAAGAATTCAAGAATCAGGAACAACGCTAGATGAAGCTGAAAGGGCGAGAAATCGATTGGCGGTTTTGGCTGGCAGTGCCTGTTGTAGTTATCGTCCCCTGCGCTGGCTTAACGTTGTTTCACAGATGCACAGAGCTAGGGAGAAGTCTATCGGTAGACGGCTTAGCCATGGTTGGTACGACACTCTTCGCTGCTGCCACCGGCTTCCTTGCAGTCGTCTTCCAGGTTCGGTCAGCTGCAAGGCAACTACGCGAACAACTGGCTGACCAACACCAGGAGTCTGCTGCGGAGTCAGAGAGGCAGAAAAAAGCCGTCGCGACAGCAATCCTCTTCGAAATAGATGATTTCTACCGCTATCACGTAGGCAGACTTCGCGGTTACTTGGAGGAGAAAGCCGGGAAGAGAGAGTTACTTGAGGTTGTTCGTATTCCTCAATCGATGTTCGCTGTATATCGAGGTAACACGCCAAGACTCGGTGAGCTTCCAGACGAGGTGGTGGAGGCGGTCGTCCATTTTTACAGCAAGGCCGAGCAGTTTTTTGCCCTAAGGGAAGAATACAGGGCCGCGCGGGAGAGGCACGGCGGGCCCGTTAGCCAACTTGACAGTTTGAAGGTGTGGACCCTTGTTGGCCATATCAGGGACTTTCTTCCGGGACTGACGGGAGCGGCCCACATCGCGTGTGAGCGGTTGTGTGGCTTTACTGGCGTTGAGTTTAAGTCGCCGCGTATTGCCGTCGCAGGGGAGGACATCGCAGCTTTAAATCGCGAAACAGAACGAATAGAACACGAAGAAGTGCATCGAATCTAGAACCTAATGCCAAAAAGAACTGACTTACGCAAGATTTTGATTATCGGTTCGGGGCCGATCATTATTGGCCAGGCGTGCGAGTTCGACTATTCGGGCACGCAGGCGTGCAAGGCGCTCAAGGCCGAGGGTTACGAGGTGGTGCTGGTGAATTCCAATCCCGCCACGATCATGACCGACCCGGAATTCGCCGACCGAACTTATGTTGAACCGCTCACCCTCGAGTACCTGACAGCCATCATCGAGCGGGAGCGGCCTGACGCGCTCCTGCCGACCGTGGGCGGGCAGACGGCGCTGAACCTTTCCGTTGAGCTGGCGGAGAGCGGCGTGCTGGAAAAGTACAATGTGCAA
This sequence comes from Terriglobia bacterium, assembly GCA_050011515.1. Classification (GTDB taxonomy): domain Bacteria; phylum Acidobacteriota; class Terriglobia; order UBA7540; family UBA7540; genus CAVROP01. Next base: position 769 of record JBEKIZ010000109.1, on the reverse strand, counting down.
TTGATTGGCGCCTCGCTCAACGCCATCAAGATGGCCGAGGACCGGCTCTGGTTTAAGGACGCCATGCAGCAAGTGGGGCTGGACGTGCCCAGGAGCGTCCTGGTGAATAATGTGGACGCCGCGCTCAAGTTTTCTCAGCAAGTGGGATTCCCCTTCATCATTCGCCCCTCCTTCACGCTGGGCGGAACCGGGGCCGGCATGGCCTACAACCGGGAAGAGCTGGCCGAAACGGTGAGGAATGGTTTGGAGATCAGCCCGGTCCATGAGGCGCTGGTCGAAGAGTCGGTGGTGGGGTGGAAGGAATTCGAGCTCGAAGTGATGCGCGACCACGCGGACAATGCCGTGGTCGTCTGCTCCATCGAGAACTTTGACCCTATGGGTGTACACACGGGGGATTCCGTCACCGTGGCGCCTGCGCAGACGCTCACCGACAAGGAATACCAGTTGATGCGCGACGCGGCCTTCAAGGTCATCCGCGCCGTGGGTGTGGAGACGGGCGGCTCGAACATCCAGTTCGCCGTTGATCCGCACTCGGGGCGTATGGTGGTGATTGAAATGAACCCCCGCGTGTCGCGCAGCTCCGCGCTGGCCTCCAAAGCCACCGGCTTTCCCATCGCCAAGATCGCCGCCAGGCTGGCGGTTGGTTACAGCCTGGATGAGATTCCCAACGACATCACGCAGAAGACGCCCTCTTGTTTCGAGCCGACCATCGACTACGTGGTGGTGAAGATTCCGAAGTGGGCACAGGAGAAGTTTCCCGACTCCGATC
>JBEKIZ010000108.1:0-14407 GCA_050011515.1 Terriglobia bacterium | reverse complement strand
TTCCACGCACGGTCCAAAACGCGCGGTCGATCCTTCTTGGGACCAACCCCGTCCAGCCACTGGTACCCGGACACGAAGTTGCCGCCGGGATAGCGGACGATCGGAACGCCCAGTCCCTTGATCTCTCTGAGCACATCTGTTCGGAAGCCATTCGCATCAGCAAACTTTGATCCAGGTTCATAGATGCCTTCGTAGACCGCGCGTCCCAAGTGTTCGATAAAAGACCCGAAGATATTGCGGTCGAGCGTAGAAATACAACGATCTGAATCGATGGTGAGGCGCGCCTGCCCGGAAGCACCCTCAGCCGCTCGAGCGGTGCGCGCGAGCCACGAAGAACTTGCGGCAAGCGAAGCGCCTGCAATCAAACCGCTGCCGAGAAATCTACGTCTTGAGAAGAAATCCATAGTGCCCTCCTCCAAACGGCAAGAAGTGTCGGGGGACTCGAGGTGGGTGGCGTGTCAGCCACAGCAATACTGTAAGCGCTTAGACCTGCCATCACGACGCAGCCGTGGCGGCTTTGACCCAGGCACTCTCCACATCGGGTCCCAAGAACGCCGCGTAAGCTTATATTGGCCGCCACGAGAAGTCAAACCCCCATTTTGGCCCCCATTTTGGCTGTACCTCGCCCGAGATGCGGTCGGACATTTGTGCAAACGTTATCAGTCCTGCTTTGAGCAGAGCCCGAACCTCGCGGTGGTTGCCGGCGCAGGGTGATTAGGCGCCGAGCAGCCGGGAAGCCCCACTCTTGCCGCAAAGTCCCTATTCCTCCGGCCGGAGTTCGAGGCCGCGCGTCGCACGATCGGCCTCCCGCCTCTGCTTCTCGAATTCGGCAGCCCCTTTTTCCAGATGCTGGAAGCTTGCGAGGGCTCGATCGCTTTCCTGGATCTTCCCCAGCTTGCGGTACGCTGCTCCCAGAACATAAAAGTATTGTGGTCTCGACGGATTGATGGCGATCGCTTTCTCCAAAGCGTCAGTGACTCCCTTCCAATCCTTCCGGGTGCGGCACGCTTTGGCAATCTGAAAATAAGCCAGGTCCGATCGAGGGTTCAAGGCGAGCGCCTTATTTGCGTATTCGACGGCAAGATCCAACGGCCGCGACGGTTGTAGTAGCCACCTAAATTGACGTAGGGCGCCTCGAATTTGCCGTGGCGATCCTCGTTGAGGCGCATCGCAGTCTGATAATCTTGTAACGCCGCAGCATCATCGCCCAGAGTCTCCACGGCAAACCCCAGTGCGTTGTATGCTTCCATGTAATTCGCGTCCAGTTGGATCGCCGCTTCAAGTTCCCGCCGGGCCTTGGGGAAGTTGTCCTGAATGGCATAGATTCTGCCAATATTGTAGTGCGTCTCCGCCGACCTCGGATCCAGGCGCAAGGCTTGTTCATATTCCCGTAAAGCAAAGTCGTACCTTCCGATGATGGACAGGTCTCTTCCCAGAATCCTGTGCGCATCAGCGTTGTCCGCATTCAGCTCGAGCGATCTGGCTAACGCCTTCAGGGAGTCTCCTATCCTGCGCTGTCGAAACTGAACATAGCCCAGGAAATAGTAAGCTTTCCAAGATCGCGGATGCGCGGCCAGATACGTGTGCAACAGCGGCTCGACCTCCTGGAAGCTTTGCTTGACGATCCGGTCCTGGAACTCTGCAATCTGCTGCGGGTCATCATCAACACTCACGGCGTTCTTCTCCACCTGCGAGCGCGCGTTCTCCCGCTGAGCCGCCACGGATAGCGCCAGCTCTGTGGAGTGGAAATGTCGGACTTGGCCGGCTGCCTCTCGGGGAGTTGTAGAGGCGGGCGCAGACGAAAAGTGGAAGGCGCGCGACACCGGCAGGCCCAGCAGAAAACCAAGCGAGACCAGGCAAACAAAGCCCCTGTCCAAGGAGGTATGCGCTGACTGGGGCGATCCGCTTCTGATCCGTCTTCGGAACATTTTCTTAATCTAACACCAGTTAAGCCAAGGGGCGATCCCTGCAAGCGTTTGCATGCCATCTCCCTCTACACGGTCGTGTCGCTCCGATTTCTGCGGCTCTCTTTAGTAGGTTGATGTAGCTAGGCGGATTCATTGCCGTAGTATAGTCGCACTACCGCGCCTATTCGGATGCATTAGGCGGGCGCCCGCGAACATTGTGTCTCTCGTTTTTCCTCTTGACACAGCAAACGTCTTGCGTTAAGAGATTAGCCGTTTTGTAAGCGGTTGCACCGACCGAATCCGATAATTAGAACTCGATGCCGAATCGCACATGGCCCTGGTGGCAGAGCGAACGAGAGTGCGCAACTGGGGGGAGTTTAGCGGCTGCAAGTGGTGCTCCCCTCCCCCACTCTCCATGTAGTAGAATATTCTCATCTTCGCGTGGGTGACTGACGGGCTCAGAGGAGGCTAAGATGGTGCTTGGGCTGACGCGCAATGGGGGCACGACGCGCTTTATGATCGTGGCTTTTCTGGGAATGGCCACACTCCTTGCCGCGCCAGTCTGCCAAGGCAGCGACAACTCGATTCAAGGGCAGGTTCGCGTGACTAACGGTGGGCCCCTTCCCTTTCCCGTCACCGTGAAACTAGAGGTCGCGGAGAATGTTGTCGTCGCTCAACAGATCTTAGACACAACGGGCAAATTCGCGTTCCACGATTTGGCCGGCGAGCATTATCAGGTCATCGCCACCGCTGAGGGGTATCAGCCGGCAAGCGCACATGTGGACATGCAGTATTATGCCAGCCGCTTTCCGGCGCTCTACTTAGCGCCACTAGGAGCAAAGAAAACTCCTCCGACTCCTTCGGAGACCACGACGGATCTGGCTGCGCCAAAGAAAGCACGCAAAGAATACGACCAGGGCCACCACGCGCTGCAAGCCAAAGACCTGGCAAGCGCACGCAAGCACTTTGAAAAAGCCATTGGGGTGGATGCGTGCTACGCGCGGGCGCTCACAGAGTTGGGAGTGGTTCTCGCGCTGCAAGGGGAGCTTTCTTCGGCAGAAAGCTCATTCCAAAAGTCCATTCACTGCGACGGGGAGTTTCTGGAACCCTACCTTCAACTGGGAATCCTTCTGGATACGGAGAAAAAGTATTCGGAAAGCGAATCCATTCTGCAACAAGGACTGCGGGTGGCGCCGAGCGACTGGCAACCTTACTACCGGCTGGGCGCCGTGCACCAACACTGGGGTAAGTACAAGGAGGCGGAAGAAGAGTACCTGAAGGCTATGTCCTTGAGTGCCGCCGTGCCCCCGGAAGTTCACGTCCGGCTTGCCGACGCCTATTTACAGCAGAAGGAGTACGATCAAGCCTATACTGAAATGCAGACCTATCTCCGGATCGCTCCTAACGGGCCGCTGGCCGGCCAGACCAAATCAATGCTGCAGGAAGCGGAAGCAATGCGCAAGTCGAACCCGCAGCCGGCAACGACACCGCAATAGTGGTGAAGTTCACTTTTCAGCTACAACGAGGGTAGGGCACGCCCTACCCCTACGGGTGGCGGGTAGCGTGAGGTACAAAATGTGGCAAAGGTTGGCTAGCCTAACTGTTATCTCAATACTATCAGCGGGGATTCTGCCGGCCCAGGAAACCGGGCGACATCTGCTGAATCAAGACGAAGTCTACCGCCTGATCGAACAGGAGAAGCAACAACCGGACCTTCTTGAAAAGACTTTACGTGAGCAGGGTGTAGATTTCGACCTCAATCCTAATATTGAAAAGAGGATGAGGAAGGCCGGGGCGACCGATCAAATTCTCCAGGCCATCTGGGCAGCAGGCCCTACGGTTCGGAATTTCAAAGGTGCGGCCCTCATGAGTGCGACCGGCGCCCCCCTGACATCTACTTACAAGGAGGCCATGGGCTACAAGACGCTGCAGCAGGCCTCCGATCCGGACACCAAAATTCGCATGGTGATGGAATTCGCTCAGACCTTTCCAACCAGCGAGTTGTTGTCTTACGTCTTCACGCAGGCGGCGGCTGCTTTCGAGCAAAAGGGCGACTTCCCGAACGCTGTGAAAACCGGCCGAAAAAGCCTCGAGCTTGATGCCAACAACACTTACAGTCTGCTCATTGTAGCCACGGCGATTTCCGAACCCAGCATGGTGCGTAACTCCGCAGACAACGGCGCAAAGGCGCTCGAAGAAGCGCAGACCGACGCGCAACGGGCGCTCGACTTGTTGGCAAAGCTGCCGATCAGGCCCGATGAGACGGCTGAACAGTTCGCGACGCGAAAGGCCGGCATCGAATCCAGCGCGCATGCCGCCCTCGGCTCGGTCGCCATGCAGCAAGACAAATACAACGAGGCCGTCGAAGAATTCAAGAAAGCCATCTCATTATCCCAACCTCCCAAGGCTTCACTTTACTTTCGTCTGGGAGAAATCTACTCCACCACCGGGAATAAGCAGGAAGCCATCGAAGCCTTTTCCAAGGCCGCGGAACTAGGCAAGGGAACAGTGATTGAGACCTACGCCATTCGAAGCTTAAAGGAACTCCAGCACAATTAACGATGGCTGGGAGCGCGGGCATCCTGCCCGCACCGTGCGCGGAACTGCAATCGGGAATGCGGGCAGGATGCCCGTGCTCCCAGCAGGCGGGCACGTCGTGATCACTCCGTGAAGACATGTGTTTCGTGTATAATTCAGAAGACCTTTGATGCTGGCGATAGTAGCAAAGCGCGTTTTTGGAAGTACGCCCGGTGGCAGTAGAACCTTGCCATGAACGAAAGATCTCAGCGCAGCGAGACCCCGAAGGCCGGGAGAATGCACCCACGCGGCTGGTCCGGAACCGCTTTCGTCGGTTCAATCCTTTTCCTACTTGTTTGCTGGATTTCAACCCCATGCTTCCCTGTCGAGACGGGAGCGAAATCGGGTGCGGACCCCTATAGCCGAGGGGTTGTTCTACTGACCGAGCAGAAGTGGAAGCAAGCGGCGGCGGAATTCCAGCAGGCTATCCGTAGTGACCCCAAGAACAGTCAGGCGTACGGTGGACTGGGTGTAGCGCTGACCAGATTAGGAAACCAGAAGGATGCCGAGGCAGCCTTCGCTCAGGCCATTCGCCTCGACGCTAAAAACGTGCAGGCCCATTATTACCTCGGCCTTATTGCCGCCGAAGCGCAGCATTTGGAGGATGCGACGAGGGAGTTAAAGGCTGCGGTTGAACTCAAGCCCGAATTCGAGCAGGCACGATTGGCGCTGGCGCTGGCCATGGAAGAAAGCGGCCAGATCAAGGAGGCAATCGGAGAATACCAAACGGTTCTGAAACGGAATCCCAAATCTGCCGAGGCCCATAATGGTCTTGGGAACGCCTATGTTCAGAATAATCAAATCGCCGCTGGAATTGAAGAATATCGAAAAGCCGTCGAACTGAAGCCGGATTTTTTTCGTGCCTACAACAATCTCGGCTCAACTCTGGCCAGCGTAGGGCAATTTGATGCGGGTTACGCGGCGATTCGGAAGGCGTTGGCGCTGCGTCCGGCGAGCTTTGAGGCTCATCTCAATATGGGTCTGATCATGCGCGCCAAAGGTGACCCCAAGGGCGCGCTAGTACATTTCGAGCGTGTTCTGGCGCTTCATCCCCCGGGCGCGGTCGCTTATCGGACCGAGTACGAGAGTGCCCAGACCTACCGGCAGATGGGGGACTTGGAGAAAGCGGTGAGATGCCTGGAAGCGAGCCTTCGCCTGGCGCCGCAAATGAGCGAAGCCTATTACGCGCTTGGTTCGGTCTTGAATCAGCTTGCCTCGAAATCACGTCACACGTCCCCTGCGCCTGCCGACCCAGAGGCTAAGAAGTTTTGCGATCAGGCCGGCCGGAGACTTGTGGAGGGGGACTTGGAGGGAGCCGTCCAAGCGCTCGATGCGGCGCTGCGTGCCGACCCCAGCTACCCAAATGCCCACAACCTACTCGGATTTGTCCTCGGCCAGCAAGGCAAGCTGCCGGACGCCATTGCGGAATTGAACCAAGCAGTAGCGCTGGACCCGCAATCCTCCGCGGCACACTACAATCTTGGCGTTGCGTTATGGTATGGGGGCCGGAGGGCCGAGGCCGTCACCCAATTGAGGGAGGCCGTCAAACTGGATCCCGCTTCGGGCGCGGCATACGCATTTTTGGGCATGAGCCTGAAAGATCTTGGCGACGATGAGTCTGCCTTGGATAGCTTGGCCTGCGCGCTGGCTCTCAACCCGAATGACTTCTCGGCTTATATGGATCAGGCAGTTATTCTATTGAAGATGGGTGAGCTCGATCCGGCGCTTCATCAATTCGAGGCGGCTCTGCGGCTAGATACGCAGGCTCCAGGGGCCCAAACCGATTTGGCGGAAGCAATCTCCCAGCTCAAGCAGGCGGCCCAGGGAAAGGGCGACCTGCCGGAGGTACACTTCGTGCTTGGCCGTCTCCTGGGCTTGCAGGGCGCCAACAAAGATACGGTGATGCAGGAGCTCCAGACCGCGATTCGGGAAGCACCCGATTTCTATGAAGCCCATCACGCGCTGGGGTTGGTGTACGTTCAATCCGATCAGGGCGAAAAAGCCATCGAAGAATTCCGCAAGGCTATTCAAGAGAAACCGGATTACATAGAAGCTCATTCCGATCTCGGCGCCGTTCTGACTGAGAGCGACCTCGATGAGGCGGTCAAGGAACTTCAAACCGCGGTGAAACTCGATCCCACCCTGGTCAGCGTCCACTACAATCTGGGCGTAGCCTACGGCCGCCAGGGAAACGTGGAGCAGGAAATCTCGGAGCTCCGCAAAGTGGTGACGATGGCCCCCCAGTCCGTGGATGCGCAGTACACACTCGGCAAACTGTTGGTTGATCAGAAGAATCTGCAGGAAGCACTTGTGCACCTCCGTGAAGCTGTGAGACTGGAGCCACAAAGGGGCGATGCCCACTACCAGATGGGATTGGCCCTAGGGCGCATGGGACAAACCGAGGAAGCCGCCAAGGAATTTCAACTCGGCCAAAAATTCAACGCGACGAAGACCAGGACACAGTTTGCCGATTCCCAGTTCAGCCTGGCGGAAGAGGAATTAGCCATGGGGCAGACCGATGCCGCCATTGAACATTTCCGGATGGTCACCCGCTTGGAGCCCAACTCCGCGAGCGCTCATAAGGCGCTTGGAGAAGCTTTGTTCAGGAAGGGCGACTCCGAAGGCGCAATTCGAGAATGGCGGGAAGCCGTGCGGTTGAAGCCCGGCGATTCTGAGGCCCGATACACCTTGGCAAAAACATTGCTTGACGAAGCTGACCTCGAGGCGTCAATCCAGCAGTTCGAGGAGGTGATCCGCTTGCGTCCGTCATGGGCTGAGGCCTACAACTACCTGGGGGTAGCGCTCGCCCGAAAAGGCGAGGTGGAGAGGGCCGTCACAACATTTCAACAAGCTCTCAAACTCAATCCCCAATACCACGAAGCGCAAGAGAACCTGACCGCCACTCTCAAGCAGCTTGGCGCATCGAAGGCGAACGTGGCACACTGAAATTGCAGCCGTAGGTCATCGTTAACCGGAGCGAACGCATTTTGGCCAACATTGGCATGAAACCTGGCAGGGCGGTCACGCCGCCCGATGTGGGCTGTGCGGCGCCCTCTGCCCTCGGATGGGCTGGCCAAATTGCGTGTCTGCTGCTCGCCCTTGCGGTTGCTCCGCTTTCTCTCGGCTCTCAGGAAAACGCGCCCAACCAGAATAAAGGGACGAGTAGCCCCCAGGCACGCGCCTTCGACACTCCGGTTCAAGCTGCCGATAAGGATACCCTTAAGCCCTTAGAGGACCTCATCGAGCTGGGCCAGTATCAACAAGCCATGCCGGGCTTGGAGCGCTACGTTAAAGATCACGACAGCTCGGCCCGGGCGCACTATGACCTTGGTTATGTCTTTTTCCGTACCCATAAAATAGGGGGCGCTGTCCGCGAGCTGTCCAGGTCGCTGCAGCTTAACGTCAAGGACCCCCAGGCGCATAAGATTCTCGGCTTGGTCTGCACCTTCGTGGGTCGTTATGATTTGGCCGAAGTGGAATTGCAAGCTGCGGCACAACTGGAACCGAAATCGCCCGAGATTCACTACTTTCTCGGTCGAGTCTACTACACGAGGCAGGTTTTCTCTTTCGCCCAAAAGGAATTCCAGACCGCAATCCAGCTCGATCCTGCGTACATGAAAGCGTACAACAATCTCGGTCTGGTTATGGAAACACTGGGGAAGAATGATGAGGCGGTTCAGGACTACACAACGGCCGCCCAAATGAATGAGGCGCAACACTTGAACTCACCAATGCCTTTTGAATATCTCAGCGCCCATTACAATCGACAGCGACAGCCCGATCTCGCAATCGAATTTGCAAACAAGGCGCTATGGATCGATTCGCAGTGCGATCTCGCCTACTATGATCTCGCCAAGGCGTTTCAAACCGAGAACGAGTGGCAGAAAGCCGAGGACGCCGTTCAAAAAGCCATCGCGATCAATTCCAGCACGGCCGAGTATTTCTACCTTCTCAGTAAGGCCCTGCGAAAGCTAGGGAAAATCCCGGAAAGTGAGGCGGCTCTCAGAAAATTCGAAGAGATCCATAACGACGAGAATGCCATGGCCAAACTCTGGCGAGACGCCAACCGCGAACGCGAACCTGACCTTCCCCCAGCTCCACCAACGCACGATGATGAGCACTGAATTCGAAAGCGGCCTTTTGAAGTCACGGCGCGAATTTCTCCGGTCTCTTAAGCGCTTCGGCGCTTTAGTGCCGGCATCCATTCTCGCCCTCGAATCCCAGGGTGTGAGGGCTGGCCAACGGTCAAAGCTGCGAAGCTCGCCCCCGGAGCATTCGGCAGCCAGGTTGGGTTTTTCGTTCACAGACGTTGCCACGCACGCAGGACTCGGCCAAGCGATAAACGTCACCGGCGGAAAAATGACGAAACGCTACCTCTTGGAGGAGATGGGGTGTGGCGTAGCGTTCTTTGACTACGACAACGATGGTTGGATAGATGTTTTCATGGTGAATGGAACTGCATTTGACGCGCCTTCCTCCGGCCCGCCACCCTCCAACTTCCTCTTCCACAATAATCGCGACGGAACTTTCACCGATGTCACGCAGCAAGCGGGTTTGGTCCGGACAGGCTGGGGACAGGGTTGTTGCGTGGGCGATTACGACAACGACGGCTTTGACGATTTATTCGTAACCTATTGGGGCCAGAATGTCCTTTACCACAACAACGGCGATGGTACTTTCACCGATGTTACGGAGAAAGCAGGTCTTGTCCAGCACGGTCCTCATGTGAGGTGGAATGTCGCGTGCTGCTTTCTGGACTACGACCTTGATGGGCACCTCGATCTGTTTGTGGCGAACTATGTGAACTTCGACCCGAACATTGCTCCTGCGCCCGGCGCTTCTGCGCTCTGTAAGTATTACGGAGTCCCCGTTGCTTGCGGGCCTCAAGGTATGGGCGGCGGAACGAATATCCTCTACCATAACCGGGGAGACGGCAAATTTGAGGATGTCTCGGAAGCATCCGGAATCGCCATTCCGCGCGGGCTTCCAGACCCTTATGTTGTCAGCGACAACTGGATTCCGGCAGGCTCGTATGGGATGGGCGCCGCGGCCGCGGATTTCGATAACGACGGCTGGCCCGACATTTACGTTTCGTGCGACGAAGCGCCCAGCCTCTTGTACCACAACAACCACGACGGGACATTCACCCAGATCGCCACGCCCGCCGGCTGCGCGCTCAATGGGAACGGCGCTACCCAAGGTGGGATGGGAGTGGCGGTAGGAGACTATGATTGCGACGGCTGGCTCGATATCCTGAAGCCCAATTTCGCGGGCGAGAATGTTAGCCTTTACCACAACAATCACGATGGCACCTTTTACGACGCGGTTTATCAGGCCGGCCTTGCAGCAGCAACGGCAAATGTCGGTTGGGGACCAGGATTCCAGGACTTCGACAACGACGGATGGCGCGACATCTTCATTTCTACCGGACACGTTTACCCGGAAATCTCGGGGCGCGGTCTGATGGCAGATTACGCGTCACCCCCGGTTGTTTATCGGAATACAGGGAACGGAAAATTCGAAAACGCGGGGCCACGGGCCGGGCCGGGCGCCCTTCAGCCTCATACCAGCCGCGGTTGTGCTTTTGGCGACTACGATAACGACGGCGACGTGGACGTCATCGTGATCAATATGAATGGGCCACCGTCGCTGCTGCGCAATGATTGCACGCGGGCACACAGTTGGATCAAAGTCAAATGCATCGGCGTGAAATCGAATCGCAGCGCGATCGGAGCGCGCGTCAAAATCGTGACGGGAAATCACAGCCAGATTGACGAGGTGATGAGCGGCTCAAGCTATCTCTCCCAAAATGACTTTCGCCTCCATTTCGGGCTTGGCCGGGCAAAACAGGTGGACTCGCTTGAAGTCCGCTGGCCCTCCGGCCTGGTGGAGCGGCTCCCGAACGTCGAGGCCAATCAACTAATCTACATTCAAGAAGGCCAGGGAATCATTCGCAGAGAAAGGTTCTCCGCAGGCCAAATTACAGGTCGGTGAAACGAATGATGCTGGCTGGTTCAGACTCTGCGGGCCCTCCCCGCGGATCGGTACCCCAAGACGCCAAATAAAAAAAAGGCCGGCCCCACAGGGGACCGGCCATTGCAGCAAAGACGCGAGAATCGGCCTTAGAAGAAGATTTCCAGGCTCACCTGGATGCGCCTCGGGACGTTGCACTGGGTGAATGTCTTCCCGAATGATCCCACGGCGTCAATGTCCGAATTCGGCGAGCAGAAATCCACGCGATTGAAGATGTTGCCCGCCGAGGCTTGGACTCTTACATACCTGCTCTCGCCGAAGTACGTATCCTTGTAGATCGAGACGTCCTCGTTGTAAAAGTGGAACCCTCGGATACTCGACGTTGACCGCGGTGAGTCGCCGAAGGCGTACGGTCCGGGATCCGAGAAGGCAGACGAATTGTAATACACCTGAGAGAAGGGGTTCGTGAACGACCCCGAGTTCACAGGGGCTTGGCCGGAAACGGTGTTGGGGAATTGAACGCCGCCGGCGAACAAAAGGCTATTCAAGATGTTGTTGCTTGTCATTGTTTGCGGACGGCCCGACTCGTAGCTGAGAATACCGGAAATGTTCCAGTTGCCGATAAACTTGTTCACAGCTGATGAAACATTCCCGCCAAAGTACTGGCCGTGGCCGAAGGGCAGAGTGTAAACCTCACTGATGGCCAGGGTTTGCGGGACGTCGTCCACACTTGGCCCCCACATGTCGTGCATATCGCTTGGATTCTGGAGAGCGGCATCAAACCCCGACCCAATGCCTGACTGTCCCTCGCCGGATTCCGCAGCGTTGTTCATGAGCCGGGACCAGGTGTAGGAGGCGGTGACCAGATTGCTCCGCCAGCGCTTATTCAACTGCACCTGCAAGGCGTTGTAATGGCTGGCTCCGGTGTGCCCCATGCGCCAAGCGATGTCTTGGTATTGTGGCCAGGGCCGCAACGCTTGGGCGAGGTCTCCCGTGAAACCCGGGTAAGGAGGAGTTGTGATCCCGGCGGCCACCAAGCCGGCGTTGGGGACGCCGTTGGCGAAGGAGCCGTTCGTCAGTAGAGAGCCATACTGCAGCACGCTACCGGCGTTTTCATTGGCCTCCGGTCCCAGGTTCTCCGCGTTGATGGGCAAACGCGTTGCGTGGTTCCCCACGTAAGCCACGCTGAGGTCCATGTTGCCGTGCCACTGGTGTTGGAAGGAGACGGTGTAGTTCAGATACCTGGGCATCGCGTAGGAGTCGGGAAGGACGCCCACCGGCGAGGCCCCATTCTCGACCGCTGGACTCGTGTTCGGCGGAAACGTAATGGCAGAGCTAGGGAATCCGTTGGCGAACTGGAAAGTCGGGAACTCATCCCCGTTGGTATTGAACAGCGTTGGGCTTGTCGAAAAGCCGTTCACCGGGTAGGGGTTCCCAGCCCAGGAGCCGGAGATGGTGGCTCCGTAATACTCGGCAAATCCTCCGCGGATTACGCTGTTTTGCCCTAACTGGTAGGCAAATCCTAAGCGAGGAGCCAAGCCGGTAGAGCCGTTGCCGTAGGCTTGGCTGCCGAAGACCATCGCGCCCGGAACAGACGCGCCGCCAATGGTCTGGGTAGCGGTGGGCGAGAAGGTAGAAAAGCGCCCGTATTGCTCGGAGAGGCCCGAATTCCAATCGAGACGCAGGCCAAGCTCGAGGGTGAGGTGAGGCGTAACCTTGTAAGAATCATTCACCCAGGGAGAGGCGTAATGGAACTTGGGCATGTAGAAGGTGGGAGCGGTGAACGACGCATAGTCGACTTGGCCAAGCAGCATGGCAGCAAACGCGTCACCGGTCGTGCTGCTCAAGTTAGTTCCCGCGCCGTTGTACCCAGAAACTAAGCCGGAGGCGAAATTGAACTGGCCACCGGTGTTGACGGCCCAGCCGGTTTGCGGGTAGGTGTGGTACTCGTATTGAACTCCGAACTTCAACGTGTTCTTGCCGACAATCCAGGTGAGGTCGTCATAGAACTGGTACCGGTTGTTAATGTCACCTCCATCAGCGTACCAATTTGTACCATAGGAAGTGTAGCTGACCGGCCCGCCAATAAAGTTGAGCGAGGGGAAGCCCGCCTTATTGAATTCAGGCTCGTCTGGCAGTCCAAGGCCCAACTTCGCGTTCCAGCCGACCCCGGAGGACAACTGGTGGCCCTGCATCAGCCAACGGTCGTAGGATATCGTGGCGTGATTAAACAGGTTCGGTTTGATCACCGTGCTGATCTGGAGGTGCGCAAAGTGGTTGGTGACTAGCTGGTAGAAGCCCTGCCCGAGATAGGTGTCGTTCGCCTCGGGGTCTGTTTCGCCGTTATTCACGGTATTGCACCCCTCCGGTCCGCCGCAATGGGCAGTGCGAGGCCGGTGATTCTGAAAATAGGTGAAGGAGAGGGACCACTTATCGCTGAACGTGTGATCGATCCTGAACAACAACGTATAGACATTGATTTTGTCATTGTCGTCCGAAGTGCCCCCGAATTCGTTAGGAGTGAACAGCGTGTTGCGATCAAGCGCGGGGACGATGGAGGCAACATACTGCGCGCCAGCATTCGCCGTTAACAGCGGATCGGTCCCCGGAATGATATTCGCGTTCGCCAAGGGCAACCCGGTTGTTGGGTCAAATCCGTAACCATCACGGACGGGAACTCCACTAACCGTTCGCGTAGTAGCCGGATTGAAGATTTCCCCATAGTAAATCGGGCGGCCCAGCGCATCCGTCGCAATCTGACAGGGAGCGCTGGCGCAGCCGGTGGGGAGGGTCGGGGGGGACAGCAACTGGCTGAAGTTACCGCCTCGCTCAGCCGGGGTGGGAAGGGTGTTCTGGAACCCGGTGTTGACCGTACTGTGGTAATCGAACCGGTCATAGTTGACGAAGAAGAAGGTCTTATGCAGCTTGGGAACGGGACCGCCGAAGGTAGCGCCGCCGTTATTCTGGGTCAGGGGGAGAGTATTTATACCTGACGAATTCAGGAAGAAGTTGTTTGCGTCCAGCTTGGCGCTGGTCAGAATATCGTACACGCTGCCGTGGTACTTGCTGGTGCCGGACTTGGTGGTGTAAAGCACTATGCCGCCACTGGTGTGCCCGTACTGGGCGGAAAAGTTGTTCACCGTGGTGGTCATTTCCTGCACCGCGGAATAGGGAATCGAGCTTTCATGAGTTTGCTGATGACCTTCGGCGTAACCGTATTCAGCGCCGTCAAACCAGCTCTCCCAGGAGACGGTTTGGCCGCCATTGATTCGCGATTGAAACGCGTCGCCGCGAAAGATCGCATCGCCATTGGGCGCGGTGGGGACGTAGCCGGGTGACAGGACGAGCTTGGTTTCGGCTAAGCGAACGTCCGCGCCCATCACGTCCGGAAGGTCCTGATAATACTGCTTGCCAACCTGGTAAGAGACCTCGGTGCTCTGAGTGTTAATGAGCTGTGCGCTCGCCTTCACCTCGACGGTCGACGACACCGCGCCCAGTTGGAGCGTGACGTTCTGCGTGTAAGTCCTTCCGCCGATATTCAGGGCCATGTCGGGCTGGCTGTAAGCCTTGAACCCTTCCTTTGTCACCTCCAGAGTGTAGTTGCCCAGAATCATCGCCGGGGTTGTGAAATTACCGGCACCGTCGGTGGCCACAACGGTCTTTACGCCGGTCTCCTGGTTCAGTAGCGTGATGGTCGCATTGGGAATAGCGGCCCCGGTCGGGTCGGTCACGAGGCCCGTCACGGCTACGCGGTCAGCTCCTACCTGCGCATAGACGGCCCCTCCGGTGAGGAGCGTTAAAAGAAACAGCGTCAGTAAAATAGTTATACAGAACGTCATAAATAATTGCGCATCGTGAGAAAGTGTGGTTTCATGGAGTCATGAAACCACTTACCATCGCCGATGCGGCCACCATGGTTCTGGGACTCCAAGACGAGATTCGTCGTTCGG
>JBEKIZ010000107.1:0-14762 GCA_050011515.1 Terriglobia bacterium | reverse complement strand
CCCCACAGCCCAATCGAGGCCGCCTACCATCGCGCTGATCAAGCCATCGAAAACGTCCTCCAGCTTGTTGCGGCCTGACCTATCTAAGAGGTAAATCCTCAGATCTCGGCACGAAGTTGTCTACTGCTTTTCCGTGAGTGCTGCCACACCGGGCAACGTCAATCCCGACAAGAACTCGAGCGACGCGCCGCCGCCGGTTGAGATGTGGCTGATCTTATCCGCCACGCCCATCTTTTTCACCGCCGCCACGGAGTCGCCGCCGCCGACAATGGAAAGCGCTGAAGAAGCGGCAACCGCCTTGGCGATGGCCAGGGTGCCTTCCGCGAACTGGCTCATCTCGAAGACACCCATGGGGCCGTTCCAGACGATGGTCTTGGCGCCGGCAATTTCCCGGGCATATTCGGCGCGCGTGGCGGGTCCGATGTCCAATCCAATCCAGCCGGCGGGAATGTTCTGCGTGTTGACCACTTCCGCCGGCGCGCTGGCGTCGAATTTCTCGGCTACCACATGATCCTTGGGCAGCAGGAACTTCTTGCCGCTGCTCTTGGCGAAGTTCAGCAGTGCCTTGGCGCTTTCCAGCTTGTCATCTTCAACTTTGGATTGGCCGACTTCCACGCCCTCTGCCTTCAGGAAGGTGTAAGCCATGGCCCCGCCCACCAGCACAGTGTCCGCGAGTTTCGCGAAATTCTCGAGCAGTTCGATCTTGTCGGACACCTTGGCGCCGCCCACAATCGCTACGTACGGACGGGCGGGGTTCTGCACCGCCTTACCCAGATATTCGAGCTCCTTCTCCATCAACATGCCCGCCGCGCAGGGCGAAAGGAAATGGGTGATGCCCTCGGTTGAAGCGTGCGCGCGGTGAGCGGTGCCGAAAGCGTCGTTCACGTAAACCTCGGCCAGGGCCGCCAGTCGCCGGGCGAATTCCGGCACGTTCTTTTCCTCTTCAGGATGGAAGCGCAGGTTTTCGAGCAGCAGCACCTCCCCATCCTTGAGCGCCTGGGCTTGCTTTTCGACTTCCGGGCCCACGCAGTCGGCGGCGAAGGCCACGGGCTTGCCGAGCAGCTCCGAAAGCCGCGTGGCTGCCGGCTTCAGGCTCATCTTCGGATTGGGCTTCCCTTTGGGTCTTCCCAGGTGCGAAGCCAGAATGAGCCGCGCTCCCTGTCCCAGGGCGTACTGGATGGTGGGAAGCGAGGCGCGAATGCGGGTGTCATCGGTGATCTCGGAGGCATCGTTCAGCGGGACATTGTAATCCACCCGCATGAAGACACGCTTACCCGAAACGTTAATATCCGTTATAGATAGTTTTGACATGGATATTTCCTTTCTGAGATGTCAGTGGTCCGTCGTCCGTCGTCCGTTGCCAATCCTCCGTTGTCCCGACGGCTTGCTTTTGGAAGGGGTCCGGTCGAGCGGAGATAAGCATTGAGTTTGGGTGCAAGCTCATCGACCAGTTGCAACGGACTACGGACCCGCCGCGGCGGGACCACGGACAGTTGGCTATTGTGCCCCGTGTCCGTTGTCAGCCGTCCAGTGACAAATGTGAAATGGCTTGCAACGGACTACGGACAACGGACCACGGACAGTTTGCTTCAGAGGCTCTTCGCCACGAAGCCGATCAGGTCCCTGACGCGGCAGGAGTAACCCCACTCGTTGTCGTACCAGGCGATCACCTTCACCAGATTGCCATCGATGACCTTGGTGAAGCCGGCGTCCACCATGGAGGAGTGCGGATTGCCGGTGAAGTCTTTGGAGACCAACTCCTCTTCGACGTACTGGAGAATGCCCTTCATGGGGCCTTCCGCAGCCTTCTTGAGGGCGGCGTTCACTTCTTCGGCCGTGGTGGTCTTCTCGACGAGCGATACCAGGTCAACCACCGAAACGTCCGGGGTGGGGACGCGCATGGCGTAACCATCCAGCTTGCCCTTGAGTTCGGGTATCACAAGTCCAATGGCCTTGGCGGCGCCGGTCGTGGTGGGAATCATGGACAGGGCGGCAGCGCGCGCTCGGCGCAAATCCTTGTGGGGCAGGTCCAGGATGCGCTGGTCGTTGGTATAGGCATGAATGGTGGTCATCGAGCCCTTGAGAATCTTGAAGTTCTCGTGAACCACTTTGGCCGCCGGGGCCAGGCAGTTGGTGGTGCAGGAAGCGTTCGAGATGATGTGGTGCTTGGCGGGGTCGTAGGCTCGCTCATTCACCCCCAGCACGATGGTGATGTCTTCACCTTTGGCCGGCGCCGTAATGATGACTTTCTTCACGGTGCCCTTCAAGTGCTTCTTAGCGTCCTCCGCCTTGGTGAAAAGGCCGGTGGATTCAACCACAACCTCGACGCCCAAGGAAGACCAATCGAGGTCCGCGGGGTCCTTGGTCTTAAAAACCCGGATCGACTTGCCATTGACCGTGATGCAGTCTCCGCCGTGAGCCACTTGGGCGGCCAAGATTCCGAATACCGAGTCGTACTTCAGCAAATGAGCCAGGGTTTTCGGGTCAGTGATGTCATTGACCGCTACGAATTCAATTCCTGGATCGTCGAGCGCCGCACGCAACAAGTTCCGTCCAATGCGCCCAAAGCCATTGATTCCAACCTTAACAGGCATAGATAATCCTCCGTTGTTCATAATTACTGGATTGATTCAAATCAAGAATCTTACGCGGGTTGCCAGGTGTTGTCAAAGCCAGCAGCTTGCCAATGCAGACAGTTCGTCGTATTTCTGGCTTGCGTCAAAAAACTCAGACTGGAAGACTCGCATGACCTCTGCCGCACCCAAGATTCCAAAAGGGCAGCAGGCAGTGGGCGGCACGTCCCGGGTGGAGGCAATCTGAAACCTAAAATCTAGCCATACGGTTTTGAAATTCTCCGCCCTCCCCAGGCAGTCGAGGGTCAAGAGTCGAGAGCCGAAAAGGGCGATAGCGCAAAAATGTGTGCGACAACCTGCACAGAGTTTGGCGGTAAGAATCTAAGACCGAAAATTGCCCCAGCCTCTAGCATGTGTGCCTTGGCCTTGTCTTTCCTGAATCCCGAATCCTGAATCCTGGCTCCTGCTCTTCCCCCTTTCTTTTCAACAACATTCCCGCTTTAAACGCGAATCTCCTTTATTTTCACATACATTCCCGCTTGGTCGCGGCTTTTTCCACAGCGCCCCTTTGTTTTCAACAACATTCCCGCTTGGTTCGTGCAAAAAAGAATTCCTTTGTTCAAGCATGCCGGCGAACTCACCGATCCTGCTCTGTCGAGCCGGTTAGCATGTGTGCCTTGGTCTTGTCTGTCCTGAATCCCGAATCCTGAGTCCTGAATCCTGCTCTTCCCCCTTTCTTTTCAACAACATTCCCGCTTTAAACACGAATCTCCTTTATTTTCATATACATTCCCGCTTCCCGAGGGCTTTTTCCACACCGCCCCTTTGTTTTCAATAACATTCCCGCGTCGGTCCTGCAAAAAAGAATTCCTTTGTTCACGCATGACGGCGAATTCACCCATCCTGCCCTGTCGAGCCGGTTAGCATTTTTGCCTTGGTTTTGTCTGTCCTGAATCCCGAATCCTGCTCTTCCCCGCCCCATGGTGTTCACCCTTCAGTGCTAACATAACACTAATAGGCTACAGCAAGTCGTGTGGCATGTCAAGAGAAGCTTTCAGCCGTCAGCGGTCAGCTATCCCGCCGCGGCGGGTCAGCTTTCAGCCTTTAGCCTTCATACGATTTGAATCCTACCCAGTTTAGTGTCTTCTGCTTTTGGAGGGCCGCAGGTGCGGAGGGCGGGACGTCCGCTACGACATCGCCGGGCTGAGGCCCGCCGCTACGAGCATTTTCAGTGTCCTGCCAAGCTTGGCCGGATGTGCTATGGTTGGGGATGATGTTGCTACCGATACCCATCAAGTGGCTCACCATTCTCCTGGCGATACAGATTCTAGGGGTGCAAACGCCCGAAGTGATGAGCGCCGAGCTGAAGCCGAAAACGGTGGAGGCCTTCGACAGGTACGTTCAGTTGACTGAGGCACAAATCAATCGGGAAGTTTCACAAACTGAAAAGTTCTTGTATGTGGATGAACTTCCTCTGCCGCGCCGCTCCGAAGTCCTGGCCGCACTCAAGCGCGGTGAGATCTTTATGGAGCGGCTTCAGACGCTCGATGCTTCCGGTCACACGCTGGAGGCGCCGGAGGCAATCATCCATCATTGGCTGGGAGCAGTTTTCGTTCCGGGCGCAAATCTTCCACAGACGATCGCTCTCGCGCAGGACTACAATCACCACCAGGATATCTATAAGCCGGAGGTGGTTGGCTCACGTCTGATCAGCCGCGACGGGAATGACTTCAAGATCTATTATCGCCTGCGGAAAAAGAAAGTCATCACCGTCACGCTCAACACCAATCACGACGTTCATTATTTCCCCATTGATTCCACGCGCTGGTACAGCCGCTCTTATTCAACCAGAATCGCCGAAGTGGCCGATGCCGACACACCGAATGAGCGCGAAAAGCCCGTCGGCCAGGACGAGGGATTCCTCTGGCGGATCAATTCCTACTGGAAGTTTGAGGAGAAAGACGGCGGGGTCTACATCGAGTGCGAGTCAATTTCCCTCACCCGCGACATTCCCACAGGATTGGGTTGGCTGATCAAGCCCTTCGTAACCAGCATCCCCAAAGAATCCCTGGAAATGACCATGGGCTCAACTCGGGCAGCGCTCGCAGCGGGCAGGAAAGGAAATTAGAAATTAGAAATTGGAAATTAGAAATTCGAAACTGGAAATTGGAAATTGGAAACTGGAAAACAAGGCTGCTAAGTTTCAATTTCGAGTCTCGGCAGCATCTCTGCCCCAAGACAGGCAGTAAGCAGGAGGCAGTAGGCAACAAGTAGTCGGCGCAAGCGAGAGGGCAATCCAAAATCTAAAATCCCAAATCCGATATCGCCCCAGCCCCAAGCACCCAGCCCCTTTCCCCCAACGCACCACGGACTACGGACAACGGACTCACGCGCGCTTCTGCTCGAGCAAGGAATAGAGCACCGGCATCACCAGCAAAGTAATGAAAGTTGAGATGGAGAGGCCGCCGATGACGGCCAGGGCCAAGGGTTTTTGCAATTCTGCTCCCGCCCCCAGACCCAGCGCCAGCGGAAGCAAGCCAAAAAGCGTACACAGCGTCGTCATCAAAATCGGACGCACACGGATTTTGCCGGCCTGCACCAGGGCCTCGCTAAGCGGCATCCCTTGCTCTTCCCAGAGCTTGTGAACGTAGTCAAAAAGAATGATGCCGTTCTTTACGACCAACCCCACCATCAAGATGATCCCCATAAATGAGGAGACATTGAGCGCCGTCCCGGTGGCGAGCAGCATCACGAAGACGCCGAGCAGTGAAAGCGGGGCTGCCGACATAATAATCAGGGCGGGGGCGAAGGCGCGGAACTGGATCACCAGCACGATGAAAACCGCCGCCAGCGCCAGGCCGAGGACGGAGAGGAGGTCGCGGAAGGAGCTTTGCTGGCTTTCATAGAGGCCGCCGATTTCATAGGTGGTCCCCACTGGAAACTGGATAGTGCTCAGGAGGTTCTTCACGTCGCGTACGGCGCTTCCCAGGCCGCGGTTCTCAAGTCGCGCCGAAAGCGCCACCATCAAGCGCTGATTCTCGCGCGTCAATTCGCTCTCGCCCTGGACGGTCTCGATCCGGGCCAGAGCGGAAACCGGCACAATCTGCTTGCTCGGCGTGAGGATGGGGAACTGCTGCACGTCCGGGTAGTTATACCGGAACGAATCCGGAAAGCGCACGCGGATGCCGATGGTGCGGTCGGTCTGACGAAGATCGGTCTCCGTCAACCCCAGCAGCCCCGCCCCGACTTGCTGCGAGACTTGGTCCACCGTGAGGCCGAGATGGCCTGCCTGGACAGGATCAACGTGAACCACGATTTCCGGGTTGCCCTTGAGGATACCCTGGAAATCCACGATGCCGGGGATCTGCTGCATTTTCGGCCCGATCTCGTCCGCAAGCCTCTCCAGTTCAGGCATGTTACTGCCGAAAATTTTCACCTCAATGGGGTTGGGGTTCCCTTCCATATCGCCAATCATGTCCTGGAGCACTTGAGTGAACTCCACCCGCACCCCGGGAATCTTGCTGAGGATGGTTTGGCGGAGCTCATCCATGGTCTCGTAGATGCTGCGGTCGCGCCGGGAGCGGGGTTTCAGCTTGACCACAATCTCGCCCGTGTTTTGAGTGGTCGCGAAAGGCCCCATCTCCGCGCCGGTGCGGCGCAAGAAGGCCTCGGTTTCAGGCGTCTTTTGGACCTGGTCCCCCACCAGTTGATCGATGCGGTCAGTCTCCGCCAGCGAAGTTCCCGGCGGTGTCCACATGTCGAGGACAAAGCCACCTTCGTCCATCTCAGGAAGAAAGCCGGTTTCTGCGCGCGTGTAAAGAAACACGGCAATGGCGATGGAAGCCAGGGTAGCTGCTGCCACCACCCAACGCTTGCGAAGCGACCACCGAACGGCCTTTTCATAGGCACGATTGATGGGCCCGATGAAACTCTCCGCCGTCGCGCGGTGACGCTCCGGGGAAAGAAGCCTTTGGGAGAGGAGGGGGATGAGGGTTAGCGCGAATACGAGGGAGAGAAGCACCGACACGGCAAGGGTGAGGCAAAGCGCCGAGAAGAAATCGCCCACCACGCCTTTCAGCAGGCTCAAGGGAGAGAACACGACCACGGTAGTTGCCGTCGAGCCGATGACGGCGCTCAGCAACTCCTGCGTTCCTTTTTCCGCCGCTTCTGCGGGCGGCTCGCCAAGTCCGAGATGGCGGTAGATGTTTTCAATGATGACCACCGCATCGTCGATGATCAGTCCGATGGCAACGGCCAACCCACCCAGCGACATCAGGTTGAGCGTGCTCCCGAACAAATTCATGAAGAAAAAGGTGCTGATGACGGTGATGGGAAGTGTAACTGCCGCAATCAGGGTGGTGCGGCTTTCGCGCAGAAAGAGGAAGAGAATAACAACCGCGAGCAAACATCCGATCAGGACTGCATCGCGGATACTGGCCACCGCCTCGCGCACGAATTCCGCCATGTCGTAAACGACCGAGAGGCGCAGCGTCCTGGGAATTGCCGAGCCCAGGTCTTCCGCCAGGGCCTTGGCCTGATCGGCGACTTGCAGGATGTTCCCACCAATCTGGCGTGAGATGCTGAGCAAGGCCCCCGGCCTGCCGTTCCCGTAAACCAGGATGCGGGGATCCTCGACTCCGTCCCGGACTTCACCGAGGTCGCAAACCCGGATGGGCGTCTGGCCCTCCACCGCCACGACGGAATTTCGAATATCGTCCAGGTCGGTAAACTGGCCGGTGGCCAAGACGAGATAGCGTGAATAGTCTTTGTCCAATCGCCCGACGGAGGTCACCCCGTTGGTGGCGCGCAGGCGGTCGGCGATGTCCGGCAAGGAAAGGCGGTGGGCGAGCATCTTCTGCGGATCGACGATTACGGAAACCTCGCGCGTCGAGCTGGCCTGGACTTCCACCAGCGCCACGCCCGGCACCCGGCTGAAAAGCGGACGCAGGTTGTAGTAGGCATAATCGCGCAGGTCCGAGTCTGGGACGTTGCCGTTCAGGACAAACATGAGGATGGGCCACGCCGTGGGTGTAATGCGCTCGACCGAGATGTCGGTGGAGGCGGGCAGGTCCGTTCTGACGTCGCTGACGCGCGCCTGGAGGAGCTGAAGCGCATACTGCATATCCATGTCGGGATTGAACAGAACGGAAATCTCGGTGGCCCCCCGGATGGTCCTGGAGCGCACGCGGCGTGCACCCAGCACTGTCCGCGCCTCCTCTTCGAGAGGCCGCGTCACCGTGAGGAGCATGTTCCGAGGCGAAAGATCACCCGCGTGCGCCAGGATGACAATGCGCGGGAAGGAAAGCTCGGGATAGATGTTGCTGGGCAACCGGAAAACCGAAACCAGGCCCGCAACCACCAGCAAGCCCGTCAGCAGGTAAACGGCGCGACTGTTCCGGCGACAGAAGCGGACGACGTTCATGATTTGACCTTGATTTTGGCCTTTGCGGGAAGACCGTAGCCTCCGCCGAGGATTATGGTCTCACCCTCTTGCGCCCCGGAGAGCAGCTCGACGCGGTCCTTTGTTTCGAGCCCCAGTTTCACCGGAACCGCCTCCGCTTTTTCGCCCTGCACGCGGTAAATCTCCGGGTTTCCATCCTGGTCACGGTATACTGCCTCGAGGGGGGCTACCAGCGCGTTGCGATGCGTTTCGAGCGGCACCTGAGCGGTGAGAAACATTCCCAGCCGCAGCAGTCCTGTGCCATTGGCGATTCGGATTCGGACTAGCCCCACGTTGGTGGCGGGATCAACGGCGGGAGAGATCGCCACGACGTGACTCTGAAATGTCTTGCCCGGAAAAGCCTCGGTGGAGATTTGGAGCGCCTGCCCCACGCGGATCTTGTCGAGGTAAAGGGCGGACACATTGCCGAACAGCTCCACCTCTGACGTGCTCGCCACTTCAAACACCGGCTGGGCAGCCGTGCCGTCCACCTGCTCGCCCACACTCAGCAAGCGCTTGACAATCATTCCCGTGAGGGGGGAGCGCACTTCCGTCCGCGAGAGGTTCAGCCGGGCTAGCGATAGTGCGGCTTCTGCCTGGCTCAGGGCAGCTTTGTTGACGCTGGCCTGCGTGCGGGCATCCTCGAGGTCTTTCCGCGCGGCAATGCCCCGCTCGATCAGACTCTCATTGCGTTGCAGGTTCAGACGTGAATTTTCCAGGTTCGCCTTGGCCTGATCCACCGTCGCCTGGGCCTGCTGAACCTGGTCGCGGAAAGGCCGATCATCGATTTTCGCCAGCACTTGGCCCTCGCGGACGTGATCACCTTCTGCAACCATCATCCGGGCGACACGGCCGGGAACGAGCGTGCTGACGCGAACGTCTTGATTCGGCAGCGCGGAAACGGTCCCACTGACCGAAAGAGTTGATTGAATGTCAGCGCGCCCCACGCGCGTGACAGTCACTTCCGCTACGATGTTTGCTGTACCCTCTTCGGTGTCCTCACCCTCACCGCCCGAGGTTTTTTTCGAGCATGAAGGCAAGAGCAATAGAGCGAGCGCCAAGGCCAGAAAACACCAACTGATAAGTCCGGGAGTTTTTTGGAAACGCATTTAGTCCACCGGTCCTCCCACCGTTTCTTCCAAGCCGGCGTAAAAGCCCTGTAATTCCTCGAGGCTCTGGAGATAACTACTCTCCACGCTCTGCACGGCCTGCTGGGCCTGGATTGCCGTCAAGATGCTGGTCTTTCCGGCCCGGTAGCTTTCCTCAGCCATGCTCTCGAGTTGACGGGCCACGGGGAGCAGCCTGTCGCGGTAGAGTTGAACTTGCGTGCGTTGGGCTTCGAGGTCGTAGAAGCCGGCTTCCACGCGGGCGGAAACGGAGCGCTCGGTGGCTGCGGTTTCGGCCTCCAAGACGCGCTCATTCGCCAATGATTGCGCGATTTCCCCTTGGTTGCGAGTAAAGAGCGGAAGAGCAATGGAAATCTGGCCGCGTGGCCCATAACGGAAATCGTGTGGCGAGTTAAAATCGACCCCGGCTTCCAAGTCAAGGTTGGGAATCCTCTCGGCCTTGAGCAGGGAGCGGCGGCTCTCCTCAACCTTTTTTTCGCCGCCCAGGTGTTGCAAGTCGGGGTTTGATTGGTAAGCGCGGCTGATGAGGTCTTGCAAGTGCGCCGTGGGCGTATTGTCCTCGAGAGTCCCTGCCAGATCCCAGGCTTTTGAGGCGGGTTCATTAAGGAGCGCGTTGAACTGGCTCATCGAGACCTTCTCGCGCTGCCGGGCGACCTGGAGGTCTGCTTCGGCGCGGGAAACTTCCAGGCTGGTTTGGATCACCTCGAGCTGTGCAACGTCTCCGGTCTTGAAGCGGTCCTCAGCAATCTGTGCCAGGCGCTTTGCAACTTCCACCACGCGCGCCAGCCTTTCAGACTCCGCGCGCGCGTGGGCTGCCGCGTAGTAAGCTTCGCGAGTGCTTCGTCGCACTTGGCGGGCCAGGGCGGCGATTTCGAGCTCGGTGAGCGCCCCTTCTTGTCTGGCGACGTCAATCCTTCGTCCACGTTTTCCGCCGATTTCCACTGGTTGGTCGAAAAAAAGGCCTTCGTGTGGCTCATCACGCAAAGTAGTGACGTTTGCGGAAGGATTGGGTCTTTGCCTGGCTATCTGGATTCCTGCCAGCGCCACAGCCCGCCGTCTGCGTGCCGCAGCGAGGTCGAGGTTTTGCTTGTCCGCAAGGTCGAGAGCTTCCTGGATCGGGAGCCGGAGTGGCTGTTGCCCCTGCACAGAGGTTATGCCGCCGAGCAGAATCAACACCAGCCCTGTCAGTTTCTTCAAGCGGTTCCTCCTTACTTGCCGACCACCAGGATGACGAAGGAGCCGGGTTTTGCGCGCGGCCTCCGCTCGCCCTGGGCCGGGGGCTCGAAGTCGGCCGCCGCCAGGAAGATGTTGTGCGTTTTCATGTCGAGCGCCATGGTGCGCGCGCTGCGTTTCGTCGGAACGTTTTCCACCACCGAGAACTTATCCGGCGAATCTTCATGCACGACGGTGAGAATTCCTTCGCCGGTGGAGGCAAAGGCATAGTTCGTTTCGGGATCGAAACGGTTGGCGTCCACGCCCTGGCCGATGGCCGGTGTAGCGATGACCTTCCCGGTATCCGCATCCACGACAGCCATCATTTTATTGCCGCATCCGGCAAAGAGGCGGCGGTCCTTAAGATCCATCGCCAGACCGGAGGGCTCCTCGCAGGGGGCCATCGGCCAGCGGTTCAGCACGGTCAACTTCTGCGCGTCGAACTGGACGAGCTCGGACTTGTCCTCGATGTTCACGTAGATGCTGCCCTTGCCGTCCGCAACCGCAAATTCCGGCTTGCCGGCCAGCTCGAGCGTGCCGGCGACGGTACCATCGGCGGCATTGATAGCGGTGGCGTCGTGGCTACGCCCGTTCATCGTGAAGACGCGCTTCGTAACGCCGTCGTAAACGATAGCATCGGGGTTGGTTCCGGCGTTCACCGTGCCGATGGCCTTCAGCGTCTTCAGGTCGAAGATCGTCACGGTATTGGCGCGGCCGTTGCTCGTGAAGCCGCGGCCCAACTCTGGAGCCAGCGCGATGCCGTGCACGCCTTGGGTGTCAGGAATATCACCCACGATGGCATGGGTGTCAATGTCCATGACCTGGACGTGAGTCCCGTGTGAAATGTAGAGGCGGCGCGCCTCGCTATCGACAGTGAGATAGTCCCAAAAGCCCTCGCCGCCCACGGGAACGGATTTAATGACGTGATAGCCGGACGGGCCTGCTGCTTGGCCAGCCGCGCCTGAGAATGTTCCTGTAAAGAGGACTGCTGCCAGTGCAAGCACGCCGGTGCTTGCGAGAAGCGTAATCGTCTTGCGCATGATGATAGACCTCCCTTTCTTGTCAAGGCTTCGCTAGGTGCTGTTCGAGCCCGCTTGCAATGTACAGCACCTTATTCATGTAAGGTACGCTGAGATTCTGAAAATAACCTGAAAGCCGAACCGGACCGTCTCCGCTCGACCGGTACGATGTTCATTGAATGCTAGCCGGATCGGAAGGAGCAATCTATCATCGAACGGTAACCAGTGTCATAACTGGTTGTCTCATCGAAAGCGTCCACTCCAGCCCTTCACCTTACTGCCAGTCTCTTAAAGTAGTCCCCGAATTCTTTCACCCTAAGCAGCTTCGCGAGGATCGCGATCAGAACCAAACCTACTGAGCTAACGCTCACCAGGACGACAAGGGCTTGTTGAGTTGTTTGCCAGCCAAGATGAGATGCGAACCAATTACTCAGCCCGAAGCAAGCGACGCCTGCGAGCGCAGAGGCCACGCACATCTTTAGAAAGAAGATCACGAGCGCGTGAGCCTCGGCATTGCGGATGCGGCGATTCCAGAGCAGAAACAGAATCACCGTGTAGGCGACGATGCCGAGGGAACTCGCCAAGGCAAGCCCGAGGTGTTGAAAGTGGCGGACCAACCACCAGTAAAGGGGAAGACTGAGAAAAGTGAGCCCGGTTCCCACCACGGCCGGCGTAATCGTGTCGCGCGCTGCGTAGAAAGCGCGGGCGAGAATATTCTGAAGCGCCCAGGCAAACATGCCGATGGAGAAGACCCGGAGAGTTGCGGAGGTGGCTTGGAAATCCGGTCCGTGCAGACGAGTGTGGGAGAAGACGAAGTACACGAGGGGAGTGCTCTGGGCGATGGTCAAGGCTGAAATTGGAACCAGCAGGAGAAGCAACCCTTTCATGGTGGCGTTAAGGGTGCGGTTGAGTTCCTCAAGTTTCCCCTCCGAATAGAGCTGTGCCATGAACGGAAACGATGCCACCCCTACTGACATGCCGACAACGCCCAGGGGAACCCGCATCAGGGTTTTCGCGTAGGTCAGCCAAGTGATGGACGCCGGGACCAGATAAGAGCCGAACCAGCGGATAATCCAGTCATCCGTGGCGCTGAGCGAGAGCGCGAGCATAATAGGGATGGAGAGCTTGATGAACCAGCGGAATCCAGGGTGCCGGATGTCCAGGTTGGGCGTGAAACGTGCTCCGGCCCGGTGCGCTCCGTAAATCTGCAAGAGGAGGTTCCCACACAACGCGCCACCCAGCACCCCCACCGCAAAACCTGTGATGCCGATACGCGACGAAAGCAACACTCCCCCAGAAATGACCCCGAGGTTGTAGACCACCCCGGAAAGGGACGGGATGATGAATTGCGCCTTGGCCCACTGGACTGCGGTCAGAATACTTCCGAGGCAGAAAAAAATCTGTGCGGGCAGCATAAGCCGGGTCAAGAAAACGGCCCGCGCCTTGGCCGCGGGGGCGAACCCTGGGGCGATTGCCCCAACGAGTTGCGGAGCGTAGACCTCACCGATCCCGACCAAGGCCACGAGCGCCAGGCCCATCACCGTGACGACGGTCGAGAATGCGTACCAGCCCTCGTCCTCCTGCTTTTCTGCCAGGTAGTGTGAGAAGACGGGGATGAAGGTTACACTCAGAGCGCCAGCGGCAACCAGATAATTCAGAAAGTCCGGCAAGGTGAAGGCAGCGTAGTAGGTGTCCGTGATGGAGTTCGAACCAATTTGGTGGGCCACCGTCCACTCACGAAGAAAACCCAACAGGCGGCTCAGCAACATTCCCCCCATCACGATTCCGGAGGCTTTGGCAATTCGGCCCGTGACATTCGAAGAGGGCATTTGGAAAGGTGTCCCACCCTTCTTGAGAGCTTGAAATCGGCAATTCCAGCCATGGCGCCGACTCGCAGGCCTGCGAGTCCCAAGACCGCTAGCTCTTGGGATAGGGGAAGCGGTTGCGGCACTTCCTACAGCGGGCCATCCTTGGGCGCAACAGGATTCGTTCCAGGATGGTGCGCCGAGAACGGCGGTATTCCATGCTGCCGCAAACCGGACAGGGGCGCAATTCATGGTTTGAGTAATCTACGATGGCTACTTGCTGGGTAACTTTGGGCTGGGAGCTCTCTCCGGCCGTTCTTGAAGTCCTTCCTTCCTCCCCAACGTGGCTTACGGTTGCCGCCTCCTTCCCCGATTTCACTGAGTCAGGGGGTTTGTCATGATGTCCGGGATAAGGGAAGCGCGCCCCGCACTTCTCGCAGTGGGCCATGGCTGGGCGCAACAGGAGTCGCTCCAGGGTGGTCCGCCTGGACCGGTGGTATTTGCTGCTGCCGCAATCCGGGCAGCGGCGCAATCCATGGTTCGAGTAATCTACGACAGTCACTTGCTGGGTAACTTTCGGCTGGGAGCTCTCTTCGGCCATCTTTGGAGCCCTCCTCTCCTCCGCAGGGCGGGGTACAGTTGCCCCGGGCTCCGCCACTTTCAATGGCTCAGGATGTTCCTCGTGATGCCCAGGATAGGGGAAGCGCAACCCGCACTTCTCGCAGCGGGCCATCCGTGGGCGCAACAGGAGGTGTTCCAGGGTGGTGCGCCGGGTACGGTGGTATGCCGTGCTGCCGCAAGTCGGACAGCGGTGCAATCCACGGTTCGACGAATCCGCGCCAGCGACTTGCTTGGTAACTTTCGGCTGGGTGTTATCTTCGGCCATTCTTGGAGCCCTTTTCTCCGCCGCAGAGCAGGGTACAGTTGCCAACGGCTCCCTCAATTTTATCAAACCAGATGATCTATCACGATGCCCGGGATACGGGAAGCGCACCCCGCACCTCTCGCAGCGAGCCATCCGTGGGCGCGACAGGATCCGTTCCAGGGTGGTGCGGTGGGTACGGTGGTATGCCGTGCTGCCGCAAGCCGGACAACGACGCAAACCTCGCTCCGAGGAATCTGCCGCGGTAACCTGCTTGGTAACTTTCGGCTCGAGGTTCTCTTCGGCCGTTCTTAAAGCCCCTCTCTCCTCCGCGAAGGGGGGTGCGCTTACCGGCCCCTTCCCCAATTGTGATGAGTAAGGGGGTTTTCCATTATGTCTGGGTATAAAGCGTGGCGCGCGACACCGCGCGCACTCGTGCAGTCGATACCCAAAAGCCCACACGAGTTTGTACATGAGTCCGTGCCTGACCGGATCTATTTTCGCGTCGCCGCATCTTGGGCATGGTGAAGTCATGACGAACGGCCGCGATTCATAACATTAACAGACCTCAACGAACCCCGCAACCCTTCCGGCTGCGTGGCATAGCCCTGGTACATCGTATCCCCCCTGTGGGATTGAAGTGTGTGAGTGAGTGGAGGAGGAGAGAGATGGCTGCCTTGGTGGGGGGGGGACCAAGGCAGCCGCCGGTCGGGGTAAAATCAGC
>JBEKIZ010000106.1:0-15051 GCA_050011515.1 Terriglobia bacterium | reverse complement strand
TCGTTTCTTTGTGAACGTCCATGCCGATATACTTCGTTTTGTCCATAGGGGTGCTCCTTTTCGTAGGGAATGAGGTCACGCTCAGAACCTACACCAAAAGGGGCGCCCTTTTATAATGCGTATCGGATGCGCGCCGACTGGACCATCAGCCGAGTGGCTGGGATCGAGCCCGGCGCGCGTTCGATACAGCGACTTGAACGGAGCCGCCCGTGTTTGCGGCGGACGCGGGCGAATTATGGGTTTTGAACGGGGGTCAGTGGCTCCGCGGGCGGGTGGAGAGATAAGTGGAATGGCTGTCTGCGGGTGCGAAAGCGTGTGTTATCCGTCAACCCGAGATCCCTTGGAGAGGGTGTGAAGGGATAGGGTGAGGAGGGATGGGTTGCCGGCATGTAATCAGGCACACGGGAGCGGGGGCGTGGTGAGCGGGCGCCGTGTGGTCGAATTGGGATGGTGTATTTCATGCGAGCCTCGTCAGGGCGGGCGGTGGAGAACGCAGGCACATTTCCGCCGCGGTTAGTCGTTCCAGAATAATCATGGGGCCGCCGCACTGGGGACAGGACCACGAGGAGGTAGAAGGCAACGTGATCGACGAGCCCTCTTCATCCTCTGGCGGCAGTTCTGGGGCGGGTGGCAAGTTGGTCGGTCGTCCCAGGAGCTGGAAACAGAGGGGTAGAAGTCGGGCGCGACAGCGGTGCGCCAGAAAACCGAAATGGCGGATGCGCACGAATCCTCGGGGAAGCACGTGGAGGAGAAAGCGCCGCAAGAACTCCTCCACCGACAGGGTCAGGAGGCGTTGCTGGTTAGCGTGCGCGGAGTCTCGCCAGCGAAAGGTGACTTGGTCACCCACCAAAGAGACGAGACGATGGTTGGAGATGGCCACGCGGTGAGTGTAGCGGCCGAGATAACGGAGAACATATTCGGGGCCACCGAAGGGCGGCTTGCAATAGACCACCCAGTCCCGCCAGAACAGGGGGCGGAGGAAGGAAGCGAAAGTCTTCGCTTTTGCCAGAAGCTTTAAGTCACCATAGAAGCCGAGTTGGCCGTCGGCGAAGGCCCGCTTGAGAGCGTCGACAAACTTGCCGCGGAAAACAAGAGCCAGCACCTTTCTGGGGAGGAAGAAGCGATAGCGGGGGTGGATCCAGCGCTGGTGATCGGGGGAGAGGCCGCCGGCCGGGACCACGCAATGGACATGGGGATGATGCTCCAATTTCTGATTCCAACTATGGAGCACGCCGAAGAAGCCGATTTCAGCGCCGAGATGGCGGGGATCGCGCGCCACTTCGAGCAGCGTTTCAGCACAGGTCTGGAACAACAGACCGTAGATCACCTTCTTGTTCTGCAAAGCCAGCGGGGCGAGCCGCCGAGGAAGGGTGAAGACCACATGGACGTAGGGAGTAGGCAAAAGTTCGCGGCGGCGCGCCCCTAGCCACTGGTCGCGAGCGTGGGCCTGACACTTGGGGCAGTGTCGATTACGGCAGGTAATGGAGATCTCTCCATTACCTGCCTTATGGGAAGTTTCTTCTAATGGGGAGTGCGCCGTGTCTATGATGGTGGTTTAGCTGGGCGCAAGGGGGTTCGGGGGGCACTCAGCTCCCCTGGGCTAACGACCAGATCATGAGCAGAAATTCTTGAGGAAAAGGGGTAACACTCCAGAGCTGTGGTTCCCGGGAGGAACCGAAAGGAGTGTTACCTATGGAAGGTATAAACGAGGTTCAAGGGAAGAGGAGGAGAACCCGCCCCCCGAGGGGGGCGGCGCGAAGGACAATTCGTCCGCACGCCCATGCTCATCCCTTTGAGGTGCGGCGCAAAGCGGTGCAGTTATGTTTGGAGGAAAGCTTCCCCGTACAGCAGGTGGCCCACGAAATGGGCGTGGGCCAGAGTACTTTATCCAAGTGGGTGAGGTTGTACCGGGCCCAGGGTGAAGTGGGCTTGCAGTCGAAGCCCCGCCGTCCGAACCGTCCGCGGCCGAAAGTGGCGCCGGCGGTGAAGGCGCAAGTCGTCGAACTCAAGCGGCACCATCCCGACTTGGGAATCAAGAAAATCAGCCAGTTCCTGCGGCGCATGTTGTTTCTGCCGGTGAGCCAGGAGACGGTTCGCCGCACCTTACATGAGCAGCAGTTGCTCAAGCAACCTCGCCGCAAACCCCAGCGCAATCCCCCCCGGCCACGCTTCTTCGAGCGCTCTTCTCCCAACCAGATGTGGCAAACCGATATCTTCACCTTCCGGCTGGGAGGCAAGAACGCCTACCTCATCGGCTTTTTGGATGACTACTCCCGCTACATAGTAGGGCTGGACGTGTTTCGTAGCCAGACGGCGGAGCACGTCTTAGAGGTGTACCGCCGGGCGGTGGCCGAGTACGGCGTGCCCAAAGAGATGCTCTCCGATCAGGGACGCCAGTACTCAAGCTGGCGTGGGACCACCCGTTTCGAGGCGGAGTTGCGCAAGGATCGGGTTCACCACATTAAGAGCCGACCGCATCATCCCATGACCCTGGGCAAGATCGAACGCTTCTGGAAGACCATCTGGGAGGAGTTTCTGGAGCGCGCCCAGTTCGACAGCTTCGAGTCAGCCAGCGAGCGGATTCGGCTGTGGGTGAAGCACTACAACCATCGACGGCCTCATCAGTCCCTGGAGGGGTTGTGTCCGGCGGATCGCTTCTTTGCCATTGCCCAGGAATTGCGCCAGGTCATCGAGCGCGGCATTCAGGACAACGTGTTGGAGTTGGCGTTACGAGGACAACCACGCAGTCCCTTCTACATGGTGGGGCGGATGGGCGAGCAATCGGTGGTCATTCGTGCCGAGAAGGGACAAGTGAAGATGCTCGTGGATGGTGAGGAACCACGGCCTCACCAAGAGGTTATCTACGACCTAGAAGGAGGAGCTCATGTCCACCGAAATCAAAGCCAAGAAGGAACCCCTGCCTTACAATGCCCAGCAGCGAGCCCAAGCGGTACTGTCGATCTGGAGCGAGCGCCGGCGGCCGGGGGAAGTCTGTCAGGAACTAGCGATCAGTCCGGCCGTGCTGTTCGCATGGGAGAAGCGGGCGCTAGCGGCGATGCTCAAGGCGCTGGAGTCACAAACACGCCTGGAACCGGGACCGGCGCTGAGTCCGAAACTGGAGCGGTTGCTGGCGCGCCAAGCCTTGCAGCAGAAGGGGCGGATGGCCAAACTGGAGAAGCGGCTGGTCAAGCTGCAAGAGCCGAAGGCGCCGCCGACCAAGTAAACCAAGTCCGCGTGGTGGGAGGATGCTGCGATGACCGATCCGAAACCCAGTGCTCAGCAGCAAGCCCTAGCCCGGCAGCGAGCGCAGTTGATCATGCAGGTGCGGAGCGGGTTGTTGAGTGCCCAGGAAGCGGCCCGGCAACTGGGCATCTCCCGCAAGACCTATTACAAGTGGGAGCGGCGGGCCTTGGCGGCGATGGTCGAGGCGCTGGGCGATCGGGAACCGGGGCGCCCGCCGCTGCCCCTCGACCCGGAGAAGCAGGCCCTCGAGCGCCAGACTCAGGAGTTGCAGGCGAAGCTGGAAGTGCTGGAGCAGACGGAACGGATCCGTCTGCGGTTGGAGCAGCTAGATAAAAAAAAAGCATGAGGTAGCCGAAATGATCGTCACCACGCTGACCCAACTGAAGCGACAAGTGAGCTGGCCGTACCCACGCCTCTGTGAATCCCTGGGGGTATCGTATGCAAGCTTCCGGCGTTGGCAACACCGCCTCGAGCGCGGCCAGTCGGCCCTCTTCAAGCCAGGTCCCAAAAAGGTAGCTCCCTTGAACCTGGAGGAGTTGCGCGTGGCCTTGTACTGCCTGAAGCATGGCCGCCAGCGTACCCATGGAGTCGGCCAGCTGTACCGGCAGCACCACGATCACATCTCCCGGCGCGATCTGCAGGCGCTGACGAGAACGGTACGGTGGGAACTGGCCCACCAACATCAGGCGGAATTACGCCACATCGCCTGGAAGATTTCCGGCCTGGTCTGGTCACTGGATGACGCGGAGTTGGCGAGGTTCGCCCACCACAGACTGTATCTACATCAAGTGCAGGACCTTGCCTCACGCTATAAGTTCACGCCCTGGGTGGGGGAGCGGGTGTTGGGAGAAACTGTGGCGGTTCACTTGGAGCAACTGTTCTTGCAGCATGGACCGCCGCTGGTGCTCAAACGCGACAATGGTTCCAATCTCAATCAACAGGCGGTCGACGAGGTGCTCGCCCGTTACCTGGTTCTGCCGCTGAACTCACCGCCGCATTATCCGCCTTACAACGGTGGGATGGAACGTGCGGTGCGGGAACTGAAAACTCCGTTGCGGGAGAAGATCCTCACCAGCGGCCCGATCACGGACCCCGAAGTGCAAGCCTGGGCGGAAGTGCTCGCGCATGAGCTGAACCATCGCTCCCGTGACTGTCTCCACGGGCACATCGCCTGCAAGGTCTTTCACGATGCGAAGCCGGCCCTGAAGGCGTATACTCTCCGCAAGCGAAGGGAGATCTTCGATTGGATCAGCGAGCTGACCAAGGCGCTTATCCAGGTCTCGGCGGTTCACACTCAACGCCAAGTCGAAACCGCCCGGCGTCTGGCGGTAGAAACTTGGTTACAAAGAAACGGAGTGATCACCATCACTCAGAACAAAAAAGTGTTACCCATTTTCCCCGAAGAAACTGCTCATAATTAGGTTGCCGGCACAGGAATGCTGAACCAACCTCTGCATCAACTCCAAAAGCTTTTGTGCCCACGGATTCTCCAGCACGCGGTCGTTCCACTGCCAAGTCCGGAAATCAGTCAGGCAAGGCTCTGCCCAGAAACTCGTGGGGGAGGCCATGATAGGGCAACCGGCAATCGCCTCCAGCCAGGGAATGCTCGGAAAGGGCGAACACGTGAAGGGAAAATCGCCGATACCTTGCTGTGCCTGCCAGCGTTCATCGAAATCTTTGAGAAGTCCGTCGACGAGAATATTCTCCGGCTTTACGAGACCTGAAGGTATCTTTGCCATGAGCCGGGGATATGCCTCGTTAGCAAAAAAGCCAATGCTGACGCCCCACGAGGGCCGGTCCATTTGCTGGTGCTTCCAGAAAGCCTGATGCCTTTTGAGTGTGTCCTCTGACATCGTGTTGTGAACCGGTGCATTTGGTATGATGTAATTACCTCATTGTAGTGATTGGCCTCGAAAATCGTGCAAGTTATTGCTCACTGTTCCACTTTGCTCTAGCCTGGATTTCCACGGAGAGGAGTTCGTCTAAGGGCGGCGCGCCGCCGTCCCCAAGTAATGTGCCCCTGTTACCCGCGATTGAGGTTTGTGTCGCGGCGATTCCGTCTGTGTCAGCCTGAGTTTATCTGCGTTACTTAGCAAAATGGCGCGCTGAGAATGTGCATTTCACACTGCCACCTATCTCCTGATACGGTCCTCGCAGCGGCGGCCCTCGCCCGGCGAAAACCACAGATGGTCCAAGATTGGCGCTGCCCTATGGCCACGGCCAGCGGTTTCTCCACGATCACGTGGAGTCCTCGACGGCCCGTCTCGTCGGACGGAACATGTTGGGCGTGTAGCGTGCAGATCGACAAGACTTTCACCTGCTCTCTCTTTGGCATTTCGTCCAGGTCACCAAAAGCGCGGCCGTTGAACTGTGGAGCAAGGGTTCTCGCGCGCTTGAGTACTACGCCACGAGCCGCTACAAACTCCGAGGTCGGGAGTCTACGCCATGCCGAGGCGTGGGTCGCAACCGCCTTTCCGCAGCCAACGACGGCTGTTCTCTTTCGTTGACTCGCTTGCCCCACTTTGAGCCCCTATTTGGTTCCTGAACTGGAATACATCCGGTCTCAAATCCGGGGCCACTTGATACACTCACCGGGCAGCGTGCCGGAAGGCGGAACTAATGATCTTTCGGGTTGGAGGTACCGTCACATCCGGGCGCACGATGACGCAATTCCAGCAGGAACCCAAGCAGATCCTGGGTGTCTAGGAGCGCCCACCGCGTGCCTGGCCGAATCCCAGTCCCCGCTTGAAGGACCTCCACTTTATTCTCGGAAAGATTCTGTACGACCTGATCAATGTCATCCACCTCGAAGAGAACGTGGTGAATACCTTCGCCCCGCGCTTCCAGGAAGTCACGAAAGGCGTTATGCTCCCCTTCGAGTAGCTGTATGAGTTCCAATTCCAGTGCCCCGACCTGAACAAAAGCCATCCGCATTTTGATGGGTTCTTCCTTCCCACGGTAGAAGTACTTGGAACCCGGACGACTCGGGACCTCAACAAAAGTGAATGGCCCGATTCCGAACAGGCCAGTCAATAACTGAGTTGTGCGCTCAAGATCTCGAACGACAATGCCGATCTGGACCGCCCGTTTCAATTCAAACCCGGCCCTCAGAGTATTTTCATCTCCCATATATTATCCTTCCGATTGCTCCTTATATTAGTGTTAACAGCTGCTCCAGGTGAGCGGCCACAGTTTCTCCCAACACCCGCTCTCCCACCCAGGGCGTGAACTTATAGCGCGAGGCGAGGTCCTGTATCTGCACCAACACTGCGAGGTCGTCCATTCCATGACCTCCTTCGATTGGATCAAAACTCTATCTTTGACGTTGAAAAAGTATGAAAGCTCAAAATAATCGGCCCAGTTATTTTCGCGGAGCAAACGACCTCACCTCATCCGCTCGTTCTTCGGAACATGCCCTCTCTCTTTTTGGTTTGATGTCAATCTACTTATACGAAGTCCTGTAATTGTTCCGAAACTACCCCCCAATTCTGGAAATCCAGGCGAAAACGCCATTCTGAGCGTAACGGCTAGGCCACCAGCGTTGCAGTCTCCCCGCCCTGGGCGCGCGTAACTTCCTCAAGGGCTTGTACCAGGCTCTTTTCGATCAATGCGCACATCTCTTCGATCTCCTGCCCCGTGATTGTGAGCGCGGGTGCCACCGCGAACCAGGACGGATCCACTCGCATGATCAAACCGTTCTCGAGCGCGACCCGTTTCAAGGTAGTGCCCAGCTCGGGAAACGGCTGCATCGTGTACGTATCCTTTACCAGTTCCACGCCTAGCAGGATTCCTTTGCCGCGGACCTCTCGCACGACCCCGTATTTCTTCAGTCCTTCGAGCCGTGCTGCGAGCTGCGCGCCCACCTCGGCGGCCCGCGCGTCCAGCCTTTTTTCTACAATCTCGTCGATAACGGCTGTGCCCGCCGCGCAAGCCAACGGGTTCCCGGCAAAGGTTTGACCGTGAGCGAATTGCACGTCGTCTTGTAGCCTTCCCCAAAACGCTTCGGACATGTCGTCGCGGGCGACCATGGCAGCAAGCG
The DNA here is from genome assembly GCA_050011515.1 of Terriglobia bacterium. Lineage (GTDB taxonomy): Bacteria > Acidobacteriota > Terriglobia > UBA7540 > UBA7540 > CAVROP01. Next base: position 7,769 of record JBEKIZ010000106.1, on the reverse strand, counting down.
GAATTGCACCGTTGGACAATCCTTTTCCGCAGCACATAATATCCGGGGTGACTCCGAAGGCCTGCGCTGCGAACATCCGGCCGGTCTTGCCGAGACCGGTGATCACTTCATCAAAGATCAGTATCACGTTGTAACGGTCACATGCTTCCCGGATGATTTGGAAGTACTCAGCAGTGGGGGTAATGATTCCGCCCGTGTTGCCAATGGGCTCCACAATCACGCCCGCCACGGTCTCCGGATCCTCACCCAGAATGACGTCTTCTATCGTATGCGCGGCGAACCGATTGCATTCCTCCCAGGATGAGAAGTATGGCCGGTAGTGGGTTGGCGGGAACACCTTCAGGAAGCCAGGCATTTGGGGCTCGAACTTCGTCTTGCGAGTCCCCGTCCCGCTGGCGGCCATGGCTGCGCCCGTGCTGCCGTGGTAGCTCTGGTACCGGCTGATGAACTTGTACTTACCGGGATGTCCCGTCTGTTTGAAATACTGCCGGACAAATTTCATCGCGGCTTCGGTTGATTCCGACCCGCCGCTGAACGGTTTTACGTATTTCAGATTTCCAGGCGTCACGGAACCGAGTCTCTCGATAAAATCGAGCGTCACGTCAGCGACGCCGTGCAGGGGTGGCGCAAAGGTCATCCGCTCCATCTGTTTGCGCATCGCTTCCAGAACTCGCGGGTGGCCGTGACCGAGTGTCACGACGAAGATGCCTCCGATGGAATCAAAGTATCGGCGCCCCTCGAGGTCCCAATAATACACGCCCTGGGCTCGCTCCAGGACTAGCGGATGCTGAAGGAAATCCGCCGTCTGCTGGAAATCCAGGAAGGTGTGTTTCACCAACTTTTCCCGTCTTTGATCGAGCTTCACATTGCCTCCTCTGTGAAATGTTTCGTCCTCATCCCGCACGTCCTTTCTCGGGACGACTCAATACAAATCCCCGCCCTCGGCCTCGTCCAGTTCCTAGGCTTTTGGTCAGGCCGAGCGTAGCGCGTCCTCTTTATGGCAACCGCCTCCACGCTGACCGCATTCGCAGATCAAACTTGCACGCCAGCCAGCGATTCAAACCACTGTATGATGCCGCCATGGTCGAGTTTCCCTTTACCGGCCACTATCAATGCGCTCATGACTTCTGCGGCCATGCCGCTGAACGGCAGCGGGACACGTAATTCGTGAGCTGTTTGCATGACGTTCAGAAGATCTTTCAAGTGGAGCTCGATGCGGAAGCCCGGGTCGAACTTCCGATCAAAGATGAGAGGCGACTTGGCATCCATCACGGAACTGCCAGCCAGCCCTCCGCGGATGGCTTGATAGACGACCCTGGAATCAACACCAGCCTTGGTCGCCAGAACGAAGGCCTCCGAAATGGCGACAATATTGAGCGCAACCACAATTTGGTTGGCCAGCTTCGTCATGTTGCCGCTCCCGATCTCGCCTACCCAGACCACCGACTTCCCCATGAGGTGCAGGATGTCGACAACCTGGTCAAAGGTCTCTTTGTCTCCACCCACCATAATAGAAAGCGTGCCGTCCTTCGCCATTGGTTCGCCTCCACTCACCGGGGCGTCGAGCATCCGCACGCCTTTTTTCCATGTTTCGGCCGCAATTTCCTTCGACGCCAGCGGTGCAATTGAACTCATGTCAATCAGGATCAGTCCTGCTGCCGCACCCTCGAGCACGCCCTTTTCGCCCAGAACTGCTACCCTTACTTCAGGTGAGTTCGGCAGCATGGTGATGACGATTTCCGATTGTCGGGCCACCTCGGCCGAGCTACGGCATCTCGTTGCACCTAGCGTGGCCAACTCTGCTAAAGGCTCAGATCTGATGTCGTAGACAAACAACCGGTGTCCGGCGCGAATCAAGGTCGCCGCCATGGGCTTTCCCATGATTCCGAGTCCAATGAATCCTAGAGCCTTCATACACCCTCCTTTGAAGTCTTCAATGATCCGGGTTGTTCAAGCAAATCTCATCGCCAGTGGCAGCAGGAAATCATTTATACATCGCAAACACTGACGCTTCTGGGCTCCCGCCACGCGAACACTTTAGAGGAGCAGGAGGCCGATCGTTCCGGCCTCGATGAGAAACGTGTCTTGCCTCTTGACGACTTCGTGAGCTTTCGTCACGTCAGCAGGGCGGATGCTTGTGGGGACGTAATGAACAACTCCCCCATCAGATGCGACTTTTCCCTTGAGTTGAACTCATCGCGCTCTGCTCCCACGCGGACTTTACAAACTTCACGGCGCCGATGACACCCACTTTGCCCAGGTTGCTGGCTTCCTCGATACAGATCCACCCGTCAAAAGCGTTCTCCCGAAGCACCAAAAAGATATCATTGAACGGAACGATCCCCGTGCCGATCATCACCGGCTTGAGCTGCCCTCGAACCGCCGTGTCGGCGGCGTGAACCGTCACCACCCGTTTCACAACACGCCTTAGCACCGGGATTGGATCGTCGCCGTAAACGAGTGTGTTCGCAGTGTCGAAATTCACTCCGATGTTCGTATCCTGCAGAGCTTCGGCGATTTCCTGGAAAACGGTCGTGGGGTGACTGAAATCTGCGTTACACCAGGCGCCCGGCTTGGAATGGTTTTCAAACAGAAGCTGCACGCTGAATTCGCTGGCCACTTCGTCTATCCTTTTGAAATCTTCCACAACCCAGGCAATTCCCTGTGATTGCGATGTTTCCGGATGCACCTGGCCAGCCGTGACCCGCAAGTATTTCGCGCCAAGCTCAGACGCGATGGCGATGTCATGACGAGTGTATTCGACTTCCCGTTTGCGCTGCTGGGGATCCGGATGAGTAAAGTCGGGATAGGTCGCAATCATCACCACTGGCATATTCTCGCGCTCAAGGTCGTCTCTGAGCCTGCGCAAATATACCGGGGTGTGATTGCGAATTAAGACGATGCTGAGGTCAATCGCATCAAGCCCCGTGGCTCGGGCCATCACGGCCCAGTCGTGGATGCTCATGACGCCGCTCTGGATATCATTGAAGAACGAAACTGGCAAGCAGCTCAGTTTCATATTGCCCTGGCCTTTCCGGCCGCATGTTGTTGCAGGCGGCCCCAGCCAGCCTCGACAAACTGCGTCAAGGTGCGCTGGAAGAGGCTGTAGGAGTAGAACTCGTCGCTCTTGAGGCCGTCCGGATCGTAAGCTTTCACGAAGTCCGGAATGCGACGGAGCCGTTCGATGGTGTTCCAAGGAATCTCCTTGTGGATCCCTTCCTCGAATGCCACATGGCTGGAAGTTAACGCCCCCTGGTATTTCGGGTGTATTGACATTGTGAGGTCGGCCCCGGCCAGTTCGGTCATGTGGTACACGCCACGCAAGGCGGCTACCAAAAGCCTCGCCTCGTAGCCGCGGGACTGATAGATCGAAAACGCCCGTTTGGTAATTGCAAGCCCGCCAAGGTTCAACTCTTCGTCGCTCAGATCAAGCCGATTGTCGCGAGCAACCTCCTTCAGGTGATCATCAACGCGCCCGATCATGATGACGGCAAAGCACTTCCCGGGCTTCTTCCCTTTTTCCTCAGCCTTCCTGATGCCCAGGCGGTAGTGCTCGGCGATGGCGATGACTTGAGGAACCGAGAAACTCACCGTGGCTGTGACAGTGATCCCCTCAGAAATACAGTCAGAAAGCACCTCCAGTCCGGCCCTGCACGCGGGTAACTTGACGGCTATATTCGGCGCCCATGCGCCGAACCGCTTTGCCATCGCTTGCATTGCATCCCGGTCGTGCGCTCGCAGCGGGTTCACCTGGGCGCAGACATACCCATCCGTCCCGTTGCTGGACCGATGCTTTTCCAAGAACATCTGCGCCACGTTAGTAACCACCAACTGAACGAGCGATTCAGCCCGCTCCGTGGGGCCAGCGGCCGCCGCCGCCATCCTCTCAGCCTCGTCGAACCAGGGGTTCGATGTGTTCTCTACGGCTTGATTCACAAGAAAAGGATTAGAGGTTACGCCCGTCGCGCCGTCTTCGATAGCCTTCCGCAGTTCGTCGGCGTTGGCCCCGTCGTTCCACCAAGTGGTTTTTGTGTTCTTCACTAGCCACCCGAGGTAATTGTCTTGCACTATCTGATCCTCCTTATGTCACCTTGTCCAACGCTGTCCGGCTCAGTCCACCGGTTTCGAAGTGACCTTCCTGGTCTTCATCCGCAGCAAAACAGCGTCGTGGCCAGTAATGTCGACGGCACCGAACACATACGCCTCTAAACCCGCCTACCAGTAATGGCTCACGCGTTGCCGCCACGCCAGTACTCTCACCTATCACCCAGTATTTACGCAGCCTTATGTTTTTCTTGCTCTGCGCTGGCGACGATGTGGCTCAGTTCAGCCAAGATCTGAGGATCCAAGCGCAGTTCGGGCGAACTACTTAGGATCGTCTTGACTCGGTCGGCGGCCACATCGACAGCGTCCTTTCCGCCTCGGTCAATCCAAACCCCGGCATTCAGGCGGCTGGCGAGCTTGGAATGGCGAAACTCTCTGCGCAAGTACTTCAGAGTGTGCGGCTCTTCGAGGAATTGCCGATTGGGGCCTACCGCCGCGATCACGTCCAAGGCGAGGGTGTCCTTGTTGACGCTTATCCCTTCACTGAATCGGAATAGACGTTCATAAATGTCATCGTCAATGACGAGTTGCTCCAGACTGGCCGTTCCCACTGCCGCCAAACTTCCCGCCCCTCCGTTCAAGGCCGCACCACACAACACCGGCATGTACCCAGTCATCATCTTTTCAATCGCGGCCTGTTCGTCACAGACATGGGAGTCCGTCGTGAGCCCGTTGCTGGCGGTGGGAAAGCTATAGCTCCTGCCCAGCTCCACCAAGGCGGTGGCCAGCAGCCCGACTTCGGTATAACCCATTGAGGCGATGGCCGTTCTCATGTCCAACACGACGGGGTGGCCTGCGTACATAATTGCTGCCCCGGGTCTGACCAGTTGAGCCACGACGATACCCGCCAAGATTTCGGCATTCATGATCACTAGCGTTCCAGCCAGTGTAACGGGCGCGGTGGCGCCCGTTACCCCCGACGAGTTGACCATCACTGGGAAGTCACATTCAACGGCCCCTAACAAGACGCCCATCTGGCTTTCTGAAAAAATGAGCGGACTGTTGGCCGAACAGAAGGCGACGATCCTAGGTCCTCGCTGATCCCCTATCGCGGCAAGCATTTGGGCAATCCACTTCACACTCCATCCTGAGTAAGGGGCCATGAGAATGGGCTTGTCGGAAAGTCTGAACATCGCTGCGGCCACAAGGATGTCACGCGTCTCTATAGGAACATCCCATGGGTATACTGCCGAGACCATGCAGAGATTCGGCAAGGCATCAGCCACTCGGACCCAAGCCTCCAGGTCTTTGACGGCGACTTCGCGACGCCTTTTCTCGCCGTAGTCAACAATCCAGTCGAGTGAGATCCCAGGCCGCCCTCGCGGTGGGCTATTGTGGCCAATCACCAGATCCTTCGAGGGATTCTGGCCTGTAATCAAAAACTCCGGAGGCGCTGTACGCAAGGCCCGTTCCACCAGCGATGCCGGAATCTTCACGATATGCGTATGCGGATCGACAGAAGCGCCCGCCTCCGCCAGCAGAGACAAAGCCCTCTGGTGTTGAATCACAATGCCAACCTCTTCCAGGACTGCAAGTGAACTTTCGCGAATAGAGGCGATTTCTGTGTCCGTCAGGACTCGGTGGAGTTTCCGTTGTTGCCCATTTTCGCTCATAGCTTATACCCGCCTTCTTCTACCAACAGTTCGTACGCAACTCAGATGCAGTACATCCAATATGCATCTCGAATAATTCCTCGTGCGGACAGATCAGCTGTCGAACCTTCGCTCTCCTCGAGCATGTTCGGCGGGATACGTACAACAACCCTCTGTGCGCCGTGTAACGGTTCAACGAGAACTAGTAATGCCCCACCCATAGATAGATCCGCCGATCACACCTCGCTTTGCTGATGGCAAATGCACCTCTATAATCGACCTAAATCGGTCAATGCTCCCACGGATGTTTCCAAAAGATTTACCTTCCCCGCTGGGAATTTACCTTTCTCTCGCAACTGACCGCACTAGACGGAACGGTCGTGTCATGAATCCATAATAGGAGTCTTGCGATACGTGCGGCGTGGGACCGTTGTCCGTGTAGTCGCCGGAGAAGAGCAGTATCCCTGACAAGCCGTCCGCGCTCCACCATTTCGACGGAATGTGGGGCAGATACGGGACGTGCTTTGGCCCTTCCCAGGCCGGATCATTAAGCCCAACCTTCCAGGGCCCCCAGGGCGAGGGGCCCTCGTATATCTGTAGCTCAGCCCGCTTATCCCAGGTTTTCATGGCAACATCAAAGGGGGTCTCCAACGAATGCGGCACCCCATCACTGAAGACCGAGAGAAAGTAGCGCCCTAGGGTTTTGTTATAAGTCATATCCGGGTGGCCGACGTGCTTAGGATCGGACAGAATTGGTTTCGCTCGCTCCTCCTCGCTGACCCACACCGGCCTAGTCGCTCTGTGTCCTTTGCCCTCACCTGCGTAAAACTCCCAAGCTCGCCGCTTCAGCACCTGATCCAGTGGTGCACGCGCGAGGAATACGTGATCACCGCTGGCCCAATTATCATCGTTTGAAATCGCGTACACGTATCCAGCAACATCGGGAGGCAAGTCGCTGTATCCGGGGCCGAACCCAACAAACTGGAGTCCAGCAAAACGCTGACCCAGAAAATAGGGCTTCTCCGCATTAGGCTGGTCTTTAGATGGGATATTTTCCCAAGTCTTTCCGCCATCATCGGAGTAAATAAGAGCGACGATGCCTGCATTCGGCGATATCCTATCAATAAAATCCCTAGACTTGCCCCGCACATCGTTGTTGTAATCATAAACCGCTACGTAGAGGCGGCTACCGACGGCTAGCGACCCACAGACGTAGCGGGTCCGGTTGGAATTTTCGTCGTCGTTAAATACACGCCTCTTGCCATTCTTTCCAAACTCCGGCCCCGTCAGCTTTAGCCCCGGGAACTGAGAAATCTCCACAACTTTGTGGTGCGGAGGGCTGCCCGTTACCCTCAAGTAGTTTTTCCAGTCTGGTGCGAAGTCGAAATTGTTGCCGTCGTCATCCACGACATAGAGCGCATCGTCCGCTCCCCACGTCCACCAATGCATGTCGGAATTTGTGCCAGGGTATCTCATTGCTGGCGCCAGCCATTCGAGGCCGGAAAATATTTCGCTCGGCGGATAAGACAGCTTCCTGGCTTGGACTGTTCCTTGAACTCGCAGCTGACCTGAGCAGCCTACGCCGGGAAGTAAGAGTCCAGCTAAACCCAATCCGCCGATCTGAATAACATCTCTCCGAGAGGGAGGGCGCGTCATCATCATCTCCTTTGTCGAGGTCGACGGAGGCGTTACGTTTGTTGCGGTCCGCCGTGAAAGTGATCCTAATGTCGGGCACGAGTGCGTCTGAGGGGTCGGTCACGATTCCTTTGACTACTGCCGCCAGGTCGAGTTGCGCGCTGGCTCCCACCGGCCACAGCAGGAGAATCGAGCCGGGAACAACACTCCAGGCCACGATTATGCGCACTCCCTCGATGGCTCCTACGCGCCGCAATTCGATATTCGATATTCGCACGCTGCTTTATATCAGACGCGATCTCGCTTGTCAAGCTAGTGTGCTGTCCCAGAAATACGGTTACATAGTCTTTCAATCTTGGCCAGAATCGAGTCGGCCGTGGCTGTCCAGACAAAGGGTTGGCATTGGCTGTTGGAGGAGCGCACGAATTGATCGATTCT
>JBEKIZ010000105.1:0-15393 GCA_050011515.1 Terriglobia bacterium | reverse complement strand
CCAAAAAGTGACCGGCTTGAAATCGGAATCCGCGCCCGGCTTCATCCCGGAATCGTGCCCGAGTTCATTTCGGAATGCTGCCCGGGATGATTTCGGAATCGTGCCCACCTTGCCCCGGAATCCGCACCCGGTGAATACGGCTACGGCAAAGGTTGAATGGTGGCATCGACCAGGAATGGATCATTGAATTCAGAGAAAGTGAGACAGCGCGGCCCCGTGGCCGCAACCAAAACGAGGTCCTCTGCGTCCTCCGTGCCTCTCAAGCTTTAACACGGAGCACACTGAGCCTCTCAGTGACCTCCGTGTTGAAGCTCTTCTGACCACGGAGCACACGGAGACACTACGCACAGCAGGAAAAATCTTCGCAGCACAACAACGTCCCAGGAACTAGTGCTACAGGGGATTTGTAATTATGGAGCCGGCGACCAGACTTGAACTGGTGACCCTCGGTTTACGAAACCGATGACAGCTTTTGAACGACACTCAAACCATTGAATTTACAGGACCGCCGAGCCCGACAACTAGGCGGAAAATGGTTCTTTTGGCGCTTATCTGTGACCCAAACTGTGACTCAGCGTTAGTGGGTGCCCGATGACATTATCGCGATCGTACGGGATACAGGTCATGCGGTGGCGCGCCTTCACTGAAGCCATCGGGATCGTGGTAGGTGCCTCTTCTCTTCTTGACCTAAGCCGCCGCCTCGCCCGAAAGCGTATTCCTCGAACTTTTTCATCGCCTCGACCTTATGCTCCTCCCAATCTCGGATGAAGTCCCACTTCTCCTTCAGAGGCTCCCACATCCAGAAACTCCGGAGCTCCGTCAGCTCGGCATCGGAGAGCATGTCTGACACGATCAAGAGCAGCGTGCCGCACCCTGGACAACACCGCTTTTTTCTGCGGGCGAAGTCCCACTTACAGTGCGGACAGGTGTACCGTTGAGGCCGGTATCTCAAGGGGATCCTCCCAAAATATGTAGCATACGCTCAAGCTCTCGCCCTGAAAGGGCGACCCGGGTTGATAACTTACAGAAAAATAAGGCACGGATGGCTTACGTTAACACGTTTAGGCACCCATGGGAATCGTTATCGAACCCTTATCGCACCCTTGCCGCAAGTGGGGTGACATGACAGGCCGCTACGGAAATTGAACGTTCTCCGTCGTAGACTCACCGCGTGGTGACCAGTGCTCCTACTCACGCATGTCATTGGACTTTGATCTTGCCTCGATCCAGGCCGCGAAGAGTGCCCTCGATGTCTCTCAGGGTTTCAAGCATCCCCCTAGCCTCGGCATTCCGCGATTCAAGTTCTTCAGCGAAATCAAGGTCGGAAGGATACAGGAACTCCACGTAATCCCGTTCGTCCAGTTCCAGGATGAATTGGCGAATATTGTCGAGGCTCACCTGCGTCCGGCCCTCAAGAAGCGCAATGATTTCAGCCTTCGTGTTCGTTTCGTTTTGCATGTTCACTCTACCTCGGATGCTACGCGTGCGGAATCGGCTGCTTCGCCCAGGCGGGCGGCTAAGGAACGAAGCCAAATGCGCGGATTCGATCCATGAACGACGCGCCCCAGGAATCCCAGCCGTTCCGCCACGTTGGCACGATTCTCTCGGATAGCTTCCTTCGTGGTGGCGATGTAAACACCGAGGAAGGACTCGAGGTTGTGGGGCTTGGAAAACAGGTACGTCGCGTGACCCAATTGCGGTGTCTCGACGGCGATCGCCTTCGGGAGGTCAAAAATATACTCGTCGCGGAAAAGGTAGAGCCGTCTCGCCTGTCGGCAAAGCTGCTGGTAGAAGAACGAATCGTAATCTGGTTTCCAGGAGATCTGGACGATGTCAAAGTCGCTGGGAATACCGAGATCCCAACAGAGGCTATGCAGTTGCTCCCTTTCCAAAGGCTCACGTTCGATCCGAGCACGAATTTGGCCTAGGGCGTCCGAAAACTTGCCAAACCGATGGTAGCTCCGACGGGCTGTTTCAATTTGGTCGGTGATGTTGGGCGGAATCTTCACGCGGATGCGGCTTGGCAAGGCGGTCTCCCACTTCACGAATTTCCACTGACCGTTCCGGCGCCGGTACTTGCCCGTCTGGACGAACGTTCCCTGCAGCTCAACCTTGACCCCCGACAGGTGTTTCCATCGGTTCCAGGTTGCGTCCCAAGTGATCGGCATGGCTGACTGGTCGAGTGTCACTTCGAGTTTCCGCCGAGCATCGTGGTAGATGGCACGGTCATCGTAAAAGTCAAAATTCCGCAACGGCGCGTGGAACCGGCGCTCCCGCAGTTCGGGCTGGAACGAGAGGATTTGGGTCGCAAAGAACGTCTGACCATCGCGCGAGCGGTCTCCGCCGACCAGAATCAAACCGAAGCCCCCATATGGAAAGAGTGCCGGTGCCGCGGGGTCCTTCAGCAGCGAGTCGTAACAAGCCCTCAATTCAGGTTGCGCCAGGATGTTGAAGGTCCGCTCCGATGTGGCGCTGTCACGGTTGGAAACGCCAGCAGCGCGGAGCTCCAATTGTCTGAGCCTGAAGGCCACTCGCAACTCTGCAAGCGAGGCGGTGGAAGTGATTCGCAGAACGTCATACAGACTCGTCTGGTGTGCCCATGGCTGTCGCCGTGTGGCGACGTAGAAATAATCGCGGACCACCTCGCAAGGCAGATGGATGGAGGAAATCCCCAGCCGGCCCGTGGAAACCTCCGCCCGCACGTAGAGTCGCTCTCGGTTGTCGGCTTTGGGCTGCGCCACATAACTGACTGGGGTCTGGTAGAGATCACGACCCCGCCCGCCGGACGAGGTCTTGCGGATGTAGATTTCGGTTCCTGCTCCGGCGGAATCGATCGTTAGCGGAAAAGTGATTTCGTCGCCGGAGCGAATGAAGGCGGCCAGGAAGTTGGAGAGGAGCACATTGCCACCATCGTTGAAGTGACAGACCGTCTTTTCGCCGTCCCGATTCGCCTCCGAGACCACGCGACTGAGGATCACTTCGGCGACAGCACTCGCCGCTTGTGTGTCTGTTTCCATATGGAGTGCAGGATAGCCACCCGGCTCGTTTCCGTCAAATGAGCTCTGATGCCAATCAACGACGACAAGGAGCCAACAGTTAGAGGGCGGGTTGTCTGGCTTAGCGATTGCGTTAGCCGCAAGTGGTAGTTCGATAAGGAAGGAGGACAACGCAATGTCCCAGAGTGTGAACAAAGTCATTTTGATCGGATTTCTTGGCGACGCGCCCGAAGTCCGGTTTAGCCAGCAGGGTAAACCAGTCGGCACCTTCAGTGTCGCGGTCAACGAGAACTGGAAGGACGCGCAAGGCTCGCGTCAGGAACGTGTCGAGTGGTTCCGAATCGTCTGCTTTGGTCGTCTCGCGGAGGTTTGCGGTGAGTACCTTTACAAGGGCCGCCATGTCTACATAGAAGGAAGGTTGCAGACCCGGAAATGGTCAAACCGGGAAGGCGACAAACGAACGACGGTCGAAGTTGTGGCCAACCAGATGAGGATTCTGGATCGGGCGCCCAAGGACGGCAACGGCATGAAGCCCGATGAATCACCGAAGGCTTCGGAGCTTGTCGAAGAGGGCGATAACCCATTCAACGAGCCGGACGGCGGGACAATTGAGCAGGTTCCGTTCTGAGGCAGTCCTCCGGTAATGTCCAGGATCAACCAACCTCCGTACCTCTCCGGGCCGCTCTCTAAGCGGAGCCTTCGGCTCATGACAGCCCATCTGCTACTTTCCCTTTAATATGTTGTCCACAACTTGGGCAGGGTATCCGACCGTCTGCCCGAAGAGCACACGCTGATCCTTATGCAAGTTGAGCTTAGTAGAAAGTTGCGACTTGTCGCAGTTGTGGAACCAAGCCGCCAGACCCATGGACGCGGCGAATAGATAGACGTTGGCCGCAATGAGGCCCGTGTCGACGTAATAGTAAGACCGCTGGACATCGGGATCGCGAAGGCCGGGCTCCTGATAACCGGACGTATGGACCAGCTTGTCGATGTCCGCGACGTAAATAAGGCGAACCGGGGCTTCGGCGCCGGCATCGGCTTGGCCTTGGCCGATCGCGAGACGTCGCAGGTCACCTGCAACCACCGGCACCAGTTGGTGATGGAACGGGTCATACAGGAAGGTCCCCTCCTCGCGGGCGACGTAGACGTCGATCTCCTGGGAGTTGCTCGCCGATGCCGCAGTCCTTCCGGGAATTCCGAAGGGACCCTTCCGGCGGTTCACTCCGCATGCCGCCCAGAGAAGATTGGAGAGAGTCTGCAAAGGGAGCTTCTTGGCGCTGATCTCGCGAGTGGTCCGCCTGCGCTGCAATGCCCTCGCGAGCGACCCGCTGGCCTGGAGCGCGGGTCCAGGCAGTTTGATCGGCAGGGGAGCATCCGGAACGCTTATCGATTGTCGTCTACCAGACCTCTTCTGGATCATCGCAACCTCCCGGGCGCGCTCGGCCCGAATGTCCCGTCCTGGAAGCCCTGCTCGCCTGCAGGATTCTAACACTTCCGACCTCGTCGCCGTACGCCCTCGCACTGTATTTCTTCAACTCACGACACAATTAGCACCGTTTGAACAATTGTAACAATCAATTCCTGCCACAAAGGAGGTCCTGTGTTCGTCGAACTCATGCCGCTTCTTGCCGGCCGCACTGTGCTCATCACAGTAGCCAAGGTGGATGACAAGACGCTCCGCGTCAACGTAATCCCCCATGGAAAGGCCGACGACAATCCGGCTCTCAGTACCCCACTCACCTATACCGGCTCGCCCGAGGAGCTCGATGCCGAACTCGGCAAGCATCTGGCCGGCTACGTCCAAACGCACCAGCAGACCGCCAGCACTCTGGCCGAGGCTAAAGCCACCATGGAGGCTGCTGCGAAAGCAGCTCAAGAGGAAGCGAAGCGCAAAGCTGAGGAGCACAAGAAGGCGACTCATAAGCCATCCGCAACCGCCATGCCTGCATCCTCAACTCCTGCTGAACCTGTGCCGGCTTCGGCATCGACAGGCACACTCGGGTTGTTTCCAACTACAACGCCCGAACCCGAGGCAACTCAATCCAAAGGAGGTTTGGCACTCTGATGGAAAGCCATCCACTCTCCCGCCACTTTGAGTTTAATGGGGTTCGACTTCCCGACATTGACGAGAAGCTCTCGCCAGAGGAAATACGGACCTTGTACTCCCACACGTATCCCGACATTGCAACGGCCTCGATCACCGGGCCGGAGGCAGTCGGAGACAAGCTGGTCTATCGCTTCACGCGAGCCATCGGCACAAAGGGATAACCAATGAGCCGAAACACACGTAGAAAGGAGGTAACGAAGCAGGCGGTCCTGGCGGAACTCGAAAGCCTTCGCCAGGGCCGCCACTCGCGTTACCGCACACTCGGAGGGAGATTTGCCAGATGCCGACAACTGCAAACCACGGCCGCATTATTCGCCGCCGCAGTCGACGCGAGCTCTCGCACTTACAATCGCACGCCACTCGCCGCCCCACCCGGCTGGCTACCTCCGGTCAGTTGATGCCTCAAGGCGGTAGTCTGCTGTTACCGAGGCTTGCTGCCGTCCCGCTAATCCATCGAGTGGTTGCCGACGACCGTCTGTCTGTGATGGTGGCCAAGTCTCTCGTCGCGCTGGACATTGCCGTCCCTGGAGATTGGAAAAGGGCGGAGTGCGACCCAACATCCTTCATCAGACTAACACTTGAACGCTGGATCAAAGTGCATGGGGACTCAGCCATCCGCCGCCGCTTCCTTCTGGTTGCGACCATCAGCGACACTCCCTGCGAATGGACGGACCGTGACGAAAGCAAGCCCAACCAGTTGTTCCTCATTGTTGAGCCTTCCGAGGCAAGCTGTGGCTGTGTGACCTTCGGACCAACGTTGGAATTGCTGGAAAAAGTTCATCCACATCTGCCAGCGACCTTTTTCCACCTCTTTGTCGGAGCCCTTAACAGGTGGACCCGGGTCTACGACTTTAGGGATGCCGAGGAACGCGCTGAGACGCTGCGGGAATGGGCCGCACAGGAAGCGGATGCTGACCAGTACGAGATCCCGGACGTGCAGGCGTCGATTCCACCGTGCTTGCGGCAGACGGCACTGGATGAAAACGAGCTTGCTCACCTCAAAGACAAAATCAATGACCCACTCGCAACGAAACTGGTGGAGGCCGCACTCGCTCTCGGTCGCGTGTCCGCCCAAGCGGAGCGACCCGAGCTTAGCGAAGATATCGGCCAACAGCTCTCGGACTGCAATCCGCCCCTTCCTTGCCTGCTGGCCTTGTTTGCTGAGGGTGATTCCGTAGCGGCGGCGTTCGATGAAGAGGCCCAAGGAATGTTGGAGGTAACTCCGGAGCCCAATCTCATTATTCCATTTGATCCCACCAATTCAGAGGCTATTCGTGACGCCTTCCACGTGTTCGGAGTGGCCTGCGGGACGATTGCGGCGGCAGGCCGGTTGATCGATTTGATGCCAGGTAACGACAAGTGGGTCATTTGAGGATAATAGCTATGCAAGCCTACGTCGCCATCGGAGCCAACTGCGAGTTCAAGCTCAGTGAAGCCGTGCTTATCTATCGAGCCGGAGGTGGAGGGGCCTTTGCAAGCCTCCACCGGGTCAAGCAGGCTGACGATGCAGTTCCTTATCTCGCACCCGGCGAACCCCTTACCACAGCTTTCGTGCGCACCCTTGCTCAAGGGCTTGGAGCACAAGTCAAACCGGAAATCTTTCCTGAGAACATTTTGGCGCGCACTCCCGATCTACTAGTGTGGTGGACACGATCCCAACGCAGGGTCATGTTCTTCGGCGGAACCGACCCTGAAGCACGGAAACTCAACGGTCTAGCCTTTTCGCATCCGGCGCTTGTCTTCAAAGTTCTGGGCAAGGACCTCTTTGTGCGGGCGATAGCAACAAGTTCACGGCCGACACCGGAAACGCCCCTAAAGACCGCCCCCTACTGGAACACAGACAGCCGGGGCTTGGTCTGTGCTGGCAGCATGCGCGTACCCGAGTCTTCCGAGATCGCTTCGATACCTGGTTGGGAAGACGCATATTTTCAATCTGAATTCACGCATGGCGCAGGAGCAGTCCGGCTTACTAGCCATCCTGGAGGCTTCATTGGGTTGTGGAGTTGTCTCGCCCGCAGGAAGGGGTTCCCAGTTCAATACCTGACCGATGCCGGCGAGACGGTACAGGAATTCGTCGCGCGCGGAAGCGAGCGTTAAGGAGTTGGCCATGGAGACTCACCGCATCCACTCGGAGCTGCTCGAACGGGAGGTGCGCGTGCTGGTAGTGGGTTGTGGAGGAACAGGCAGCGCGGTTGTTGCGGGATTGCCTTACCTGCATCAGTCCCTCGTGGCGCGTGGCCATCCCGGCGGGCTGCATGTAACGGTTGTTGACGGCGATACGATCTCTCCCACCAACTGCGTCCGCCAGCCTTTTGCAAGACCCGAGGTTGGCTTGAATAAGGCGATCGTTTTGGTCAACCGGCTCAACCTATTTTGGGGTCTGAAGTGGGAAGCTGTCCCGGCTCACCTAAGACCTGGAAGCCGCATCTCGCGAGGTTATTCAGGGGATGATCTCCGCGCTCACATTGTGGTTGGTTGCGTGGATACGCGGACAGTAAGGGCCACAATTCGCGATGCCATCAGCAACTGGAGCACTGTCTCGTACTGGCTCGATCTGGGAAACAACGCCGACAGCGGCCAGTTCATTCTGGGTGAGCCGCTTAACGAACGCAATCGCAGATCGAGGCTGCGTCTGCGCACAGCCACCGAGCTCTATCCTGAGATTTGCGATCACTCTCTCGATAAGGATGGGGAACCGAGCTGCAGCGCAGCCGAAGCTCTGGAGCGGCAGGAACCCTTCGTCAACTCGACCCTTGCCCAACACGCCCTAGCGTTGCTCGCCCGGCTGTTCCGCTATGGCGAAATCAGCTATCACGGCGGCTTTATCAATTTGGCAACAGGCGTGGCCTCGGTCGTCAGAATCGATCCCGAGTACTGGAAACGAAACCGCAGAGTAAACAAGCGCAGTTCGCAGTTACATCAAAGTCAGTGAAAAGGCCCGCGTGAGTGTTCACCCACTCGGCTACTTCCCAGCACAGGCTGTAAGCGTCTGCCACCCGGAGGAGCCGCGGGACCGGAAAGCTGGATCCGCGTTTCAAGCCGGCGCTCCCTGCTCTTGCCCATTGCTAGTGAAGGTAATTAGGAGTAACTTACCAGGCGATGCGGAAATGAATACGCAAAACGGAGGTACAATCGGGTCCGTGTCACTCAGCGCCGAGACAACTGAACACCTCGAGAGGGTCGAGACCGCGATCCGGCAAGCTAAGGGTTTGCTGGGTGGCCACAGCTACCCCGACGATCTCCGCACTGTTGTGGTCGCGGCGTTCATCGACCAGATGATCGAGCATCACGAAGCATTATTACTTCTGATCCGATCTGGTAAGGTCGGCTCGGCATTTGCGCTGTTCCGGAGCATTTTTGAGGGCATGTATCGCGGACTGTGGATTAACTTTTGCGCCACGGACAACGAGCTAAAGAAGTTCGAGAAGGATGATGAAATTCCGCTCACAATGGCGGAAATGTCAAAAGCGATAGACGAGAAATACCTCGCGCACGGATTCTATGCTGATTTGAAGAAGCGCGGGTGGAAAGCTCTCACAGTTACGCTCACACCGGTATGCTCCAGCTAGGTCGCCGTTTTACTGGACACGACCTAACCCCAGCGTACGGCGAAGAAGAAATTAACGAAGTAACGAGCACTGCGACCACCTGCATATTGCTAATGGTGGGCAGGTTCCTTGCTGCCCAGAACCACGTTGAAGAGTGCAGGGAGGCGGAACGGCTGACCGAAACTTACGGTTCAGTTTCTGAGCGAGCGACTGCGCTTTCAACGCATCCTGCACAACCCTTTGAACAGCCAAAGTAAGGGCGCGTCTTCCGGCCCGACGACAGGAGGAATGGGCTGGAGAGAGACTTCCCCGGATGAGACCAAGACATGTCAATTTCCGCTCGAATCAGAGGCTTGGCACCGAGCACGGCGCCTCGTCTGTAACATCAGGCGTCACGGGGCAGTGTACTTTGCCTATGGATCAACAGGCGCTCATCCGTGAATTCATGCAGGCTCTTGCAGAGGAAATTGAAGCCATAAAAAAGGGGCGCGGGGGCTCAATCATTACTGTTTACGATGGTGTATTCGTACGACGGGAGGCTGCGTTCTTTGTTTATGTCTTCACCACCGAAAGCATGCTTACCGTAATGGACGACGCTCCTGCAGAGGTGGAAGTTGGCGGGCAGAGATTTCCCGGCCAGATCATTTCCGTGCAGGGGAGCGATGTTGCCGTTGGAATTCAGAATGATTTTGGGAAGACGATCCCCCAAGCACGTCTCATCACAAATCTCTGGTATCTCCTCGAGGCGCTCCGCAAGCGCTACGAAGAGGTGTTGAATGGACAGCGCGCATTAGACACCAGCCTTGGGCACCGGGTTTTCGGTCTGGCCCCGGTTTCCACCGAAACTGATGGCGGGGAGCTGAATCTTCCGCCGTCAGCCCACCCACTGAACGAGGAGCAGACAGCGGCGATCCGCACCGCCTGTGGTAGCGATGTCCACTTTATCTGGGGCCCGCCCGGCACGGGGAAAACTCAGACGATTGGGTTTCTAGTCGCGGCTCTGATCCGCCGAAACCTCCGCGTTCTTGTTGTTTCCCACACCAACATTGCCACTGACAACGCGATTGAAAAGGCTGCCGGGCTCCTTGGGTCAGATGAGGATTTTCAAAGTGGGAAACTAGTTCGCTACGGCAACATTAGCCCAAATTCAAAACTGCCGGATATGGTCATCCCAGAGAAAATTGCCGAGTTCTTGGGGCATCATCTCAGAGATCAGCTTGCAGAGGTTCAAGGAAATCTGGAAAAGATCCGGTCCGAACTGAAGGGCCTGAGGGAAGTCGAAGCTTCCCTGGCGGCCCAGAAGGAAGGACTCCGGGTTTCGGCTGAACTCGAGACTAACCTTCAGCGGTGCTCGCAAGATCGTGAAAACGCTGTATCTCGCGCGACCAATCTCGCGGCGGTGCTGGAGGATACAAAAGCTAAATTGGCCGAGGCGGGAGCTGCGGGAAGGTTAAAGCGGTTTTTTCTTGGCCTGGACCCCGTGAGGCTACAGGTCAGGCTAGCCGAAATACACCGGGACTTAGCTATCGTCCAGGCGAGCATTGCCGCTGAAGCAGGCAAGCAGGAGGGCCTTCGCGCGGCGCTGAACCGTTCCCGCAGTGAACAAGAGAGGTGGGCGCGCGCTGCGCGCGCTAGTCTGTCTCGATATGGACTGGGCACCGACGAGGTCGCTGCACGCGTCGCCCACCTCAGCAAACAGGACAAAGACTTGGGCGCGGCGGTCGACGCGATAAACGCCGAACTTGAAGCACTGCTGATGAAAATCCTAGGGGACGCAAAGGTCGTAGCGACCAGCTTGACCAAAGCGACCATCTCGAAGGAGATGGATGACCAAAGGTTTGACGTCATCGTGGTGGACGAAGCAAGTATGGTGCCGATGCCAAGCCTCTACTTTGCGGCCGGAAAAGCGGCACACAAAGCAATTGTCGTGGGCGACTTCCGCCAATTGCCACCGATTTGTCTCGCCGATACTGAAATGGCCCAGAGATGGCTCGGTCGAGACATCTTCAACCAAGCGAGAATCCAGACGGCTGTGGACGAAAGGAAGCCGGAGCCGCGCCTGACGATGTTGCGCCGACAATATCGTATGCATCCCGACATCTCCAGAATTTCAAACTCTATCTTCTATCGGGGGCAGCTCGTTGACTGTATCGGGCAGGAGTTGCTCAATGACATTGCTGCATTTCTAACGAAGTCACCTCTGGCTGGAAGCACGCTGGTTCTTTACGATGTCTCTTCAACGAACCCTTGGAGCAGCCAGCTAAAACAGGGTGGGCGATACAATTTGTATAGTGCCGTAGTTTCCGCGCAACTCGCGAAGCTGGCTGCTCAAGCGTCGATAAAGAGCTTAGGAGTTATATCGCCGTATGCTGTCCACGCGCGTCTTATCAAAATGATGCTGGATGACTCTGGGGATGCAGAGCTTCGACGCCTCAAAGTCTCGACGGTTCATAAGTTTCAGGGCTTGGAAGAGAAGTTAATCATTTTCGACATCGCGGAGGGGCCGGGGCCGCCTTATGGGCCCTCTGGTCTTGTCGATGGGGTGGACTTGGCAAGCCAAGCCGCGAAACTAATCAACGTGTCAATTACTCGGCCTAAGGCGCAAATCGCAGTCGTCGCCAACGTAGCGTACCTATCATCGAAAATGCGTCGTGACAGCATCCTCCTTCAAGTTTTGGAGCAACTTCGCCGCCGAGGCACGGTTGTGGATTCGCGACAAATCGTTCCCGACTACTTTTGCGCAGATTTTGACCGGTGGGCGCGAATGCTCGATCCACGTGACGATGGAATTGACCCAAACGACGGCACGCTCTATACAGAACGCAATTTCTACGCAGGCTTTTTCGCTGATCTTCGCAAGTCGATACGCGAGGTCATTATCGTGTCGCCGTTCTTGGCTGCCACCAGAGCACAGCGCTTTTTTGACCTGTTCCGCTCGAAACTTGCCGACGGCTTACAGGTCAGAGTCTTTACGCGGACTTTGCGAGAGCAGCAGGGTGACATGTTCCGACAGGCTGAGATCGTATTTGAGGAACTCAAGCGTGTCGGCGTAGACGTGATCGAGAGGAGGGGATTGCACGAGAAATTTGCGTTCATTGATCGTCAGATCGCTTGGGAAGGTAGTCTGAACATCCTTTCGCAGAGCGAGGGACGCAGCACAGAGCATATGCGGCGAATCCCATCTGCCAAGACCTGTGAGGAACTAATCAAACTGCACGACCTCGGAAGCGATAAAGAGGTTGACCCCGGTTCCCGCGGACCTATTCAGACTGACCGCAAGTGCGACAGATGTGGCTCCGCCATCGTTTTGGTGCCCGGCCCACACGGGATCTTCCTCGGTTGTGTTCGTTACCCGAAGTGCGAGGGCGCAACTTCCAAGTCCATTGGATGGGGTGACCGTATCGGCGTGGACGTGAAATGCCCCGGCAAAGACGGCATGGATTGCAGCAAGCCGATGGTCGCAGTGCGGGGCCGCTACGGCGTTTATCTCAAGTGCTCCGACCCGAATTGTAGTGTTACGCGCAATATCAGACACTAGCCGAACTGGCCACGGGATGATAGGCGCGCTGCGGGGGACTTGGTCGGGTAGACTTGGTGTGTAAGTGTGCGGCTTTCCCATCCCGAAGGAGAAGCGCCACAGGGTTGAAGAACGACCCGCATTGCAAGCCCTCATTTTTGTTTTTTTCAGCAGGATTTCAGGGCGTAGAACTTCTTACCTTTGTGCTTCTCCCTTTGCCTTTTAGTTTGCGCTAACAATCAAGATTGCCGTATCACGACCAGACCGCGCACTTGGCTCGTCGCCGCCAAAGTATAGGTCACAGGGTCGGTAGCCGACTTGTGAGGGGGTGAAAGCAACCGCACCGAATGTGACTGGAACCATAACTTTGCCGTTTTGGACCCATAACATTGCCGTTTCGGTGTCACCTGAGGCATGAGTTGGCCGGAAATAAAGCATAAGTTGGCCGCGGCTCCGACATTTGGTTGCCGACTCACGGCAAACTTATGGGTCCAATCTGCACTTTCGGCAACTTTATGGTTCCAACGGACCAACTATTCCCAGACAGCGCCCTTGAAAACAAAGGGCGTCCTCACGTCCCGCGGCCAAGTTATGGTTCCAAACGCGGCAAAGTTATGGGTATAGTCACACCGAAGAGTTTTTCTGAGAAAGGAGGCCCACTTTGCGCTTTGAAGGCAAGAGTCGGCTTGGCTTTTACCCGCTGCCACTGTCCGAAGCTCAGCGGATTCGCAAATTCCTCTTGTTTCCGGACGAGCCGTCATCCGCGATCGATCCCTGCGTCGGCGATGGTGTCGCCTTCGAGGCGATCACCACCGGCGCCGATGTGCTTCGCTACGGCATCGAGCTTGATGCCTACCGTGCCGAGCAAGCCAGGCAGCGGATTCCGAACATAGTCCAAGGCAATACGCTGGAAGTGCAATGTGCAGTCGAGTGCTTTGGGCTCGTCTACTTAAATCCGCCCTACGATTGGGCCCTTGTGCCGACTGACAGTCGGCGCACAGAGCAGACGTTCCTGATCCATACATATCGTTGGCTCAAGCCAGGGGGCGTTCTCCTGTTCGTCATACCAGGCGAGAGACTGGCAGAGTGTAGTCAGACTCTTGCCACACACTTCCGCGATGTGCGGGTTTTCCGCCTAGAGGCGCCGGAGTGTGTGCGCTATAAGCAGGTGGTTGTCATTGGAGTCCGCCGGGCCCGACGCGAGAGAGAGCGCCTCACGGACGGCGATATCACTCGGGCACGGCTTTACTTTGCTGGCTTGGCAAGGAACCCGTCCCAAATCCCCGTCCTATCCTCAGAGCTCGGAGCGCGATACAACGTGCCCGTCAGCGGACCGGCACAACTGGTTTACCGTGGACTCCCTCTCGACGAAGTTGAGGATCTGCTTCCGGAGTCAGCGGCCTACAGACAGGCAGGACGCATCCTCTTCGCTGAACCTGTCGCGGCGACGGGTCGACCCCTCACACCCCTGCATGCCGGTCACGTTGGCCTCCTGGCTTGTTCAGGACTTATTAATGGTATCTTTGGAAGTAATGATCATAGACATATTGCTTTCTGGCAAGCAGTCAAGGTGGTGGACAAGATAGAGGAAGAAGAGGATAGCGTAATCACATTGAGAGAACGGGAGAGATTCTCTAACGAGTTGACCGTCGTTTACAGCACGGGCGAATTCGCAGTTCTGAAGTAATCCCGCAGCACTCCCACTTTAGTTTCCCGCCGCAGCCAAATCCCACCAATCCAAGAGGAAAAAGCCATCATGAAGAATGCCCATGAACGCTTCGGTGTGTTGGAATACACGAAGCGAATGAAGGACACCACTACGCGAATCCGGCTTCGAGTGGATCGGTTCGTTGGGGAGGTGGACACCGAGGGCACCTGTAAGGGCCACCTCATCTCCGTCTTGGGTGGGGATTCCGATGTTGGCGCCGTTTGGGCGGCCGTCGTCGAGCAAAACCACTTTACTGTAGAGGCACCGGGGGCTGATCCGCTCGTGACAACGTTGGGTGAAGGCGCGCAGTGCTTTCGCGGAACCATCAATGTTGCCGGTCGCAGACCCATCCGCCACCTGGTGGCGATCTCCGCGGAGCTGGCCAAGACACGTCCGGGTATGGACCCGGAAGGCAGGCGCACTATCTTGTGTGACAACGACCCGACGTTCGTGCTTTATCGCATCTCCCAGCGGTTTGGATTACCCGTCGTGCCAGGCTGGGCCGAGTGGCTTAGTGAAGAACTCAGGCGGCACGGGGCGATCAAGCCGCTCCTCGGGCTGGAATGCTCGCCCGTGCTCGTTAGCGGCACTAAGAAATCGTTCCTGAAGTGGATTGGAAGGGCACTCCGGCAGAAGCGCATCCAGTTTCCCGAGGACAACGGACCGGTCCGTTGGAGTCTGTCGTCCAGTTTCTTTCGAGTGAGTGAGACCAACCTGGACGACAGGGACCCTAAGGAGATAGGCGAAGAGAGTCCCGCCATCCTGTCGGAGCAGGAGGTAACGGCATAATGAAGCTTGTTTTGAAGGTCTCAAGCAACAACGAACATTGCGATGGGGGATGTGAACTCGCGCTCGTGGACCTGACACCACAACTTGGCGCGATGGCCCTCCGAAGGATCGCCGTGCTCAGAGAACAAAAGAACCTCGATGCCGACGTCGAGGAAACGTATTATTGGGCTTACGTTGTGGAGTACTTCTCCCCTTGGGTAAGCCTCGTCAGCACCGAAGAAGAGGTCGAGCCAGCCGTCAAGGTTGCGAACGTGCTGGATGAACTTGGGATCGAGGAGAACGAGGTACTTACCGTACCTGAAAGCTTCTGGGTGCCGTCGTGCCAGATTGCAGCCGTGGAGTGCGGGCAAATGCTCGTTCGTCAAGATTCGATCGCGTTCACGGCCATCCCGAGACATGCCAGCTTTCATGTCCGGACAGTAGAGATACCACTCGCCATGCTCGAAGCAGCAGCTACCGGCGCTTCGACCGCTCGCGTGTGATCCACCAAACAATCACCCACCTATTGGCGTGGATCCAGCGCCACGCGAACCGCATTTACTCGTTGCACTCAAAGCGAGAGGAGAAGACTGTGCCCATACCGGACTCGATCAGTAATTACCTCAGGATGTGCTCGTCGGAACTGGGTGAGAGGATCCTTCAGTCACACCCGCCGTTGCATTCCATCGACGACCCACCGTCACCAATCATTGGCAAGCTCCTTCGGAAACCCTACCCGGCCCAAACGC
>JBEKIZ010000104.1:0-15498 GCA_050011515.1 Terriglobia bacterium | reverse complement strand
ATCTGAGCCGGAAGCGGGGTCCCTCCTCCTGAAGAGAAAAATCCCAACTGGAGAAGAATAACGCTTCACAGCTACGGTTTTGGAGGCGTGATTCAAAGGATTGGCCGGTTAATTTGGCCTACTCGTAGAAGTGCAACCCCTGACTCCACCGAAGTCCGCTTCTCGGAAGTGACCCCGGCCGCGCTTGCTTGGCTGTTGACAACAGCCGTTCCCACTAGGCCCCCACGATCACCACTGTGAAGCGGCCTACCTTTGAGAAATCCGCGCGTGGTGCATACATCGCACCTCTTGAGATGTGCGCTATGTAAAATGCGGGGGCGCCGGCACAGCATGGCAATGATGGCCTCAGCCTCTCGCGGCGTTCAAGAGCCAGCGGCTTTGCCTATTCCTGTCACTGGGCCTGGCTCCGGCTCGGCGTTCAGTGATCGCACACATGCCAAACGGCGGCATGCATGCCACCCGCGACCAGCGCGCTGCTTTTCCTCCGCCTTGGCCGAGGTGCCCGCGCCCGCCCCCCAGGCAGAGGGAACTGAAAGGCCGCCAGCACTTCGTCGCCGCCTTCATCCCTCAACTCATGGCAAAAGCGTTGTATGAATCTTCCCCTGCTCGCCGCCCTGCCTCGCTGCCTAGGTTCAATCAATCCAGGAATCAAACCGATCATTCCCAGCGAGAAAGCGCGCCTCAGCCGCTCTGTAAATTCTTCCCAGTACAACGTAAAGAAGTAATCATAACGCGCTGACGGTGCGACGACCGACGCGCGTTAACCACTTGATTCCGCAGAGGCAAGCCTGAAGGCATCCCCTTTGGCAAAGCTTTTGCTCATTGGTTGTGGGGCCTCGCCTTTACAGACAGAACTGATCCGAGAAGTGCGACGGAAGCACCCAAATACAATCTTGCAGGTAATCCGATGCGAATCTTTGGTGACCTGGATAGAAATGAAGGTCATGGATCCAATGACCTTTCGGGGTCGAGGGCCGCGGGAGGGAACGGAAGCCACAAGGAGGAGAGTTCATCGCACGCTTCCGGCGGAGAACCGGCCAGAAGAGATGGGCAAGTCGCCGAGCCTCGCGAACAGATGGGTTTCGAAGCACAGGAATCCGAGAAAGGCCAGAGCAACGCATTCGCAGGTGGGAGTCCGCTGGCCGGCCCCACCGCGCACCCGCGCGGTGGCGGGCAATCCGGAAAACGCGTCAGCGACCGAATCGGTGAGCAAAGGTCGGAGCCCGCGGGTGACATTAACACCACAGCGCAACTATCGTCCCGGCGCTCAAACGGAGGGCTGTGGTTCACCTTAATGGTCTTCGTGCTCGCGGTGGTAGGCGCCAGTGCCTACCTTTATCTCAGTCTGCGGGAGAACAACATCAACCTTTCGCAAGTGCCTGACCTGTTGCAGTCCATCACCGCCCTGGATGGACGGATGGATGCCACGGAGGCCGAACTTCGTGACTTGGCGGCCAATTGGGATGGCTTAACAAACCACCTGGCCGAACTCGATGGTAAGGTTGACTCCAGCCTGCGCGCAACCCGCAATCAGGCGCGGGAACTGGTGGGGCAAGCTGCCGGACGCTTACAGGCAGAGATGGATCAACAGGGTCAAGTAGTGGATGCCCGCTTGAACACCGTAGAATCAATGCAAAGGCAAGACCGGGCGCAACTCGCTCAGCTCAACGATCAGCTTCAAGGTCAAGTTGCCAGCCTTCGCGAACAACTGACCGCCGCCCAAGAGAGCACTGGACGTGACCTTGCGAACTTGCAGGGACAGGTGAGCGAGGATCAGAGCAATCTGCACACGCTCGCCCAGCGGCTACACCGCGACAAGGTGACCTTTGAAATCGTCAAAGATTCCCCCACGGAACTGGCGCCGGGGGTAACTCTAACCGTTCTCAATACGGACGTGAGCTACCAGCGCTTCCGGGGCTACATCTCCTTGACCAACGAAGGAAAGACGCTATGGCTCAACAATCTGAATGCGAAAGAGGCTGTGGACCTTTACGCGCAGCAGTACAGCCATCCCTATAGTCTGATCGTGACAACGGTGAGTAAGGACGGGGTGGTCGGCTACTTGCCGCTCCCCACCGGCGCGTAATGGGGGATAACCGGCTGCGGAAAAAGTGTAGCGGCGACGGAACCTGTCATGAGATGTAAAGTCGCCGCCACATCCGTAAGCGCGGGCTTTTCCAAAACCTGTAAAGCCTAGCCCTTCCCGCCCCCGAAGAAAAAGGCTCGCTTGGGTGAGGAATCTATGGGCTAGTGCCAACTTGGATATGGCTGTAAGTAAAATATGAGAAGGAAATAATGAAAGAGAGTAAACCCATGTTGATCGGTTCACGCCTGCGGCAGCTTCGCGAGAAGAAGCACATGTCTCAAGGGGATATCGAGGATCGCATCGGCTTATTGCGGTGCTACATCTCCCGCGTAGAAAACGGTTACCTGGTCCCTTCGCTGCAGACCCTGGAGCGTTTTGCGGCGGTCCTCGATGTCCCGCTGTATCAGCTCTTTTATTGCGGAGAAGAGGTTCCACCCACACCTAGCCTCACGCCCCGGAAGACCTTGGAAGGAATTACGGCAGAGAATGGCGCGATGGAGGGGGATGGTCAGTTCCTCGTGAAGCTCACGAACGTCTTGACCCGTCTGGCCGAGCCGGATCGGGATGTCGTGCTCAGTTTGGCCAAGAGGTTAGCCACTCGCTGTCGCCCGCCACTAAGATTGGCGAACCGTAGGCCGCGGGGACGGGGGTGAGGGGGTGCAAGCGAATCGCTCTTCCAAGCAATTAACTGTGACAAAACACGCGACCTCCGTAGCGGTAACTCAGTGCCCTTGCCTTGTCAGAGAAAGGCGGCGAAGATTTACCATTGCTGTTCACTTAAGCATTGTCTGAGGAGGCTGTTCACTATTCGACCGTAGAACCCCCTGCTCCTCTGTCGCCGCGGCGACCGAGGGTGTCGTTAATTTGAATTTCCGACCCCGCCAATTTGGGGGCGAGAGTCGGGTTAATTTGAATTTCCTACCCTCGGGCGCCGCGGCGACAGAGGGGGTCCCGTCCTCCCGCAAGGCGGGACGGGAAGCCCGGGTGAGGGGGTCACCCCGGAACGAATTGGGAAGGGGTTTCCTGGGCATTCCTAATGTAAACAGTATTGGGGCTAGTGCAGGGTACGCATAGACTGGATATACCCTGCCGCACGCCAATCGCCAACCCGGCCGGCAGCCAGCCAACGCGGCGCCGGACGTCGTCCCGAGAGTTCCCGATACGCTGAACCATGCGGCCAGGGTTGAATGCCCTGAGATGGTCAACCTGTTTGCACATCTCCTCAGCCTGCGTGGACCTTTCAGCTTTCTCCTGTACCTCGCGGTAATAGTCTTCAAAGGTCTGCTTCATACTTTGCCTTCCGCGAGGAGCTTCCCGGCAACCTGCATTACTCACCACGGGTCTGGAAGGGCTTCAGCCCCGCCGCTTCATTTCGTTTTGTCTTGAAGAGATGGGCCTGATGCCCTTCCAGAAGTCTGCGCCTGGCGCCATTTATGGCGCCAGGCGCTCCTTTTAACCACGGCTTGCCCGCCGATGGGGGTCAGTTGGGGCCATCGCTCGGAGGTGATCAATGTTCAAATTCTGCGATTCTGGTGTTGGCAAACTTCCGGCGGTAGCAGCGCTCGCCATCCTGATTTCGCTAGCGAGTTTTCCAACTCCTGAGCGAGGCAATGCTCCCGACCAACCGGGAAGTGATGAATACCGAATTTCCGTTAACGTCGGATTGGTCGTTTTGCCGGTCATCGTAACCGACGGCAAGGGGAGGACTGTGTCCGGACTGGGCGAGAACAGTTTCCACGTGTTTGAGGACGGCCGTCCGCAGCAAATCGCGCCTTTTGAGTCGGAAGATGTCCCGGTAACGGTAGGATTGGTCATCGACAATAGCGGGAGTATGAGCGCCAAGCGCCCTGAGGTTTTCGCTGCGGCCGAGGAGTTTGCCAAGTCCAGCAATCCTCAGGATGAGATGTTTGTTGTCAACTTCAACCAAAATGTTTCCATGGGGCTGCCCAAAGGTGTCCCTTTTACGAGCGACGTCCATCAACTCCTGGGCGCTGTTTCCCGACATCGTGCCTTTGGCAATACCGCCCTATATGACGGAGTCGCGGTGGCCCTGGAACACATGAAGACCGGGACGGCGAACCGAAAGGCTTTGATTGTCATTAGCGACGGTGGCGACAATGCCAGTCGGTTAAGCTTCCAAGCGCTCCTGAAACGGGCGGAAGCATCGAACGCCCAGATTTACACTCTCGGCGTTTTCGATAAAATGTTTTCGGGCGAAAACTCGGGCGTGCTCAAACGGCTGGCCAAGGTGACGGGGGGTAAGTCGTATTTCCCGGAGTCCCCCTCCCAAATCACTGGGATCTGCCAGCAGATTGCCCGGAACCTG
The DNA here is from genome assembly GCA_050011515.1 of Terriglobia bacterium. GTDB lineage: Bacteria > Acidobacteriota > Terriglobia > UBA7540 > UBA7540 > CAVROP01. Next base: position 11,086 of record JBEKIZ010000104.1, on the reverse strand, counting down.
CGGCACGAGTACACCATCGGATATCATCCCAGCAACCCAAATTCGGGCGGCAGCTATCATGCCATCCGTGTCACGGCCAAGGCGACGGGCAATGGCAGGCTGCATGTTTCCACTCGCGCCGGTTATCTAATGCCCTCTGAACCGCAAACGGCGCCGTCCACGTCGGCCAGGGCATTTTTGTGAACGATCGTGTGGCGGAGCCGACAATTCGCCAGCCCAGTTTTGGCTTTTCCTTGACTGGGACCTCTCGCGGCGGGGGTGCGACTTCATGGACGGGGATTCGGGCGGTGATGAGCTCGCGTTTGCGACCATCCCACGATCGTGCCAGGTTTCTTCTCAAGGCGGGCCAATACCTCTGCCTGCTCGTGGCTTGCGGATGCCTTGGAATCGTTGCGCTGGGCTATGCCGGCGCCAGGATTTTTCAGTCCTATCAAAGCTGGCGGTTCGACCGGGTCATTGGACATCAGGCGCCTTCACAGAAGTCGTTGATGACGGGATGGATGGACCGGGCGCTCTCCGCACTCATGGAAGAACCGGCCGCCAAGCTCAACCGGGACAGGTTTCAGACCAATGCGCCGGCCTTGTCTGGCCGCGGTTCAGTACCGGGACTCCCCATGGGCTCCCTGGTTGGGCGAATGGAAATACCCAGGATCGGCATATCCATCATGGTCCTGGAAGGTGACGGTGATGGCGTTCTCCGAAAGGCGGTGGGGCATGTCCCAACTACAGCGTTCCCTGGTGGAACGGGAAATGTGGTGATTGCAGGCCATCGCGATACCTTCTTCCGCGCCCTCAGAAAGATCCGCAAGGATGACGAAATCATTTTCACCACCACCCAGGGCATCTACAACTATCAAGTTGGGTCAATCGAGAAGGTCGGACCTCGGGATGTCCAAGTCCTCAAGGCTTCGCTTCACCCCACTCTGACTTTGGTCACGTGCTATCCGTTCGATTACATCGGGCCGGCTCCCTAGAGATTCGTCGTCCAAGCATGGGAGACCCAATCCTCTCGAATTGGTGAGCCGGATCAAAGCCTTGCCAGCGCGCGGCTGACCCTGGATTCACATTCAGGAGTGCGATCGACGTCCTCTACCCGACGTAAAAAGTCGCACCCTATTTCATCCCGGTCCCCCTCAGATTCTTCCCCCACTCGCATTGCCACTACCCTGACCGGGAGCGCCCCAGTGAGGGATGGGCCGGAATCCATCCAGGAAACAGCCGAAGCCCAACAAGTTGATCCACCTGCAAAATCACCGCCCGCATCTCACAAAATATTCAGGAAGGTCCGCGGGTGGCTTGGTTCCATTCCCAGTCGCCTGCGCCCGAACTAGACGAAGATCAGTCTTCGCTCCGTTTCGAGGATTCTCGGTGCGGAGGCGAGCCCATAAGTCCTTCCACCCTTCATAGGTGTCCGCTATTCGAGCGATTTATGGAAGCGCAGGACGCTGATGGCAAGCAGGAGAATAGCGAAGCTCGCAAGGGCGGCGACCTGCGGCCAGAGCACGTCGAAACCAGCGCCTTTCAAGTAGACACTGCGCAGAAGCACCATGATGTGGCGGAGTGGGTTGGCGTAAGTCATCTTCTGAAGCAGGGGTGGCATGCTGGCGATGGGAGTGCCGAAGCCGGACAGCGTGATCATCGGCATGATGAAGAAGAAGGAAGCGATCATCGCTTGCTGCTGAGTCGCAGAGACCGTCGAGAGAAATAGCCCCAAACCTAGACCCGCGAGGATGAAGGTTACTAACCCGGCCGCTAGCACACCCAGGTTTCCGCGGAAGGGCACCCCAAACCAAAATGTTCCCACCAGGGCAATGAGTGTGGCGTCGACGCAGCCGACCAGGAAGAAGGGAACGGTCTTTCCCAGGATGAATTCCCAGCGGCGAATAGGCGTGACCATGACCTGCTCGAGCGTGCCGATCTCGCGCTCACGCACCACCGCGAAGGCGGTGAGATTCATGACCAGGATCAACAGGACATTGCCGATGACCCCGGGGACGAAATACCACTGGCTTTCCAGCCCTTCGTTGAACCAGGGCCGAATCTCGAGATCCACTTGCGGCAGCGACGACAGCAGTTGCGGGGCCGTGCGCTGCATCCGGTCGAGTTGGTAGTCGCGGCTAAACTGGGCGCCAATCTGGTTGAGGTAGCCCAGCGCCACCAGGGCGGTGTTGGAGTTGGAACAATCCACCAGCACCTGCACCGTTGCCCCTTGGCCGTTGCGCAGGCGCTGGGCGAAGCCGGAATCGATTTCAAGCGCCGCCAGGAAATCGCCGCGGTCAAGGCCTTCGCGGAGGTCGGCGCGCCGAGCGGCATATTCGTTCAGGTGAAAATAACGGCTGGCGGAAAAGTGCGCCACCAACTCGCGGCTCTCCTGCGTATTGTCCAAATCGAGTACGCTCAGCGCCACGTTTTTTACATCCAACGTGGCCGCGTAACCGAAAACGAGCATTTGGATGATCGGCGGGCCAAAGAGCAGCCAGCGCATGCGCGGGTCCCGCAGCGTCTGGATGAATTCCTTCTTGACCATGTTGCCGATGCGTCGGAGTGAGGAGACAAATTTCATTCCAGCCTCTTGTGAAAAGCGCGGGTGGCCAGCGTGATCAGCACCGCCGCAATGATCGCCAATGCGAGGACGTCGGCCGCCATAAGTCGCACCTCCGTGCCCTTCAGGAAGACGTTGCGCAGGATGGAAACGTAATAACGCGCCGGCAAGATGCGCGTGATCCACTGCACGAAGACGGGCATCTGATCGATGGGAAAGACAAAACCGGAAAGAAGAAATACGGGCAACAGCGTCACCAGCAGAGCCAACTGGCTGGCCCCGAGCTGTGACTTGGCCGTGACCGAGAAAAAATACCCCACGGACAGCACCACAATCAGGAACAGCGCCGAGCAAGCAAACAGCACCGTCCAGCTTCCCCGGAAGGGAACGTCAAACCACCAGACCGCCGCCCCGGCGCAGAGCGCTGTATCCACCATCCCGATGACAAAATAGGGAATCAGCTTTCCGGTCTGAATTTCCAGCTTGCGCACGGGTGTGGCGATGAGCTGTTCCATGGTGCCACGCTCCCACTCTCGCGCGATGGTGAGCGAGGTCAGGAATGCGCCCACGACGGCCATCACCATGGCCACCACGCCGGGCACGATATTGGCCATGCTTTCCAAGTCTTCATTGAACCATGTCCGTGGCTGGAAGGTGACGTTGGGTGTTACAGGCGGCAGGCCGTGGCGCTGCTGCCATTCGATCTGTATGTCCTGGGAGTAGGCTTGGATGATGCTCAGCGCGTAGCCCATGCCGATGCTGGCGGTGTTGTTATCGCTGGCATCGAGCAGCGCTTGCACAGGGGCCTGCCCGCGTGAGTGGAGTTCTTCCGAAAATTGCGGCGGCACCACCACGGCCACCGTGCAGGCGCTGCGGTCAACCTGCTGGACGACGTCGTGATAGTTTTCCGCCACATGTACAATCGTGAAATAGTCAGTGGCCTGGAAATGCTTCAGCAGGTCTTGACTGGTTTGTGTCGCGTCGCGGTCGTACACGCAGAGGGGAATGTGCTTGATGTCCAGATTCACACCGTAGCCGTAAATGACAAGCTGCACAAGCGGCATGGCGAAGATGATCAGGAGGCTGCGCGGATCTCGCCAGATCTGGATGACTTCCTTGCGCATCATGGCCAGGATGCGGCGCAGGCTCATGCGGCTCTCCCCGGTTTGGATTCACGCGCGGCGGTCAGGGCGACGAAGACGTCCTCGAGGCTGGGTGGAATCTGCTCCAGCCGGCCGACGCGGACCTGCCCGGCCTCCAGGGCCGCCCGGATTCCGGGCATGGCAGCCTGGGCGTCGGCGACGACGGCATGCAGACTGCTTCCAAAGACCGCCGCGTCAAGCACGCCCGGCGCTTGGCTCAGCGCTTCGAGTCCCGGCCCCAGCGGTTCGCATTCCACCAGCAGGAGCTGGCCTTTCATGGATCGAGTCTTCAGTTCTGTGGGCGTGCCCATGGCCACAATGCGCCCGCGATCGATCAACACCAGGCGATTGCAGTATTCGGCCTCGTCCATGTAGTGTGTGGTGACGAACACCGTGATGCCCTCGCCCACCATCTGTTGGATCAATTCCCAAAATTGTCGGCGCGAGACGGGATCGACGCCCGAAGTCGGCTCGTCAAGAAAGACGATGGGGGGACGATGCAGCACCGCGCACCCCAGCGCCAACCGCTGTTTCCAGCCGACGGCCAGGGCGCGCGTGGGAGTTTGCTCGCGGCCTTCGAGTCCTGCCATGCGCAGCGCCCAGGCCAAACGCTCCGGGAGAACCTTGGTGGGAACACTGTACAACCCGGCAAAAAAGCGCAGATTCTCAATAACTTTCAAATCGTTGTAGAGGGAAAATTTCTGCGACATGTAGCCAATCTGCTGGCGCACCGCTTCAGGCTCCTGGGCGACGTCAACCCCCGCCACCCGCGCGCGCCCGGAAGTGGGCAGGAGCAGGCCGCAGAGAATACGGATGGTTGTGGATTTGCCCGCGCCGTTGGGGCCCAGGAAGCCGAAGATCTCCCCACGGTGCGCCTGGAAGCTGATTCGGTCCACCGCCACAAAGGTTCCGAAGCGCTTGGTCAGGTCTTCGACCACCACGGATGGCTCGCTTCCATTCATAAAGGTTTCGTTCCCCCGGCAGCTTCTGGCGCGCTCTCGACGGCCGATACAAACAAGTCCTCAATGGTCGCCGCTACGGGCTGGATGGAATCGTAAATGACGCCGGCGGATTCCAGCCGCGCGCGCAAATCCGGCAGCCGGCGAGCGGCTTGGTCCACAAACAGGTGGACGCGGTCGCCCACCAGCAACGCACTGCGCACGCCGGGGGCGCCCGCCAACGCCGCGCGCACCTGCCCCGGCTGCGCCGCGTGCACCGCCAGAATCTCGCCGGGAAATCTCTTCTTCAGCTCCTCCGGCCGATCACAGAAAAGCATCCGTCCGCGATAGAGGAGCCCCACGCGATGGCAGCGCTCCGCTTCGTCAAGGTACGACGTGGAAGTGAGAATGGCTACGCCCTCGGCCACCAATGAATAGAGAATGCGCCAGAAATCCCGCCTTGATACGGGATCGACTCCGTTGGTCGGCTCGTCGAGGAGGATCACCTTCGGCGTATGAATCAGCGCACAGACCAAGCCAAGCTTTTGCTTCATCCCGCCGGAAAGGTTCCCCGCCAAGCGGCTTCGGAAATCGCTCAGGCCCGCGGCTGCCAGCAATTCCTGGGAGCGCCGCTCGCGCTGCTTGCGACCGACTCCAAATAAATCCGCGTAAAACCGGAGGTTTTCGTCCGCCGTGAGATCTTCGTAGAGGCCAAATCGCTGCGACATGTAGCTCAGGAGCGACTTGGCGCCTTCCGGGTCGCGCACCACGTCGCAGCCGGCGACCTTCGCCGAGCCCGAATCCGCGCTCATCACCCCCGCCAACATCCGCAGCGCGGTGGTTTTACCGGCGCCGTCCGGCCCCACCAATCCGAAGATTTCTCCTGCGTACACTTCAAAACTGAGCCCGTCGACGGCGCGCACTTCACCGAATTGCTTGGTCAGCGAGGAAACGATGATGGCAGGAGGGGTGCTCATGGCGCACTCACTACTTCAGTTTGATAATGGCGTCTGCCGGCATTCCGGGCTTCAGCTCCCGGTTGGGATTCTCCACATCCACTTTGACCCGGTAAACCAGCGTGACACGCTCTTTCTCCGTCTGCACGCTCTTGGGAGTGAATTCCGCCTCCGAAGAGACGAATGAAATCCGGCCGTGATAAATCTTGTCAGGATAAGTATCGGTCCGCACATCAACCACCTGCCCCCAGTGCACTTTGCCGAGATCCGTCTCGGGCACATATACCCGGACCCACAGATGGTCCAGGTCGGCGAGGGTCACGACCGGCGTACCGGGTGAGACGACCTCTCCCAACTCCGCCTGCCGCACCAGCACCACTCCGTTGAAGGGCGCGCGCAGCACCGTGTACGTCAGCCGGATGCGGGACATTCGCAGGTTCTGGTCTGCTTGGTGAACATTGGAGTGCTCGACGGCAAGTTCTTCCTTGCGCGTTCCTTCCACGAGTTCGTTGTAGATTTGCTGCACACGCTCATAAGTAGCCTGGGCGCGGGTGACGTTGGTGGCGGCCAAGTCGCGCGTCTGTCCCGGGATTTCGTCCTTTTCGTAAAGCGCCTGGTAACGCGCGTAATCTTTCTTCTTCTGCTCGAGGTCCGCCTGAGCGTCGAGCACCGCGAGCTTGGCGGCCTCGATGTCTTGCGTCCGGCTGCCCGCCAGGCCGAGGGCGAGTTGCCGGTCCCGCACGCGAATAAAAGATTCGTCCTCCGCCACTTGTTGCCGGTAGTCATCGTTATCGAGCCGCGCCAGCAAGTCGCCGGATTTCAGCGCCATGCCTTCCTCCACCGGCAGAGCGATGATGCGGCCGGGCACCTTGAAGCTGACCAAGCTTTCGTGCGCCTCAATGTTGCCGGAGAGCTTGAGCACGTTTGCCACGGCGGGCTTGCGGAACCACTGGGGATAGAAGTAAACCACGGCGCCGCCAATCGCCAATAACAGCAGGAGCGGAATCACGCGTTTCATAGCTTTTTTACCTCTTCCTAATAAACTTCACCCCGCGGCCGGCTCAGGGCTCGGCGAGGTATGTTTGGTAAATCTTTTCGGTTCCCCCCAGCGAGCGCACGAGGGCCATGACGGCGTCGGCGTGCCGCGCCAAGGCCATGATGCGGTCATCCTGCGCGCTGGCCAAGCTGGCCTGCGCGGTCACCACCTCGATGTTATCCGTCATCCCGTTACGGAAACGGTCTTGCGCCAGGCTCAGCTCGCGTTCTGCCAGATGGAGGGCTGCTTCGGTGACGGTCACCTGATTCTCGGTGGATTCCAGGTCCAGCACCGCCTTGCGCAGCTCCTGCTCGATCTCGCGGTTGAGGTCGTCAATCTGCGCGTTCAGTCGTTTCAACTGGCTTTGGAGTTCCGTTTTCTCTCCCGCGCGGTCCCGGTCAAACAAGGTGACGGTGAGCGTTCCCTGAATCTCGCCGGTTCCCGCCATGGAGGCGAAAGTGCGCCCGATGGCTCCATAATCGCCGTTAACCGACAGGGTGGGGAGATAGCGCGCCCGCGAGGCCTTGAGCTGCTCGACAATTGAATCTCGCTGCTTGAAAAGCGCGGCGTAGTCGGATCGCGCCTCGAGGGCGGAGTGCAGCGCCTGGTCTGCATCGGTTGATTCCACGTGATGGAATTTCAAGGGCTCGGCCAAGTCCAGCGGGGCGCCGGGGCTCAGTCCGAGGAAATGGGCAAGGACGAGTAGAGAAGTCTGATAAGTGTTGCGCGCTACCAGCAGGTTCTGCTGGTCCCGCGCCAGTTGCACCTGCGCGCGAACCACGTCCACAGCGGTTGCCAGTCCCTGGGCGTGTTGATCGCGCGCCAATTTCTCCAGGGTTTCCGAAGTCGTCACGCGACTTTCCGCCGCGGCTGCTTCCGCGGCGGAAGCCTGGGCGTCAAGATAAAGCCCTGCGCCCTGGCGGATCACCAAATCGCGCGCGTCTTGATAGTCGAGCTTGGCGGCCTCCTCTTGTTTTTCGCTGGCCTTCCAGTTGTGGTAGGAGTGGCGGTCAATCAAGGATTGGCTGGCCGAGAGGCGGAAATCATAATGCGCGAACGGACCGACGACGGCAGGAATCGTGGGAAAGGTAATTCCCATGATGGGAGGAATCGTGGGAAAGGAAATTCCCATGGCGCGCAAATCGATATTCTCGCGGTTGGCCAACGAGTTTCCGTTGACGTGCGGCAGCAAGGAAGCCCCCCGCCGCTCGCGCGTGCCTTCCAATTCCTCCACTTGCGCACTCGCCACGCGCACGCTGAGGTTCTGCTTCAGCGCCAAGCTAATCGCTTCCCTCAGCGTCAAACGCCGCGGAGCGGTCTGTTGCGCATGCACGGGCGCTCCGCCCGCAAACGACAACGCCACGAACAATGTGACCCACCTTGCTCTCGACCGCATGGACCTTCTCCTTTGCCGCGCCGTCTCGATCACCCCGAGGCTTTCAAAGCGGGTGCTTCCGCAGGCTGTTCAATACGAACTCCAGGTGCGCCTTGCTGTAGGCGCCAAGGTCGAGCCGGTGCCGCTCCCCGTGAAGCAGTTGCCACATGATGGCCAGAACGCCGGGCGCGACCAGAATCTGCGGAAATTGCGCGGCCTTCGTCTGCCGGAACTCACCCGTAGCCACACCCTTCTTGAGCACCCGGCGGACCCGATTCAAACCGCGCCCAATAACCTCCCGATGGTAAATGTCGGCAAGCTGAGGAAATCTGCCGCTCTCGGCAATGAGGATGCGAACGATAGACCGCGCCTTGGCGTTTCTCACCACCTGGTACATCTGCGAAAGCAGCTCGCGAAGCAATTCTTCCGCCGACCCGCTGAACATCCCCGTCAGGGCGTCAATGCGCTTTTGAATCAAAGTGCGGACCACCGCCCGAAAGAGCCGTTCCTTATCCCGGAAGTAGAGATAGATCGTTCCCTTGGCGATGCCCGCCCGATTCGCCACATCCTCGAGGCGGGTAGCCGCATATCCGTTGGCTCCAAACTCCTCGAGAGCGGCCGAGAGGATCTGCTCCTCGCGCTCTAGCTTCTGTTTTCGCTGTCGAGGGGATGGTTTCGCGGCACTCAGTCGCGCTGAACGCTCTGCTATCATCGGTCTCTCCCTGTATTGACTGAACAGTCAGTCATTATTCATCGACAGAAAGATAGCTGCAATGAAACGTGTTGTCAACTGATTTTTGCCAGGCTTTTGTTCTCTCCTGCCATTGCCGGAAGCCCTCCAAAGAACAGGCGCTTCTGTGCAAGGGTCTCTGGAATTCCGCGTCCTCCGTTCATCCCGGTGATCGCCTCCAGCACGCGCTGCCGGCGATGGACTAGTAACACTTGCGCGTGCAGCGATGCGCATGGGAATTCTGTGCCAGGATTGCCGTTTTGGGCTCCTGGAAATCAGGGATTTCACAGCAGACCGCCTCCCTTTGGAGGGTTACAGGAAGGAGGAAGCGAGCAGCTTCAACCCGCTTACGCTCGCCACACGCCGGGGATGGCTTGCTGGCAGTATTGGCATTTGCCGTTGTGGATGTGCACCGTGCTGACCGTGTACCCTGTACGTTCCACAACAATCTTGCGGCATTTGGGGCAATAAGTATTCTCGGCGGGGTGGCCGGGCACATTGCCGATGTACACGTAGTGAAGACCCTCGGCGTCGGCGACGGCCTTGGCGCGCTCGAGCGTTTCCACCGGCGTGGGAGGAAGGTTCTTCAGAAGGTATTCGGGATGGAAGCGCGAGAAGTGGAGCGGAACGTCCGGTCCCAATTCGGACTTGACCCATTTGGCGAGGCCTTTGAACTCCGCGTCGCTGTCGTTCAAAGTGGGGATCACAAGATAAACGATCTCATTCCATACCCCGTGCTTGCGGATGGTAACGAGGCCATCGAGCACCGGTTTCAGTTCGCCATTGACCACTTCCTTGTAGAACTTTTCTGAATAAGCTTTCAGGTCCACCTTGATGGCGTCCACTTGCCGGCACAATTTCTGCAGAGGCTCTTGTTGGATGTAACCGCCGGTGACCACCACGCTCTTGACGCCCAGGGCGTGACTAGCTTCGGCGCAATCGGCCATGTATTCGTAAAATATCACAGGCTCGCTGTAAGTGTAGGCGATGGTTGGGCACTTGTACTGCCCGGCCAACTCCGCCACCCTCTGGGGGGGCGCGTAGCTGCTCCGGACCTGCTCGGGGCGGACCTGGGAAATATCCCAGTTCTGGCACATCTTGCAGTTCACATTGCAGCCCGCGGTGGCAATGGAGAACGCGACGGTGCCAGGGAGAAAATGGAAGAAGGGCTTCTTCTCGATGGGATCAACGTGAGCCGTCACCACGCGGGAGTGAACCAGGGTGTAATAGGTGCCGCCGCGGTTTTCACGCACCCCGCAATAGCCGCGCTCCCGGTCGTCGATGACGCATTCGCGTGGGCAGAGCTTGCATTTGATCTTCCTGTAGGCCTGTTTATCGTAGAACCTGGCTTCCTTGATGAATTGCGAGTCGTCCTCCGCGAGCGAAGCAGCGAAGATGGGGACAGCATCCTGCCGCCCGATAACTGCCCCGGCGCAGGCGGCGAGGCAGGGAAGGGAAGCAGCCTTCAGAAAAGCTCGCCGGTCGAAGCCAAGGCTGCCGGTTTCTTCGGGGCTAACTCGCGGCGTCCGAGAAGAGGCCTCGAGGAGTTGCAAATCATATTTCATTGCCATCAGACTTCCACCACCTTAATGTTTTGGGGATCGTTGGTCCCCAGACCGTGTTGCGGGTCGGCAGCCGTCGCGATGTAAACAGGCTCGCGCTTCATGTCCCTCAACGACTTCATGCCCACTTCGGCACGCTTCTTTTCGATGATTTGCCAGCCCGTGTGATCGAGCGCCACAGGGTCGTGCCCGACGATCAAGCCATTGTACGGCCAGGTCCAGTGAGGCATGAAAGAGGGCCCGCCCTCGTATTGTGCTGTGGTGGCGTCGCAGATGTGGAGGCGGACCTTGTGACGAATGGGGGGCAGCATGAAAACGTCGGCCACGTAGGGATTGCCGACGTTCATGTGGTATTTGTTCGGGTTGTGGATGGCGCCAAACATACTCTTGAGCGCAATGGTCACGCCGGCGATGCCGTGGTCCTTGAGCACAGGCAGATTGATGACGGCGTCGCAAACCTGGGTGAGAGTTCGCGAAACCAGACTTCCAACACTTCCGAAAGTAGCCAGTTCATCTTCGAATCCCAACGTATCGTTTCCGAAACAGCGAATTCCGGAGCCGCGCTCGACGATCTTGAAGCGCGCGCTTTCGAGGTCGGAATTCAGCCGGTCCCAAATGACGATTTCCTTGATGCCTGCCTGCTTGAGACGTTCGCAAATGGCGTCCACCAACTCCGGGCGCGTGGAATTGCCTCTGCCGGCAAGACAATTCACCTTGAGCCCGACCACTTCGCCGGGCCGCGCGACCTTCCTCCAGGCCTCCAGGGATGAATCGCAGTCGTGCAAGGCCTGCATGGCACGGTCCA
>JBEKIZ010000103.1:0-15712 GCA_050011515.1 Terriglobia bacterium | reverse complement strand
CGGTTCGACGGCGAAAACAGCAATTACGGCCTGGTGAAAATCGACCTGACCCCGTGGACCGTGCTGACCGACCGCATGAAGGAGGTCAACAGCCGGATCGAAACGCTGGCCGCGAAGAGCGCAGAACGAGGCCGCTGAGCAGCCGTGGAGCGCCGGGACAAGGCAGAGGTGGTTTTGATCAGCCACGACCATTTTGATGATCTCAGCTAATATGCGACGTGGGGCCGCCCCGCCATGGCGAAGGGACGGCCGTACATTCAAAAGGACAGCCTTTTCGCGCCCCGAAGGCTGCGGGAGCTCGGTCTGGCCATCAGATCGACGAAGAAGGCTCGCCTCAACAAACGTCCATTTAGCGCGTGGGGAAACGGCCGTTTGGCAGAATACCGCGCCCGTTGCGCCAGTCGCGCTGAGTTTCGTTCCTATTGTTTGACAGAAGGGGATTTGTCGCCATTAACCCCCTCCGGATGCCGTCAGTACACGCTGGGGCGGGCGATCGTCACAGACCGACTCGTCCCGAGCGATCCCTCGGTGCCTTGTCAGTGGACGTGACCCGCGAAACGCCTGCAGGGGGGCGTTGCGATGAAGATGTGCGGGCGATTCTCTGGACTGCCCCAGGGACTATTACTCACAGACTCCGCCCAGAATGCCCCAGCCGTGTCCGGCCTGGAATGACAGGGTGCAGTGGGAACCGCTCGCCAGGCGGATGTTGGCCAAATACCACGAATAAGCCTTGTCGGGAGCGAAAGTGATGCTCCTTGAGTTTCCCCCACAGCAGTAGGATCGACCGGGATGAGGCTTGTCGGGAGCGACAGTGATACGGGAGTTGCGCAGCCAGCGCCGCGTACGTTCCGAGAGGGGAGAAGCCTTGGCCAGATCTTCCACCGTGAGTTGCAGCGGATGCGTCGCGTCCAGGTTCGCGGTGCCGGGTCGGATTTTCTCAATCGCTTCGTGGGTTTCATGGAACATTGTCCACATCTGTAGCTTGGCGCGGTCCACGAAGACATAGGAGGCCAGCAATAAAAAGCCACTGATGAATGCCAGCAAGGCCAAAGGCAACACATTTCGGATCATAGACAGAGTCCTGTCCTGGAGCTGTGTCCGAAAAAGCCGGTAACTTTGGATCACCGCGAAGAGCAACGCCGGGACCAACAAGAGCGCCAAAAACGGCATGGGAGTTGCTCTTATGACGAAGAAGTTGATGTTTGAAACCGCGTTGGTGAATCTGAAATCTGCGAAGGGATCGAACCTGGGAAAAGAGCGGTCCATGAGTTCGCGCGCAACCCATTCGCTGAATTCAATTGCAAGAAGGAGGGCGCCCATCATGGGAAGAAGCCACAGCACCGCGCGCACTGTCCCGTTCACCGCGCACGCGCACCAGAATGAGGCAAAGGTCAGGAGTGACGCCATGAGCAGCCAAACCATTGCGGTATGCACATCCACAAACATGAAGGGCGATCCGAATCGGAATCCACCCGCGATCAACAGCAAGACGGGAAGCAGCACGGCGCAAGAAATACCTGCGAACAGGGCCACGAACAGCTTGATGAGCCACTGGCGGCGGGCCGACACCGGCAAGGTCATGTGCCAGGAGTGCGTCCCCGACGTTCTTTCTTCCCCCAGTGACAGGCTTCCAGCGAGAACCGCAATCAATGTGCTGAACCCACCCAACATGACCATCGCCACTGGGAATTCCTTGGTTGATCCGCGCTCCGGCACCAACCTGAACATGGTTACGCAAGTCTCGCCCAGGACGTACAACAGGGTGATTATCCAGACCGGGCGCAGCAAACGAATTTCCTTGCGGATTAAGTTCAGAACCGCTCCGGTGGGACGGCAGCGAAACCAGTCGGCCAATGCTCCCGGCATCACGTCCGGTCCGGCGACCAGTAGATCATCACCCGCCATCCCCCCCGTCACCTGAAATCGCGATAGCTTTCGCCCACCAAGCCAGAGCATTACTCCTGCATAGCATAGGAAGACAAAGGTGATCGTCAGCGTAAAGCCCAGCAGCGAGGAATAACCGTGATGCCAGTACTCGAAATTCACGGCAGTAATGATGAAAAGGTAGACTGCAATATTCAAAACGACTCCACCCAGCGTTGATCTTGCGAAAAGGGTCCAGAAAGTGGCCGATGCAGTGGTGGCAATGATTCCCGCGCCGACCGACACCAATACCCACGGGGTTAGAAATTTGGCCCACGGCCAGGCGAGGGAGAAAACCAAAGCCGCCGACAGGACCGCAAGCACTGTAACGCTCAGTTTCTCGCCCCAGATTTCCATCCGGTCGATGGGCTGAGAAAGCAGGAGGGAAAGCGTTCGGTGCTGGAATTCGTTGCCGAGCGAGAGAGTGGCCAACAGCGGGATGCCGAGGAAAAACGCGATCGTGCTGACCCACGCCATTGAATGCGGCGGGTGAGCAAGCGGCAGCGCGCCCGCCATGGCCACGGCACACCAGGGCCAGAAGAGCGGGCGTGCTTCCTTGAGGATTCTCGTGGTTTTGGCGGTCATTCTCGTCTCCTACGATTTCAAGCGGGTGTAGCGCGGACCTGTTTTGTAAGTCCGCGGCTCGTCTCCGATTGCCAAGGAAAAGCCGCGGACTTACAAAACAGGTCCGCGCTACCCAGCTTTCAAGGTCGCGACGAAGATTTCCTCCAGGGTCAGTGCCTCCGTCGAGAGCGTCTCCGGATTGTGCTGCCGCAGGCGCTCCAGCAATTCAGGGCCGGCGCCATTGACGATCAACTCCAGTTCGCGCCCCTCGCGGCGCACGCGCAATGCCGCTTGGAGGTCGAGTTCCGGCGGCGATTGGGCAAAGCGCGCGCGGATCTTCTGATACCGCTCGCGGGCCTGGTCGGCGTCGAGCGTAAGCACGGCGCGGCCTCGATCGATGATCGTGAACTCATCAATCAATCCCTCGAATTCGGCGATGAGGTGGGTGGAGACCAGAATCGTGCGGCTGCCCGGAATGCCTTGCTGGTACGCGCCGATCACCGCCCCAATGAACTCGCGGCGAACGATGGGGTCCAGGCCCGAGGTCGGCTCGTCGAGCACAAGCAAGTCCGTCTCCGGGCAGATCGCCGCGATCAACGCCACCTGGGTTCGCTGACCCTTTGATAGACTTCCGGTGCGCTGCACCGGATCGAGCTGGAAACGCTCAAACAACTCCTGCTCGACCTTCCGGTTCCAATTCGCACGAAATGAAGCGAGGTAATCCAGGGTCTCGCGAACGCTCATCCACGGATAGAACGCGACCTGGTCCGGCACGTAAGAGAGGAGGCGCTTCACCGGGACTTCGTGCTTTGCCGGATCGAGACCGAATACGCGCACCTGCCCCCGCTGCGGACGGAGCAAATTGAGCAGACACTTCATCGTGGTTGTCTTGCCCGCGCCGTTGCGGCCGAAGAGTCCATAACAGCGGCCGGGCTGCACGGTCAGGCTCAAGTCATGGACGGCCTCGGCGCGCCCGTAGGCGTACGTGAGATTCTCGATTTGGATGACAGGAGTTGGAGAGTTCATGGCTGGTCAATCCTCCTTATGGTCTTCATTGGCGCGTCGTTTGTCGTCGAGCACATCCAGTCGCTCATGGATCAATTCGAGGAATTCATCGCGAGGCACCTGCAAATGGTGCGCTTGCACGATGGCCTGGTCGACCTCCTCGATCAGCAGGTCGCGCCGGGCTTTCTTTCGCAATGCCGATTGATTTTCTTTCAGGAAACAACCCCGCCCCGGCAGCGTCTCGATCACGCCCAGGCTTTCCAGCTCGGAATAGGCTTTGGCGACCGTGTTGCGGTTGACGCGCAGTTCCTCAGCCAGAGGACGGATCGAGGGGAGCGCCTCACCGGGCCGCAGCGCCCCCGAGGCGGCCACGGCCTTGATCTGATCCACGATCTGGAGGTAGATGGGCATGCCGGACTTGAAATTGATTTGGAGTATCATGTGCGGCCCCCTGTCATAGGACAGTATGACAGATGGCCGGTCGCTGTCAAGAGGAATTTTCGAGGGGCCCGGAGGTGATTGAATCACAGTGACATTGGGGAGCTGGCATGGACATCCCTGGGCGCCCATAGTGATTACGCGACGCATCCAGGTTAACTTGGATGGATAGCCGGCGGACTCGGAGGCTACTCCAGCGCCTTGGGTTTACTCCTATGCAGTCAGGGGTCACTTGGCCGTGCAGGCGTAATGTGAGCCTTGCGTGGGCTGCTGGGGGCATGGTTGTCCCCGAACGGCGTTCGAGGGAATAGCCCCTCGTTGGTCGCCCTGTCTTTGTCGACGACTCTGCAGAGGCAATCCGCCGTGCTGGCCGAGTGACGGCGCACTTTAGCCAGTGAGAGACTGCCGCCGGGCGCAGCTCGTCTCGCCTCACCCTTAGCTCTGGAACAACCCCAGTTGATCAGAAGTCGTGGCGGCACTCGAGGGCCTGCGCGAGGCTTTACGCCTGGGTACACTTTCAAGTGAAATACCGAACATGAGAAGTTGTGTCACCACTGCCGGGATCGGTGCTGGCGGTGGAATGATGATTTCTGGTACATCCCTCTCCGGAGGTTCAGCTTCCATTTCCAATGGTGATGTCTCCACGGCCCGAACTCCGAATACTTCCGCCTGCTTCTCCATGAGCCGCTTCCAAACCGCATCTGCACTCTCCCCGATGCCCTTCTCCGTCACCAGCTCCCGCGCCATCGCCATCAGGATGTCATCACCTTCATCGATCGCTTGCAGGCCATCAGTTGCGAACTTCCCTTCCATCGCCAGTGAGACCAGCAGCTTCTTCCCCATCAGCCTCAAACACGCTTCCTGCATAGTGCCGGCATAGTAGAAGAACTTGACGTTGACGTTCGACCACTGTCCAATTCTCCAGGAGCGCCGGCTGGCCTGCCGCAGGAGCTTGCTGATAAGGGGTGACGGTGGGTCGTCGATGGAATGCAACTTGGGTATGATTCAAGGATTCGGTTTCCTAACTCTTGGGCATGGGCACGCAAGTACTCGGCGATTGTCTCCAACAGAGGCAAAGTCTCCTCCTTTCGCTTTGAGTGCAACGACTAAACCTGTTTATCCATCCGGCCAGTTTGCCGCATTCCTACAGGAACTTCTTGCTTTGCCGGAAGAGGATCTTCTTGCTTCGCTGCGACACAAGAAGCGGCTTGCCTTGCAAAAAGGTCATTATTTCCTTAAGATGGGCGCCCAGAAGTCAACAGGTAGTACAAACTCTTAGTCTGGGAGGGAAGATGAAACGAACCATTCTGGCCGTCATTACCTTACTCACCGTTTTTGGTTTGGGGATGCTGACCGGAGTCCCGAGGGGGCATTCCGTTGGTGAGGCTCCGGCTCTAGCCGCCCCGGTGCCGGCAGCCTTGGCCGTTCCGATGCCGCGTCGTTGTCCAGCCATCCATGAGGCCGTCCATGCTCTCGAAGTAGCCATGCATGACATGGAAGAAGCCGGCCACGATTTTTGCGGCAGGAAGAAGGAGGCCATGGAATCAACACGCCGTGCGATCCATCATTTGAGAGAAGCCGAGAATTGCGATAGGTGCAGGGAATAGTAAATAACGCACTACTGGTTGCTCTTGGCAGAGAGCCATCTCGCGAGGCGGTTGTTTGCCAGCATGCTGGGGCGGATGACCTTTAATGCGATTCGCATGATGTCGTGTCCTCCCCCTCCGCCGGGATGGCGGAGCTCTCTTTGCTTGCCTTCTGACAGCTCTCCTCTTCCAGGCCGGTTTCGCTAACTCGAAAGAAACTGTGGGCCAGGCTCCAGCGGACCGGCCCATTGCGGTCAGGAACTTCAATACGCTTCTGCCGCAGGGCGCGTCGAATCCATTTCAGGAACAACTTCTTCGTGCCGCTGACCAGCACCGGAGAGCATCCCAGACCGATAAGCGGTTTGATCGCTCCACGGCGGTTGAGTTCCTCGTTGAACCAGGCGGCCCACTCCGGCACGACCGGCAATCCAAACCGCTGGGCGATGCGATAGAGCACAAACGTCGGGTCGTTGTCACACAGGATGGTGCGCCTGCCTTGTGGGTCTGCTCCCGGTCGCGTTTTGGCCAGTTCCGCAGAGATTGCCACCAAGTGGCGGACCGGTCTGCGACCGGCGATAGTGATAGTCCCGCGGAAGCACTGGGCGTTCTCACCCAGATTTGCCGTCACCGGCTCGATGCCTGGGGCTTCCACGGTAAATAGGTTCTGCTCGACGACGGCTGCCCAGATGGCGCCAACACGCCGCTGACAGTGGGAGCAGATTCTCGATCTCATCCAGGAGCAGGCCACGGTAGACCAGTTGTGCTGGTCCGCTTACGGGTACGTTGTATCGCGATTCGGGCTCAGAAGGCAGGACGGGGATTTGGGAGGGATTCCTTGCCAAGCTGGCGTAGTAAAGCCGTGCCCGGGTGATATCGCTGTCCGTAAGACGCTCTTTCTCACGTCGGCTTCGTCGTGCTCCGATCACCACCACCTGCTTATAGCGCACACACTCAGGTGCTTCGAGACGGTAAACCCAAACATCACGGAAATGCGTGGAGAGAATCTGACTACATTCGGCCAGGCGGTCGCAGGAGAAACCTGCGAATCCGCTGGGCCTCGGACAAGGGCAGCGGGTAGAAGCCGAGCCGACTTTTGCCCTCAAAGCGCAAGGGTGGCCTCCTTTCTCAGACAAACTCGTATGTGTGACTGGATTCACAACTTTGCCGTGCGGGCAAAGTTATGGGGGTCGGGTCTGCATCTGTTGGCGTTCTTGCACACCCAGCACTGAAAGCTCGGCTGGACATTGAATTCAGAGGCACTCGAGTGCACATTACCGGTCGTGCGAAAACTGAAAACGGAAATTCTGGTTTACATGTCAGAGGCCTTGCGTCTACGCTCGAATCTTGCTTAAATAAGGCCCTCGCACGCCCTCCTCCCCGACGGGATTCTTCTCGTTTGGAAGGAGCCCCACCTTACTGCGGAGGATTACGAGTATGACTATTAATCCTAAGATCTCCCGCCGCCGGTTCATGCAGGCTGCCGGCGCGGCTTCGGCGGGCCTGGCGCTAGGACCCTACTGGGGGTTCGGCAAGACCACCGTTACCAAGCCCCTGCGACGCGACATGGGTCGGATGCACTTTGAGGCCACCACGCTCGGCCTGGGTGGACAAGCCTCGCTGCAATGGACGCCTCCAGGCGTGGAGCCGGTCAAAATCATTTTGAAGGCCTTCGATGTGGGCATCAACTATTTTGATACTTCCAACGCCTACGGCCCCAGTCAGACAAATTACGGGAAAGCCTTTCACCAGCTCCAATTGATCCCCGGCGAGACCGGGTACGACGAATCCCGCCGCCAGGGGATCTTTCTGACCAGCAAGACCATGCTGCGTTGGGGAAAGGGTGGCTGGGCGAAAGAGAACTTGCGAAGCTTCAGCAACGGTCCGGAAGGTTCTCACGCCGTAGATGACGTGAAGCGCACCCTGACACAAATCTTTGGTGACGGAAGCGGGTCCTATCCTTCCGGTTCATATCTGGATATGGTCCTTGTCCACAATGTGGCCACCATGGCGGAAGTCGAGGCGGTCTACGAGGGGTTGGACAATCCGGACCCTGGCGCCGAAAACATCGGGACGCTGGCGGCGCTGTTGGATTATCGCGATGGCACTAATCGCACGGGACTCAATCCCAAAGAAGAAAAGCTGATTCGCCACTTGGGATTTTCCGGCCATCACTCTCCCCCGGTGATGATCGAAATGATCCAACGGGACGAGCGCAACATTTTGGATGGCATGCTGGTGGCCATCAACGCCAACGACCGGCTGAACTTCAACATGCAGTACAACATCATTCCGGTGGCGGCGGCAAAAGGCATGGGCCTGATCGCCATGAAGGTGTTTGCGGATGGCGCCATGTACACAAAGGAAGCCGCCTTTTCGCGCAAGCCCGAACACGTCATCCGAACCGTAGGCAGCGACTCGCTCCCGAGCCGGCGGTTAGTGGAATACACGTTGTCGACGCCCGGCATTGGTACGCTCATCATCGGTACGGGGCAAATCTCCGAAGATCCCAAGGCTTGCCAACTGGAGCAGAATCTCTCCGCGGCACAAATCGCCCCGAACGGGCTCAGCGCCTCCGACCGGCTTGCCATCGAAAAAATGGCCAGCGCGGCGAAGGATGGCAAGACGAACTATTTCCAACTTCCTAAGCAGGAACTGACGCCCCCACGGGAAGCCTGGGCCGGGCAGGCAATGCACGAGGGGAAACGCGTGGTCGGCCTGAAGTGGCAGACGGCCTTTGCCGGCGACGAACCGATCACACACTATGAGATCTGGCGGGATCACCAGAAGGTCGACCAGGTGGTCCACCAGGCGCAGACCAGCAAGAAGCCGTTCGAGTTTGCCGATGCCGTCGGCGACAAGACTGCGCACACTTATCAAATTGCTACCGTCGACGCGGCGGGGCGCAAGGCCATGACAGGAGATCTCGAACTCTCAGGAGTTGCTTAGCAGGCGGGGGCGGAAAAGTCGACGCGCGAGGGCGCCCGAGGAAGGGGGGAAGGGCTGGTATAAGTGAGCGGTGTACTGAGAGCTGGGTTCTCGTCGGCCTTTGCCTGGGTGGGAATGACATTGACAGGAATTGTCTTGTCATCCACCTTGGCCACTGTGATGAGCACAGTGCGGCCGGCAAGAAGCGGCATGAGTTCAACGAACACAGAACCTCCTTTGTGGCACATGTGCTGACTTTCACCAGCGCCACGTGTATTGTTAATTGGGAAGAAGATTAGGTAGTGGGTCGCTTTGCGCGAAGTGACGCTTCGTCCGTGTGGCTGAGTTAAAGGGGCTACGGCAAGTAGTTTCCGAGTTGCCGACCAACCGGGAGTTATCTCGCCAACCCTCCAAAAAGAGCGGGACCGGTGCCGTAGAGCTGAAAGCTTGGCCTGTTCTTTTCGCTACCGGTCGAACCTCTGCTCGACGACCTCCACTTCCTTGCACGCCTGCGGTACTGTCTTGCCCTGGCTCAGCAACACTTCCATCTGCCGCAGCTTCGCTACGATCTGCTCTGGCGTAAACGTCTTCTTTGGCATTTCCCGGTTCCTTTCTGTCTTCCAGTCTCTCTATTCGACTGCTACAGAAATCCCCGGTCAGGTCAGCGTTCCCAACGGGACACGCACTTTTGTGGAAGCCCGAAATCAATGGAAAAGTGTGGATTGCAGCATAGTGCACGGCAGCAGGCTTAGAAACGCAAAGGGCGACCCCGAGAGGTCGCCCTTGAACCTACAAAGACGTTATCGTTACTTTTTGCCTCTACTTCTTCCGCTCTACTACCCACTCGCAATGCGAGTCGCCACGGACCATATTCTTGGTAAGTCTGAAAGTAAAATTGGGGTTTAAACTTTCGACAGCTCCATCACCCCATCTTTGATGCCCTACGCCGCAAGTATCCATGTCAAGGCCCTGCTCCTTCCACCTCTTGTGCCAAGGACACTCAGTAGTCTTGCCCACACATCTGTCTTTGGTAGCTTCAACAATTTCGAACTTAAACTCCGGCCCCATAGACGCTTGCGCAAGGAGATGGGTGATCCCTTCGACATCGCCGGCATTCTCAGTGGCTAGTCCGAGGGTATCAGCAAATTGCTTCGCTCCCTTTCCTGCTTCATACCAGAGGGACCCATTGAACTCCTCAAATTTCTTCTGTCCTACAGCCTGCTTTAAGGCATTAGAAATTGCAATGTATGCACCAGTCAATCCTTTCGTTGCAATCTCCCACCTCGTTTTCTCAGGAATCGCTTCAATCGTGTTAGCCATCGAGACCCTCCCCTTTCGTGGACATTTCCTTGTGTTGTGCCCTTACTTTTCAGAGGGAAGAGTATATCACCTATCCAGATGTTGCGGCTAAATCCAGAAAGCAGAGGAGTTATATGGAACGTCTACTACACCCGCCACTTCCATGGCGATGTATAGGGCGAATTGATTTAAAGGGGCTTGTGTGAGGCTATTGTCATCCTTCGTTGTCGGCCCGCAAGGCCGCCGCGCCACTAACGTTACCCGACTCAGTCGCAGTGCTCTACGTCTCACCGACGGCTAGCCCATTAATTTGCCCAGCGCCCGAACCTGCCCGAGAATCTTCTGAACCAATGAAGCGCCGGCCTTGTCCTTGGCGAACGATAAGAACATTGTCGCCAATGACCCGACCCCGTGGATCGTGGCGATATTCGGATGATACAGCGAGGCCAGCACCTCGGCCTCACGCTGGAATCGGGCCATGCGTTCCGGATCGTGCGCGAACACCTCGGGCAGAACTCTAATACACCCAGCACCGATGGCCGCGAGGATCTCGTAAGTGCCGAGTTTGTCGCCGACGTGGAGCGACATAAGGTTCTAGGCAATTCTATCGCAGAGTTCCGCTATCCGCTCATTTCGCAGGTACTTGGAAGCGCTTCCGTAAATAGGTCCTGTATCACGGCGTACTCGGAAGTAATCCACTTGGCTGCAAACGCCCATTCAGGAAACGGACCCACTCCCTAAGATTGAGTTGATCGGGACGGATACTCGAAGTGATGCTGACAGGACAGCACGTCAAGAGACACTTCTCCCAGGCAGGGATGGATTTATGGGGAGGATTCCGTACGATTGCGGGCCATGATGCGTAAGCAGTCAGCAGGTTACGTAGTGCTTGTCATCAATGCCGGTCTTCGTCAAGTGCGGTGGTGCGGCCACAGTCTCTTGCAGTCCGCGCTTGCTACGAGAGGGAGCCAGGACGCAAGATATCCTAACCCGGGGTTGCAGAGTGTGAAGGACGCACAGTTTGACTTTGATTATTCCAGACTTGGCCCTTGGGAGCGGCACACCACCCGGTCTGTGATGAGACTCGTCACTTAGGAGCGAGGCCGAGCCACAGTTCGACTCTGGCGAGTGCGGTGTAAATCGCAACCAAACCGGCACCATAAAGCGCGGCGAGCAAGGCCAACCGAACGAATAGAGTTGGGGGCTCTTTCTCATTCATGGGTTCAAAATGTCCCAAGTCTCCCTTCCAGGCAATGGTACGGGGGTACCAGATCAGCCCTTGGCATCCTTCGGCCATAAGCAGAGGCGGCTTTCTCTGCTGGAGTATTCCAATCACGTGTAGGTCGATTCAATCATATCGCGAGTACTTCGACTTGATGCTCTTTTGGTTGCGCTTTATGTTCGTCACTTCCACAATTCCTGGTATGACCATGCCTAACATTCCATCCGTGGGCGACGAACTCTCTACCACAGGGGCATCTGCATAGCCACCAATCTTTACCCTTTGCCGGCTCGGCTCTCAGCACGGTTATTCCGGTGGTTTTGATTGTTCTTCCTATCATCAAGGCATCACGTGGATCGTTCATGTTCTTGTCTCCCGGCCATCGCTGGAGCGCTTCCCTGCTTGATTCTATCGTTCCTGCCCGCACACGTCTTGCCAAGTGACAGTGGCAAGAACGCCATCCAATGCCCAAAAGCAGCCCTTAGAACCTGCCGAGGAACGTCTGCCCTCGTCGGGTCTATTGTTGTCTTTGTTGAGTAGCCAGCTCAACATACCCCCCATTAGCCCTGTTCAGGACCAGCTAGTCCTTAATCCATTCATCAACAACTCGCAACCCATGCTAACACGCTCTGCTTGCTAGCCCCTTGCCCAGGCACCCTGTCTCTCTTGCTACTTGTCACGAGCGGGGGTATTAGCCATGATAGCCGAAGCCTACGCACGTCACTTCGCTGTCGCAGCCGTTCTTCTGACTGCCGGGCGGTACGGTCGAGTCACCAACGCCGAATGAATTGGTCGTCGTTGATTGCATGTGATACGTTGCCACATTGTTGGGAGCTTGTGAGCCAGAGGCAATGAGCTCCCAGTTCCGGCAATGCACACGACTTCATTGCCCGTCCTTGCTTGCAATCCAGTTCCGGGAAGGTTCAAATGCAGTCAATTGTCGATGTGACGAGTCGGCATACATCTTAGCTTCCCGATCCCCCCTGTTTCTCTGCCCCCCGTAGAGGGGAGGCCGGCAGCTACCGACTACCGGCCCTGAAACAAGGGAAAACTGAACTTCTGTCTTACCCTCCTGGTTAGTATAGGGTTCCGGGGAGTCTCGTTCCAGGTTAAGAGGAAAATATATTCGCCTGGATTGATGGGTTGCGATTCGCTGAGGGACCCAGTGCCAGGAGGGCTCGACCAAGCCAAGATTCGGAGTGCGGGACTGGACTCTTCCGTGTCGCTCCACCGAACGCAGGGACGGGGGGCACATTTCGAGTACGCTGACGGGCAAGCGGCTGCGCCCTGCACCTGACCATCTAAAGGGCGGCCACTTCCATGTTGACGATGCAGGAATTGAGGGACTTCGGTCTGCGCGACGGCGTATCTATCCGGCATCGCCAACACGTACCAGATTGCCGAGGGTTCGTGCCCTCCACTCGAAAGATTGATCGGGCCTCTGACCTGAGATACCCTTAATGATGAACGCCATAGATTTCCCGGGGCCGGATGCCATGACTAACCCCACCACGCGCCGGCCGAAATTCGTAGTCCGGTCGACGGGCTTTGAGGCAATCGAGGGCTTTCTATGCCGACCGGTATAAAACGCCATGATAAAACATGCCAGGGGCGACACAGGGTTCTTAAAGAAAGAGTTATGGCATCCACGATTGCACCGTCTATGGCGTATTATGCAGACGGGAACACGCGACTCCGCATCTTATCCGGATCAGTCTAATTATTGTTAGGAGGCTGAAAGATCGTGGATGTCGTCACTGGCGCCTTCGGGTACATCGGGAAGTATATTTCGAAAGCCCTTCTCGAAAGAGGCAGAACTGTTTGCACGATCACAACGCATCCGACCAAACCCAATCCATTCGGCCCGGCCGTCAAGGCGTTCTCTTACAGCTTCGATGATGCAGAAGCATTGACTCGAACGCTCAACGCAGCGGATACCCTATACAACACCTACTGGATTCGCTTCCCGTTCGACGGTCAGACCTATGAATACGCTCTGGAGAACACTAAGACGCTATTTCGGTGCGCCAAGGAGGCGGGTGTTAAGAGAATCGTTCACATTGGTGTTACCCGAGCTTCCCTCGATTCCGACTTGCCTTATTACCGCGGCAAAGCGATCCAGGAATCGATGCTCAGGGAATCCGGCGTTCCTTTTTCCATTGTCCGGCCGACACTCGTTTTCGGAAAGGAGGACATTCTCGTTAACAACATCGCGTGGCTGATTCGAACAAGCCCCGTGTTTCCGATCTTTGGATCGGGACGTTATAGGGTGCAGCCGGTCTTCGTTGAAGATTTGGCAGAAATTACCATCCGCCAATCTACGAGCACGGCGGGGGCTACGGTGGATGCGATCGGACCGGAGACATTTACGTTTCACGAGCTCGTGGCATTAATCGCCGAGAAGATTGGGAAGAACCCGATATTCGTGAAAGTTCCCGCATCTCTTGGTATCTCATGTGGTCATATTCTCGGCATATTTTTGCGGGACGTTTTGCTCACCCGGAACGAACTAAAAGGGCTGATGGACGAGATGCTAACATCCGAGCAAGCGCCAAATGGCACAACAAGATTTTCCGATTGGTTAGAGAGGAACAAATCGACGGTTGGAGGCTTTTATTCATCGGAGGTGGCGCGGCACTTCCGGTGGTCAGCCTCCTAACCAATCGTTGCATGCGATGCCGCCAAGACCGCATGGATAGTAGCGATAGGCGAAGACGATCGCGCACCAACTGGCCACGGCACTTCGTGCTCTTGATTGGCCGAACCTCATTGCCGACGCCCTTCTTGGGTCTGTGCTGGGGTTCGTCGTGTGGATCCTCACGAGCGCATATGAGTCGTGGATTGGGTCAAGAGATCCTCATTGCCCAATCGGTGGAGTTTGGTTTTCTGCGGAATTCGACCCGAAAGGCGAGGCTGCCCGCATTGAACGAAACGCGCGAGCCGCTCAATTGTGGGAACTGCCGGGGGAAGCCCATCAGAATGGGATGTCTGATTCGGCGCTCTCGTCGGCCACCTCGTTAAAGGGGTTGTCGCCCTCATCGACCGGCTCCGCAGTCTTCGAGGATTCAGCCGCCTTTGTGCCGTTGCCGTTCTTGGGCGGACCCAGGAACCTGAGCGTGGTGACGACTGCTTCCGTCACGTCGTGCTTCAGGCCCTCGCGATCCTCGTAACTCCGTAACTGGAGTCTCCCTTCAACGTACAGGAATTTCGCCTTGCCCACGATTTCACCTGTAATTTCCGCCCATCGCCGCCAGGCGACACAGCGGATCCACAGCGTGTTGGTCTTCTTCTCTCCGCCGCCGTTCTTGTAGGTTTGCCTCCTGCTCCGAGTAGTACGAGTTCAATTGCACTCCCTCCGGGTGGACCTCAACCTCGTAGCCCATCTCCTTCAGAGCCTCCACAAGGTACTTCTCCTCGCGCAAGACCGTCTGAGTCTCACCATATTTCGACATTCGATGCCTCCTTCTTCTGCCCATGTAAGGCATGTTGGACTGGTCGCGGGCAGCCCACCGCTGCCCGAATCAGGTCTCTCGTGCAGCCGGCCCAGCAGATGTACTTGCGAGGCTCCTCGATCGAGATTGAGAGGTTATCCCCGCTGCGGTCGTGCCCCTCTTCAGCGCAGGAGGGGCAGCGGGTCACATTGTTGTGCCCAACAGTGCGGAGCTTGGTGTTGATGTGATCGAGGATCCGGAATTCTGGCCCAGCCGCATGCCTCCTCATCTCCGGTTCAGCCTTCGGCTCTGGTGGAGCGAGCTGAGGTGGGATGGCCTTCCCAGCAATCAATCTGGCAAGTTGGTCACCTGTCATCTTGGGAAGCGAATTCAGGTAGCACATTTGCTTCTCAAGATCTTCATCGGCATCGTCAAACCAGAAGCGCTGAGCTGCGCCCCGGTGAATGCCCAGCGGTCCACGCATGGCATTGCCGTACCTGCCGGGCTTCAACGCATCGTGCTTGGGGAAGACCTCGATTCCTTCCCGCCCCCTGCCTCCCTTGACCGGGATACCCAACCGCAGGGCAAGACCGCAAACGTAGATCCGGCAGTCCCGCGCTGGGAGCGGCTCCGCGAGGAATATCCGGAGATGCCCGCCCCGATGGCTATTCTCAAGAGCCGACTCCACCCCATCCTGCCTGAGGTAGAAGCTGAGCTTGAGGAGATCCGTAAGCGAATCCTGATAGTCCGCGTCGACGGCCACCCACTTCGAGCACTGGGTGGCGGGGTTGATCGAGTAGAGGCCGATGGTGATTTCGCCCTCGAGGTGGCGGCGGATTGTGTCAGGTGTCAGGCTGAGCCCCTGGCCGGTTTTCTTGTCCTTGGGACGATAGTAATAATGCCGGGCACTTTCCGGGTGCGGCCGGTTGGATTGGAGGGTGTAGGCCCGCCGGTTGACGAAGAGGCGAAAGTAATCCGCCACCACACTGGCGGGCGCTTTGAGACGAAGCTTCCGCATTCTCTCCTCCCTGAAGTCAGGTGGACAGCACCGCTACTTCATGTTGGTGGTGAAATGATAAGGGTTCTCTGCCACATGGACCGGATAGGCCGTGGTCACGAACTAAATGATAACTACGTTACGCAGTGGGGATGAACGAGCGGATGGCTAGCCCTAAGAGAACACGCAAGAATAGGATGAACGACGAGTTACGCCCGAATATGATCTCGGCCAGTTGCACAAGGAAATGTACATCGACCGCGTGCGCGCCGATGCCAACTCCAGATCGGCAATGCGGCCACCGAGACGTTCCGTTTACGGA
>JBEKIZ010000102.1:0-15722 GCA_050011515.1 Terriglobia bacterium | reverse complement strand
TGTCAAGTCCTTTTTTGGGGAATGCGAAAATAGGAAGGGTTCAGGAGAACTCGAGGGGAACGCCGGGAGATGCGCGGCTCCTAGCTACAGCCGGAAGCGCCTATCTGCCGTTTCCGAAGCTGCTGGCCAGATCGAGGGCGCCCACGTCCGGGAATTGCGGCGTCGCGCGAGCCAGCGACAAGGCCAGGACGCGCGAGGCGCCCGCCCGCTTGAGGGCGGCGGCGCAAGCGGAAAGAGTCGCCCCGGTAGTCATCACGTCATCGACCACCACAACTGTACGGTTACGCACATCTTCGGGCCGGCCCACGGAAAAGACGCCGCTAACATTCTCGCGCCGCGCGCTCACACTCAGGCCCAATTGCGGAACAGTGGCGCGAATGCGTCGCAGGGAACCCGCCACCAATCGCAATCCGCTCTCTTCTTTTCGGAGACTTCTTACCAGACCTTTCGCCAGCAGTTCAGCTTGGTTGAACCCTCTTTCGCGCCTTCGGGAAGGGTGCAACGGTACCGGCGCCACGATGGCTGAATCAGGCTCGGGCAGCGCCTCCCATGCCCGCGCCAAAAGCGCCCCAAGGCGGTGGCCCAGGTATTCCCGCCCGTAAAATTTCAAATGAAGGATAGCCTTGCGCAAGTTCCCGGCGTAGAGCCCATAGCTTCGCGCCATGTCGAATTCCAGTTCGCCTTGCCGGCACGAGCCGCAAAGCGCGTCTACAGAGTCCACTGCCTGTAATGAGGCGAAAGGCAGACCACAACGTTCACAAGCGGGGCCGAGCCAGGGTTGAATGTTTTCCCAGCATGCCCGACATATGGATGCGCCGCCCGGTTCCGTGAGTTCCTGCTGACACAACAGGCAATCGGTGGGGGATACTACAGCAAGCAAACTGCCGACTAGTTCCCTAAGAATGGAGGGCGTGGGCACTTTGGAACTGCGGGGGAGATAGAAGACGAACCTCGCTTTCGACGCTGCTTTAGCGCGCTAGAGGAGACCCTCGTCCTGCTTTTCCTGGCACTCGATGCAATGGCGTGCCCAAGGCACCGCCTCCAGGCGTTTTACCTGGACTTCCCCCTGGCAGGACACACAGAGGCCGTACGTGCCGTTTTTGACGCGTTCCAAGGCTTCGTTGACCATCTGCAAAAGACGCCGGTTCTCGTCGCTTTGGTGGAAAAGGAACTCTTTGGTGTAGGAGTTGGCGGCCTTGTCGGCGATATCCTGAGTGGCTTCTTCGTCCGCCTCACGCCCGTCGCGCTCCGACTTCGTCACCAGTCGCAATAACTCGTCTTGCGTCGTGACCAGGCGCTTCTTGTAGTATTCGACTTTCTTCTTGTCCATGTCCAACCTTTTTGCCGCCAAACGAGCTACAACAATTTAATCTTATGAGGCACAGTGCAAACTGTCAAGCATACGCCGTGCCACAATTCAGGTCTCTCTAGGCGGCCTTTTGGAGTTAGAATGCATCGCTACAGGCAAAGCAAATTGACCAAGGAGAAACACAATGCCGGGAACATACAAAATCACAGAGCTGGTGGGAACCTCACCCACGAGTTTTGCCGAAGCTACAAAGGCAGCCGTTGCGGAAGCGGCAAAAACGTTGCGAAACATGGATTGGTTCGAGGTTGTGGCGGAACGGGGCAAGATCAAAGACGGTGCGGTGGCGGAATTCCAAGTCACCATTAAAATTGGGTTCAGAATCGAAAGATAACAGAATCCGCAAGCTCATCCGGGGGCGCCGGGAGAGGCATTCACCTGTTAGTGTGTCAGACCGGGAAGGGCAAGTCAAAATGCAAATCGTCCCGCAGGGCGGGATCAAATGGCAAAATTCCATCGGATTTCACATTTGCCATTTGCCTTTTGACCTTTGACCTTTGACTTTTGACCTGCCCGCTTCGCCGCCTCGTAGTGTTGTGAACGACAAAGACGGGCGATGCCTTTCCCGCCCGTACACTCCCTTGCGCTTTCTGCCGAAACTCCTTGAAGGATGGCCGCCTCGTGAAGAAGAAGAGGTGCGTCTTGCACCTGCAATCCGACGAGCCGAATCCTGCAATGGGAACAGAGGCTCCCCGCAGCGCGCGGATAACGCGAGCCCATCGATGCTCGCGACAAACCCGGTCGTGAGAATACCAAATCCGGTCGAGACAGGTATGGGGTCGCAGGTAATCAATGTGCCAGTGAGGTCGCAGCGACACCTTCTGATGGTGCGCGACGCGGGCTCGGACACCTCCCGGCCCGACCGCGCTGCCCACGTAGACATAGAAACCTCGTCGAAGCTGCAATGGGCCGAGCTTCCCTATTTGGACCGGCCCTTCTTGGGAACAGAAGAGGATTAAAGCGTAGGCGCCGCCTTCTGCTGTCATGATCGTTCTGCTCGTCGCTGTCGCCGCAGCCGCAGGCATGGGGTCAGTGCCCTTCAACTCCGAAACGCGAGTTTATGTGAAGCCTCGCTTGCCGGCAACTTCCAAATTCCGCTGTACAGTATAGGAGTATCGTGGAGAAGAAGCGGCTTAACAGGCTGCGGAAAACTCGTAGGCGCTGTCATTCTGAGCATGCATAGCCTAGAATGGCTATCCATGATGTCAGAAACGGGCGCCACGGGGCAACACAGAAGGGTAGTTTTTTCGTGCCCTGCAAGGGCACAAGATAGTAGCCGGGGCAACGCCCCCGGAATCCGCAACGCTCGTTCCCCGACCCTGAAGGGGTCGTATTCCCTTGGGCCGCAAGACCGGAGTGACGTCACCCGAATTCGATCCCGCGCCTGCGGGATCGGACCTTAGGGGGGACCGTTTTCCGGGGGCGTTGCCCCCGGCTACTGTATCAATCCCCTGCGGGGATCAAGGATGGAACATGCCGAGGACGTTCTGGGGGCGGGATCAGAATAGGAGCGAAGGACTCAGAATGACAGCAAAGGGCTCAGAATGAGAGCGAAGTCCTCAGGATGACAACACGGAAGCGTTTTTCCGCAGGCTGTTAAGCCTGAAGAGGAGGTAGCAAAGCGAAATGCACATTCTTGACCAGTTCAAACTCGAGGGCAAAATCGCCTTGGTGACGGGTTGCAGGCGCGGAATCGGGAAGGCCATGGCTTTGGCTCTGGCAGAGGCCGGAGCAGATATTATCGGGGTCAGCGCCTCGCTGGAGAAAACCGGCAGCCAGGTGGAACGGGAGGTTCGGGCGCTGGGCAGAGACTTCCGTGGTTATGGCTGCGACTTCAGCAACCGCAAGGCTCTTTATGCCTTCATCAAACAGGTGCAGACCGATTTTCCAACCATCGATATCCTGGTGAACAATGCCGGGACCATTTTGCGCAAACCTGCCGTCGAATACCCGGACGAATATTGGGATAAATCGATTGAAGTCAACCTCAGCGCGCAGTTTATTCTGAGCCGGGAGATCGGAAAACGGATGGTAGAGAGAGGCCAAGGCAAGATCATCTTCACGGCTTCCCTTTTTGCGTTTCAGGGCGGCATCCTGGTTCCGGGCTATGCGGCCAGCAAGGGCGGTGTGGGTCAACTTGCCAAGGCCCTGGCGAACGAATGGGCGGGGAAAGGCGTCAACGTCAACGCCATCGCGCCCGGTTATATCAGCACCGATAACACGGAGGCGCTGCGAAATGACCCGCAGCGCGCCCCGGCCATCTTGGCTCGAATCCCCGCCGGGCGCTGGGGCGAACCCGAGGACCTCAAGGGAGCCGTTGTATTCCTTGCCTCCTCTGCCTCGAATTACGTCCACGGTTCCATCCTCACGGTCGATGGCGGTTGGATGGCCAGGTAAGCCTTGGGAAACGGGCCCATGATCTCACCGGGGGAAACCCCGGGCCCGCTCGTAGAGGAAAACGCCACACCGCCTGTCATTCGTAGAGGATAACCCCGCCGTGTGTCATTCTGAGCGGAGCGCAGCGTAGCGAAGAATCTCGCTCTGGACTCTGAAGTCTGATACGGCTTGTTCGTCATTCGCAGAAGAAAACGTCACAGCCTGTCATTCGTAGAGGAAAACGCCACCGCCTGTCATTCTGAGCATGCATAGCCGAAGACGGCTATCCGTGATGTCAGAAACGGGTACTGAAAGGGAGGATTGATGGGGCCGTGGCAGGCCCCGGCAGGGGCCCACCCTGAGTAGCCGCAGGTTTGAACCTGCGGATAGCAAAGCCCCCCCGGTCGCCCAACCCCGACGGGGTTGACCCTACGAAGGTCCGGCCCCTCCAGCGCCGGAACGAGCTCGCGGACGTTTGGATGAGTAATATAAGAGTTGACACCGCCAGAGTACTGGATGTAAAAGGGGGCAGGTTCGGAGACTCGCTTGATGGGGCTTCCGCCGGGGAAGATGCCCCGTCAGAAGCCTGAGATTTGAGCGGGTGCAGAGGGTAATATGAAGGCTTTGGGGTGCAAGGCGGCAGCTTGGATAGGGATAGGGCTGAGCGTGTTGCTGTCGGCTTGCGGTGGGGGTGGCGGTGGCTACCACCTAACCCTCCCTCCAGTCACCTACGTGCTGATGGTAAACTCGACCAACCCTTCGAGCGGCGTGGCGATCACGGTTTCTCCCAACGACGTCAACAACGACGGAAACGGCACCACCAGCTTCACGCGCACGTATGACTCCGGGGCCACGGTGACTCTGTCGGCGCCGGCCACGGCGAGCGGAAATCCATTCTCCTCGTGGAGCGGATGCACGAGCGCCAGCACCGTGACCTGCACCGTGACGATGAGCAGCAACACCACCGTCACGGCCAACTACACTCAATCGGCGATCACCTCGGTGACGGTAGCGCCGAATTCCCCAACCGCAACCATTGGAACCCAGGTGCAGTTCACGGCCACGGTGGCGGGAACGGGCAACTTCTCCACCACCGTCACCTGGGAGGTGAGGTTGCTTTCCTCCTGGACAGGCAGCATCGGCTCGATCAGCAGCAGCGGGCTGTATGAGACGCCCTACCCGGCGCCGGCTTACGTAACGGTTACGGCCACCAGCACTCAGGACACGACCAAGAGCGGCAGTGCGACGGTGACGCTCCAGCCTCCGGCGGCGGCGGCCGGCCCGGCGCTGACGGTGGACGTCGGCAACCAGACCCATGCCATTAGTCCTTACATCTATGGCATGGATGCATACGGCTTTGTCAATTCCGTGGACGGGGCTGCCAACCCCGCGGTCCTTCGCTGGGGCGGAGACAACACCTCCCGCTACAACTATTCGAATGGCAACACCAACTCCGCCAGCGACTACTACTTCGAAAACCAGTCCAGCGTCGCCGGCATGCCCGGCACGCCGGAGGCGGGCGAGTTCAACGACTTGGTAAGTCTCGATCAATCCATCGGGGCCATCACCCTGGGCACGGTGCCCGTGCTCGGCTGGGTGGCGAACAACACCGCCACGGCCTGTAGCTTCCCGGTGTCGACGTACCCCGATCAGCAAGAAGTGTCCCCCGACGGCCGCGGCTGCGGCAATGGCGTGCTGGCTGACGGGAGCGACATAACCGGCAACAATCCTGATGTCACCAGCAACCAAGAGGGACCCGCGTGGGCTGGCCAATGGGTGAGTTCCCTGGTGAACACGTTCGGCACGGCGGCGAGTGGACATGGCGTAGCCATCTACGACCTGGACAACGAGCCCAGTTGGTGGGATGCGGTGCATCGCGACGTGCATCCGCTGCCCTTCACCTATGACGAGGTGACGAACAACGGCATTCAAACCGCCCTGGCCATCAAGACTGCCGATCCGACCGCCCAAGTGAGCGGTCCGGTGATGGATTATTGGTGGGATTACTTCTATTCCAAGCTGGATGTTGAGTCCGGATGGAGTTCGGGAAGCCCGTGCTATGAGCCGTGGAGCAATCCGGTCGACCGGGAGGCACACGGAGGCGCCCCATTCATCGAGTACTATCTCCAGCAGTTCGCGGCCTACGAAAACACCAACGCCATCCGCCTGCTGGACTACCTGGACCTGCACACCTATTTCGCCGCCGACTATAACGGCTCCTCCGTCGCTTTCACCACCGCGGGAGACACCGGAGAGCAAGAGGCGCGGTTGAACTCGACGCGCGTGTTCTGGGACCCGACGTATACCGATCCCAATTACCCGCAACCGAACTACATCACCGATCCGAACCACACGACAAGCTGCTCGCCCCCGGCGCAAGCCCCGCAACTGATTCCCATGATGCAGACGTGGGTTGCGGAAGATTACCCCGGCACCAAGACGGCGATCACAGAGTACAACTGGGGCGGGCAGGAGCATATCAACGGCGCACTGGCGCAGGCGGACATTCTTGGCATCTTCGGAGAATACGGCCTCGACTTGGGTACCCTCTGGGGCGCTCCGGACGCATCGCAGGTCCCCGGCCTGATGGCCTTCGAGATCTACCGCAACTACGACGGGAATGGCTCGAAGTTCGGGGACGAGGCTCTGGCTTCGACCAGCAAGGCCCAGAGCCAGCTCTCGGTGTACGGCGCGCTGCGGTCCACAGACCAGGCGGTGACCGTGGTGGTGATCAACAAGACTTACGGCGATCTGACCGCGACCCTCTCGCTGGACAACCTGACACCGAACGGCTCGGCGCAGGTTTTCCTCTATAGCAACGCCAACCTGGGCGCAATCGTGGCGCAACCCCCCCTGACGGTGACGCCACCCTCCGGGGGCGGAACGGCAAGCACAATCAGCACCACTTTTCCCGCGCAGTCGATCACCTTGTTGGTGGTGCCGCAGTAATAAGCGCCTGTCGCGGCGCCCGTCCGACGAAGCTTTGGCCTTTTCATTCCCTGTTCCCTCTTCCCTATTCCCTGTTCCCTGTTCCCTGTTCCCTCTTCCCTGTTCTCTGTTCCCTATTCGACAGAAGTAATCAGTCGTCAGGTCTCAGCTATCGGTAAGAAAGACGAACACTAACCGCGCGCAAACGTTCTTCAAATGAGTCAATGACCAGGTGAATCAATGACTCAATCCGGTGGGCCGCTTCTTCGCTCCCCCTGTACGCGCCGCAGACCGCAGCGCGTGATGCGGACGGCACCGGCGCGCTCGCCCATGGCCCGGAAGTCTATCGGCAGCGAGATTGAGGCGTCGATCCTTGAGCAGGAACCTCTGATGCTGGACATAGCCGCCGCTCGCTTGAGCCGCAACGAACTTGTCGCCTGGCTTCGCGAACACGTTCGGTCCCTTCCCTGATGGGTCGCCGGCGTGTGACGACTTGGGCCCTTAGGCCGGGCCCGCTTTTCGCCGTCGGTCGCAGCGCCCGGCTAGGCCTTTGTCAGACGGGATCTCCCGTACCCCGTCTCTTCCTCATCCTTCTGTCCTTGTGGTTATGAAATTACCTTTGCTCCCCAAACTCAATCTGGCGGTACATGTGCGTCTCCATAACAGTCACCGCCCAGGTATTGGTGGTCGGCGCCACGAGCAGCGTCGAACGGAAACGGCTTGGGTTGGAAAACGATTGAAGCCTCTCAATGTCAATCACCACTCTCCCTTCGCACCCGTCAAGCTCGCAGAAAACGCTATACGGGGGTGGCGTTGACATTAAGATCCCTCCCTTAGTCCAGGGCCTCGCCTGGTAAATCTCATACAGGTTAAGAGCGTGCCTCGTCGGTTCCTTATCTATCTTCCCGAAGCGAACGAAGGGAAGCCAATGAATCCACTCGACGATCTTTTCTCCGTTCGCGAACACAAATCCGACCGGTTGATCGCTGGGTTGGACGGTCGATAGGTACAGTACACGGGACGGGCCGCCGGGGAGGTTGTAGCGAAGGTACTTTTCAGCGTCGTCGGGTCTAATCAGGGCGCTGTCCCGAAAGTTCTCAGAGTAGCCGGTCTTTCCCAGGAAGGTCACGAAATATCGCATATTCTCCATGCTGCCACCGGCCTCCGCGAATTTCCTGAAGAATATGGGGGTTCCCTTGGCTCTTATATAGTCGAGGGTTATCTGAGCAGGCTCTAACTCGGTAAACGCTGGAAGCTTCAGACGAAATATCCCTGCCCTGAATGCGACGAATAGCTCTTGCGTGATGAAATTGATGATGACCGAACTAATCGGGATGCCATGTCGAACGCATGTGATCGCGGAGGTAGCTCCCGTTATCGAAGCAGGTGCGCCGAACTGCCTGCCCCATTCTAGCGCTGCATCGCCTCCTTGAACGATATCGCCGAGTCTGGTGTGTAACTTCTGGCCCGAGAGGAACTCATTTAGCTGGGCTGACCGATCCGTTGGATCGCTCACGTAGATCGTGGGTGGAAGGCGCCGATATCGATCGCGACGCCAGTGCGCACTAGTCGCACCGATCTCCTCAGTTATCAGTACGCCGCTGCTGTCGAAGTTCCTCAGACAATTGGCAATCGTGCTCTCGGGAATGCCGTCCAGGCCGAGAGTATCGCACTTGTCAGCGGTGTGACGCGCAATGGGCTGCAATGCTTCCTCTACGGTTGCATGCATAAGCTGCAGGTTTGCTGTCACAACGGCGTTGATAGCAGCGGTGCAATGCACCTCCTCGATGTTGTACATCTTGCTGTTCTCCCTTTCTCCCTAGGAATTCGAGTCTCGGTTGGTGTCCTAGGTTTGCTTCATTTTGTCCTCTGGACTGTTTCGCACGGTTCGGCGGCATAACTCATGCTCATGTTGACCAGCATAGGAACCGCCGCGCTCATCTTACCACGAAACCGCCGTCTGGCCACTCGCGGCCACAGCTCGTTGCGCGTTAAGAACTCCCCTCCATTTCACAGCCTTCCCCCCGAACCCTCAGGCAGACCGGCCAGCCTAAGACCCCCGGCGTCGACGGACATCGGCTCGCGGAGCCGGTCCATCACCTGCGGTTCGGTGGGGAATTTTCCTCAAGGGCCGCGGACCTCACACAGCAGAGGTCCGCGCTACTTGCTTAGCATCTGAGCTCAGCTTGAAAAGGTGGGAGATTTTGCGTGTGAGGCACGAAACAAATGCTATGACCGGGTCAAACGGATGGTTCCGATGTTTTGCCTGTCTCGGCCCGAGTAGTATTCTCCCTCCAATATTGCTGTACCGGTGTCGTTGACGGTCAATCTGGCGACGCCGCGATGAGCATGCATTGTGTCTGGCGCTGATGCCGATGGCTCATTTGTGTACTCGTAGCTTAGCGTGTATTCGTCACTTGTGATCAAGCTGCCAGACAAACTGTGAGATTCAGATAGTGTTGTACGACCAACAACGAGCATAGTTGTCCAGGTCTGCCGGATGGATACAGTTATATCAGT
The DNA here is from genome assembly GCA_050011515.1 of Terriglobia bacterium. Classification (GTDB taxonomy): domain Bacteria; phylum Acidobacteriota; class Terriglobia; order UBA7540; family UBA7540; genus CAVROP01. The sequence continues at coordinate 6,532 of JBEKIZ010000102.1, read as the reverse complement.
ATCCGCCCCCAATCCTGCGGACGCACCCCCCGTTTCAACCGGGTATACACGGCCTCGCCAGGTGCCAGATAGGTCAGGAATTTTCGTGATTCGGAGCCGATGCATAACGGGCAATTTCCAGATGTATCGATCGAAGAAGCCATAAAAAGCACCATAAAACGCCATTGTATCGATAGGCGGACTTGCCCACCACGGCAGAGTGAAATGGTATTTGCCGGCAAAGTGGAATGTGAGGAAGGTTGCACCGATGGCCGCAGCCGCGATGAAAAACGGAATGTAGCGCCGTTCGGTCGAATCCGTTGAATATGTATGTGCCGTCATGTCCAGTTGTCCCATGCGTTTCTTGCGGCAAGAACAAATGTTGCGAAGTTGTTCTCCGGCCACTGCGTTGAACCACTGCCAATCAGTCGGACGACTCCATTTTGACAAAGAAAGCCTGCATACGGTGTATTCAGAAGATAATTAAGGATTGCAGGCACTGTATCCGTGAAATCCCCTCTGAAGAGATTGTCGGGGACATTGTGCAGGACGCATTCAATGAAGTACGACGGGGCAACCCCATCTGCAATTGAACCGTTGTCCACGAGATGATTGCGAAAGTTCTTGAACAATCTGATGGTCGCTTTGTACTGCCCGCGCGTGCGCGCTTCCTGATTCTTTTCTTCGCCACGTTCCTTGTGGTATTTGGGATAGTTAACAATCGGGTTGTTTGAGGAATCGAAGAATTGTATGCCCCAGTGCGCGGTGCAATTGTTTTGATCGATGAAGGTTGCGTAGCGACGAAACTGCATGGCGGGAACCACATCTGAGGTCCTGCGTCCGAGACTAGTCTCCACCTTAATGGATTTCTTGCCTAGCCTAACTGCGTCATATCCGTAGTGTGACCGGAGTGCAGCAAGTACATCGTCTCGAAGGTCCGACCACAGGTACGTGGCTGGGGGGAACAATGATTCATGCAATTGTTGCTGCGCAGGTGTTAGAGCGCTCATGTCCTTGTAAAAGGTATTGTCATAAAGAACGACAACATCAATGTCGCTGTCTCCGTAGACGTTGGTTGCATTCGCGTACGAACCTTGGAGAAACACGTCCACGCCGCGATTTGCCAATGGAGATGTTGACTTCAATAGGGCAGCGCGAATGCTGTTATATGCGCCGGATGAAGTTGTGATCGCACCCTGATTGGCCCACGTCTTGAGTCGTGAAAGGGGAATGGACATATCCTTGGCTTGAATTCTACCGCGCGCTACTAAGAAACTAAAGGTCAATCATCAACGAGCTGGATCACAATCCAGCTTTGTTCTTATGGACCAAACACCGGAGGAACGACTTTTCGGCGGGTGGCGCAGACCCGCCCACCATTAAGGTCGGCGGACCGTAGGCCGCGATGGCGCTGCGACATGCTGATGCCGCTTGAGGCTGAGGGAAGAACAGGATTCGGAAGGGCAGGTTCCAGGTGTCAGGTTTCGGGTGTCAGGGGCTGAACTAGGCTTCAGGTGTCAGGAGACGGAAGGGCAGGTTTCAGGTGCCAGGTTCCAGGCGTCAGAGGCTAAGACAGGGTTCAGGATTCAGGATTCGGGATTCAGGAAGTGAAAGGGCAGGCGGTCCACCACGCCCAAGAGGTTTTCGATTTCCTCGCGGCTGCTCTTGTGCTCGGTCAGCCAGCCGTATTGCACCCAGTCTCGCAAGCTCATGCTCATCGCCCACGACAAAGACTTTTTCATTTCTCAGCACACTTGACAGAAAGTGATGGTGCGCCTTCAGCTTGGACTTGAATTCCGCGGGCGAATAAACGGTGGGATTAATCTCCCGGCCAAGGGTTTCCTGGGCGACTGCTAGCGCCGAGACGGCATCGCCGAAGCTCACGTCACCCACCACCATCAAATCCACATCACTGCCGGTCTTCTGTTTGAATCTGGCCACAGAACCATAGATAAAGGCCACCATGATTCGACCGGCTAAAGGCGCCAGGGCATCGCGCAAGACCTCGACAACGCCAGCGGTCTTGACTACTAACCCTTTCAGCTCGGCGAAAACCGGGCATTCCGGATCCGCCTGGTAATAGACCTGGCGCCCTCGGACTGTGCGCCGGAGAATCCCGGCCTCGGTAAGCCGCTTGACCTCCCGCTGGACTGCCCCTAGGCCCAGCCCACCTGAACGGACCAGTTGACGCAGATAATAGGCTTCGTCCGGATGGCCATAGAGCAGGGCCAGAATAGCGCGCCGCGTCTGGCCGAACAGCGCAGCAGATAGGCTCGAACTGGCCGGCGCTGTACTCATATTGGATACGATTGTAACCAATCCGGTTACGCCCGTCAAGCTGAAACCTCTCGGCGTTTTTGCTCTTGACACGCGGCTGGAAGTGTGGTAGCCTACCGACGTTGACGTATGCTGGACGCGCCACCACACCGCTTGCAAGGGGTTCTAAATCGGCCCCACGGCTGCGGAAGATGGGCGGAAAAGGCAAAAAAGATACTAAATAGACGGAACGAACCTAAGATTCTGCTGAAAAGAAAGGACTTACATTTTTCAGGGCCTCAAAACGAACTGGTTTTTGAGTACGAAAAGCGCCAATCGAACCCGAGAATATGGCCAAAAATCGACGGGTTGTGGGGCGGAAGAGGAGGTTTCAGGTGCCAAACCAGGATTCAGGATTCGGGATTCAGGAGTCAGGAGTCAGAATGAAGAGCATCTGCCTTCCCCTTTCACCTTTCCGCTTTTTGCCTTCTGCTTTCTGCCTTCTGCTTTCTGCTTTCTACCTTCGCCTTCTGCTTTCTGCCTTCTGCTTTTGAAGCGCCGAGGTCCGGAGAGCGGGACCTGCGCTACGCCTGCTTTCTGCCGACTGCCTACTGGGGGTGATGTCAGATGCCGCGATTGGTTCGCGGCCAGTCGATCCGCCAGCGCGCGCCTCGCACTCCGACCCAGAATAACCGCTTCATTGGCGTTCCGCGCGCGTGGTGGTAGAGCGCGGCAGTGCGCGCGAAGAAGCCACGCGTGTGCGGAGAGTCGCGAAACCCGAAGCGCTGCGAGTCGAGGTGGTGGCAGAACTCGTGGCAGAGGGTGCTGAGAAACGTGCCGAACGAAGTGACTTGCTTGCGGACCGCCGTGCGCATCCAGACGCGGATCAGCGTCTTTTCCGGAGCGTAGTCCCCAAAAAGCTCGGTGGCCCAGCGGCCCTCGCGGACTCGGACCGGGCGGGCCGCAAGGACGCGGACCAGGGGCTTGGGCACTTTGTAGAAGTCGGATGCCAGGGTGAGAAACTCGGCGCATGCCTCCCGGACGGCTGCGCTTTTCCCGGTTCTCATTGCCGAGTCGATGGACTCTGCCGGGGGGCGCAAGCGGGCATCCTGCGGCACTTCGAGGATACCGAGCCGGTCGCTATCGAGGAACTGTGCCAGGAGCGCCGCATTGCGTGGGGGACGGTCCGTAAGCATCGCAGCCAATCTTTAACCGAAATGGCCACGCGCTGCAAGTGGTGCGCGCGCTGGGTATTGGTGTCATTTGCGAGACATGGGCGCTGCAAACCGCAGTCATTCCCGCGAAAGCGGGAATCTACTCGGCAAACCTTCGGACATGCGCTGTCGACGGACTGGATTCCCGCTTTCGCGGGAATGACCGGCGTTTCGAAGAGGATCCCGTCCCAAATGACACCACCACCGCGCGCTACGACGAGTGGCCCCGTTCATAATTGACGCTGCAATGGGGACGATCAGAAGATGACCTTGGTCGCCACCACCCCCTACCCCCTCCTCCGCTGAGGAGGGGACTCGCTTAGATTGGCCAATTTGTAGCCCCCTCCTCCGCTGAGGAGGGGACTCGCTTAGATTGGCCAATCTCCAGTGGCCGTCCCGCCATGGCGGGAGGCGGCCCTACATTCTAATTCTGAAGACCTGGCGGGTTCAGGCCGCAAACTATTCTGAGGCTGGGCCGAGTTTGTAGTGGCCCCCCTGCGTCAGTTGTAAGAGAAGGCGCGAGCCGTTTTCAACGGGCGAACCCTCCAGAGATTTGCCGTTCACCATCACCGAAGTCTGGCCGGCGCTAACCGGCATGGAGACCTTCCCGATTAGACCCTGGGGCAAATCGATCTCAGCTTCCAAGCCCTTGGCGGCCTTTCGATAGTCCACGCGGATCAACCCCTGAGGTGTGGGCTCAGCGCCGCGAGCCCACTCCAAATCGACTAAATCAGGTCGAATCGAGACCTCGCGGAATCCGGGCTCGAGGGGTTGAATCCCCAGAACCTGCTCGATCAGCCAGGCGGTAGGTCCGGAAGCCCATCCATGAGCCAGGCTGACGAAGTAGCCTTGGCCGTTGTCCGATTGCAAGGAGCGATGGAAATCTTCCTTTGGCCAACTGGGATCATAGGCCTCCCAGGTACTGGTGGCGCCTTCCTTGACCATCCCGCCCCAATAGTTGCGTATCTCCTCGAGGGTTTCGCGCCGGTGGCCTGCTTGGGCCATCGCGGTAATCACGTAGAAGTTGTAGTAGGGAGAGATCATGAACTGTCTAGGATGGGAGAGTACGCGTTGCCAGATCGTCTCGGTTTGGGCAGCATCGGCCACACCCGAAAAGATCGCCATGGCATTAGTCTGGTGTCGAAGCCCGAAGGTCTGCGTGCCGGGGTCGAGCAAGAACTTCTGTGCCGCCGCCTTCATGGCATCCGCTTTTGCCTGGAAACGCTCAGCCGATGCATTATCGCCTTGCTGCCGAAGCAGCCAGGCTCCGTCCGAGAAAGCTTTGCAAAACTCCAGTTGAGTGGCCCGGAGCACTTCCGGAGTGTTTTCGTTCATGTCCGGCGACCAGTCCACGTAGGGCCAGGATTTTCGCGGCTCGGCGAAAAGGTTGCGCTGGTCCAATGCGCCTTCCATGTAGGAGAGAAGTTGCACGAGTGGGTCATGAATGGAGCGGAGATATTCGAGGTCAGCAAAGTGCCGGTAGTAATCCGCCTCTCCCATAACCCAGAAAGCGGAATAACCGGGAATGGTATTGACGTCCGCATCAACAGGACTGCCGGCATCGTGGACCAACCGGTCCATGGTGTCCTGCATGAGGAAATGGTCTGCAAAGACCGAATCAATCACTCGTCCGCTTACGTCCAGGTCTCCCATCCAGCGGCCACGGTCCCGCTTGGGAGCGTCCCAGATATCGTCCTGCATGCACAGGTGCGCCGTGTAGGCGCCTACAGCCCAGATGCGGTTGAGCAAGGGATCAGAGGATTCGAAAGCCCCACGGTACCTCACCGGATAATAGATAGCGTCGAGGCGAATGGCCTTGAAGCGCAGGGGCGTGGGTCCCTGAAGAAATTGAATGCGCGCGTATCGGAAAGCGCTCTTGGGGCCGTACGCCGTCGCATGGGGATGAACCAGGAGATCGTCCGTGCCAAGATACGGCTCGCGCAAAGCCTCTCCCGGTGATTCTCCATAAGCGATCTGCACCTTGAGGGGTTCATCCGAATCAGAAACGACTTCCAGCCGCCCATTAATTTCGCGCCCGAAATCCAAGACAAGGCTGGGATGCTCCTCGAGGGGTACCGAAGCCGGGGGTAGACGCACCGCGAATTCGCTGTCGGCACTAAGGGAGGAGTTGGCTGGCGACGTCAAAGCCTCCACATGATCGAAGTGTCCAAGGCCCTCGAAAGCGTCAGTGACCTTGCTGGCAGGCAAAGGAAGCCGCGCCAGGAAGGGAGATATCCCATCGTATCCAGGCCAGAGGTACATGTTCGCGTCCGAATTCCACTGAAAGAAGTCGATGTTGCTTTCAATTCCTCCCAAGGCGACCACCGGCTTCCAGATGCTATCGTCAAAATCGGGGCGCTCCCAGCCGCTTTGCGCTTCTGTGCTGAACTTCCAATTGGTCCCGCTTAGGAGGAGAGCCGGGGCCAATTCCTCGGGCCCGCGTGGCAAAACCTTGACCGCCAGGCGGTCGCCTCCTACCACTTGAAGGGCCAACACGTTGTGTCCTCCCAGCAAATGCTGTGTTACATCGAGCCAAAAAACAAAGGGGCGCAATCGAGAGGTGGGATTCTGCTTGAAGTTTCCTATTAACTCACCATTCAAGTAGACAGCAACCTGCTCGGGCCCTGCCACATAGAGGGTGGCATTGGGTGGCTTTTCCGAAAGGTTGAAGGAGGAACGAAAATAGCTTGGTCCTTCGCGGCGCTCATGGGCACCTTTCGAGGACCAGATGTATTGTTCGGGCAACGGCTGGTGGGTCTGAGACTCCAGCACAGGGGAAGTGATGCCGGCGGTGGGATCCAAAGGCGTTGGTTCGCTCCATTGCTCGAGGGCAGAAGAACTTCTTGGGATCGCCGCAATCAGAAACGAGACTCCACAGAGAAGGATCACTAAGCGAAAGCACTTTACAGCAGGCCATGGCATGGGATAAGCCTCCTTGCTTGCGTTTTCATTATGAATCCGGTCGCGGTAGGGATACCAGTTACCTGATACCCCCCGCACGGATCCGTACAGGCGCTCATTAGCGCATACGGCTCTTATCGTAGATACCGAGCGGCAAAGCGAACCTCGGGATAAGGATGGAG
>JBEKIZ010000101.1:0-15766 GCA_050011515.1 Terriglobia bacterium | reverse complement strand
CAAAAAGTGACCGGCTTGAAATCGGAATCCGCGCCCGGCTTCATCCCGGAATCGTGCCCGAGTTCATTTCGGAATGCTGCCCGGGATGATTTCGGAATCGTGCCCACCTTGCCCCGGAATCCGCAGCCCTGCGACTCGCTCTCGAAACTGCCCCAAGCGGGGCCCAAAGCGCGAAAAACTTGCTCGTTTCCAGTGGACAACAAGTCCGCACACGGGAGAGAAAGAGAAGAGGCATTCTTAAAAAATGAAGGGACGACGCTGGAATGTCTATGAAAACAAAGGGTCGGTTTTCCACAGCCCCATGGAAAGCGGGAATGTTATAGAAAACAAAGGTAGTTACGCATTGAAAGCGGGAATGTTATTGAAAACACAGCATGTTAGTCGTAAGTCGCCATTTCATTCTGCGTGGCGGGATGGGCCATCGCGCTTCAGGCAACCGTGAGCATCGGGCAGCCGGATAGAATTGCGGCGGACTCGTGCTATCATGACTGCCCGCGAAGTAATGAGATTGGCGCCCCTTGGACATGAAGCGGTAGTGTGGACAATTGGGGTGACCAAGGGAGCGATTCAGGGAGGTGCACGTGCGAGAAAGTCCGGATCATTTCGATGCTGAACTGTTGCTGCGTCTTTATGAACTGCGCCGCGAGGAGAAATTGCGCCAGGCGCGCCAGTGGATGATGGAGAAATTCCAGGCCGACTCGGTGGAAGAGCTTGGCAGGCAACTCCCCCAGGGGTCTGAAGAGAACGCGTTCTTTCGCATGGCGTTAAGTTATTGGGACATGGCTGCGTCCCTTGTGAACCACGGCCTGCTCAAAGAGGAGCTGTTTTTTGAAAACACCGCGGAATTTTGGCTGATCTGGGAAAAGGTGAAACACCTGGCGCCTGCCCTGCGGGAGGCCCGCAAGAATCCCCTCGCCTGGAAAAGCCTGGAGACGCTGGCGCGCAAATATGAACAGTGGATGAAAACGCGCGCTCCGGAGGCTCTGGATTCTCTTCGCCAGAGGTTGAAGGACGCGGCGCAGAAGTGAGTGGCGCAGAGGCGTTCTGCGGGTCTACGGCTTTTGCCGGGCTTAAGTGAGCCGCTTTTCAGCAATCCATCGTCCCGCCATTGCGGGTCAGCCTTCAGCGCTCAGCTATCCCGCCGCGGCGGGGCAGCTTTCATCACTCCCACGGTGCAGGTCGCAGTATCTTCACTGCCGGCTGCTTCGTGCATTTGAGGAGCCCCCTGGACAGGCTGGGGCCCTGCGCTTGCTGCTACCCTGACACCTGAAACCTGACACCTGCCTTTCACCGCGCAAGCCGGCGCTTGCATTCCTCGAGGATGTCGGCGGTGCGGCTGGCGCCGACGCGTGTCACACCGAGGGCGCGGACCTCCAGCAGCTTGTCGAGATCGCGCACGCCGCCCGCAGCCTTCACCTGAACGTGCGCAGGTGAATGCGCCCTCATCAGTTTCAGATCCTCGATGGTCGCGCCCCCGCTGCCATAGCCGGTCGAGGTTTTCACCCAATCGGCCCGCAACTCGCCGCAGATTTCGCAGAGGCGGATCTTGTGCTCGTCTTTGAGGTAGCAGTTCTCAAAGATGACCTTAACCTTTTGGCCACGGTCGTGGGTGAGGTCAATGACCGCCTTGAGTTCCTTGCGCACATAATCCCAGTCGCCGCTGAGGACCTTGCTGACGTTTACAACTGTGTCCAGTTCCTCGCCGCCGTCGTCGAGCGCCTGTTTCGCCTCCGCAAGTTTGATTGCCGTCGTGTGGCCGCCGTGCGGGAAGGCTATGGTGGTGCTCGCCCTGACCGTGCTGCCGCGCAGAATTTCCGCACAGCGCTTCAAGTAATACGGCATGATGCAGACGCTGGCGCAGTTGTAATCCGCCCCCTGTTGGCATCCCTTCTCGAGTTCCTTGTCTGTCAGGCCAGGATTCAGTAAAGAGTGGTCAATCATCTTCGCAATATCTTCGTACGTGTAATCCATCGCGTTCTCCTTATGATGGTGCGCGATTCTCCAAAACTGAGAGTGTACACGCCACAGCGTCATTTTGGAACGTTCTGGCCCCGGAGAACACCAGGCAGTGAGCAGAGAGCAGAAGGCAGCAGGCAGTTGCGCCAATCGACTGCTGACGCTTGCAGGCGCCAGGCAAGCAGTGTTACCTTCGCTTGTGGTGACATCAAGCGCCTCTAGCTCAGACTGGCCCACTACGGCTGGCGAGGCGCGCACCGGAGCGGAGGGAGTGAATCATGCGCTGGTCCTGGAAAATCGGAACAATCGCCGGCATTGGCGTGTACATGCACGCTACCTTCCTCCTGCTCATCCTTTTCATACTTGGTCTCTATTTGCACCAGGGACGCACGCTGGAGGGGGCGCTCGCTGGCACACTGTTTATCCTGGTCATCTTTGGTTGCATCGTGCTGCACGAGCTAGGTCATGCGCTGGCCGCGCGCAAGTACGGTATTCACACGCGCGATATTACGTTGTTACCGATCGGGGGGCTGGCGCGCCTCGAGCGGATGCCGGATGTGCCGATCCAGGAGCTTTGGGTGGCGCTTGCGGGGCCGGCCGTGAATGCGGTGATTGCGGGCGGGTTATATGTGGGGGCCCGTATCGCCGGTATTTCCCCTCAGGTTCAGCCTTTCCATTGGTTGGGGGGAAATTTCTTGAACAGGTTAATGGTGGTCAACCTCTGGTTGCTGGCCTTTAACCTCATTCCCGCATTCCCGATGGATGGTGGGCGCGTCCTGCGCGCCATTCTTGCCTCGCGCATGGAATACACACGGGCCACGGTCCTTGCCTCGCGCATCGGCCAGGCCATCGCCTATGTTTTTGGTTTCGTGGGCCTGTTTACCGACCCTTTCCTTCTTTTCATTGCTTTGTTCGTTTGGATGGGCGCTGAGCAGGAAGCCGCGATGGTGCAGGTGCATACCTCCCTCGGGGGCATCCCGGTGCAGCGGGCTATGCTTACGGAATTCCGCACCCTCAGCCCGGACGACGCGCTCCAGACCGCCATCGACCATACCCTCGCTGGGGGACAGCAGGATTTTCCCGTCGTATTCGGTGACCATGTCCTGGGTGTGCTCACTCGGGAAGATGTACTCCGCACGACCGCTCAGCAAGGTTCTAACGTCCATGTCCGCGAGGCCATGAACCGTGAGTTCAAGCCGGTTGACTCACACGACATGCTGGAGAGTGCCCTTGCCGTTCTGCACGGCTGCAAGTGCCGTTCCTTACCCGTAATCCATGATGGCCAACTGGTCGGCATGCTCACCACCGACAACGTGGGCGAGTTCCTGATGATTCAGTCGGCGTTGCGACGGGCCCGCCACGGTGAAACACCGCAGTGAAGTTCAACGCCGGACGCCGTTATTAAGCTTTTTCGCTAGAGTGTGACGCTGCGATCTGTCACAATTAGGTGGGGGACTCAGGGGATTTAACGCAAGCTTGATCTTAAGCCGAAAATTTTGGACTGAGAGATTGTTGAAAAACGTGTGACAGGGAGCCGGAAGGGTGAGGCGGGACAGGTTCCACCCCGCCATTCCGACGTGCTCAAAGAGGTTTTTCAGCAACCTGGAGGAATATGCGACAGCCCCGCTGGTCCGAGCGGAAGCGCTCTTGTTCAATTCTATTTCGGCGCCCGCGCCGTGTAATACGTAGAACCAGTGAGATTGCGCTGCGTTCGCGAGACACGAGAATGAGGTTCCTATGATTCCCCCTTCCACACCTTCGCGAGTTGCCTACTTCTCCATGGAAGTGGCCCTTGACCCATCCATGCCGACGTACAGCGGTGGCCTGGGAGTGCTTGCCGGAGACACGTTGCGGTCTGCCGCGGATCTCGGTGTTCGGATGGTGGCGGTGAGTCTCCTTTACCGCAAGGGATATTTTGTGCAGCACCTGGACGAGCACGGCAACCAGACGGAGTCTCCGGCCACATGGAATCCCGAAGAGAAGCTGGAACTGATGAAGCCCGTGGTCTCCGTAAAGATCGAAGCACGCGAGGTCAAGATACGCGCTTGGCGTTACCTGGTGGAAGGGATCGCCGGGGATGTCGTCCCGGTTTATTTGCTCGATACAGGCCTGCCTGAGAACTCTGCTTGGGACCAGGGGTTGACGGATCGGCTCTATGGCGGCGATCGCCATTATCGCCTTTGCCAGGAAGCAGTGCTCGCCATGGGAGGCGTAGCTATCCTCCCCATGCTGGGGCACCACCACATCTCCAGTTATCACATGAATGAAGGGCACGCCGCCTTGCTGGTCCTGGCCCTGGTGGAGCGGCGCTTGGCCGGCCGCAACGTCCGTGATGCCAAGCAGGATGACATTATCGCGGTTCGGCATAAGTGCGTGTTCACAACTCACACGCCGGTGCCGGCGGGCCATGACCAGTTTCACATCGACATGGTCCGCCAGGTGTTTGGCGAAGACCGAGCGGCCGCTCTTCAGTCCCTCAAGGTCTGCCTGGATGGGCATCTGAACATGACTTACTTGGCCCTGGCAGGTTTCCCGCTATGTGAACGGTGTGGCGATGCAGCATGGCGAAGTTTCGCGCCACATGTTTCCGAGCTATTCGGTCCGAGCCCTCACCAACGGCGTCCACGGACTTACTTGGACCACGCCGCCTTTCCGCGAGCTTTACGACCGGCACATGCCTGAGTGGCGGCGAGACAACCTTTACCTCCGGTATGCGATCGGTATTCCTCCCGAGGAAATTCAGACTGCCCACATGCAGGCCAAGCGCACGCTGTTGGATGAAGTTCACAAGCGCACAGGCATGCAACTCGATGATAAGGTTATGACCATCGGATTTGCGCGGCGGGCAGCGACCTACAAGCGGGCGGATCTGCTGTTCTGGAAGCCCGAGCAATTGAGATGGATTGCCCGCAATGTTGGCCCCTTCCAGGTTGTTTGCGGTGAAAAGGCTCATCCAAACGACGGAGGAGGGAAGGATCTGATCCGCCGGATCTTCCAGGCGAGCGAGTCCCTTAAAGATACGATTAAGATTGTTTACGTGCCCGACTATGATTGGGGCTGGGCGCCCCTGATTTGTAGCGGTGTCGATCTTTGGTTGAACACGCCCAAACGCCCGCAGGAGGCCTCGGGGACGAGCGGCATGAAAGCCGCGCTCAACGGCGTTCCGAGTTTAAGCATCCTGGACGGCTGGTGGGTGGAGGGTTGTCTGGAGGGTTTTACCGGCTGGTCGATTGGTGATGGCACCGGGACCATGGAAAACGAGGAGGCCGAAGCCGCTTCCTTGTACGCCAAGTTGGGAACGATCATTCTCCCCATGTTTTATGGCCGGTCACAAGCCTATGCAGCAGTGATGCGTTCCGCTATTGCCATCAACGGTTCGTTCTTCAATACCCAAAGGATGATGTCGCAATACATTTCGAACGCCTACTTTCAGGATAGTGAGTTTTGAGACGAGGCTGAAAAGGCGCAGTGGAACATGTTATAGATGTCGAAGGGGAAGATGTTGTCTTGGCTCTCGATAGCGGAGAGTCCGGCCTCGTCGATTGCGCCGCTTCGGATCTGGTGCACGAGACGGTTCAAGCGGACGAGGTGCGTCTTGGTTCGATTGGTGGCGTACTCAACCGTTGTCCCCGAGCTAATCATGAATGCCCAATCACTCGCCTGCGCCAACACGAGCTCTCTCCCGGCCTGATTGAGCGCCCGCAAGGCCAGGCCTTCGGCCCGAGGATAGCTCTCGGCCAACCTTTCCATCAGGTCCGCCGCCTTGTGAAGCTGGGGATAGATCCAGTCGTTGCTGCGATTAAGCCAGACATCGTTGAAACCCTCATATCCCCAACTCGACATGGCCGGCATAGCTACCTGATTCAACGGGTATTCCTCCAGATACTCGGAAAGCGTAACCAGGCGGATCGCCTCTTGTTTCTGAGCAATCTTGCGGACCAGGTAATTGAGCCAGGTTGGCCCTTCATACCACCAGTGACCGAACAATTCGGCATCGTAAGGTGCGACGATGACGGGCTTCCGATCCATGATCGAGGTCAGATATTCGATCTGTTTCTCCCGGTTGAACATAAAGTTGGCGGCGTGGATCTCGGCTTTTCTTTCGGCCCACTCGGGAACGTAAGCCTCTTTGTGATCGGTTTTTCCGGTGACGCGATAGTACTTGATGCCGGTGTCGAACCTGATGCCGTCTTGATGAAGGTAAGGCTTGAGGTAATCATCGTCGAGGTCATACGCGATATCCCGGTAAAACTCGCGGTAGTCGTGGTCTCCCGGGTACCCTTCCACTGAGCTCCAAACCTGCTTTGATGAATCGGGGTCGCGTCCAAAAGCCACCACGCCCGATGGGCAACTGACGGGCGCAAGGACGCCGTATCGGGGTCGCGGTTCGGCGCGAGTGATCCCGTGCGTCTCCAAGATCGTGAAGCGGATGAGCTGCTCACGAAGCATTCGATCGACGCCGGGACAAAAACCACATTCGGGTAACCAGAAGCCCCTCGGCCTTCGATCGAATACCTTCTCATAATGCTCGATTCCGATTTGGGCTTGCGCTCGAACCGCGGCGGGGTTTACCGACAGCAGAGGAAGATATGCATGGGTAGCCGAGCTGGCGAGGATTTCAATTTTCCCTAACTCCTGAAGCCTCCGGAAAACCTGGACCAAGTTGCGCTCATAACGGTGGAGGAATGCCTCTCGCACTTCGGTGAACCGCCGATGATACATGCAGGCCAAGCGGTAGAACTCGGGCTGTGAGGCTGTTCGGGCGATCTCCTTTTCCGCGAGCTCTATGAGACGCTCGATCCTTCTCAGGTATCGTGACTGCAAAAAGGGGTCCAAGAGCATCGAGACGAGGGGCGGCGTGAGCGAGAATGTCAAGCGAAAGTCGATGGCATCTTCGAGGAGGCCCTCCAAAACGAGGAGCAACGGAATATAGACTTCCGTGATGGCCTCGTAGAGCCAGTTCTCCTCGAGCGATTCCTCATGCTCAGGATGCCGTACGAAGGGAAGGTGCGCGTGAAAGACAATGGCCAGATAGCCCTTTTCCATTTTTCCTGCTGTGAGAATAAGCGGCCGCTCGCGGTCAGTGATCCCTTTTCAATCTTCAACGGTCACTGGGGCCCGTATTCTCCTCCCTGGACGCCATCTTTCCCGAGGACATGCCGAAAAGGAAGCTCCTTTCGTTCATTGCGGTGAGATCGGTGTCATCATTTAGCCCGGATTCGGAGTTTCTGACCCGCCCTTGTTCGGGCTCGGAAACAAACTGGCGCCAGTCTTGCAAACTGTATGGCTCAGCAGGTCGTTGCCCAATCTCGGCGGACTCGGCTGCGCCCGACGATTCTGGTCGCATTCTCACTGGCCCCGGAACGTGCCCGGCGGGCGGTGGGACAGCCTCGACTCGGTGGTAGTCTCCCTCAACAAGCATATAGGTCTCTTCCGCCCTTCCCGAAGGCCGGGCGCGAGGGGTCTGGGCGATATTGGACCGCGCCAGGGGATGGAATTGGCCATCATTGGTCCGCAAGCCCAAATCAACACAGTAGGACTTCGCGGGACCCCATAGGTGTACGTACCAGTTTCCCGCGCCAAGGTCGATGTCAACGTCGAAATGGCTGTGCGCATTCGTGCCGTCAAAAATGATAGACGTGATATCGCGGAACCTCAGCACAGGCTGGGCTCGCAGAGCAGGTCGGCCGAGAAGTTTCTTGATCTCCTTCAGGTCGTGTGGCGGCACCTCCCAGTAGACATGGACCAGGTATGGGTTAACAGGGAGGAGCACCACCCGCGTATGCTCATAGAAGTGCGGGAACTCGCTTGGCTTTATCGGAAGCCCGGGGAACACTTTGGAAATCTCAACTTTCTGCCCCCTGACTAGCTTCCTTCGGCGGCCGCCCCTCTTGGACTTGGTCGAATCTCGTTGGCTCACTCTTCGCTCGCTAGCCTGTCTTGACGCGCATTCGAGAGATTACCCTGCATTCCCTCACTCCAGCCAAACCGGACATCCGTTGCGCCTACCGTCCGGGCTGGAATGACTTCCATTCCAGTCGGCAGTCCGAGCACTTGAGTGCGCCATACACGTTATAATAACTGCTGTAGCCCGAACTCGTATCGGTTTTCGCAAGCGTAAACTCGTCGTGAATGTGCGCGTGCTGATGGCAAAGACCCCTACCGCACGCTGCGCAGGTTCCTCTTGCCTCCTGCTCGCAGAACCAACATTTCATACAGCATAGCTCCCTTCTTCCTAAATGACAAAAGCCTCTGTCTACGAGACCTCCACCTGCAAAGCACCCATTGCCGGCCCCGAGTCCGCTACTGCGCTAATCTGTTGATTTCGTCAAGCAATTGGCGAGAGGATGCAGGTTACCCGGCGGTTGATGCATATGCAGACCCAGGAGATGGTACACAGCGGGCACTCCTCATCCCTCCTTATGAAGTCGCCGCCTCGGTTATTGGCTCGTCACCCTACCCTATGCTCGTCGCGGCTAATGATAGTACACGTGCAAGGTCTGATCCGCAATCCGGTTCCAGGTGAAGGCGGCTTCGACAGCCATCCTTCCATTGCGGCCCATCCAGCGAGCCCATTCGAAGTTTGTAAACAGCGTCCCCAAGCCCCACCCGACGGAATTGGGATTGGGATGGATCTTGAGGCCATTAACAGCGTGCCAGACGTATTCATTGGGGCCGCCGTTCACGGTTGCCACGACCGGCTTGCCGGCACTCCAGGCCTCTAACACCACAATTCCAAAAGGCTCGTTGCGGCTCGGCACGCACAGCACATCGCAAGTCTTATAGAGCTCTGGCAGTTCATGCCCGTTCTTGAAACCGAGGAACCGCGTCGCGTGTGCCACGCCAAGCTGCCGCGCGCGATGTTCAAGAGGTCGGCGCAGCTCACCGTCGCCGGCAAAGATGAATTTCACACTCGGATAATGGCGCAGCAGGCCGGGAATGGCTTCCATGAGGAGGTCGGGGCCCTTCTGAT
The DNA here is from genome assembly GCA_050011515.1 of Terriglobia bacterium. GTDB lineage: Bacteria > Acidobacteriota > Terriglobia > UBA7540 > UBA7540 > CAVROP01. The sequence goes on along the minus strand of JBEKIZ010000101.1, from coordinate 6,837 downwards.
GCACCATCCGCCCTACAAACAGGACGACCGGGTCCATGGGACCGATTCCATACCCCGCCTTCACCCCCCCCGGATCAAGCCAGCCTTCGAAGTGGTGAAGATTGACGCCGTTGTAGATCGGTGTAACTTTCCACTCAGGAACTTGGTACATCCACATAATTTCATGTTTTAGGGATTGGGAGACGGCAATCACCCGATCCGCCCAATAGGTTCCCGCGCGCTCCTGGTGGCGAACGCGCGCGCAGCGGCCTCCATAGAAGTCGTTGCCGCAGCGCCCGTACTCGGTTGAGTGCACCGTGAGAACGGTTTTTCGGCCACGGCCTTGCTTGATCCAGATCATCGCGTTGGCCGCTAACCAATCGTGCGCATGTATGATGTCGAACGGGCCAATGAAATCCTCGGTGGCCAAGACGTAATGCACGAACGAGCGGCACATGTTATTGACTTCTTCGACGAAATCCGAGTGCAACTGGAAGGGGCAGCGGTGATAATGGACACCGTGAATGAGCTGATAATGTGATTGGCCCGGACCCATCCGCGTGAAGACATGGACTTCGTTTCCCTTGCGTTCGAGCGCCGCCGCCAACTCGGTGACATGGGCGGCGACTCCTCCCACGGGGATGGAATGAAGAGACTCCCAAACGAGCATTGCGATTCGCATCGGCGTCATCCTCCCTTGATTGGAACTCCCCGTATCTCTCCTGGGCAAAATGGACGTTAGGTTTCCGGGCCAGCAGGCTCGCGGATGGATCCCACACCTCCCCGGCCCGTCACCACTTCCAGGCGGCCCAGTTGTGCGGCCTCTCCCTTGAAAGCCTCACAGTATGTTGTTCCCGCTGCTGCCCTGGTGTTTGGCTTCGGTTAGCGATCGGACGTTTCTATCGTGTGCTCTTAACGATTAACCTTCCGGAGGCCCCGTGTTCTCGTGGTATTAGATGTATTTCGATACAAGAAGGTTTGAAGCGGATCCCCAAAAACTAAAGATTTCCATTCCACCCCTCGGAACCCCTTTTCTGCTGAACAGCCCCCTCAGGCGGAAGGTCTTTGCCATCCAAGAAGTACGCAGTCTGGGTTCACTGGATTGGCGATCTCACGCTGGCGTCGGATGACGATCAGTAGAAGAGGCAAACTGATGGTTGGAAGAAAGGCCCTCAACAGGTTATGATGGTGGTCGGGGAACCAGAAAAAAGCAGGATTTATTATCCAGGAGTGAAACGCATGCGTCTCGCGACCGATTTGACCAGATTGCCTCAATTGTCTGAACTGATTGATGGAGTGCCTTGTATTTCTGGCTGGGAAGAGGAGGTTCGGGCGGTGGTTCAACGCCACGAATCTGTTTTCCTGCCCATTTCGAATACGCGGTTGGACCAAGTCTCTGCGGCTTTTTCGATTGCATTACATATGCACCAGCCTACCATCCCCGCCGGATTCCAAGGGGAGCTGATCGGCAACCTGCAATACATGTTTGAGCACCCCAACGAGGGAGACAATCATGATGCCGGACCCTTCGCCCATTGCTACACCCGCATGGCAGACATGATTCCGGAACTCGTCGCACAGGGCTGCAACCCCCGCGTGATGTTGGACTATTCAGGCAACCTCCTCTGGGGGCTGCGGCAAATGGGGCGAGGAGACATTTTGGAGAATCTCAAACGCATTACCTGTGATCCTGCTTACCAGCCTTACGTGGAGTGGCTTGGGGCAATGTGGAGCCATGCCGTGGTTTCTTCCACTCCCATTCCCGATATCAAGCTTCACATGCAGGCCTGGCAGCACGACTTCGCGGCTATCTTTGGCTGGGATGCTTTGGCCCGGGTGAAGGGATTCTCTCCGCCCGAAATGGATCTCCCCCGGCACCCGGATACCCTCTTTGAGTACGTCAAGGCGCTGCGGGAGTGCGGATATCACTGGCTTTTGGTGCAGGAGCATTCGGTCGAGACTCCTTCCGGACAAGGCCTTGCCTACAAGCATTTGCCTCATCGCCTGGTGGCACGCAACTCCAAGGGCGAAACACTCAACATCACGGCATTGATCAAGACCCAGGGATCGGACACCAAGCTGGTCGCGCAAATGCAACCGCTTTACGAGGCGAAGACTCTCGCCCGTCAGAACCTGGGAAAGGTTTCAGTGCCGCCGCTGGTGACACAGATCGGCGATGGAGAAAACGGTGGCGTCATGATGAACGAATTCCCGGGAGCGTTCCATAGGGCTTGGCATGAGATGGCCCAGCAGGGTGGCGGGACTTCCAGAGTCGTGGGACTCACGGGCACGGAATACCTTGAACTCATTGAAGCGGCCGGTTGTAAGCCTGAGGATTACTCTCCTTGCCAGCCCGTCGGCCAACACCGCATCTGGGAGAGAATTCCTTCCGGCAGAGTCGAACCCCGAGCCGTGGCCAAGGCTATTGAGGAGGTGAAACACCAGAACGCGAATTTCCGCCTGGACGGCGCCTCGTGGACCAATGACAGGAGTTGGGTCAAAGGATATGAGGGCGTCCTGAATCCCATGAACCAACTCAGCGCGCTGTTTCATGAAAAGGTCGATCCATTACTGAAGGCAGAGTCCGAAGGTCGCCTGGCCGCCCCAGGAACCCCTCGATCGGGAGGAAACATCACCAGACAGCATCGCTACCGGAATGCGTTGCTGCACAACCTCCTGCTCCAATCAAGTGATTTTCGTTATTGGGGCCAGGGGCGCTGGACGGATTACGCTCGTGAGATCCACCGGCGAGGCGAGGCTATCCTTCGCGCTGAGTTTTAGCCCCTGGCACCCAGTCCCTGCTTTTCGGCCTTCACTTCCAGGGTGGCTTTTCGGGGAGCAACTTTTCGAACTCATCAATCAGCGAGGCTTCGTAGTAGCCTGCGTAGGTGTGATTAAAGAAGCGCTCGATGCCCTCGCCATAGAACCTCTCCCAGGACTGCTCCTCGTGCCCAGGGTTGATGGGGAAGAAGAGGGCGGCATTGGAACGCGCGGCGGCCAGGTCGCCCGGCGCGTCGCCTATCATAAGGGTGCAATCCTTTGGGTACTTGCCTCCCGCTGCAATCTTCAGGTGTTCCTTCTTGCTGCCCATTTCCTGGCCCGCTATGACGGCAGCGTACTTTGCGATGTCGTGCTCCTGCCATTCGCGCTCCAGCGCTTCGCCGGGGGTGGCTGAGACGCAGATGACGTCGGCTTGCCGCGCAAGTTTCTCCGCGCACTCGCGAAACCAGGGGAAGGGTGGCACTCCCTCGACCAAATCGGCGATCGAGCGGTTGACGGCCTTACTCCATTCAAGGGCCTGCTTTAGCACCGGGTCGCCGGTTTTGGCAACCTCCGCTTCAAGTGCGGGGTTTCCGAGTGTCGCGCCGGAATTGATCCAGGCCTGAAGACTCGCCACATCGGGAATCGGCGCCCCGCGCCGCATCGCTTCGGGCCAGTCGCGCAACAGTTCGAAGGTCTTGGTCAGGGCAGGGAAGCGGTTGACGCCCCTCCACTTTGAATAAAGGTTGACGAACTCGGCTGCGGCACGCGCGTATTTCGAGATGGCTTGAAGTTTCCAGTACTTAACGATGTTGGGGATGAAGCACTCTTTGTGCTTGATTTCCATGCTGTCAAAAACACAACCATCCGAATCAATGCCAACAAAATATGAGTGTTGGGGTTTGAAGGCGTAAAGTCTTTCCTTGGGTGATGATTCCATTATTCCTCCGTCGGGTTCGGGTGAGGGAAAACCGTAGACGAGCTTGTGGCTGCGCAGCGGATCGGCCCTGGAATTGCCCCTCGCCGGGTAGAACGAGTCCGCCCGTTCCCGCCTTGTGACGCGCCATCTTAGCGCAAAACCGGAGGACTTAGGAAGGGGTCAGCATTGGTTCCCTTCTTAAGAGGCTGCAAGGTATAACAACAGGATTCTAGCGCGGGAACTTTTACCTCTACGTTCCCCAAGGACCCAATATCCGTTACGCAATGCTGTCGTTTCAAAACTGAAAGTCCCCGGGTCGCCGAGATTCCTCCGGGCCAAGGCAGGAAACGATACAGACTTAGGCCACGACGAGGTTTTGCAAAGTGGTACAGTTTGAGTTTTGAGGCTTGCAGGGTTTAGGCGCTCCGTGTATCCTTGGATTTTGTTACCGGACGCACGATTAGGTGGGTTCGGAAGCTGACGGTGAATCAGCCCTCCGAGACTTTGACCGCGACACAGCTAATGCAAGGCATGGGCGTGTGCCGTGTCAACCTTTTCAGTTAGCTTTCAAATCCACTTACAAATTGACAAGGGGGCAGCACGGATGGACGAGTCGAAATGGACCGAAAAGCAGGTTCAAGAGACGATTAGCCGGAGAGAAAAGAAGGAACTTGCCGACCAGAAATTCGCTGCAGAGGAAGGCTTGAAGAGGGCACAGGCCCCAGGTCTCTGGTCCGAATTAAAATCATTGATGAAAAGCAGAGTTGAATCGTTCGGGGAGGCTCTTGGAGAGCGAGGAGTTCTCGTATGGTCGAGCCCAAAGGCAAATAGAGTAGTTATAAAAGTCAACGATGGGACGACTCAAATCGAAGCCTTCTTCGATTTGGAAAGATTTCGACTTGTCCTTCAAATGACATATACGGCCGTGGAGTATGGTGTCCAGATTGAAAACAGACAGGCGGTGTTTGCAGAGAGCGGAGAGGCACGCACTACCGAAGCAATAGCCGAGCGATTTGTAGAAGACATTATAAAGTGTTGCTAGCGGGTGGATCGCTTTACAGGCCAACCCCATCAAGCATTTCTTCGATTGTCCAGACATGATGGGGGTCGGCATGGGTTCCCTTCTTAAGAGCCGGCAAGGTATAAGAACAGGATTTTAGCGCGGGAACTTTTGCCCGTACCTTCCCCAAAGACCCAATATCCCTTACGCAATGCTGTCGATTTAAAACTGAAAATCCCCGGGTCGCCGTGATTCCTCCGGGCCAGGGCTGGAAACGCCATAAACTTAGGCCACAACCAGGTTTTGGGCGGTCTTGCAATTTGTTGCTTGCAAGGTCTATACTTATATTGGCGAACGCGCTTAGTGGGCGAAAGCCCACTTTTTTGTTAGTCGCGAATCCTGTCGGGGTTTTCCCCCATCAGATTCGCCACAGGAGAGGAGTGCAAGGCGCACGGCGATGCTCGAAGCCGACTTGGAGAGGATCACGGAGATGGCCCAGCGAGTCGCAGTCTCTGAAGGGTTGACACTAATTGACGTGCAGCTCAAGGGGGGGCGCGGAAGCCAGCTCCTGCGCGTGTACATTGACAAGCCGGAAGGAATTTCCCATGCGGATTGTCAGCTCGTGAGCGAGCAGTTGAGCGCCATGCTGGATGTGGAAGACCCTTTCCCGGGCAGCTACACGCTCGAGGTATCATCTCCGGGTCTTGACCGAGAGTTGGTCAAGGCCAGCGACTTTGCGCACTTTGCGGGGCGAAAGGCGCGGGTGGTGGTGCGCGAGCCAGTGGACAATCAGAAGGTCCTGGAAGGACGCTTGGCGGGCATTGAAACGGGCCGTGTTCGGCTGGACTTGGGAGACGCCGGCCTGAAGGAACTCGAACTCTCCAATATTCAAAAGGCTCGGCTCGTAGTGGAAATCTGAATGGGGATTAGGGACTGGAGCGTAGAGGCTAGGGAAGTCGCCCAGGGGCGGCAATCCCCGGCCGCGGGTCCCCAATCCCGGGTTGCAAGCAGGTGGGAGGACACCGGTGACGACAAGTCTCTTGTTCCAAACCATTGACCAGTTGAGCCGCGAGAAGGGTATTGACGCGCAAATCATCATTGCGGCGGTCGAGGATGCCGTCCTGGTGGCCACGCGAAAGTACTACAAGTCTTCCGAGGAACTCCAATCGCGTTTCAATAAGGCAACAGGGCAGGTTGAGGTCCACGCGGTCAAGAAGGTTGTGGAGGTCGTGCAGGATCCCGATCATGAGATCGCCCTGGAACAGGCGCTGAAGATAGATTCGCTGGCGGTGGTGGAGGGCGAGGTACGAATTCCCAAAGCCACGGATGTGCTGGGGAGGATTGCGGCGCAGGCTGCGAAACAAGTGATCTTTCAGAAAGTCCGGGAAGCGGAGCGCGATACCGTGTACGCGGAGTACAACCAGCGCGTGGGCGAACTGGTCAATTGCACCGTGAAGCGGGTGGAGGGGCCGGACGTTATTGTTGACCTGGGCCGGACGGAGGCCCGCATGCCGCGCAAGGAGCAATCGCGCTTGGAAACCTACCAAATCGGGGATCGCATTCGGGCGGTGATCACGCAAGTGGACCGCGCCGCGCGCGGCCCGCAGGTGGTGGTTTCGCGCGCCGACGCGATGCTGGTCCAGAAGCTCTTCGAAATGGAAGTCCCCGAAATCTACGACGGCACGGTGGTGATCAAGGCCATCGCGCGGGAGGCGGGTGACAGGACCAAAGTCGCTGTCTTTTCCAAGGACCCGGACGTGGATTGCGTGGGCGCCTGTGTCGGTATGAAGGGGATGCGCGTACAGTCCATCATCCGTGAGCTTCGCGGGGAGAAAATCGACATCATCGAATACAACGAGGACCCGCTGGTTTTCGCGGCGAATTCGCTCAGCCCTGCCAAGATCAACCATGTCTCGATTCTGGAATTGGAACAGAAGCATCTGGAAGTGATCGTGGATGACACGCAGTTGTCCCTGGCGATCGGGAAGAAAGGGCAGAACGTACGGCTGGCGGCAAAGCTCCTCGGCTGGCATGTCGACATTAAGAGCGAAGAGGAGAAACGCCAGGAAATCGAATCCCAGATGGCTGCGATGGCCTTGCGCGGCGCCTCCATTTCGGAGCTTCACGGTCTCGGCGACAAGACTCTGCAGCGCTTGCGGGAAAAGGGCATTGAGACGGT
>JBEKIZ010000100.1:0-16069 GCA_050011515.1 Terriglobia bacterium | reverse complement strand
TCGGCTTAAGTCTACCCCTGCCCAGGAGGTGACCCATGCTCTCGTCGCTTCCTGACCTTCAAAAAGAAAGAGGTTTCCCGCACCCTTCTAGAAAGAAAAAACTCTTGAAATTAAAGAGAGAATCTACCCGGCTCAGATTGAGACCAGATTCGCTGACAGGTTCACATAGCCACCATGCTTTGCGCCTTCGGCAGGAGAGCAGCGACCGTGTTTGATGGCATTGAGCACGAGTTCCTCCACCGTGATGTTCAAGTGGTAGTGAACTTCGTCGGAGATCCCGTGGTGCTCGCAAAATCACCTCTTGCACTTTCATCGCCCGCTCCCAGGCGATCGTTGAGTGTTTTGGCATCCTGCCTCCTACCTTCAGAGTGCCGCAACTCCCAACCGCCTCAAGCGGACAGATCACGTGCTAATTGAACCGGACATTTCGTATGCTAACGACAGCGACAATATTTCCTCTTGACACATACCTTGCTGAGAGCGTATATGTGGCGCGCTGAGCATTCACAACTGTTGTCCTCGATTGGGTCGTTTAATTTTGCCCCGAGAGGGCGTTCATGTTCACGCGCCTATTCCTTTTCGTCTTCCTGACAATGTCGCTTTCGGGCCCTAGGGAGGCCTCTCTCCTTCGAGTTTCCGGCTGAGGAACTCCCGGGGTACAGCGGCAGTTTCATTTGGTTGATGCTCGGGCAACGGGTTTCGTGAATTAGACGTTTTGCACAGCAGGGATTAAGCCCGTAGAAGGTCTTACACGCTCCAACGAGCATGAGGCCCAAAGTTTGGAATGCCTGAGGTCGAATCAATCGTCGTATACCGAACGACGAGACTGTAAGTACGCCGCACGGACTTCACGCTCGACCGAACAGCTAAGATGGGGGGAATTTCTATGCGCCACGTGCTTCGGGCCGTTCTCATGTTGTTCTTCGTTACCTCGCTGGCTGAAGCTCTCCTCGCCAAGACCTCAACGACTACAACCGTCGCATCAAGTCTCAATCCTTCGACTTATGGAGCATCGGTAACCTTCACCGCGACAGTCACGCCCAGCGCGGCCACCGGGACGGTCACGTTCAAAGATGGAAGCACGTCGATTGGAACCGGGACGCTTAGTGGCGGGACGACCACACTGCACATTTCGACCCTGTCGGTCGGCTCGCATTCCATCACGGCTTCCTACGGGGGGGACAGTAACTACAACACCAGCACCTCCTCCACGTTGACGCAGACGGTGAACAAAGCAACTTCCACGACCTCGGTAAGCTCAAATCTGAATCCCTCAACCTATGGAGCGTCTGTAAAGTTCACCGCCACGGTCACGCCCAGCACGGCGACAGGGACGGTCACGTTCAAAGACAATGGCACGTCTATTGGCACCGGGACGCTCAGCGGCGGGACCGCCACGTTAACCATCTCGACCCTGTCTGTGGGTTCGCACCCCATCACCGCCGCATACGGTGGAGACAGCAACGACAATGCCAGCACCTCCTCCACGTTGACGCAGACGGTGAACAAGGCGAACTCGACGACCTCGGTAAGCTCAAATCTAAATCCCTCAACCTATGGAGCGTCTGTAAAGTTCACCGCCACGGTCACGCCAAGCACAGCAACGGGGACGGTAACATTTAAGGACAATGGCACGTCCATTGGCACCGGGACGCTCAGCGGCGGGACCGCCACGTTAACCATCTCGACCCTGTCTGTGGGTTCGCACCCCATAACCGCCGCATACGGTGGAGACAGCAACGACAATGCCAGCACCTCCTCCACGTTGACGCAGACGGTGAACATTGCGAATTCCACGACCTCGGTAAGCTCAAATCTAAATCCCTCGACCTATGGAGCGTCTGTAAAGTTCACCGCCACGGTCACGCCAAGCACAGCAACGGGGACGGTAACATTTAAGGACAATGGCACGTCGATTGGCACTGGCACGCTCAGCAGCGGGACGGCTACGTACACCACCTCAACCTTGTCCGTGGCCTCGCACCCCATCACTGCAGCCTACGGTGGAGATAGCAACGACAATGCCAGCACCTCGTCGACATTGACGCAGACGGTGAATAAGGCGAATTCCACAACCTCGGTGAGCTCAAGTCTGAATCCCTCGACCTACGGAACTTCGGTGACCTTCACCGCGACGGTAACGCCCGGCACGGCGACAGGGACGGTGACATTCAAAGACAATGGGACGTCCATTGGCACCGGGACGCTCAGCAGCGGAACTGCTACGTTCAGCACCTCAACTTTGTCCGTGTCCTCCCACCCCATTACTGCAGCGTACGGAGGCGACAGCAACGACAATTCCAGCACCTCCTCGACGTTAACCCAAACAGTAAACAAAGTGAATTCAACAACTACGTTAAGCTCGAGTTCGAATCCACTGATCGCGGGAACTTCGGTAACCTTCACCGCGACGGTAACGCCCGGCACGGCGACAGGGACGGTGACATTCAAAGACAATGGCACGTCGATTGGCACCGGGAGGGTTACGAGCGGAACTGCCGTGTTCAGCACCTCAACTCTGGCGGTTGGTTCACACCCCATCACCGCCGTCTACGGGGGAGATACCAAGGACACCTCCAGCACCTCCTCCACCTTGACGGAGACAGTGAACATTGCGAGTTCCACAACATTGTTGAGTTCAAGCTTGAATCCCGCGACCGCCGGAACTTCGGTGACCTTCACCGCGACGGTCACGCCCAGCACGGCGACGGGGACGGTGACGTTCAATGACAATGGCGCGGCGATTGGCACCGGCACGCTCAGCAGTGGGACCGCTACGTTCAGCACCTCAACCCTGGCAGTGGGATTGCACCCGATCACTGCCGCCTACGGGGGAGATGCCAACGACGCTTCCAGCACCTCCTCGACCTTGACGCAGGCAATTACGCCAACCATCACGAGCATTTCTCCCTCAACGGGTGTGGCGGGCACGCCGGTAACCATCACGGGCACGAGCTTCGGGAGTACGCAGGGGACCAGTGGGGTCACTTTCGGCGCACTCCTTGCATCACCCACAAGCTGGAGCGACACGAGCATCGATGTGCCGGCGCCGGCGGGAGTGTTGACCAGTAACGTCGTGGTTACAGTGGCCGGGGCGGCGAGTAACGGTGTGATTTTCAGAGCGCCAACAAGTAACTTCACCCCCACGGCCAGCCTTTACACTGCTCGCTGGCTTCCGATGGCAACTGTGTTGAACAGCGGCTCGGTGCTTATCGCCGGCGGGTTGGATGGCAACTGGAATGGACTGTCGGGTGAAGGGCTATACGACCCCGGCGCCGATAGCTTTAGCTCGACGGGCAATTTGAATACGAGCCGAGGCTGCGCCGCCGCAACCCTCCTGAACACCGGCCAGGTGCTCGTGACGGGAGGCTGGGATAATAACGGCAACGCGCTGGCCGGTGCGGAATTATACGACCCCATTGCAGGGGTCTTTACCAACCTCCCAGCCCCGATGACGGCGGCGCGAGCTTGCCACGCGGCGTTATTATTAAACAACGGAAACGTTCTCATCACCGGCGGCTACGACCAGAATAGAAATCCGCTTAACAGCGCGGAGGTGTTTGCCCCTGCCACGGAGACCTTTACCGCCACCACGGCGCCAATGAACACGGCACGCGCGCTCCCCACGGCAACCTTATTGAACAGTGGTTTGGTGCTCATTGCCGGTGGTTTGAAAAGCAAATGGAATGGATTGGCGACGGCAGAGATTTACAATCCCACGGCGGGGAGTTTTACTCTCACGGGGAACTTGAATACGGCGCGCGGCTGGGCCACGGCAAACATGCTCAATACCGGCCAGGTGCTCATAACGGGGGGATACGATAGCAACGGCAACGCACTTGCCAGCGCCGAATTGTATAACCCGGTCAGCGGAACGTTTACGGCCACGGGCATCCTGAACACGGGCCGCGCCGCGCACGCAGCTACACTCCTGAACGACGACAAGGTGTTGATAACAGGGGGTTGGGACCACTACGGGAATTCCCTGGCGAGCGCCGAATTATATGACCCTGCAACGGGACTCTTCACGATTGAAGGCAGCATGAACGACATGCGCGCGGGTCCCGCCGCAGTCCGGCTGAATGACGGCCAAGTGCTGGTTGTGGCGGGTCTTGAGCCCGGTGTTTTGGCGAGTTCGGAATTGTACCAGCCGGCGGCGCTGGCTCCGGCGGGGCTGGTGTCGATCACGGTTAGCCCGCAAAATCCCTCGGTGGGGCTGGGTGGCACTCAGCAATTGGTGGCCACGGGCACCTTTAGCGACAATAGCACAGAGACACTGAAGTCGGCTACTTGGAGTTCGTCGGCCCCCTCCATCGCCACCGTCAGCAACGATGCCAGCGATTATGGCGACGCCCTCGGAGTGGCGACAGGCTCCGCCACGCTGAGCGCCTGCACAGGTTCCATTTGCGGCTCGACGACCCTGACGGTGGGCTCTGCCCCAGCCGGGGGGGCTCCAAGCATTACCGGTCTATCGCCCAACGTTGGACCGGCAGGTAATGCGGTGTCAATCGCCGGCACGAACTTTGGACTTGAGCCGGACTCCGCCTCGGTGATGTTCAACGGAGTCGTGGCGTCCCCGACTGCGTGGAGTGCCACGAGCATTACGGTGACCGTGCCTAGCGGGGCCACGACCGGCAACGTGGTAGTAACGGTCCTCGGCGTAGCCAGCAATGGTATGCTCTTCACGGTGATTCCGAGTTTCGGCGCAACCGGACTCTCGGACTCCATGGGTCGAATCACGGTCTACGGCTACCAAAACGTTGATGGCCGCAACTTCGTGACCTCGATCGCCGGCTCGGGATGCAATAGCTGCGGCGGCCGGGGCAACACCGGGAAGACCTACGATACGCTGGGAAACCTACTTTCCTCCACCGACGCCCTGAATAACACGACTACCTACACCTACGACTCCTACGGGAACGTCCTCACTAAATCCCAGCAGCTCAATGCCAATACCACCTTGACCTGGACCTACACCTACAACTCGTTTCAGGAGGTACTGACGGCCACGGATCCGCTCGGAAACGTCACTACCAATGTTTACGACGCGAACGGCAACCTGCTTTCCACCACCACGCCTCCGCCCAGCGGCTCGGGTGCAGGCCTTACCACCAGCTTCCAATACAACACCCTGGGTGAGTTGACCCAGGTGACCGACCCCAACGGGAACAAGACTACTCTTACTTACACAACGGCGGGACTGGTGGCCTCCGTCACCGACGCGCAGGGCAACGCCACGACTTATACCTATGACGCCCGCGGCAACCGCCTTACCTCCGTCGACGCCCTGAACAACACGACCAGCTACACCTACGATGTGATGAATCGTCTGACCAAGATCACCGCGCCAGACCTCTCCACCACGCAATTCGCTTACGATTACCGCGGCCGGCGAACTTCCGTGACCGATGCCAACGGCAAGACCACGGCCTATCAGTACGATGATGCTGACCGGCTGGTGGCGGTCAGGGATGCCGCGCAGAACCTGACCGTCTATGGCTACGACACCGAGAACAACATGGTGGACATCACGGATGCGGCGAACCACCAAACCAGCTTTGGTTACGATGCCCTGGGACGGGTTACGCAAGTCACCTTCCCCTCGACGCTCAGCGAGAGTTACGCTTATGACGCGATGAATAACCTGCTCGCGAAGACGGACCGCAAGGGACAGACGATCAGCTATGGCTATGACGCCCTGTACCGCTTGACCAGTAAGACCTATCCGGACTCGACGGCGGTCAACTACATCTACGACCCGCTGAACCGGTTGACTCAAGTCACCGACCCGACGGGCACTTACAGCTTCACCTACGATAACGTGGGCCGTCTGGTCGGCACGGGGACGCAGTACTCATTCTTCAGCTCAGCGCTCAACAACGCTTACGCCTACGACGCGGCCTCGAACCGGATTTCGTTGACCGCTCCGGGAGGCGGTACCACGAGCTACAGTTACGACTCGCTGAACCGGCTGACCGGGCTAACGGATACGAATTCAGGGCAGTTTGGGTTTGGCTACGACGCGCTGGGGCGGCGAACCTCTCTGACAAGGCCCAATGGCGTCGGAACGTCCTATAGCTATGACAGCCTCTCGCGCCTGCTCAGCGTGCTGCACAATGGAGGGAGCCTGCCGGGGAGCACGAGTTACACCTACGACGCGGCAGGAAATCGCCTCTCAAAGACGGCGGTCCAGGCGGGCAATCCCAACCCCGTTTCTGTCCTGTCCCAGTACAGCTACGACCCGATTTACGAATTGACGCAAGCTGTCGTGAATGGCAGCGTGGCGGAAGGCTACACCTACGACGCGGTGGGCAACCGGCTGACTTCCGCCGGACCCACGTCGTACAACTACAACACTTCGAACGAGGTGACGTCCAGTTCCGTTGCTGCGTATACGTACGACAACAATGGCAACACGACCTCGAAAACGACCTCAACGGGGACGACCTCTTACACGTGGGACTTTGGGAACCGCCTTGCCAGCGTCACTCTGCTGGGCCAAGGCGGGACGGTCTCTTTCGACTATGATCCCTTCGGGCGGCGTGTGCGGAAGATTTCTCCCAGCGGAACCACAATCTATGCCTATGACGGCGCCAACGTTATTCAGGAGCTGGCCAGCGCCGGGAACCTGCTCGCGAGCTACACGCAAGGCCTTGGCGTGGATGAACCGCTAGCCCAGTATCAGGGAGCCACCACGATGTACTCCGAGGCTGACGGGCTTGGCTCAATTACTTCTTTGACGAGCCCGGCCGGTGCCGTCGCCGCCAGCTACGTGTACGATTCCTTCGGCAACCTTACGGCCTCAACTGGCACGGCAACGAATCCCTTCCAATACACCGGTCGGGAGTTCGATTCGGAGATTGGTCTCTACTACTACCGAGCGCGGTATTTCGACCCAACTGCAGGCCGATTCCTCAGCGAGGATCCGATTGGGTTTAAGGGCGCCGACCCGAACTTCTACCGATACATTCGCAATAACGCAACGGGTTTCACCGATCCGCTGGGACTGTTAACAATCGACCCGACCTTCCCTTCCGGTTGCCTCCCCAGCCTTGATCGAGCGTTAAACATCGTTCAGGGGGTCGCATTAACGAGTAAGAAGTGCGACTGTTTCTTCCTTAATCGCGGCATGCATCGCTCACTCAAAGACCTAGTCGATGATCCGCGAATAACGATCCATTACGATCCGGAGATAGGCACGGGAAAGGAGGCCAACCAGGTAGCATACACGTACCCGGGAGATCCATTCGATATCTACATCCGCCCTCTCGGGTGCCGTTTGGGGCGTTGGCAAATCGCCTCCAAAATCATTCACGAACTCACTCACACCACCCAGAAGCCTGCTGCAACGGATCAACAAGTGGATCAGGAGGAAGCCGAGGCCCAGGAGGCGGAGATCGAATGCGGGTTTCGGCTACAGTTGCTGCCTCAGGTGATTACCGTGACTCCCTAGGATGGAGGTGGATCAATGCGGATTCTGACCGTGGCCGTTTCGGTTGTTTTCTTGCTCCTAATCTCTGCCCTGGCTACTGCCGCCGTTGGTGGGGAAAACTCCGGTCCTCTCGTGAGACTGGAGTTCAGTGCGGTCCCGGAAAAGCAAGAGTATCACGTCGGCGACGTAGTGAGATTGTCGTTCACACTCCACAATTCGGGAGACCAAGATGTGCTGGTTGCGCGGCATTTCGTACTGCGTGAATACGTGTGGGTGTCAGTTTCGGGTCCGGAACGTAAGGAGCTTCCGTGGTGCGGGAAAATAGACGGAAGGGCCTACGCGCCTGATGAATTTGCCATATTGCGCCCGGGAGCCACCATACGAGACAAGGTTCGGGTGTCGTGCGATGCGCACCGGGACTCTGGTTTTGTGCTCGACCGCGCCGGTACGTACACGCTGTCTTCTTACTATTATTTGCCCCAGCCCGCCAGATCCCTGAGACGAATTGCAGGAGGCGTGGCAGTCACGAAAGACCGCATTCGTGCGGAGCCAGTGTCAATCACGCTTAGATTCCCGGCTGGCGCGGAGCGGTAGCTAGGCGACTCTTCGCCTATAGTCCCTTTGGGCGAAGGATTGGCAAGGTTTTCGGCAATGCCACCACAATCTACGCATATGAGGGCGACAACGTGATCGAAGCGGGTAGCGCGGAGTTAGGCGCTGTTTGCCTTACTCCGCGGCTCTTAACATTGTGAGCAGATATGGGTATCGACGCTCGAAACGGAGAGCAGCCAAGCAGGGGTAGATGCAAGTTACCTCACTCTGCGCTTCTACACAGGTGACGGTCCACATATCTATTAGTGCGAAAGAAGGAAAAGCCTCGCATGTACTTCACGTGAAAGGAATGCGCCATGGATAAGCTCCAAGGGAAAGTGAGCTCGTTAATCGTAAGACCACTCCTCCTCGCTGTTCTACTTTTGCTGCCGTTTTCCGCCACGATCTGCCACGCGCAATGCTGGAACGACTATTATAATTACACCTTATCCAGCCTGACCTTCACGCCGTATTGGTGGACCGCAGGACAGAGCTACGTCGTTACCGTTTCGGATCCCGGTGTTCCAGCCTTTTATGTCTTGTCGGGCGGTCCCCTCTCGTGTACAGCTTCGGTGGTGACTCAAGCCAGCTTCTTCGGCAACGACGGCGTTATCCAAGATCCGAACGTGAGCGTGAGCAATCTGACGTACATTAGCCCAAGCGAAATCCAGTTCACCGTTTCTCTTGGGGCCAATGCCGCTATCGACAAAGACGTGTGGGTGCTCTTTACCCCGGGTAATTTTCTATACTTCATTTTGACAATTCAGGGCTCGGCCACGAATCTGGGTCCGTGCACCGACCACGGCGACCCATGCGCAAAAACGGGGTCTCCCATCAATCTGACCAACGGGAACGTTTGGGTCCAGCAGCGCGACCATAGCGTGCCGGGTCTGGGCGGCGGGTTGGAGCTGGTGCGCACGTGGAACAGTCTATTCGGAAGCACCGCTCCTCTAAACAATTCGGGCATGTTCGGGCTTTACTGGATCTCTACCTACGAGGAGAGCCTGACGGGACCCGACTCGAACGGGTATCTGACCTACTGGCGGGGCGACGGCAGCTCCTGGTCGTTTTATTACAACAGCGCGCTCAACTCCTACTCACTCGCTTCTCCGCCCAACGTGCGCGCGCAGCTCGTGCACAATCCCGTAACCGGGGGATGGAACCTTACCGTGGCAGACGGTACCCAGAGGGTCTTTAACGGCCAGAACCTTCTCTCCGCCATCATCGATCGCAACAACAATCAAACCACCATCAATTACGACAGCTCAAACCGGATTACGTCGGTCGCCAGCCCCGGCGGCGGCGCGCTCAGCTTTACCTACGGCGACTCGAATCACCCCTCGCAAGCAACCAAGGTGCAAGATAGCGTGGGAACGATTGCCACGTATACCTACGATAGCTCGTCGCGGCTTACCTTGGTGAGCTATCCCGATGGGTCAGCGCTCAATTTCACCTATGACACGAACTCGATGATCCTCAGCGTCACCGATAGCCAGGGTAAGCTGCTGGAGGCGCACACCTATGACGCCCAGAATCGCGGCCTCACATCTACGCGGGCTAATGGAGTGGACAGTGTTTCGCTCAGTTACTAACAGGTCGTCACGGTCAGCAGCGTTCTGGCTCCCCGCGTACCATTCCATCTTGTGTCGCTGGCTGGCGCAGAGCGCAGCTCTGCGCTTCAGCGTGCTGTATTAGCGCTGGTCATGCCCACCCACAAACGCCATTCTGCGCGCGGACTGCAACTCCTGGGCAGCAGCGCCTATCGCCGCCCCAAGCTTTTTGAGAGTGATCGGCCGGCATGATTTCAGCCTTGCCTGCGGACCGCGGAGCTGCGCTCTGCGCCAGCCCGCGCCCCCCGCCCTTGCATGCGGGAGTGGTATAATAATCCGGACGAATGAGCCGGAATAGAGAGCTCCGAAAGAAGATAGCCTCCCAGGACGAGGTCATCCGGGATCATGAGGAGAAAATCCGACAAGAGCGAATGAAACCTCAGCCGGACGAAGGCGTGATAAGAACATGGCAGCGTGAAATAGCCGCCGCTGGAAAGAAGATCGACTCATATACCCGTCGGTTAAAGAGAGAGTGGTAAATATATGGCAACGAAAACGGCGCCAAGACTTGACACTGTCGAACGGCTTATCGAAGAGGTCGAAGAATGGTCGGGCCGAGTGCACAGGATTTGCCAGAAAATGAGCCGCGTAAAGCGAGAAAGCGATTCCTACCAGGACCTGCTCTCTGAACTTTCGGTTCAACTTGACTGGCTGAAGATGAAAGCCGAAGCCGCTGCCGACGCCATTGACGAATACCACGAATCCCTGCCCGAAGACGATTAGCCTCGGGCGAAGAATCTTCGTAGTCGTCTTTTGCGCGCCAGGAGGCTACTTACGTAGCGTATTATTAAGCAGGCAAGCCGCGGAATGTGTCATAATGCCACATTCATACGCTTTCCAATATGTTCATAAAACTCTTCTAACACCTTGAAAACAAAGGGTCAACCCACGTCGCGGACACAGAACACTTCAAAAAATGAGAAGAGGGGGAAAAATGGAAATCCCCTCCGCATCAGATCAGAAAGAGTTGAATTCCCGCTTTCAGCGGGAATACGCGCCTCGCGGGCGACTCCCTTATAATAATCAAAGTAGCTCACAACCACGCTCCTTCAAAATCTTCCCGAGCCCCTAGCCCCGAGCCCCTACTTTTTCTAACTCTGCCCCCGTCGCCGCAGAGACTTCTTCGTGCAATGAGTTCCCGTGCGAATCCATGGTGACGATAGCCGGGAAATCCTTGGCTTCGAAGACCCACATAGCTTCCGGGATGCCGAGTTCCTCGAGCAAGTAGACGCTTAGGACCTTGGGCAGGCAGCGAGCGTAAAACTGCGCGGCGCCGCCGATGGCGTGGAGATAGACGGCTCCGAATTCTTTGAGACCTGCCAGGGTCTTCTTGCCCATGCCGCCCTTGCCCATTACGGCGCGGATGCCGAAGCGTTTGATAACGTCGGCTTCGTAGGGTTCTTCGCGGATGCTGGTCGTAGGGCCAGCGGCATTGGTGCGCCAGCGAATGCCCTCACTTCGCGGGCCCGAAGTGCCAATGCCAGAAGGCGGGAGCCCGGAGGGCTCCCCTACCTTCATCATGACCGGGCCGCAGTGGTAAAGGATGGCGCCGTTCAGATCGCAGGGGGCGTCGTGGTGCATCAGGTAATGGTGAGCGGCGTCGCGGCCGGTGATCACCGGCCCATTAATCAAGACCACGTCACCGACCTCGAGGGCGCGAACTTTTTCTTCGCTCAGCGGAGTTTCCAGCCGAATTTCTCTGCCTGACACCTGGAACCCGGCGCCCGCCACTAGTCGCTCTACCGGGCGCTTAGGGTCGCGGTAGAGCCACTGCTTGACGGCGCCGGACTCGGTTTCAAGAAGGACGCCGAGCCGCCGGAAGGCCCAGCAATCGTAGGCGACAGAAACGAAAAAGCTCGCGGGCAGCCGATTGGCGGCGGTGATCTTACACCCGATCAGGGAGACCTTGCCGCCAAAGCCCATCGTGCCCACCCCAATCTTATTGGCCTCGTCCATGATCTCCTGCTCGAGTCTGGCCAGTGTAGGGTCGGGGTTCACGTCGTCGAGCGGGCGGAAGAGTTGCAGCTTCGCCAAGTGGTAGCCCGTCGCGCGGTCGCTGCCGATGCAGACCCCGATGGCGCCGGGCGCGCAGCCCTGTCCCTGCGCCTGCCACACGGCGTGCAGGAGGCATTTCTTTACGCCTTCCAGGTCGCGGTCGGCGCGGCCCAAATGTTCGAGTGTGCAGGGCACCGAATACTGGATGTTCATGTTCTCGCAGCCGCCGCCCTTGAGGATCAGGCGCACTTCGATATCCGGCTCTTCCCACTGCTCGAAGTGGACGACAGGAGTGCCGGGACCAAGGTTATTGCCGCTGTTCTTGCCGCTGATCGAGTCCACCGAATTGGGCCGCAGCTTGCCGCGCTTGGTGGCTTCGGCGACGGCCTCCTGGATCTGCTTCTTCATCACAATCTGGTTCACGCCCACGGGAGTTTTGATTTCGAAGGTGAGCATGCCCGTGTCCTGGCAAATGGCGCCTTCATCTTCGTACGCCATGTCAATGTTCTGGCCGATGATGGCCAGCGCCTGGCCCGCCTGCGTTTGCGACTCCTCGGTCTTGAGCGCCTCCCCCATGGCCTGGCGCACGTCCGGGGGCAGGTTAGTGGAAGTCTGAATAATCAGTTCCAGCATGCTTTCTTTGAAGAATTGCATTGGGCCCTCCCTTGCGAATTATAGCGCTGAATTGAGAAAGGTGCTGGGGACTAGGGGCTGGGGGCTGGGGAAAACAGAGCCGAGGGTTGGCGAAGACTGACAACTGAAAACTGATTACTGATTACTTATGTGCCCAATCGAAAATCCAAAATCATATGAAGGGATGCTTGAGCACGGGCCGGACACGGAGTATGCGGGTAAGGTCTTCCTTGATTATTGCGAACGCCTCCTGGGGAGTATCGGCAAAGCGGATGAGTTTCATATCTTCTTCCTGAATGGTTCCCGCCTCGAGAAAATAGCCGAAGTCGACGGCGCGCTTCCAGTACTTTGAACCATAGAGCACGATCGTTACGCGATGACCCATCTTGTGTGTTTGCAGGAGGGTGAGCATTTCGAAGAGCTCGTCCATAGTCCCGAAGCCGCCCGGGAAGGCGATGAGGGCCTTGGCGGGCTGGGCGAACCAGAGCTTGCGCATGAAAAAGTATCGGAACAGAAAGCCCAGTTCCGACGAGATGTAAGGGTTGGGGGGTTGTTCGGCGGGAAGCTGGATGTTTAGCCCGATGGACTTGCCGCCGGCCTCGGAAGCGCCGCGGTTGGCGGCTTCCATGATCCCCGGTCCCCCACCTGAACAAACCACGAGAAAGCGGGAATCGTTCTGCAGGGAAAGAGCCCATTTCGTCAGCAGGCGTGAAAGTTCGCGCGCGTCCTCGTAATACTGGGACATGTGCACGGCCATGCGCGCTTTCTTCAGTTCCGCAGCAGTGGCGTCCGCGCCGCCACCTTTCCCCCTGCTCTCCACTTCCTTCAGTTTCTGAAGCGCCACGTCGCGCGGTCGGATTCGCGCGGAACCGAAAAACACCACGGTATGCTGGATGTTGGCGCGCCGCAGTCTTGCCTGCGGTTCGAGGTATTCGCTGAGGATGCGCAACGTACGGGCATCACTGCTTTCCAGGAATCGGTGGTCCTGGTATGCCACCAAGGGCATCTTCACGGTCTCACGCTTCCCATTGGCCATGCGGTTTTTCTCCCCAAAAGGTCCGGAACATTAGAAAGAATACCAGGTTCCGGAGACGCACAGGCACAATCATTTCCGCTAGTTTACCCATGGGCGTGAGGTCTTGTAGGTAGCCACCCGTTCCGGGAGCCAATCCCTCAACTCGGGCGTCAAGTAAAACCGCGGCAACAGCAGATCCTCGTCAGCTCTTATGACTCCTTCACTGAGAGCGGTTCTTGCCAGAGGAGTCTGCCTATAGATGCGGAGGCCGACGGTAATCTTCAAGGCCTCGAGATTCAGGGAATCGGCGAACGAAAGGCTTTCCTCGACGCTGTCTTTCGTCTCCCCGGGACCTCCCAACAGCAAGAACCCCATCCGCTCTATTCCCGCCTCCGCGAACATCTCTGAGACTGCGCTCACCTCTTTTCTGTTGAATCGCTTGTGGAGGCGCCGCAGCATTCGGTCAGAGCCGCTCTCGAAACCAAAACTGATCTGGCGGCATCCTGCTCGCCGCATGAGTTCCACAAGCTTCGTATCGATCCACTTTGGGTAAATGATGCACCATAGATTGAGGTCGAGTTCCGCCTGTATCACTTGGCGGCAAAGGTCCTTTGCATAAGTGGGCGGAAGGTTGAACGTGTTATCGACGAAGTTGAAGTTTCGGCATCCAGTCTCCCTCAGTTCCGCCAGCCACTTCACGATTCGGTCGGGCGAACGTCTTCGAACCGATCTCCCCTCGATCGCGCTGCTCGAACAAAAGGTGCAGTCCAAAGGGCAACCTCGTCTGCTCTGCACCGGCACCCAGAGCTTGCGGTTGTCAGCACCGGGAGGAATCCAAAGACTGGGCTCTGGGAGAGGCAGATCGTCCAGGTTCTTTTCAAAGCTCCTGCCCTCAGCGGGCTGACCTGGCAGGCAAATCCCGGGAATGTCCGAAACTCGCGCACCCTTGCCAATTCGATCCACGACGACGGGGAAAACAACCTCTCCCTCGCCTTGAATTCCCATGTCTGCGCCCAGATAACGCAGCGCGCTTTCGGGGAAGATGCTGTAACCGGCGCCGCCAAGGATAATCGGAGCGCCGGACATGCTTCGGCAACTCGCTATGATTTCCTTGACCGGAGCAAGCAGGAACTGAGGGCGCGGCAGGTTTTGGTCATCGATGTTCCGTGCCGAAATGCCGATGAGGTTGGGGCGGAAGTCCTCGAGGGAGTTCCTGATGCCCAACATTGGGTCTCCTTCGAACATCAGGTTCAGCAAGGCCACCTCGTTGCCGGCATTTCGGGTTGCGGCCGCCACACAGGCGAGCCCTAGAGGGAGAACAGGCATGTTCATTGTTTCGGTATTCGCAGAGATCAGCAGAACCCTCACGAACTCACCTCGCCCACCCGTCGTTCCAAGTGTAGTCCAGATTTCCCATTTTGGAATCCCGTCCGGGTACGAGTGTACACCCTACAGCCTCGAGCATGAAGCCGTGAAGGCGTTTAATCAGCTCGCAAATCGGCACAAAATCGTGAGGCCCCGGACGGGCCCCTGGTCATTGAAGCGACCAGCCGAATTCCCTGTCATGCTGATCCCGCCCTGCGGGAGAAGCATCTCCGCAGTTCGTGGTAGGCCGTTGCGCCAAAAAACAACTGCAGACCCGCCGCGGCGGGTTCGCCCCGACAAGTCGGGGCTCAGGATGACAGACGACTTCAAGTTACGGATTTGGGCTAAAGGTGGGATGCGGTCGGCTGATCCCCGACATGCCAAACTACTGCGTGCGATTACTTCTTTTCAAGTGCGGGTAAGAGCCACTGTGTAATGTAAGTTTCGTATTCTTTTCGAACCTCGTCCGTGATTGGGACTGTGGCGAGCGGGCCATTCTCCGAGGCTTGAAAGTAAAGGTCCCCAGTCTTGCCAAAGGGTCCGGGGTCAGTCTTTGAAAATTTTTCCACATCCTCATCGCCAAATTCGTAAATTTGCTTGGCGGTGTAATCCGTCAATTGGCCCGGAGTGAGCTTGTCCACGCTGCGGACGTAGAGCCTGAATTTCCCAAAGATGCTGTCTTTACTATATTCAGCTTTGAAAATGTGCTGGAGTTCGTGATCGGGATTCTTTGGATCTTTGTAAACGTCGCCGACGACGTAAAACTCCGACAGCTTCCCGCCGTAAGAACTGTCGAGAAGCTGGAAAAGGCGCAGGGTCAAGTCGTCCGGACTGACCGTTGGGGTCTTTTCTTTGGCAAAATGGAGGCCCGGAAGGGCCCCGGTCAATAGAAGAGCGCAGAATGCGGCACTCAAAGAGAACGAAGGGCGGCCCGTTCGCATGTTCCCTCCCGTACTACTGCTCCAGCATCCCAAGAACGCGGAGCTGAGTCTCTCATGGTCATATTCGGAGTATTGCAGTGGGAATACTACTCCCCCCGGGGAACGAAAACAATAGCGCAAAAGTGTAAAGGGTGAAGGGTAAAGGCTGAATAATAGCCTGGGGATTAGGGAACAGGGGGTGGTGCCTCCAACCCCCAGCCCCCCAACCCCCCAGCGCCCAGCCCCTAACCCCCATAGGTGTTAAATTAAAGCTCCCGAGCAGGTCTCGCGCGACGTAGACGCGCCACGGGTCCATTGCAAATGTCGTTCGGCTGGGCGCTTCCGGGGTAAATTGGGTCCAACGTTGCACTTGTCCGGTATGGCCAAATTAACCGGCCAATCCTTTGAATCACGCCTCCAAAACCGTAGCTGTGAAGCGTTATTCTTCTCCAGTTGGGATTTTTCTCTTCAGGAGGAGGGACCCCGCTTCCGGCTCAGATCTTGGCGG
>JBEKIZ010000099.1:0-16259 GCA_050011515.1 Terriglobia bacterium | reverse complement strand
GTGAACGTCCATGCCGATATACTTCGTTTTGTCCATAGGGGTGCTCCTTTTCGTAGGGAATGAGGTCACGCTCAGAACCTACACCAAAAGGGGCGCCCTTTTATAATGCGTATCGGAAGCGCGCCGACTGAAATCGGGTGGAGGAGTGGGAGACACCGCTGCACGGCGCGCTTTCGATACAGCGACTTGAAGGAAGCCCCCTACTTTGGCAGGGCAATTGCTTATTGGGTATTGAATCGGAATCGTGTTACGTATTGGGGCAATGTTGCTACGCAACTGTAGATCGGCGACATCGCAGTTGCCCTGCCAAATAGTATCACGCGAAGCGTCCGCCGCGCTAGCGGCTTCGTTCAAGTCGGCTTTGCGTCCGGTGAGGTCATAACCCCTTCTGGCTCGCCACGCACCATTCCATCTTGTGTCGCTGGCTGGCGCAGAGCGCAGCTCTGCGCTTCAGCGTGCTGTATTAGCCCGCATTTCCCACTACGGGTCTGGAAGGGCGGGTCCCGCAGGGCGGGACCCGCCGCTACAAGGCCCTCCTGATTATTCCCGTGTCCCGTGCCCCGCGCAGTCCGTCAATTGACGGGCTGCGCTTCCGTGCTCAGATTGAGACCAGATTCGCTGACAGGTTCACATAGCCCATCGTGCTCTGCGCCTTCGGCGCGCAGACCTGAAGGTCTGCGCCAGCCGCGGCGCGACGTCGAATGGGCGTACCAAGATGGCACGCTCTATCTCCTCCAGTGCCGCGCCATCACCACCGGGAAGGCGCGCAGCGAGGCGCCACCGCCCGGCCTGCCCCCGCACGACCCCGTGGCCGCCCTCCGGCGCGTCGGGCTCTTCGCCGATATGGACCGCAGGCAGGCCGAGCAAATTGCCCGCCTGCTCAAGGAGCGCCACTTCGCCAAGGGCGAGACCGTCATCGTGGAGGGCTCCGGAGGCGCCGCCTTCTTCCTCATTGACTCCGGGGAGGCCACGGTCTCGCGCAAAGGCGTCCACCTCGCCACCCTCGGCCCGGGCGACTACTTCGGCGAAATCGCCCTGATCGACGGCGGACCTCGCTCGGCCACGGTGACCGCTGCCACCGACCTGTTTTGCTATGGGCTCACGTTCTGGGAGTTCCGCCCGCTGGTCGAAGGCAACGGCGCCATCGCATGGAAGCCCCTACAGGCGCTGGCGAAGCGTCTGCGCGCCGCCGACCCGAACTAGCATTGCGTTCCCGGAGAAAGTGGGGTAGCGCAGAGGTGTCCGTCAGCCGACGGACTCCTCTGCGGTTCTTCCTCGGGATATGACACCGGCCGATGACCATTGCGCACGTGGGACCAGTCGCCGATCGATACGCACAGGTTTGATGGCGTACGAATGATCCACAATAATGACGGCCAGGTGAAAAGCCGCAGAGGAGGGCAAACTGCGCCCACCTCTGCGCTTGTATCTACCTGCTTACGGGGTCCAAAGGAACCCGTGGAAGGCCCCGTTTGTATCTATGCAGTATCCCGTAATCGCCCCTGCTGGGTTGTTGCTTTCAGGGACGGTCCCTTGACCACTTCCCGCGCCTGCGTCTTTGGCTGGGCAGTCGAAAGGTGTGAATCTGCCGTTGGGAGCGCGCACCAAGCCGCGATTCACGCCCTCCGCGTCAATGTACTCTCCCGCGATCTCCCATGCTGGGTTGATGCTTGAACCGAAGGTGCCCTGGCCGGGGGCTTTGCCCGCGCCCGGGTAATCGAACCTGATGATGAATCCATAAGGAGCGCGCAGGAAACCGTGATATACGCCTCTCGAGTCAATGAACTGCCCCGTGATCGCCCCCGCCGGGTTGATACTACTGGTTTGGGTCCCCTGGCCGGAGCCCCTGCCCGCGCCCCAAGCATCTACCGGGAGGATGAAGCCATTGCGAGTGCGCACGAGGCCGTGATAGACGCCGTACGTATCCATGTAGCTTCCCGCGATCACCCGCGCCGGGTTGATGCCCGAGATCCCGGCGGGCCACGTGCCTTGACCGGGGCTTGTGCCCGCGTGGCGAGCGTTGAATCCGGTAAACGTGCCGTCCGGAGCGCGCAGGAAGCCGTGATACACGCCACTGTCGTCTACGATGTATCCCGAGATCCACCCGCTGGGGTTGATGCTGGTCGCGTAGGTGCCCTGAAAGGAGGCGGGGACCGTGCCCGCCCCCGGGGCATCGAACGGGGTGATGTTGCCATCAGGAGCGCGCAGGTAGCCGTGATAGACGCCGCTCGAGTCCCAGAACTCTCCCGTGATCGTCCCTGCGGGGTTGATGCTCTCGGCCGCGGTGCCCGTCGCGCCCTGGACATCAAACGGAGTGATGTCGCCGTCAGGGGCGCGCACGAAACCATGACACGTGCTGGGGTCACAGAATAACCCCGTGATCGCGCCCGCCGGGTTGATGGCGAGGGGTTGGGTGCCCTGGCCGGCCCCTGTGCCCGCACCTCCAACGTCGAAAGTGGTTATTCCCGCCTTGCCGTGCTCAGCATTCACGGAAAGGCCCAGTCCCAGCATGCACAGGGCCAGGCAAAGGGCCAGCGCTCCCTTCCTGCCGAGTGCAGCGTAGAATTGTGTAAAAGCAAGTTGCTTCTTCATGATTGGCCGACCTCCTCTTGAAATGTTTTTCTCGTCTTTTTTCTCCTCGAATGTTTTTTCCGCTTACCGGTCCATTACGGACAGTGACTGATCAAGTACTGAGCGTCTTTAATCAAAATGGAAGCGTCGGCCGCCGGAATTGCCCTCACCTGGAGCATGAGTCGAACGAGGGTGATGAACTGCTCGTAACTGTTGCTGGCGGGGCCGCACTTGCCGGCGTTTCGTTCCCGCAACGCGGCATTCAACTGGCTCAGCAAATGCGACGTGGCGGTCCTGCTGATTGCGCCATGGTGAAAGTCACCGACGTCGAACTCGTGTTGCCGAC
The DNA here is from genome assembly GCA_050011515.1 of Terriglobia bacterium. Taxonomy (GTDB): domain Bacteria; phylum Acidobacteriota; class Terriglobia; order UBA7540; family UBA7540; genus CAVROP01. The sequence continues at coordinate 13,342 of JBEKIZ010000099.1, read as the reverse complement.
GTTATGGGCCGCGCTGATGGCAGAGGTGTTCGATCCCGGCGGCAGGGTGGTCAGTGGATTGATGACGGTGCCGTTCGTTAGGCCGCCGCCCGCCAAGAATAATGCCGATATGGAAATCCACTTCAAGACACCCGCGGACATCGGGATACCTTCTTTTGAGTAACGCGACAACTTCACGGCCTCAGCGAGCGAGGTGGGCGCGGGGCCTCGGCAGGGGCGTCGCCGACCGTGCCACCCGCGTCATTGGCGGGCTGGCCCGGCATCCTAAAAGAAACCGACTCCCGTTCCACCGTAACCTCGACGCGCCGATGCACTATGGTCTTGGGGTGGTCTTCCTTTTTATTCACTTCCCTTGCTGGTATAATGCGGGCCATGACTCGTGTGTACAGGCCCCCGATTTTCTGGATCATGTGCTTTACTCCTTCCTCGCTCGCGGGCCACTAAAGCACATGGGGATATTAGGTGTCTTGAAGGTGAGGATTAATTTTTCTGAAAAAATATGAAGGCCTGCGATGTCCTTACCCGTCAAGGACGTGTATCGGTTCGATGAGTTTGTGCTCGACCCTCCCAAGCGGACATTTGCGCGCCACGGCAAACCTGTTTCAGTCTCGCCGAAAGCCTTTGAGGTTCTTACCTACCTGGTGAGCCACTCCGGGCAGGTGGTGACCAAGGACGAATTGCTCAAGGCAGTCTGGCCTGATTCCTTTGTGGAAGAGGGCAACTTGGCCCAGCACATCTCCTGGCTGCGGAAGGCGCTGGGAGACAGGGCGAACGACATCGTGACCGTTCCCGGCCGCGGATATCAGTTCACGGCATTGGTGCGGAAGGAAGCTCCCGCAGAATTGGTCCCGGAAACGCGACTCGGGGACACGCTCGTTCACGGAGTGCGGGAGCGCACCCACGTTGTCATCGAGGAGTCATCGCCGTTGCCCCTCGCGGAGAAGACGGCGCGCGCCTCAACCCGAGCCTGGCCATATACCCTGGTTGCAGTCGGACTAGCCGCTCTGGCGACTTGGACAGTGTGGAAATGGTTGCGGCCCGCGCCTCCCGCCGAATTTCAAAAGATTGTTGTGGCCGACTTTATCAACGCTACAGGAGACCCTGCCTTTGATCGCACCCTCAAACGCGCGCTGGAGATTGATTTGGCGCAATCTCCCTTCCTCGACGTGATGAGTGAGGGGGAGGCCGTGAGTACGCTCCAGCTCATGAGTCGAAAAGGGGATGTGGCCGTTGCTGCCAATGTGGCCATGGAATTGTGCGTGCGCAGCAACCGGCAGGTGTTCCTCACGGGCAGCATCACGAGCGTGGGCCGCGCATACCTGTTGATGCTGGGGGCGACGGACTGCAACTCCGGCAAGGAACTCGTCAGCGCCAAGACGCAGGTCGGCGCCAAAGAAGAAGTGCTAGGCGCATTGGACGTGGTCGCGGACCGTATCCGTAGAGGACTGGGCGAATCCGCGAAGTCCCTGGAACGCTATCAGGTGCCGATCTCGAAGGCCACCACGCCCTCACTGGAAGCGCTGAAGGCCTTCAGCCTGGGCGAGGCACGGCACTCCTTGGGCGAGTTCCTCGCTGCCGTTCCCTTCTACCAGCGCGCCATCGAACTCGATCCCAATTTCGCCCTGGCTTACGCCCGGCTAGGAGTGGATCAGGGAGCTCAGGACGAGGAGCTCTCAGAAGAAAACCTGAAGAAGGCTTTCGAGCTGAGAGACCGGGCAAGTGAGCGGGAGAGGCTCTACATCACCGCGCACTACTACGGCAGCACTGGCCAGCTCGAAGAACAGACTCGAACCTGGGAACTATACAAGCAGACTTATCCTCGGGACCCGATCCCATACACCAATCTGGCTGCCTTGTATTCGGGTCTGGGCCAGTACGACAAGGAACTGGAGAATAGCCTGGAAGCGGTGCCTTTGGCCCCCGATAACGCAATCGGCTACCTTAATGCCGCACACGCTTACATGTGCTTAAACCGCCTGGAGGAAGCGAAAGCCATCTTAGACAGCGCTCTACAACGGAAGGTTGGCGGGCACTTCATTCACCTCGACCTGTCTTCGATCGCCATCGCCCAGGGGGACATAGCTGCCCAGGAGCGCGAGGACGCCTCCATCAAGGGAAACGCCGAGGGCGAACTTGACCTCGTCAGCCGCGACGCCGGTCTGGCGGCGTCCCGAGGGCAACTCAAGAAGGCACGCGAGTTGTTCATGCGGGAGCGCCAGATGGCCCAGCGTCTCAATTTGAAAGAGAGCGCGGCCGGGGCAATCGCGGACGAGGCAGGCATCGAGGCGGATTTCGGATATCGGACTGAGGCCGCGAAAGGCGCTACCGCGGCTTTGGCGATCTCCCGCGGTGTGGTGGATTCAGCAGCCCGAACATTGGCGCTCGCCGGAGAAGCCAATAAGGCAGAAACCCTCATCGCCGAGATGGCAAAGCGTCGCCCCAAGGGTGTCTGGGTCCAGTCCGTCTTCGTGCCGGAGGTCAAGGCCATCAACGAAATAAACCGTGGGAACCCCGCCAAAGCCATCGAGTTGCTTCAGGCGGCCATACCTTACGACGGCGGCACGTACTTCGCCATCCGGTACACTCGAGGGAACGCCTACTTGCGCGCACGGAACGGAGACGAGGCCGCGCAAGAGTTTCAGAAGGTCTTGGCCCTCCGGAATGCGTATCCCGAATCTCCTCTAATGTCCCTGGCACAACTCGGCTTGGCACGCGCCTGCGCGCTTCCGGGCGATAAGCCTAAGAGCCGTATAGCCTACCAAGACTTCTTCGCCCTCTGGAAGGACGCCGACCCGGACATCCCCATCCTGAAGGAAGCCAAGGCGGAATACGCAAAGCTGAAATAATCCGCCGCGCCCCGTGCCCCGCGCAGTCCGCCAATTGACGGGCTGCGCTCCCGTGCTCAGATTGAGACAAGATTCGCTGACAGGTTCATATAGCCCACGATGCTTTGCGCCTTCGCCGCGCAGACCTGAAGGTCTGCGCCAGCCGCGATCTACCGAGCGATCGCGTTTGGCATGGCTCCCCTCAACCACCAACGAAAAAGGCCAAAGCGTAGAACGAGGCCTTCAAGTACTGGACGCCGCGCGCGCTTGCCGCGCCTTATTCTGGCAGAGTGCGCCGTAACTGGGGAGAGATCAGGTTGCAGCTTTCCCATTACCAGGCCGTCGTCACGTCCAGTTTCAGGGAAGGGCGTTCATCATTCCAAATCCGGCGAAGTACCCACTCAGCATAGTTTCCGAGTGGTCCGTAATCCACCCGCAATCGGCGGCTACTTCACTGCCAGCACGAGCAGGGTAGCGTCATCCTGAAATTGCGCGCCGCAGAACTCCGTAACCTGCGCCAGCAGTTGCTGATTAATCTTCGCGGCGGAATTCGCCGCATGTGCTTTGGCGAATGCGGCGACTTTTTCCATGCCGAATTCTTCGCCATCCGGCGCCTCGGCTTCGGTAATGCCGTCGGTAAATAGAAGCAGCCTGTCGCCGGACCTGAGGTCCACGCTCGAGTCCTGATACGTCCACGCGGGGAAAACGCCCAGCACCGCGCCGCCCTGGTCCAGCGTGCGCACGGCGCCGCAGGAAACCAGAATGGGATACGGATGGCCGGCATTGCAGTAGCGAAAGGTGTGGGTGCCGGCGTCCAAAACGCCGCAGAAGAAGGTTACGAATTTATCGGCCGCGATGCTTTCGCAGAACATGCCGTTGATGATGCTGCATACGCGCGCAGGGCTATCCAGGTCGCGAACGGATGCGCGCAGGCTCGCCTGCACGTTGGCCATGAGCAGAGCGGCGGGAACGCCTTTGCCGGAAACGTCGGCGATGCAGATGGCCAGCCGGTTTCCCCCCAGCTTTAACACATCAAAGTAATCTCTGCCGACCGCGCGCGCGGGCTGCCAGGCGCTGGCCACCTCGAACCCCGGCAACTGGGGAATTACTTTGGGGAGCAGCGACTCCTGGATCTCCCGCGCGCGCTGCAATTCCTCGTCATGGACTTCCAGCCGAGCGGTACCCGCCTGGACCATGCTCTGCAGCTCGACATTGCGGCGCTCCAGGCGCGCCCTGGTCTTGCTGTAGAGAAAATTCATGACGCCGTAGACGACAGTGATCAGGAATGGCATCTTCCAGCCGGTGGCGATCCGGTCTCCAAGCGATTGCGGACCAGACGGAGCGAACCACCAGACAATTACGCTCGTCAGCGCGTAAACGGGCAGCATCAGGAGGCACAGCAAGACCAGGAAGATCAGCCAGTCATAAGGAGCCGGCCTTTCGTACAGCGCGTGCAGCCATTGCATGGGAGGCGAAAGGAAATTGCCGATGCACAGCGAGTACAAGATGACGGTGAAAGGATGTATGGGCTCGCCCATGGCCCAGAAAATGGCGCCAATCACGAAAGCGATAAACAAGTAGACGCCCTGGTTGCGGAAGAAGGTCGTCAGCAATTTGGAGTCGGCCCTCATCGTTAGCCTGATTGTCAGCGGATCGCCACTATTCTGTATCGCGCGTTCGGCTGCGAATTCTCTGCCCACGTCACATCTTATCGTGACGATTCCCAATAGGCAACTCGCATCCGTGTGGGGCCGATCCGGTGATTCTGGGCGAGTGGTCGGCCACTCGGAAGTTGGCCACGCTGAGAGGAATCAAGGAAACCTGTCGTGAAATCCCCTTCCCACCAATAATTTCTGGGCGATCGACAGCATCCTGATCGGATTCGGCCTGATAAGTCGGCTCTTCGCCTATGTCAGTGAGCCTCGATGCTCACCCGCCAAGGCGATCTTCCTCCGGTTCAATCCCGATGCAGTCGTTCACTGCGTTCTTCAACCTCTGTCTGCATCCAAGGTACTGTTCCGTCGTCTGTACGCTCACATGGCCGAGCAAAAACTGGATCTGCTCAAGCTCCCCACCCGCGACATGACAGAGCCGGGCACACGTGCGGCGAAGATCATGAGGCGCCAGCTTAGCTATTCCTGCTTTGGCTGCGCACTCCCTCACAACAGACCAGACGACCTTTTCGGTGACTCCTGCACCCCATACGAATCCGCTCTTATTCACACAGCGAAAGACTCGCCCACTGGATATACTGGCGGCCTCCATCCATAAGTCCAGAGCGGATTTGACCCAATTCGGCACGGGCACTGTTCGAATATGCCCTCCCTTTCCTATCAGATCGACAATGGCCCAGTGATCTTCCCTTCTTTGCAGGTGCTCGACCGTAAGATGTGCCAACTCCGATCGGCGAAGGCCGCACCCGAGGCAGACCGCGAGGATGCCTCGGCTGCGTTTGCCACGGACCGTTTGGACGTTGGCGGAGTCCAACAGCGCCTTGGCCTCATTGGAACTGAGCCAATTGCCCAGCCGAACACCGAGTTTTTTTGCTCCCTTCACGCGTCGAATGCCAGCCGCCAACTCTGGGCTCAGCAGGCCGGTATCGGCGGCCTCATAGGCCAGTCTTCTCACGGCGGCCAGTCGCAGGTTGATCGTGGACGACGCCAACTGACGGGCTTCCAATTGCAGTTCGTAACGCAGGACGACGGTCTTGTTTAAGGCCAGTCTGGGCTCGGAACAATACCACGCGATGAAATCGTCGATGGCGAACCGGTAGGAGCGTTGAGAATCGGGCGAGCTCAGAGTATTCAGGACGGCTACCTTGGCGTGGTCCAAATCGGGAAGGCGAAGGATTCGTTTTGGACGGGCCAGCTTCTTTTTAGGGGTTTTACTCTTCATGGCTAGCGGTCTCCTTATCCGCTAGTCCATGATTAGCCGGATGAAGCGATACGTGACGAGCAGGGCGTTTCACAGGCACAATCTGGCAGAGGTGGTCAGAAGGGCTGTTTTCCTTTGTTGTCACGTATGCGAGTCGGTTCGGCGTCTGCGCATTTGCAGAACGGAATGGCATCGGAGGCGCACGTTGGAAACAGGGGAGGCAAAGGCCGCGGGTGACCTTACGGCGGGAAGTTCATGCGGCGCAGCAGATCCTGGAAGCGCGGGTCGGAGCGAACTGGGTCCCACACGCGGAATGTTTTCAATTGGACCATATAGCAGTAGTGCTGTTGGTAGGCTTTTTCCAGCCAGGCAACTGCCTGACCTGCGTCGCCGAGGCGGGCACAAACCAGCGCGATTTCATAGGGGGCGTTGCGCCGTTTGGCCTCCGATAGTTGCCACCTCCAGTAGCCTTCGGGTCCCGACTTTTGGTAAGCGTGTTGGAGGCCGGCTAATTTTTCGGCAGGAACTCCCCGTAGTGTCATTACTTTTTTGCGCTCCCCAATGGCTTCTCCGTACATCTGCTTTTGTTCGTAGATCCCGGTCAGGAACCCGCGGGCTCTGGAATCCTCCGGCTCCAGTTCGGCAGTGCGCCGCAACTGCGCGATGGCCCGGTCGTCCTGGTGCGCCAGGAAGAGGACACTGCCCAAGGCGAGGTTGGCGGAAACAGAAAGGGGATCGCGCTCAACTGCGCGCTGTGCCTCGGCGACGGCGGCGGGAAAGCGGCCCATACTCGCTAAAAACCAAGCGTATTCGAATCGGGCCTCGACCAGGTTCGGATCGAGCGCGAGGGCCCGTTGAAATTCCCGATCCGCCTCCTCCCAATCCCAGCGGTAGTAGAACGCGCTCGCCGCCAGGGCGTAACGCACCTCGGGATCGGTGTCATCAATGGCGAGCGCTGTCTTGAGTGCGGCGTTGAATCGCGGGAGGGCTTCCTGAGGTGGCAAGGCACCCTCAGTCCAAAGCCAGCCGTAGGAGGTGGCGAGCCCCGCATAAGCCGGAGCCCAACCCGGATCGGCTTCGATCGCCTTCTGGAAGTACTCAATAGCCTTCCGAAAATCGTCGGGCGTCCACTTGTAATAGTGATATCGGCCCTTCAAGTAGAGTTCGTAGGCCTCGGGCTTGACGGAGCGCACCGCTGCCAAACGACTGGACTCGGCCGGGGAAATCGCGACCTTGATCTCCCGCGCCACGGCCTGGGCCACCGCGCCCTGCAAGGCAAGAACATCGCCTAAGCTGCCTTCGTAGGATTCGGCCCAAAGGTGCCGGTCGCTCGGGGCGTGCAGCAAGTTGGCCGTGACTCGCACGCGGTCGCGCGATCGCTGGACGGTCCCCTCAACCACCGCGTCGACGTTCAATTCTCGCGCGATCTCCGGTAGCGGCTTGTCCGTCTTTTTGTAGCGCATCACCGAAGTGCGCGAGATGACGCGCAGGGCACTGATCTTGCCAAGGTTGGTGATCAGTTCTTCCGTCATGCCATCGGCGAAGTATTCTTGCTCGGGGTCGTGGGAGAGGTTTTCGAACGGCAGGACGGCGATGGATTGGATTTGTAGGGGCGGTTCGCGACCCGTCGCCCGAAGGCTTTGGGCCGCAGGGCGAACCGCCCCTACGGCCCGTAAAACGCGCTCGCGCAGGCCGCCGACGTTCAGGGCGACCAGCAAAGCCATCAGGGCCACGATGACCGCGGCGCTAGCGGGGACGATCCACCGGTTCCGTAGCGGTGGTGTCTCCGGTGTCTGGAGTCGGATGGTCCGATCTGATCGGACCTGAAATCGGACCTCACCGGCGCCCCCCGTCGCCGATGAGGGCAGCGGGACTACGGATTCCACCGCCGCGATAAAGCGATAACCGTGGCGCGGCAAGGTTTCGATGAAGCGTGGAGCAGCCGCATCGTCCCCTAAGGCCTCGCGCAGCCTCTTGATCGAGCTGTTGACGCTCTGTTCAAAATCAATGAAGGTGTCCCCCGGCCAGAGCTTCTCTCGAATCTCTTCGCGGGTCACCAACTCGCCTGGACGCTCCAGCAGCATGGAGAGGACTTGAAAGGGCTGACCGTGTAGCTTGACCTTCAGTCCCTGCTTGCGCAACTCCCCGGTGCGCAGGTCAACTTCGAAAACACCGAAGCGCAACAGGCGCGGTCTGCCGTCACTATCATTCATTGGGGTCGCTTCCCCCCTTTTGACGGCAAGTGTATCACTAGATGCGTTCCCATAAAAGGCAAACCACTTGAACTATATTGGAGGACAAACCGCCTCTCCTCAGGGAGCTAGCCATACAGAAACATTCCACCTCCCTGTCACCCACTTTCCATTGACATCAGCACGCGCCTGGACCACGGTGGGCGCAGACAAGGCGACGCGGGTTGGGTGAGACTGCGTCCTCTGGCCGGACTCCGGCAGGGGATCGGGACGTTAAGCCCGCGGCTCCTCACCCAACCCACGGAAAGGCGTCGTTACTATCTTGAGAGAAAGGGAGAATTCCAACCATGCGGAACTTACTATGCAGGCTCTTATCAGCGGCCGTTCTGACGATAGGGGTAGTGTTTCTGATTGCGCTCCCAGCCCAGGCTGAGGGTCAGTGTGAGTGCGAACCCTTCTCGGGCACATTCTACGGCGGGGCAACGGACACTTGGCACGCGGTGGCGGATATCACGATTGGCGTCAAAGTTCACCATGCCACAGTTCTCGTCGTCAACACATCGTTTATCGACGACGGGGACATCTATTACGGCACCGAGACGTGGACCCTCGATTTTGGCAGGGGCGACACAATTCAAGTGATGACCCACTTCGTGACGGAGCACATGACTGACGCTGTGGCCGAGTCGGGGGTGTTTCATGTAATTGAACTAGGCACATTTGCCAATGGAACGGGAGTGTTCAAGCACGCCTACGGCAACCTCATCTCTTCGGGACCGTTTGGACCGGGTGTAACGTTACCGCCCGACATTACACTGCCACCGGAAGCAGCGGGCGCGTCGTCGTCTTGGGTCGGCCCGTCTCAGGGAATGATTTGCGGTATGAAGGATCGTGACGAAAAACGAGACTGATCGCATAGTCCAGAAAAGGGGGGGCACGCCTCAAGCGAAGTGCTGCGGGCCCCTCAATTTCAAGATCGCCGGGCGGAGCAAGCAAGGCAGCGTAGAGTTGTTCTGTAGCTCTGCGCTTCGTACCTTGGGAAGACACAAGCCGCAGACTTTAAGAACAAGTCTGCGGGAAGCCGATGGCGCCCCAGTTCAGACAAGCGCAAGATCGTTTCGGGCAGATTCTGTTTGTTGCCGTCTGGCGCTGCCCCTGTTGCGGCCGGATTACTTTCTAAGAGGGGGACAGTCGTGTCTCCTGCCCGTGTTCAAGAGAATTGGGACAGCAGGCCAAAGCTGAGCCACCCTGATGCCCCCGCATAAGAACGCATCTTCTGTTGTAAGGAAGACGGCTTAGCAGGATGCTGAAAAACCCACCTCGCCTGTCATTCCGAGGAGCCGCAGGCGACGAGGAATCTCGCATTGTCTTGAAAACACTCAGAGCGAGATTCCTCACTCCGCTCGGAATGACAGCTTGGAAGGGTTTTTCCCCAACCTGTGAAGCCCCGCCCTTCCAAACCCGTGGTGAGAAAGGCCGGGTTAAACCCTCGCCCTTCCGGCTGCCGACTCAAAACGGCAGCGCGTGATGAGAAAGGCGGGCGAGCTTCTTGCGCTCCTCCGGAGCTGAGTCATGCAGCGAACTTTAACAGCACGACACTAGTGGTCTAGGCAAGGCAAAATCGTGGTCAGCGGTTCTGGTGGTTGCCAACGAGATGGGCATTTCAGGTCGAGGCCTGATATGGGTCCATCCCAGTCGGCAGCCTTCGTCATCATTTGGAGGTGAATCTATGCGTAAACTATTAGGCATCGTTTTTTCGGCGGCGCTGCTGCTCATCGGCAGCGCACAACTGACCTGGGCTCAAAAACCCAACGTCTATGAACTCCCGCAGGCGCAAACACACACCAGGTATCACCAGTACACGCTTTATGATCTGGGCACCCTCGGAGGCCCCGACAGCATCACTTCCTTTTTTGTAATTAGTCTTACAAGCAAGGGAACGATTGGCGGCGCCCAAACCGCAGTTCCCGATCCGTTCAACCCCAATTGCCTCGGACATGCCATCTACGCCGACATCCCCGACTGCTACGTGATGCACGCCTTCCTGTGGAACCACGGCATCCTGACTGATCTGGGTGCGCTCCCGGGCAACGACGGCAACAATAGCAGCGTCGCTAGTGCCATCAACAACCACGGCCTGATCGCAGGGGTTGCAGAAAATGGAAATCTTGATGCGGATACTGGATACCCAGAAGCCCACGCTGTGGTCTGGGATAACGGCAAGATTAGGGACTTGGGCACCTTGGGCGGAACTCAGAGCTCCGCAGTGGACGTGAACGACCTCGGCCAGGTAGTTGGAGGGGCACTCAACACGACCGAGGACCCATTGTCGGCCGATTTCGTGTACGGATTCGACCTGCTTGGTTTTCTCGGCAGGACCCAAGTGCGGGCTTTCGTCTGGCGAAAGGGCGTGATGCGGGATCTGGGCACCTTGGGCGGCCCCGACGCCTTCGCAATAGCGATCAATCAGTTCGGTCAGATCGCCGGCCAGTCGTACACGTCTTCCACCCCCAATTCGACCACTGGAATCCCCACGGAGGATCCCTTTCTTTGGACTAACGGCAAGATGATCGACTTGGGCACTTTGGGAGGCACAATTGGCTATTCAATTTGGCTCAATAACAGGGGACAGGTGACAGGCATTTCCAACCTAGCTGGCGACGTATATTCTCATGGATTCCTTTGGGACCGTGGGGTACTTCGGGACCTGCTGCCTCCCGCAAATGGCGGAAACTATTCCTGGGTCTATTGGATCAACGAGCTTGGCGACGTGGTGGGGGGGGCTACCCTCTCCGGGGACCAAGGTAATGACGCCATCCTCTGGAGGTTCGGAAAGCCCATAGATTTGGGAACCATTGGACAGGACGTCTGCTCCGAGGCCACGGGCATGAATGATTTCGGGCAAATCGTGGGAATTTCAAACGAATGTTCGGGTGAGTGGGGCCCCAGAGGGTGGGCCACCATGCGTGCTTTTCTTTGGCAAAAGGGCGGCCCCATGGTTGACCTAAACGCGCTCGTAGAAAACCCTACAGACCTGCATCTGTACTGGGGAGCTTATATCAACGATTCGGGAGAGATTCTCGCCCAAGGCATGCTCTCCACCGGCGACATCCATGCGGCCCTGCTGGTTCCCAGCAGCGATTGCGAGCGAGCCTGCCAGCAGCGGATCGACGAAGCTCAGAATGCTTTGGTCGCGCCTACACACGCAGGCTCGACGATTCCGGCACTTGCCGGACCAGGGGGCCGGTTGCGCAATCCGCTTGGACATGGCCGCGCAATACCGGGCCCGCGTTAGTTCTTTAGAACGAATCTAAATCGGTTCGGCTGGGCGCATAGAACGGGTCGAAGCAAATGCTAAGCCGTGTGATGCGCGGGGGGGGCTTTGCTTTCTCTCACGTAGGACTAAGGGCAGTTGTTGAGAAGCGCGGCCGGGACGCTTGCCACGCAAAGCAAGTCGGTAACGGCAGCCGGAACCTTCACCCACAAGTCCGCCAGTGGAAATGTGCTCGAAACAGGCGTCTGGATCGCGAGCGAACTCGTGAGCTTCGACTCCTACGGGATCGCGCCAGGTGCGCTTATGCGCGAAGGCCAAGCATTCGGCCCCCCAAGGTTCGGCCCCATGCGTTCGCGAATGTTTTCAGGCTCCATGCCCGCAGGCGGTCTGGCCGTGTTCCGAATCCGCCTCTTGCCGGTGTGGGGGTTATCGAAGAACGCGACGCTGCAAGTGAACTGCGCCCTCGGCAAAGTGCCTGACGAACACCCGACGGAAGGGGTAAGACTGGCATTTGAGAGAGGCGATGTCGAATTCGATGAGGAAGTCAGCGGGCGTGTCCTGTTCCTCTTGACGAGGCCGGGAGCCAGCGCTGCTGCGAAAGCGCCAGGTCCGGCGGTCGAGACAAAACCTGCGCCGGCTGAGGTCCAGCAGTAATTTAGATATGTGGGAAATTAAACCGGAGCCAGCACGGGGCGCATACAAAATGGATTGGGAATGATAAGTCTTAGTGCTGTATCGGAAGCGCGCCGACTGAAATCGGGTGGAGGAGTGGGAGACACCGCTGCACGGCGCGCTTTCGATACAGCGACTTGAAGGAAGCCCCCTACTTTGGCAGGGCAATTGCTTATTGGGTATTGAATCGGAATCGTGTTACGTATTGGGGCAATGTTGCTACGCAACTGTAGATCGGCGACATCGCAGTTGCCCTGCCAAATAGTATCACGCGAAGCGTCCGCCGCGCTAGCGGCTTCGTTCAAGTCGGCTTCCCGTCCCGAACGCCGCTAGGGGACCGCGCGGCTGATTGCTAGGGGGGAGGGCTCTTATCGACAGCTATTGGTAAACCCTTGCCGACAACGGAAGAGTTATGTTCCCAGAACCCCGTTTCGGGACAACCATGCAATCAGCGTAGCAGGATAGAATCTGGAATCGGTCTACGAAGTTGTCTTGGAACATGATGGTTACATCTTCAACTTCGGCGCTGCGCTGATGAAGGAAGGCATCGTCAGGGCCGTCAATGGCCTGGAAGAGGTGACTCGCGCTGAGACGCAGTGACGCTGAGAAAAATAGATAAGCTTCTTGTAAGATTTTGGATCTAGCGGTGGACAATGCCACCAATGCTTCCTACTGATGTGCGAGATGAGACGTTGAACTAGTTCTGTTGGATTCACGCTTCCAAATCCAAGCGCCGGCATCCGCCGTTGAGATTTGTGGTTATTCCGCCAGAAGCGCCGCCTCAGCACTAGCCCCTAACCCCTAACGGGCGATTGTTATTTTCCGGTCGGTGGGAATTTCTTAAAGACTTCTTCGACGGTTTTCTCCATCTTCTTTTCGTTCTTGTCCGGTTTGGGGCTCAGCGTGTCGCTGACCGATGCGTGCCAGATCACCTTCTTCGTCTGCGTATCGAAGATGTCGATGTGAAGCGTACCTACCGGCGTGTTTTCCACCTCCGTCTCAACGTTTCCCGGTCCTCCCCACCAGCCTCTGTGATACCAACCTCCGCCAAAACCACCACCGTACCAGGTCTCCAGGGTCTGCTGGTTATGAGTCGCGCCAACGGCTGAGACGGCCGCATCACCGCCGGAAGGGACCTTGCGCCAACCTTTGGCGCTCAGTTGCCCGTCGACAGCGTTGGTAACCCGGTCCTTCCAAAGCGGTTCCTGTACATCCACAGAGATCCACGAATAGGTGTGATACTTCGCAAAATTGACCGCGTGATCGTAGTCGACCACGGTTTTCGCGAACAAACAGATAGCCGATACAGCCACCGCAATCAGTAGTGCCCCGTTTTTTCGCATAGTTTTGTGCCTCCTAGTTTTGTGCCTCTTCCTAAGCCGGTCGCGGTAGGGATACCAGTTACCTGATACCCCCCGCACGGATCCGTACAGGCGCTCATTAGCGCATACGGCTCTTATCGTAGATACCGAGCGGCAAAGCGAACCTCGGGATAAGGATGGAGC
>JBEKIZ010000098.1:0-16615 GCA_050011515.1 Terriglobia bacterium | reverse complement strand
GCTCTTCCTTGCGGCCGTGATTGTGAGTGTGGAGTTGTGCCTCTACGAGTTCTTTAAGATTTGCCAGCACGCGGGTTTCAAACCCTTGTCGGTGCTGGCGTATCTGGCCAGTGCGGCGCTTTGCGCGGTGCGAGCTGTAGACACCAGCAAACCAGAAATGTACTCGTTCGTCCTGCTTGTTGCTTTTGTGCTTATGACACTCGCCATCGCGCTGGCGATAACCCGCGACCTGAAGACCTACTTGGGCGCCACAGCCACAACCATTTTCGGTGTGGCTTATATTGGATTGACACTCTCCTGCTTGCTTCCGCTGAGGTTTTCGCGGCTGGGTGCTGGTAGCCTTGGCCTCGCCGGCACGGCAGGTAACCCAGGAGGGCAGAAGCTGCTGCTCCTATTGTTTCTGGTGATTTGGGCCGATGATACTTTTGCATATCTGGTAGGTCGCACGATCGGACGGAAAATGCTTTTTCCCTCAATCTCGCCCAAAAAGACCCTGGAGGGATCGGTGGCAGGATTTGTGGGGAGCCTTCTGGTTGCTTGGGGATTTGCCCGCTTGTTCTGGCAGACAGCCAGCTTGAAAACAGTTATCCTGTTAGCAGGCTTGGTAGCACTGTCTGGGCAGATCGGGGATCTGGCGGAATCCGCAATGAAGCGCGGCGCCAACTTGAAGGACTCGGGGTCCGCGTTGCCGGGCCATGGTGGTTTGCTCGACAGGGTGGATAGCCTGTTGTTTGGCGCACCAGTTCTGTGGCTCACTCTGGCGATTATGGACGCTTGGCGATGAGCAAGGGTTTATGTATTTTGGGCTCCACGGGTTCGATTGGGCGGCAATGTCTCTGTGTCGTCAAGAATTCGTCGGACCGATTTCATGTGGTCGCCCTCTGCGCCGGAAAGAACCTGGAGTTGCTCGCCCAGCAAGTCCGCGATTTCGCTCCAAAGCTGGTGGTGGTCGGGAATTCGGAGTGTATTGAGCCCCTGCGCGAGCGACTTCGAAATCTCGGAGTTTCCCCAACCGTCCAAGTCGCCTGTGGGGTGAGCGGGCAAATCGAGGCCGCGACGCATTCTGAGGTTGATACTGTCGTGTCTGCTTCCCATGGGACGACGGGGCTGGTTGCGACCTATAAGGCGATCCAGGCTGGAAAACGAATCGGGCTGGCGAACAAGGAGGTTCTTGTCGCGGCAGGTGAGTTAGTCACACGAGCAGCGAGGGAGCGGGGAACCGAGATCCTGCCTGTGGACAGCGAACATTGCGCCATCCATCAGTGTCTTCGGTCGGGAAGCCATGCAGAAGTCCGCCGTCTCATATTGACCGCTTCCGGTGGCCCTTTTCTGAGAACCCCTCGGAAGCATCTTGATCGCATAACCCCCGAAGAAGCCTTGCAGCATCCCATCTGGAAGATGGGTGGGCGCATCACGATCGACTCTGCCACCCTGATGAATAAGGGCTTGGAAATTATCGAGGCCCACTGGCTGTTTGGTTTCCCCTCGGAGAAGATCGACGTCCTCATTCATCCCGAATCAGTTGTTCATTCCATGATAGAATTTAGAGATGGATCTGTGATGGCCCAGATGTCGGTCCCTGATATGCGTCTGCCGATCCAGTACGCGCTGAATTATCCGGACCGGCTGGCCATGAACGGTGATTCACAGGGCTTGGATCTGATTGCACTAGGCAAATTGCGTTTTGCGGCGCCTGACACGCGGCGTTTCCCGTGTCTGGAATTGGCTCGGGAGGCTTTGCGCAAGGGGGGCTCCTTGCCCTGTGCCTTGAATGCCGCCGACGAGGTAGCCGTCGAAGCCTTTCTAGCCCATCGGCTAGGCTTTTCGGATATTCCTCGAGTGATCGAGAGAGTTTTGGAACAAACGACCCGCGCACAATCATGCAGCTCCCTGGACGACGTTCTTGAATGTGACCACGAAGCCCGACGTCGTGCCCTGGAGCTTGTGACAACGCCTGCACGATAGGGAGAGTCAGCGGCTTTATGGTCGGAAGCTTCATTACGGATGCGGTGGTGGTAGTCCTCGTCCTGGGACTCATGATCTTTGTCCATGAACTTGGCCACTTCCTGGCGGCCAAGTTCTATGGGGTCCGAGTGTTGGTTTTCTCATTGGGCTTCGGCAAACGACTGCTGCATTTGAGCCGGGGGGATACCGATTACCGGATCAGCGCCCTTCCTTTTGGTGGCTATGTGAAGATGGCAGGGGACGACCCCTCCGCGGATCGCCAGGGCGATCCCGGCGAGTTTCTGGCAAAGCCTCGTTGGCAGAGGTTCATGGTGGTGGTGATGGGACCGATCATGAACATTCTGCTGGCCCTGCTTCTCCTCACCGGTCTTTACAAGTTTCATTTCCAGAAGCCCTCCTATGAGGAACAGCCAGCCCGGGTGGGCGATGTGGAAGCAGACTCACCGGCCAGCCAGATCGGCTTGACGCCTGGCGATCTTATGGTCCGCCTTGACGGCCTTCAAAATCCCAAGTGGGAGGACGTCGAGATCAAAATCCTGACCACGGTGGGCGAGGCTATGCCGCTGGAGGTCGGACGTGACGGCAAGACTCTAAACATGACCCTCACGCCCCGCGCGGAAGGGCCGAGTCGGGTCGGGTATGCCGGCTTGTACCCCTATGCGCCCGGAGTCGTCGACAAGGTCGAGCCGGGACTTCCTGCGAGTCATGCCGGACTCCTAGCCGGTGACCAGATTGTCGGCATTGATGGGCGTAAGATTCTCTATTGGCCCCGGGTCTTCTATCTGCTGCAATCCGGCAAGGGGAAACCGGTTGAACTTTCAATTCTTCGTGACGGGCGGGAATTCCAAGCCACATTGACGCCGGTTCTTACGGACGTGATGGGCGAAAAACGCTGGCGGATTGGAGTCAGTTTTCACAACGACATGGTCGTGAGGCAGTTGCCCTGGGGCGCCGCAATTGCGGCTTCGCTCCAGGATAACTTGCGGAACTGCCTCGCGTGGTTTGACGTGATGGGGAAGATTTTGACTCGCCGCCTCTCCACGCGCTCTCTCGCCGGGCCTATCGGGATCGCGCAGCTTTCAGGTGAAGCGTACCGGGCGGGACTGTCTGAGCTCATTATGCTGGTCTGTTTCATCAGTCTCAATTTGGGTCTCTTCAATCTGTTGCCCATTCCGGTTTTGGACGGCGGAGTGATCCTGTTGCTGCTCGTCGAGGGTCTGATTCGCCACGACCTGAGTGTGCAGGTAAAAGAGAGGTTTGTGCAGGTCGGTTTCCTCTTCTTGTTGTTGCTTGTGGTGTTCCTTATGTGTAACGACATCGTGAAGACGCTCAGGCCATACTGAGGGACCCTCGTGAATTTCAGCGATACCGAGTATTTTCCTCCGCGCCGCAAGACGCGCGCCGTCCAGGTCGGCCGGCTCACGATGGGTGGCAATGCCCCCATTGTTGTGCAGTCGATGACCAAGACGGACACGCGCGAGGTTGGGAAGACGGTCGAGCAAATCCAGCAGATGGAAGCAGCGGGCTGCGAGATTGCACGCTTGGCTGTCCCTGACATTGAAGCTGCAAAGGCGTTGGCCGAGATTCGTAAGCGCAGCCCCGATTCGATCCTCGTCTCGGATATTCACTTTCAGTACAAGTTTGCCTTGATGGCGCTTGATGCCGGGATGGACAAGCTCCGCATCAATCCCGGAAATATCGGCGATGCTGAGAAAGTTCGGATGGTGGTGCGCCGCGCGCAGGAGCAGAAAGTTCCCATCCGTATCGGGGTGAATGCGGGGTCCCTGGAGCGCCGGCTGCTGGAGAAGTATGGTTATCCGACGCCCGAGGCCATGGTGGAGAGCGCCCTCTATCACATTCGGATTCTCGAAGAACTAGGATTCACAGACACCGTCGTTTCCTTGAAAGCTTCCAATGTGAAGCTCTGTGTTTCAGCCTATCGCTTACTCGCCAAGCAGGTTGATTATCCCTTCCACCTCGGCATTACCGAGGCCGGTACCCAATTCACGGGGACCGTCAAGTCGTGTGTGGGCATGGGAATGCTGCTTGCGGAAGGTATAGGCGATACCATCCGCGTCTCCCTGGCCACCGATCCCGTCGAGGAAGTTCGCGTGGCCTACGAGATGCTCAAGGCACTGGAGTTGCGCAGCCGCGGGCCGGTGGTGATAGCCTGTCCCACTTGCGGGCGCCTGGAAGTGGACCTGTTCAAGATCGCCGCCGAAATTGAGAAGGCGACCGCGCACATCAAAGTGCCCGTAAGCCTCGCCGTCATGGGCTGTGCCGTGAACGGTCCGGGCGAGGCGCGTGAAGCGGACCTGGGCGTGGCCGCCGGACGCGGCAACGGCATGATCTACAGGGAAGGGAAGGCTATCCGGCGGGTCAGCGAAGCGGAGATCGTTCCTGCATTGCTGGAAGAGATTGAGCGATTCGTGGCGGACAAAGCCGCTGGGATTGATACGACACCCGCCGAGATTACGGCTCAACCCGCTCCCACCGCTGTTCCATCCTTTCCGATCCTGAAGTAACAGCCTGCTTATCCTGAATGGTATAACCCATTTGTTTTCAATAATATTCCCGCCTTGAATCCGCAAGTACCTTTGTTTTCTATAACATTCCAGCTTCGGCCCCAAGTTTTCCACAGCGGTCCTTTGTTTTCATAGAGATTCCCGCTTTGGTCGTTAATTTTTGAAGAATTCTTTTTTGCTTCCGGTCAGATGGCAGACTTTGTGTCCTTCGCGCGGCGGGCCAATTTGGGGGTCTTTCGTCCCGCTTGGCACATTCTCGGGAGTGGGTCGGGGCGGGCGGTAGCATTTCAGCCTCGCGTTCCCAGGAGGCCGTGGCCTCCTGCGCAGCTTCAACGTAGTATTCTAGCCTATGTCTTTCCCCCTGTCAAGAGACATTGAGTCTGTTTCGGTACATCATAAGCGTCCACAGGTTAATCAATATGCAGGACGAAAAGCCGTGAAGGAATCCCGCTCGGAGCGGGATTGCTCGGCGCTACCTGCTGCGCCACCCGCCATCTTGCGCCAATCCGTCGTTGACGAATTAGCCCCAATGGGGCACAATTCAAAGATGCAGACGGTCGTTGAGACACGCCACTATGTTTCGCGTGCCGAAAAACTTCTGTCGGAGAACGAGCGGAATGAGCTTATCGATTTGTTGGCAACTCATCCCTTGCGGGGCGGTGTTCTGGCAGGGACGGGAGGTATCCGCAAAGTTCGATTTGCCAGGAGCGGCAGAGGCAAAAGCGGTGGTGTGCGGGTGATCTATTACCACTACAGCGCCGAAAGGCCGATTTACCTGCTTGAGATCTTTGGCAAGAACGAGAAGGCCAATCTGACCACGGCGGAGCGAAATGCGCTCGCCAAGGTTGTGGCGGAGATCAAGCAGCAGCTTCAAAGGACAAAAATATGAGCAAGCGAGCTTTTGAGGGAATCATGCAGGGCCTGGAGGAAGCGCTCGCGTACAGCCGGGGCGATAAGTCTGCCGCCGCGCGGGTCGTCCGCGTTGCCGTGAAACCGGCGGACATCAAAACCGCCCGCAAGAGAGTCGGACTGAGCCGCCAGGCCTTTGCCCGCACCTTTGGCCTGAGTCCGGCGACGCTGCGTAAATGGGAAAACGGTGAACGCGAGCCCACCGGCGCAGCTCGCGTCTTGTTAACCATCATCAGCCGCGAACCCGAAGCCGCCCTCCGCGCCATCCGATAGGGAATCGCGCTCCCTGGCCCTAAGCCAAGCTCGGCTTGGGCGTTTGGTCTCATCCACCAAGGGGGAAGCAACTCAGATCGTGGCAAGTCGCGGGTCCGCCGCCTGCCGGCAGGTAGCGAGGAGCCGTCCGTCGGCTGACGGACCACTCCGCGGTTCTAAACATCACCAGCGTCCGCAGGTTAATCAATATGCGGGACGAAATGCCGCGGAGTAGTGCGTTGCGCACACCACTCCGCGCTACTTGCTCTGCGCCAGCCCCCCAAAACCTTTTTATCGAATGGGCTTTTGCTTTAGGGAATCAGCCCACGCACTGCTGAACTCACCGATGAATTCTTGATTGAACCCCCCCGCAATACTGCCAAAATTGATTCCTACGCCCTGCAATGCTGCACCTGCCAAAGGAAGAACCGTCAGGAACGCTCTTGCTGAGTTATCTTGAAATTCTGTTTCGTTCATTTCAACAAGGGTATTGCTCGCGAGTCCCGGCGGACAAGTTAACGTTTCGTCTTGCACAACCGGGAATCCATGGACTTCAATTTCTTTAACATAAGATTTCCAGTTGACGAACGGTATGATACGCCATGTATCGTAGAGTCGGATTTTGCCGAAAAATGAATCAGTGATGCCTAGAGTTTTGCGGAGGCGAAGGTACTTGCCCCCCATTGCAGTAAGAACTGATAGGAAGACTGAGAATTCGGCGATCTTTCCAGCTTTAAACCCACGCTTGCGGATTGCCTCAAGAAACGATAACTGAAGGGTATCCAAGTGGGGCTTCGACCCGATGAAATCATGCACATTGATTGGGATACTGACGCGAGCGTTTCCGTTCATCCACCACCGAAATGTCAGAAGCTCGTTTCGAGGATCATTATCGGCAACGTGACGCGCTATGAAACCTTCCGGTGTCGTAAACGTATTAGGCAGGGCGACATCGGACATCGACTGCGGAACAATAGATTCCATCACGCTCGCGAAATCGCCGTAGGTGAGAGGGAAATGGTGTCCAACGAACTGAGGGTCCGCAAGAAAGTAGACGTAGGCGTGAACAGGCCCGTCTGTTTCCGCTTTAGAGAGAACGGGCCGGTCTGTCAGAAAATCCTCCAAGCGCTGGCGGGTCAGTGCACTACGACCCCACAAAAGGTCCAAAACGTGTCTGTCCGTCTCAGGCTTGGGATCCGATTGGTCAGCGACACGTCGGTAGATTCTTCCAGATGAGTGGATGTAAGGCGGGTCAACTCCCTCTGGAACGCCAATGGTCATAACGGCGCGGTCGGATGGCAGACCAAGCTCGGGCACAGGCCCATATATGACCCTCGTCTCAAAAAAAGGCGACGGCCTAAGATGGGCGGAGACGGCTTCCCGAAGACTTACCTGGAGCGAGGGTATGGAACTACTCGGGACCCCTGGAAATGATCCTGCGGTCATACCCTTATCTTCCTTCTCCTTGACTCCCAGGAAGAGCCACCCACCATACTGATTGGCGAAGGCAGAGAGGTGCTTTGCCAGATCCTTTATTGAAGGCGCACTCTCCTTGTAATCGACGTACCATCCTTCGGGGACCTCCTTCAAGGCCGTCAACTCGGGCCCCTTGAGCGATTCGAGTTCTCCGTGAAATGGGGTGTATGAATATGCTTTCATTGGTTGCCTCCCTCATCTTGGCAATTGCGACCTCGCTGACTGCGGCTACTGCTTCTTTGATCTCGCGGGTGGCCCGTACATTGGTTTGGATGTATGCGCCGGTTGATCCGTTAGCTGAGGGACTATGGCCTAGGGACGAGGCAAGCCCGAGGCAGGTTCGCAAGGGCCGCCTCCTTTCAGAAGCATTTTGACAACACGGTACGCTGAAGATGGCGCCTTTGATGCGTTGATGCATGAAGGCGCCCCACGCTCAATACGTCGGCTCAGTTCGCGGGGATCGTTCGGGGAGCGAGCATCGCAAACCCGTCGTTTAGGCCGGCGGCTTTTGTTGTCAATTGCGGCGAACCGCAAACCTATGGAACAGGTCCGCGCCTGCAAGTGTCCTCATTGGGTTCTCGCTTTGGACGGCTTCGGGGCACACGGATCAGGGGCGTTCGGGTCTCGTTTAGGCGGGCGACACGGATCGGGCGCGTTCGGATCCCATTTAGGCCGCGCGTACCGAACAGCGGCAATGCTCTCGCGCCCAATGGCCCAGACCTTTGGCCTCTTGTGGAGATAACTCTCCCTCCATTCACAGGGCCCGCCCTCGTCCTCGTTCTCATGATGATCAGCAGCCACGAACAGTGTCGTGGAATTTTCGTCAATCAGCACTTTGGGAGAGGTGTCTTTCATGAACGCGTCCAATGCGGCGGTAGTCGGATTCCCTTCCTTCTTGAGGAGCTCGGGGAACACATCCACCATTACCGTAAATGCGGCGGTAGTCAGATTCCCTTCCTTCTTGAGGTCGATGCACACGCTCGGGGCAACTGTGTAGTCGCCACCGCCCCTGCTGGCCGGGATGTAAGAAAAGAAGGAGTGCGCAAATCCAACGAGAGCAAGATAATACATCAGCCCGACCAGCGCAGACGTGACGAATAGGACTCGCCTCTCGTGGGCCAGGGCATAACGTTCATACGCTAAATACAGGAAAACAACGATAACAAACAGCAGAAGCAAGTACAGGCTGACCCGGTACCCGTCCTTCGCGATTTTGGTGAACAAGGGCCAGTATGTTGCGACTACCAGACAGAATAGCCCCACGACGCATACTGCGGCGGCAAGGCGAATAATGTACGCCAGACGCTGTTTCCAGTTCAGCGTCTTCTGTTGTTCGCCCTTTGGCGGGTCCGTGCAGAGAATCAATCCGTTCCGCGTCTTTTGTTGTTCCTTCTCTGGCGGGTCCAGGTATAATAGGCAAATCAATGGGGCGAGGGAACCGACAAATAACATCCAAAACAGAATGTTATAAGGCTCCTTCCCCGGTCTGTGGAGCATTGCGAAGCAATAGAACGCCAGCTCCAACAACAAGGTAATGACGCCGGTAATGAGCCGACGTACATGGGGGAGCCACCATCTGTCCGGCCCCCCACGACCCCGCGACGTGAAAAGACACTTTACTGGCGAGACAAGCACGTAAAGGACGGTGCCCATTATCGTTATGGGAAAGACGAGCGCCAGAACTCCGATGTGGATGTCTCTCGCCTTCCATAACTCCCCGCCAACGTCGGTGACGCCGTACGTGCCCAGGTGTATCATGACGACCAGGAATCCCGACGCGTAGATGAGACCGACGATCGCCAAGAACCAGTACGATATGGTCCGCGCCAAGTCCGCCGAGGTCCCGGGGACGGACTGCTTTTCAGGCTGGAGTTTGGGCTCGGTGGCAGCGTTCCTAGACATGTGAGGCCTCCAGTCCTCGCTTCCAGCGGGGGCTCCGAATTGCTTCCCCGGCCAGTAACCATATACACTACCTCGCCTCCGGGGGCAAGGCCTCATTTCGGTTTGCCCTCCCGGTCCGATGTTGACCGGGTCCGCTTGCCCCTAGACCGTGCAGCCGGGGTTTGAACGCGAAAAGCTGCGGGCCCGAGAGCAGGTACCGCGGAGTTGTGCGCGCAGCGCATTACTCCGCGGTTCTAAACACGACAAACGTCAACATGTCTATTAACAGCCAAGAGCGGAAGGCTGTGGAGTCATCCCGCTGGAAGCGGGATGACTCCCCGTCTCCCCCTTCACGCAAACAACCTTTCCTGCTGTTCGATACGAAGGTGGGTGTCGATGCTTTCCAGCACCACGCGGGCGGGGATTTGGGCGAGTTCTTTGGGCTCGACTTTGTGGAGGCCTCCGCCGTAGACGCAGCCCTCCGAAACCAGCTCGCTGGGCTTAATGCGTTTTAGTGCCTCGAAGACACGTGCTTGAATCTCCGGCTGCGCATTCAGCGCGTCATGCAACCGGCCTTTTGGCAGGGCATGTCGTACGAACCGCAGACCTAAGAAACAGGGCCGCGCTTGCTTCGTTCACTGCCGCCGAGCTGCGGAACACCTGAAAACGAGCCCCGAAGGGGCGAACTACCACAGCCCAGGCCAACGGCCTGGGTCCGACAGCGCATTCCCGCTTAGCCGCAAGCCCTGAAGGGGCGAAATAGCGTCCGGGAATGGACCCGGATGGTCGCCTACCCTGGTTCGGTGGTCTACCACGCCCCTTCAGGGCTCGAAAACCGCGAGGGGGGGAAACTTGCTGGACCCAGGCCGTTGGCCTGGGCTGTGCTAGGGCGCCCCGTTGGGGCTGAATGCACGCGGAGCCGCTGGCTGCACCGGCACGATCTGCGCGACGCGTTCCATGACTTTCTTGTTTTGGGCCGCCTTCTTCAGGTCGTACTCTACTTGCAGGCGCATCCAGAATTCGGGAGTGCTGCCCAGCAGGCGGGAAACCTTCAGGCACATGATCGCAGACAGAGGCTTCCGCTCGGCCAAAATGTCATGAACCATTTGGCGCGACACGCCCAGCGCCTTCGCGGTGGCCGTGACGGACAGGCCGACCTCGGGAAGAATATCTTCCCTGAGAATCTCGCCCGGATGTACGGGTGGCAATCCGTTCCTACGATCCATCGTTTTCTCCCTAATGGTAGTGCTCAAAATCGACATCCTCCGCGTTTTCGCCTGACCATTTCCCTCTGATTCGGGTGCTCAGGGATGCCGGCTGTTTAAGAGCTGCAGGCCAAACGGGCAGGTCCGCGGTAGGCGGGATTCCTCACCACGAATAGGGAAGGGCGGGGTTTTAACCCCGCCGTTGCCTACGCTTCTAATTGTTCTCCCGTCTCGCGCCCCACGCAGTCCCGATATATCGGGACTGCGTGGGGCGCGAGACGACCAGTCCTTTGGAATCCGCTCTGCGGCGGGGTTAAAACCCCGCCCTTCCGCCCGCCCGACTCGAAACGGCAGAGCGTGGTGAGCAATCCGCGCTACGTTTCCTCAGCGGTTAAGCGTTCAGGGGTGGGCTTGCCGATTTGCGGTTGTGCAAAGGCCCTGAAGAGCCGGAAAAACTTCAAGGAGCGGCGGGCATCTTCCTGGATTTGCACCTTGAGGATGGCGGGGTTCTGGAACTTGATTTCATCCCGCAGCCTGTATAAGAACTCAATTTCCATATCCGGCTCCTGAATGTCACTGCCCCGAAAGTTGAGGAGAAAGGTCTCGACGGCCAGTTTCTGATGATCACCAAACGTGGGTTTATGGCCGACGTTGCTAACCGAGTCGTAGAGCTTCTCACCGACTTTGGTGCGAGTGACGTACACACCGGTCTTGGGCAGTTGTTCCTCGACGGGAGCGAGATTGAGCGTGGGGACGGTGTGTTTGCGTCCCACCCCCAGGCCTGCGACAATCGGCCCATAAACGGAGAAGGGCCTTCCCAGCAGCCGATTGGCAACATGGACGCGGCCCTCGACCAGCAATTCGCGGATGCGCGTGCTGGAAACCGTCTGGCCACGCACCTCGAGCAGGGGCACCACTTCCACTTTGAAGCCCTCTTGCCGGCCGAGCTCTTCGAGTATTTCCACGTCGCCCGCTTGCCGATATCCAAAGCGAAAGTTTGGTCCCACCTGCACGGCCACCGTGTGCAATGGCCGGACCAGAATGTTCCGCACGAACTCCAGGGGAGAAAGGTGAGCCAGTTCGCGGGTGAAGGGAAGAACGACCAGCAGGTCGATGCCGCTGGTGGCGATGAGCCTGGCTTTCCTGGAAAAGGGTGTAAGGAGTTTTGGAGCGTAGGCAGGGGAAAGAAACTTGATGGGATGAGGCTCGAAGGTGATGGCGGTAGCTACCGCCCCCATGGGACGGGCCACTTCCACAACCCTTTCAAGCAGCTTTCGGTGCGCCAGATGGACCCCATCGAAGTTGCCGATGGTTAGCACGCAGCCGGAGGGCGATGGACGCAATTCGTGAAGATTGTGAATGACACGCATAGTCAGTCGAAAAGTCGAGAGTCGAAGGTCGTAGCGCAGACCTGTTCTTTAGGTCTGCGGCTCTTCGTTTAAACCCGGGAAAAAGCCGCAGACCTTGAAAAGCAGGTCTGCGCTACCTAAAATTCCAGTTGCAGCCCGTCGTAAGCCAGTCGCACGTGCGGCGGAAGCTTGGCGTTGGTTTCCTCGTGTCCCAAATCGTGAGCGATGTGCGTGCAGTAGCCTCTTCGAACCCTCAACCGCTCCATCAGGTTGAGCGATTGTTCCACGGTCAGGTGGGTGGGGTGGGGATGGGGTCGTAAGGCATCAAGCACTAACACATCCAGACCTTGCAGCAAAGGATAACTCGTTTCGGGAATCTCGCTCACATCGGTGAGGTAGGCCACATCGTTCATACGGAATCCCAAGATGGGCAGATTGCCATGCATCAATGGGACGGGAATAACCTTTAGTCCTTCCACCTCGAAAGGCCCGTCAATGAGGCGCGGATCGAGCCGGGCAATCCCACCGTAGGGATAGTCGCCGTCAAAGATGTACTTAAAAATCCGCTTGATGTCTTGCATGCACTGAGCGTTAGCGTAAATTGGAATGGGCTTCTTCTGCCGGAAATAAAAGACACGCACGTCATCAAGCCCCAGGATGTGGTCGGCGTGGGCGTGCGTAAACAGCACGGCGTCCAGGCGGTCCAAGCCCTCACGCAGAGCTTGCGCCCGGAAATCCGGCGTCGTATCAATCACCACCGCCCGCCCGTCAAACCGGACCAAGATCGAAGGCCGCGTACGCTTATCGCGGGGATCAGGAGATGTGCAAACCCTGCAATGGCAGGCGAGAGTCGGAACCCCGCTGGAAGTCCCCGTACCCAAAAAAGTCAGTCTCATTTGCTCTTGCGGGCCTGGCGCTTCTGCATTTCGACGAAGCTCATCCGAAGTTCGTAGAGGACATCTTGAAGCAATCGGGATTCGCTGGCGCTGAGATTGCCTTTCGTCTTTTCCTGCAGAACTTCCAGCAGGTCGACGGTGCGCTGGGCGTTGGGCATGTCCGCAGAGATGGGCTCTCCTGACGGCCCGGGGATTAATCCAAGCTGGAACATTGCCGTGGTGCTCAGATAAGAAACCAGCGTTTCAAACCCAGGAGATTCATCCTCGTATTGGCCGCGGGGCTCGCTTTGCGGCTCGCTTAACGTGCTGCGATCACCCTCAGGCGCAGCCTCCACATGTTTTTCCTCAGGAGGGATTTCTTCCTTGCGTGAGCCGTCGGCGGCAAATGGCCGGCGGTCAACCACCTTGAATCCAGATGAACTGCTCTCCTCCCCGGCCATCGAACGCCTCCCCCTGTCAGCTTCGCGGCCCAAAAACCTTGGCCGATTCTTCCATCTGGCTGCCGAATCTTAAGTTTACCAACAATTCCATGAACCGACAAGGTGAGGTCGTTGCAGAACTTATGTTGCAGTTTGTCCTGCCGCCTTGATAGATTAGCAGGATTCAGCGATGGCAGGCGGTGCGGGTCGCCGCCTGCCTGAGATAGGAGTGACTCTGGCCGGCGAAAAACTCCCTAAGCTTGTTGATCTGATGGCGCATCTCCGAGGACCCGAGGGCTGCCCTTGGGACCGCGAGCAGGACTACGATACCCTCAAGGGGTTGCTGCTCGAAGAGGCCTATGAAGTCATTGACGCGATTAGCGCGCGCGATTTCAACGGGCTGGAAGATGAGTTAGGCGACCTGCTCTTCCAGGTAGTGTTCTATTCCCGTTTGGCGGACGAGGAAGGACGCTTCGACATCGACAACGTGATCGAGCGCGTGCACGCAAAACTCATTCGGCGGCATCCTCACGTTTTCGGCGAGGTCCACGCCAGTAATGCGGACGAAGCGCTCAAGAGTTGGCTGGAAGTAAAAGAGCAGGAACGAGGGTCGGCGGCTCATGGCAAGGACGATAGAAAATCACTGTTGGATGGGATTGCTCCAGCCCTGCCGGCGACCCTCGAAGCTTATGAACTGGGATTGCGGGCCTCCGAAGTCGGTTTCGATTGGAAAAAAGTCGAGGACCTGCTGGAAAAGGTCGAAGAGGAGATTGGGGAATTGCGCCGCGAGCTGAATCGAGATGCAGGCAACATAGCATCCCGGGTTGAGGAAGAGGTTGGCGACCTGCTCTTTGCCGCCGCGAACTTGGCGCGATTCCTCCGCTCCGACCCGGAGACTTGCCTGCGCCGAGCGAATCAGAAATTCAAGCGCAGGTTTCAGGCACTTGAAAAGGAAGTCGCGAGGCGTGGAAGAAATCTGGGGGAGTGTTCTCTGGAGGAAATGGAATCGCTTTGGAACGAGTTGAAGTCAAAAGAAGTCCGTTGAAGTATACGATTCGGCCTTGCCAAAAGCTGGAAGAACTCGCCGCCCTTGTCAAGGTGCAGCGGGAGATTTGGGGGTACGCGGAACACGAACTCTACCCTCTAAGGCTCTTCGTAACCCTCAATCGAATAGGAGGGCAGGCGCTGGGAGCTTTCACGCCCCAAGGCTCCTTGGTGGGTTTCGTAGCTTCGTTGCCTGCCTGGCATGGCACGGACCGCTATTACCACTCGCTCTCCCTCGGGGTTTTGCGCGCGCATGAAAACAGAGGGCTGGGCCGGGCGTTGAAGATGGCGCAGAGACGCGAGGCGCTTCGAGCCGGCATCGACCTTATCGAGTGGACCTTTGATCCTCTCCGGGCGAAGAATGCGTACCTCAACATTGTTCGCCTGGGCGCCATCGCTCGCTTTTACCAACCAGACTACTACGGTCAGGTGGAGAGCAGGCTCCAAAAGGGGTTGGCCAGTGACCGCCTGATTGCGGAATGGCGGCTGAGGTCATCACGGGTCAAGCGGGCGATGGCGGGAAAGTTGCCACGCGGCAGCAAAGAGAAGCCGGCGGCGGTGGTCGAGATTCCAGCTAATATCGATCAAATGAGGC
Organism: Terriglobia bacterium; assembly: GCA_050011515.1. GTDB lineage: Bacteria > Acidobacteriota > Terriglobia > UBA7540 > UBA7540 > CAVROP01. Next base: position 2,099 of record JBEKIZ010000098.1, on the reverse strand, counting down.
AGTCAAACCCCCGCGAAGCGCGCCAGCGCCAGTTGGCGGTTCGCCGGCAACTGCAAGAGTCTTTTGCTCACAAGCTGGTGATCACAGGATTCGAATACGAGGGGAAATCAGCCCGTTACTTATTGGACCCTTATGAAGATTAATCGTGTGGAACTCCGGGAAATTCAAATGCCACTCGTCCATTTTTTCGAGACGAGTTTCGGCAGAACTACGACGCGCAGAATCGTCCTTGTGCGGGTCGATGCGGATGGCCTCACTGGATGGGGCGAAGTCACCGCCGGAGAAGAGCCGTTCTACAGTCACGAAACTCCCGAAACTGCCTGGCATGTCTTGCGCGATTTCCTCATTCCTTGGGTATTAGGCAAGCAGTGGACATCGCCTTCTGAAGTTGCCGGACGGTTCCGTCCCATCCGTGGTCACAACATGGCCAAAGCGGCTTTGGAGAACGCACTTTGGGTGATCGAGGCGCAACAGAGAAGCATTCCTCTGGCGAAAACGATTGGCGGGACGCTGGAAGAGATTCCGTGCGGGGTATCCATCGGGATTCAGAACAGCGTCGAGGAACTGCTGGAAAAAATCGCCCGTGAAGTTTCAGCAGGGTATCAGCGGATCAAGGTGAAGGTTAAGCCGGGTTGGGATATCAATGTTCTGGACCGCATCCGCACAGAGTTCCCTCGAATCGCCCTGATGGCCGATGCGAATTCCGCTTACACGCTCGCCAACCTGGCGCACCTGAAGCAATTCGATCGGTTCTATTTGATGATGGTTGAGCAGCCGCTGGGCTGGGACGACATCCTTGATCACGCCAAGCTGCAAAGGGAAATCTCCACGCCGATTTGCCTGGATGAGTCGATCCACAGCGCTGACGACGCGCGGAAGGCTATCGAAATCGGCGCTTGCAAGATCATTAACGTGAAGCTCGGCCGCGTGGGGGGCTTAACGTCGGCCAAACAAGTTCATGATGTGTGCCGGGCAAAAAACATTCCGGTTTGGTGCGGCGGGATGCTGGAGTCAGGAATCGGGCGGGCTCACAATATTGCCATGTCCTCGCTGCCCGGATTCACCCTTCCGGGAGACGTTTCTGCCAGCAAGCGATACTGGGCGGAGGATATCATCGACCCGGAGGTAACCGTGACCGAGCAAGGAACCATTCACGTTCCCCAGGCGCCCGGGCTGGGATATGAGCCCAACCTCGACCGAATCGAAAAAGTGACAGTAAGAAAAGAACTGTTTGGGTAGCATGCTGGCCAAAGAAGTTCAACACGCTCCCGCAAAGGCCCATGGCCACAGCCACGCCTTGATGCATATTCTCCTGCTCTGGGGGACAGTGTTTTGGGCCTCCAATATCGTGGCAGGAAAAGAGGCTGTGAACGGTTTTGGGGGAATGGGGTTGGCGCAGTTGCGCCTGGCGGGTGCTGCCATCCTTTTTGGGGCGCTGTTCCTGGCATGGCGGGGACGGCCTGAGTTGCGTTTGAGCGGGCGTCAATGGCTTGCCCTCACAGTTGTCGCAATCAATGGGATGACACTCAACCAGATTTGCTTCATTAACGGCTTGGCTTGGACCTCCGTGGCGCACACCGGGCTCATCGTGGCGCTGGGTCCAGTCATGGTGCTGGCGCTTTCTTGCCTGATGCGGTTGGAGCCATTAACCCTGCCCAAGTTCCTCGGCATGCTGATTTCCTTCGGGGGAGTAGCCATCCTGACGCTCGGCGGAGCCGAGAAGGGGAGCGCGGCCCACTGGCAGGGAGACCTGATTGTGTTAGCGGGCAGCGTCTCATTCGCTTACTACACGATTCAGGTTAAGGAAATAGCCAATCGGTACGACGCGCTTACCCTTAACACCTTGACGTTCGCGATCGGTTCCCTGCTGATGATCCCGTTTGCCGCTCGCTCAGTTCTCAATATCCGCTGGGCCAACGTGACCCTCGCCGCCTGGGGGAGCTTGGCATTCATGGTCGTCCTGGGTACTGTAGTGGCCTACCTTTTCTACGCGTTCGCTCTTACCGAACTTTCCGCGTCACGCGTGGCAGCCTTCGCGTACCTCCAGCCGGTTGTGGCGGCGCTTCTGGGGACATGGCTGCTTGGGGAGAGGATCACAC
>JBEKIZ010000097.1:0-16962 GCA_050011515.1 Terriglobia bacterium | reverse complement strand
ACGAGTTAACAGCCGGCGCAATCATCACCGCCGAGCCTGGCAGCCTCAGAATCCGTCAACCTCACGCCCCGTCGAGCTAACAGCGAACCCGCAGGCAAGAGAGGAGCCCCGCTTTGGAGTGCGGCAGCTTGCTGCCGCTTTTCTCCCGCGAGCTTGCTCGCGCCTCACCTGCGCCACAGTGCACGGCCAGCAAGCTGGCCTGAGTGAAGGCGGCAGCAAGCTGCCGCACTCCAAAGCGATCTACGGCAGAGGGGAAAAAATCACCGCCAATCCGCCGCCAGGCGCTAAGTGGACATTGAGCTTGTCGTTCGATTTCACCCGCTTTGTGCTGATGGCCAAGCTGGTGCCCACGGTATCTGCATCCGGGCCATCGGAGAAAATCTGCGCCTCGTATTCACCTTTGCCAAGGAAATCCAGGGGCAACTCCAAGTCACGTGCCTCCCAGTTGGTCATGCTTCCCAGAAACCACGCGTCGCCATGCTGGCGGGCCACGGTGATGTACTTGGCCGGTTCGCCGTTCAAGACCTTGGTATCATCCCAAACGGTCGGGACCTTATCCAGGAACTCCATGCCAGGGTTGTGGTCATAGGCCTCGGGATAATCGGCGAGCATGACCAGCGGGCTCTCATAAACCACGTACATGGCCAACTGATGGGTACGCGTTCCTTGCGACATGGGCTCGAGGTTGCGCGCCACGAAATGGCCGCGCGCCGCGTTGTTGAAGGCGCCGGGAGTAAAGTCCATCGGCCCGGCAAGCATTCGCGTGAAGGGAATGGTTACGTCGTGCTCGGGCGTGACGCGGTCGCTCCACTTGCTGTACTCCATGCCCATCACCCCCTCGCGGGTGAGAAGATTGGGATAAGTTCGCCGCAAGCCGGTGGGCTTGTAGGCGCCGTGGAGATCCACCACCAAGTGATGTTCGGCGGCCTTTCGGACGCACCGCTCATAGAAGTTCACCATCTCCTGATCGTCGTGGTCCATGAAATCGACTTTGATTCCAGCGGCGCCCCATTTCTCATAGAGCGACATTGCCTCGTCCATCTGTTTGTCCAGCGCGCTCCAGAATAGCCAGAGCAAAACTTTCACACCCTTCTGCTTGCCGTAAGCAATGATGTCGGGGACATCGACTTCCGGGACGTGATGCAGGATGTCCAGCGCGTGCGTGTAATCGTGCGCCGGGTACCATCCGGCATCAACCAGCATATATTCCAGGTGGTGCTCTGCCGCAAAGTCAATGTAATGCTTCATGGTGGCCGTGTTCATGCCGGGCTTGAAATCCACCTTCTTGGCAAAGCTTCCTGACCACCAATCCCACGCAGACTTACCGGGCTGGATCCAGGAAGTGTCTGTGAGTGCGCAAGGTGCACTCAAATCGAGAACGATATAGTTACTCTCAATCAGTCCCCCAGGCCGCGAATTGATCAAAAGGACTCGCCACGGTGTGGTCTTGGGTGTGGAACCAATCACCACCTGATCCATGCGATCGCGCGTGGGCGAAAGTTTGCTGAGCAGCGCGTTCTCCACAGCCGGCACGCCGCCCACATACATTCCTGAATAGTCCGTCAAGTCCGCTTCGAGCAGGCCAACCCAGGGGCCACCTGGAATCTCCACCAACAAAGGCAAGTTGATGATGGAGGAAGGCCTGATCTCATTGAGGCTGATGTGCCGGAACTCACCCTCATTGGAGGTATTGAATTTCCCCATATTGAGCGCGAAGGCGGAGGAATCTTGGGCGAAATAGAAACCCGTGTTCTCCGCCGCCAGCACGAACTTGCCGAGGGCCGCCTGCTGCGGAAGGAAGTAACGGAAAGCCACGCCTTCGTTGAAAACCCTGAAGATCAGGTCAACTCGGCGATTCGGCGCCTGGCGTTCCTCGAGTGAAATCGTGAGCTGGTTGTAATTGTCGGGAATCCGGCGTTTCACTCCGAAGACATTTTCCCAGGCGCCGTTGTGAGACTGTCGATTCGACCCGGAAATCTCGAAATCGCGATCCAAGGGCCGCGATCCTACAAAGTCGAGTCCCAGGGGAGAATCTTTAAGAACCTGAGTCCCCTTGTAAGAAACCCGATAATAGGCGCGCTCACCGGGCAGATAGGGCTGCGGATTGGCCTTCAGTTCAACTTCAACCTTGATGCTGCCATCCGGAGACGTCACGGCGAGCGGTTCCGACCCGAAATTCAAACTGGGAGCAATCATCGACAGACCTAACACCAGAAAAGTCATGGGAGCAGTCACTATTCTTGTTCGCATCAGTCAGACCTCCTTCAGGTACTGAAAGTGCTTCAAGTTCCTTCGAGCCTCTTCGTATTTTGGAAACTCTCTCTCTGCCTCACGAAACGCGCGGGAATGCACCACGCGGCGGTGCCCGTTGCGCTCCACCGGGAATCGCATATGGAGCATCTCGTGGAACACCAGGTATTCAACCAGGTGGGCCGGAGCTGTGGAAGAGTCCAACGCTCGGTTGATGACAATCATCCCATGGCCGGCGTCGTAATGGCCAAGGATGGTCCGCGAATTCTTAAGGCTCCAGCCCAGGCAAGTAACGGAAAGCTCGCTGTTGAAGAACTTCTGGTTCAGACGCTGAAATATCTCCTCCAGATTATGCCAACGGCCACGGGCGGGACGTAAGCGTTTTGTGCCACGTTCGCGCCGCGCTTGGTCAATGCGGTGGCGAATGGCAGGGCTTAAAACGTAAGCCAGATAGCATTCGCGCGCCTCACGCGAAGCGCGTCGGCGATAAATTTTGCACAGCAAGATCTCCGCCAGCGCTTCCAGAACCAGGAGTGGCGCGTCCTGTAATACGTCGGAAATGCAGACTTCCGGATGGTCTTTGCGCAGACAAATGGTGCTGCGCAAACCTGCAAAGGGACGGAATTCAACCCGCAGGCTCGGCAGGGCCGCGGCGATGCGGAGCCACCGAAAGACCCTTAGGAAGATCTCCACCGGCTCTGATGAAAAGGCTAGGGGCAGCGGCATCTGTTCAAGTCGCATGGGTAGGACAGTAAACGTCGCGCACTCTCTCAGTCTTCGTCGCGATCGGGAGGCGGGGCCTGTTTGCGCTCCTTCTTGCGAAGTTTCTCCTCTTCTCTTGTACGCTTCTTCTCTTCTTTCAACCGTTCCTTTTCGGATTGGGCCTCCACCTTCTCGGACTTCAGTTCTCCAAATCTTTTCACCTGATCAGCGAGGGCCTTGGTGGCGCCGTCCAGGGCATCCGTGAGGTCGTCCTTGGCGTCACGGAGGGACTTCGCGTAATCGGCGGCATAGGCATCCGGCGACTCTTGGATTCGCCCCAAGTCATGAAGTTGTTTGGGGCCCATCTCAAGAACTTTCCGGAGTCCCTTGCGCATGTCGCCCTGGCGATCATACTGGTCCTGGATCCAGTTCTTCAGATCGTCCGTGAGTGAGATGTATTCGTCCAGCAAGTGGTCGATATACGCGCCGTTATCGTATTGGGGGTCCATGGGCTTGCTGCGAAACCCCTCGATTCGATCCAGGCGGCTTTGAGCCAGAGTGAGGTAAACCTCGATGCGCTCGGAGGGCTCTTGTGCCTCGCGAATCTTGTCTTCTTCTTCATCTGAAATGTAATCCGGTTTTTGCGCCAGAGCCGTCATCGCCGGCGCGGCCAAGGGCATAAGGAGCGCCAAAACCAGAGTGGCTTGTGATTTCACCGTCAAGGCCTCCGGTGAACCTTTCAATCAGTTTTGCGCAAAGGCTTTGCAGCCTCCGGCACCCGAGCCGCAGGAAACAGTGCCTGAAGGACTTCTGCCCTCACCTGCTCGACTTCCTTCGCGGCTTTCTCGATGGGGTCACGCTCAAAATAGGAGACTCGCCGCTTCAGGTCATCGAGCAACCGCTCATCCTCGCGCAACTCAATGTCCAGTTCCTTGAAACCCTGGGAGGCGCGCGCGGCGTTGCGCCCGGAACTCCTGAGTATTTGCCACGAGTCTTTGATCCTGCCCAGGTAAGCGCTGACAAGCTGTGCACCCTGCTCGATATTCCCTTGCCCGCAGGCTTGGATTGCTTGCCGCAGCTTGATCCGCGCCAGACGAGTTTCTTGCTTGGATTTTCTTACGGGGTCGTGCTCCATCTGCATGCGCGCCAGCAGTTGCGCTTCGGTTTCGGAAGACGGTGCAGAGGAAGCGCCGGCAAGGAACACCGGCACGCCGATGAGCAAGAATGCGATCGAGAGAAGCGCTCGCCAGATCATAACCGATAATTCTATTATAGCTATTTCTCCAATTGGTGTCGGAGTAGCTTGGCGCGCTGGGTGGCCTGCCATTCGTGGTCCGGGCTCTGGCCTTTTGAGAGCTGCAGAAAACGCTCGTAGTTGTCGAGGGCCTTCTTAAGGACATGGAGGTTGTCGTAACAGGTGGCGAGGGCAAAGAAGAGTATGGCAGGAGGATTGGGAGCGCGCACCAGAGCTTCGAGCAATGGGATGGCCTCCGGGTAGCGCTTTTGAAGATAGAGACTGGTGGCCAGTCCCTGCCCAGCATCGTGATTCCTGGGGTCGCTCTTCAGAGCCGTCCGAAACTCGACTTCAGCCTCCGATAACTTCTCTTCCTCCAGCAAGGTCTGTCCCAAAGCCCGGTGCAGGTCCGGGTCAGCCGGGATGGCGAGGAGAGCCTGACGGTAAAACTTCTCAGACTCAGAGAATTTCTTCAGGAGCGCGCAGACATCCCCCAGCGCCGCAGCCAAGCCGGGGATCCCCGGTTTGGCGCGGTAGACGCTCTGGAGACCCTCGTAAGCCTGCTGGTTCTTTCCCTGCTCGAGGTACAAGCGTGCCAAATGAAAACGAGTTTCCAGGTCGTCAGGACGAGCGGCCAAGTATTGCTCGAAATGACCGGCGGCATTGACCTCGTCTTTCAATCCTTCCATGGCGAGGGCCATGCCCAGTTGAGCCTGGGATAGCGTAGGGTCCCGTTCGGAAGCTTTTTGAAAAGAGCCGAGCGCCTCCTGGTAGCGCTTCTGTTGCAAGTAAAGTTGACCCAGGTCGTAATGCGCGCTGGCCAGCCTTGGATCAAGTCGCAGCACCGTCTGGTACTGCTTTTCCGCGCGCTCCGTTTGGCCCGTGAGAGCGAGCGCCCGCCCATAGTACAACTGGGCACGGAGATGGTCCGGCTTAAGCGTCGCGGCTTTTTCCAAGTGTTCCAAAGCAGCCTGGGGATTGTTCAGTTGGATGAGTAGAATCCCCAGGTTCAGGCGGGCTTCAAACAGGTTTGGATCAAGGGCCAGGGCTTTTCGGTAGGAGGCGACGGCTTCCTCGTGCTTATGCAATCCGGTGTATGCATAGGCCAGGTTAAACCAGGCCGCGGTCAGGGTCGGCTGCACTTCCACCACCTGTTTCAGGGCGTCAGCGGCGGCGGCAAAGTCGTTCCGGCCTAGCGCGTCTTGCGCAGTGCGGAGGAGCGTGGATACGTCCGCGTCATGATGGGTTCGGGAAGGGCTTTCTTGGCCCGGTCCGATCGCAACCAGCACGCGCCCTGGAACGACCCAGAAGAGGCAAAGAATAAGGCTGCCGAGCAAGAGGGGCGCTGCCCGCTTGGGCGGGCTTTGGAGTGCGGCAGCTTGCTGCCGCTTTCCCTCGCCGGAAGCTTGCTTCCGGCAGCGGCTCGAGCAAGCTCGAGACGCAAAAGCGGCAGCAAGCTGCCGCACTCCAAAGCCAGCGCTACGCTTCATGGCGAGCAACTCGACCCACCCCCTTGAAATTTCGCAGGTACTTGGCGAGGAACTTTCCTGTGAAGGAGAGAGGGTTCTTGACGAGGTTTTCCGGAGGGCCGGCGACCACCACGTAACCCCCTGAGTCGCCGCCCTCCGGCCCCAGGTCGATGATCCAGTCAGCGGTCTTCAGGACGTCCATGTTGTGCTCGATGATCAGAACGCTCGCGCCGGCGTCGATCAGCCTGCGAAACGCTGCCAGTAATTTGCTGATGTCGTCGAAATGCAAGCCCGTGGTGGGTTCATCGAAGATAAAAAGCGTGTTTTCGCCCGCCTGATGAGCAAGATGCGCCGCCAACCGCACCCGCTGGGCCTCGCCACCCGAGAGAGTCGTGGCGGATTGCCCCAGGCGCAAATAGCCGAGCCCAACCTCCTCCAGGACGCGTATCTTACGGGTCACCTTCGGAAAGCCTGAAAAGAAGCCCAGGGCCTCTTTCACAGTCATTTGCAGCACTTCGTAAATGTTCTTGCCCTTGTAACGCACTTCCAGGACACTGGGTTTGAAACGGCGGCCGCCGCATTCCTCGCACACCAGCTCGACATCGGCCAGAAACTGCATCTCCAGCGTCACCGTGCCATCCCCCTGGCAGGTCTCACAACGGCCACCGGGGATATTGAAGGAAAAGTAGCCGGGCGAATACCCACGCTTGCGCGCTTCAGGCGTGGCAGCAAAAACATCTCGTATGGCGTCGAAGGCCTTGATGTAAGTGATGGGATTGGAACGAGGCGTCCGCCCCAGTGGTGACTGGTCCACGAGCACCACATCCGCAAGCTGCTGATCACCTTCGATTGCCTCGTACTGGGCACGTGGAGCCCGCAGGCCGCGGCGGGAAATCAGGGCGTTATAAAGAACGTCATGAACCAGCGTGGATTTTCCCGAACCGGAAACCCCGCTCACGCACACCATGAGCCCCAGCGGAATGTCCACGTCTATCGATTTCAGATTGTGTTGACGCGCGCCACGAATGCGCAGCCAGGACTTCCCGGGCTTCCGTCGTTCCGAGGGCACTGGAATCTCCAGCCCGCCGGACAGGTAACGGCCGGTGAGCGACTGCGGATTGGCGCAGAGACCTGCCAGATCGCCTTCGTACACCAGGCGGCCACCATGCTCCCCCGCTCCCGGACCTAAGTCCAGGATCTTGTCCGACTCTCGCATCATCTCCGGGTCATGCTCGACGACCAGGACCGTGTTGCCCAAGTCGCGCAGGGTCTTCAGGATTTCAATGAGCCTGCCAGTGTCGCGAGGATGTAGCCCAATGGAGGGCTCGTCCAGCACATAGAGCGCACCCACCAGGCTCGAGCCGAGCGCCGTCGCCAACTGAATTCGCTGCGACTCACCTCCGGAGAGCGTGGACGCCAACCGGTCGAGCGTCAGGTATTCCAGGCCGACCTTGTAAAGGAATTTCAGTCGCGAGCGGATTTCGTCGAGCACCTTGTCCGCCACCGCCTGCTGTTCCGGCGACAGCCGGAGCTCATTGAAGAAAGGGTAGGCATCCTGGATCGACATGCGGCAGACTTCCGTGATGTTTTTTCCGTCCAGGAGAACGTGCAGGGCTTCGCGACGCAGCCGGCCGCCCTGGCACTCCGGGCAAAGCGTGTATCCACGGTATCGGCTGAGGAAAACGCGCACGTGCAGCTTATACTTCTTCCTCTCCAGATAATTGAAGAAGCCACGAATTCCCGAAAAATCTTCGTCACCCTCGATCAACCACCGCCGCTGCTCCGAAGCCAGCCGATAATAAGGAACATCCAGAGGAATACCCTTGGCCCGAGCCGCCCGCTTCATCTCGTTGTAAAGCGTCCGGTAACGGGGCTTGGTCCAAGGCTCCACTGCCCCTTGAGCAAGACTTTTATTCTTGTCCGGAATAACCAAGTCCAGGTCGAAATCAATGGTGTTGCCAAATCCCTGGCAGCGGGGGCAGGCGCCGTAAGGATTATTGAACGAAAAGAAGCCGGGCTCGGGCGCTTGAAATGCGATCTTGCACCGCTTGCACTCAAACCGCTCGCTAAAGACCAGGCGTTCCGGCGGAGAAGCAGGTTCCGGCGAAACAAACTCCAGGGCTGCCTCCCCGGCTTCTCGGAAGCAGAGTTCAAGGGAATCAATCAGCCGCTGGCGGATCTCCCGCCCCACCGCCAGACGGTCCACAAGGATATAAACGGGCTCTGCGAAATCGACCTCGAGTAGCGACTCTGGTGTCGAGAATTCGAAGACGCGCCCGTCCTGGTACAGCCGGTTGAACCCATGCTGGCGAAGCGAGAACAGCCGTGGTTTGAGTGATTCGTCCGGCGGTGCAGGCGGGCGCAGTGAAGAAGGCTCTCCCCTTTCCTCCAAAGAACCCGCATGAGCGCGAGCCGCTCCTTTATCGCGCGTCGCTCGCCCGCTCGCTCTTGCCTCGAGGGAAGGTGGCGAGTCTGTCCCGGACGCATCCCCGTGGCCTTCTGCCACGGCTGGCGATGCGCCCGAATTCACCTGGAAGAGAACGTAAAAGCGCCGGCCAGCTTCCATGGCAACCACCTGGTCAGCGACTTCATCCACATGATCTCTGCGCACCACCTGGCCGCATTGATAGCAGGTGGTGACGCCGACGCGCGCAAATAAAAGTCTAAGATAATCGTAGATTTCGGTGGCCGTGGCCACGGTCGAGCGGGGATTACGAGTGGTGTTCTTCTGGCGGATCGCCACGGGAGGAGCAATCCCCACCACTTCGTCAACGTCCGGCTTTTCCATGCGTTCCAGAAACTGCCGGGCGTAAGCGGAGAGCGATTCGATGTAACGACGCTGCCCCTCGGCATAGAGCGTGTCAAAAGCCAAGCTGGACTTGCCCGAGCCCGAAAGGCCTGTCACCACCGTCAATCGGTTGTGAGGTATGGAGCAATCAATATTCTTCAGATTGTGTACGCGCGCCCCGCGCACCACAATGGAATCCGCTTCCCCGTTCTTGCCGGAAGAATCTGTCGCCCCGTTGGTTCTGGTGACCGGCAAAACGGAAGCCGCTGCTTCCCCCGCAACCGCAGAGCTCCCGGGGCCGGAGCGCTGGACGCCAGATGCGCCTCCCCCGCCGGCAGCGGTCACGGAGGGCAAGAGATTATCGCTTGTTTGATCGCGGCTTGGTGCCATGGATTTCGGGATTGGGTGTTTCCCCTCTCCCGAGGGGAGAGGGTGGCCCGCGACCGGCGTTTTCACCAGCCGGAGCGGGCCGGGTCAGGGGTCACTTGCACGGCAACTCATCCTCCAACCTGCAGCCAGCCCTCTGACCCTCAGCCCAAACTTACCATTATAAGCCCGTACGACTTCGGAAGCAAAGCTGAGTTGGCTAGGCCAGGTGCCGCGAGAACTTCGGAGGTCGTTGACAAGTGTTGGAAGGGCTTGATATGGTTTGACACCAGTTTGAGGGGGGCAGAGAGCGGATGCTGCCGCGTGGAACTCTCGACCTCGATTCTTCGGTTCGAGTTAGAGATGGCAGAGTGAGTTCTGAGCATGCATAGCCGAAAATGGCTATCCATGATGTCATGACGTCGGCGCGAGGCTGGCCCAACCGAAACGTCGAAAGTGAGGGGCCTGCGCTACGACATTCGCAAGAGCGCCCACTGCCTGTCATGCTGAGTCCGCCGAGGCGGACGAAGCGTCTGGCCCTGCTCTTTCTCGGCGGAAAAGTCCAGAGCGCGATTCTTCGCTCCGCTCCGCTGCGCTCAGAATGACAGCATGCCAAGCGAGCGCACCTATGCCACGCTGGGCAGCGCAATCGATCCGGAAAGGATTTGTCATGGGAGGTGTTCCTTATGAGACCTAACGGAGGAATAACACGAAGGCAGTTTGTATCGACGGCCGCGACGGTGGCGGGTGGAGTGCTCCTTCCGAAGTCGGTATTCAGCAGCGCTCCTCGCACCACCATGGTGAAAAAAGCTCACCGGGAAGAGCGCCTGCTGAGCTTAGAGAAGAGCGCATGGAAAGTTCGGCCTTTCCCGATGACGCAAGTTCGGCTGAAAAATGGGGTATTCAAAGAGGCCATGGAAGCCAATCGTCGCTACCTGTTGTCGCTGCCTCCTGACAGGCTCCTTCACACCTTCCGCCTCAATGCCGGCCTGCCCTCTTCGGCAGAGCCTTTGGGCGGATGGGAAAAGCCCGATTGCGAGCTTCGGGGGCACTTCGCGGGTGGCCATTACCTTTCAGCGTGCGCGCTGATGTACGCCAGCGCCGGCGACGATGAATTAAAAGCCAAAGCAAACGGCATGGTGGCAGAACTCGCCAAGTGCCAGCGGGCACATGGAGATGGTTACCTGAGCGCGTTTCCGGAAGAGTTTTTCGCGCGGCTACGCGAGGGCAAGAAGGTGTGGGCCCCCTTTTACACCCTGCACAAAATCATGGCAGGCCTACTGGACGTACACGTCCATTGTGGAAATGAACAAGCCCTCGAAGTCGCCGAAGGAATGGCCAACTGGATCGGGCGCTGGGCCCAACCGCTGAGCGACGAGCAGATGCAGCGGGTGATGGAAACGGAATTCGGCGGCACCAACGAGGTGCTCTATAACCTCTACGCCTTGACGGGCAACTCGCACTACCTCGAGCTGGGTGACCGTTTCTACCACAAGAGAGTGTTTGAACCCCTGGCGGGACACCGGGATGAGCTGAAAGGCCTGCATGCGAACACGAACATCCCCAAGATGACAGGGGCCGCCCGCCGTTATGAACTCACAGAGGAACCTCGCTTCCGTGAAATCGCTTCTTTCTTCTGGCAGGAAGTTGCCGGCGCGCGCGCCTATTGCACGGGCGGCACGAGCTTTGAAGAGCACTGGCGCACCGAGCCCGGCAAGCTGGCGAGCGAACTCGGCCAGAATACGGAGGAATGTTGTTGCAGTTATAACATGTTGAAATTAACCCGGCACATCTTCGGCTGGACCGCTGATCCCCGCGCCATGGACTACTACGAACGAACCCTCTTCAACAGCCGTCTGGGGACGCAAGACGCGGACGGGCTGAAGAGCTATTTCCTACCGCTGGGTGGCGGCTACTGGAAGTATTTTGACTCGCCCTTTGATTCTTTCTGGTGCTGCACGGGGACTGGCGTGGAAGAATTTGCCAAGCTCGGCGATACGATTTACTTTCACGATGAGCATGGGTTGTTTGTCAACCTCTTCATTGCTTCCGAGTTGAGCTGGCCTGAAAAGGGGGTGCGGCTGGAACAGGAGACGAACTTTCCGGAGCAAGAAAAGACCCGCCTCGTCATTCGCACGGAAAGAGCGGTGAAGATGGACTTGAACATCCGTATCCCTTACTGGGCTACCCGTGGCGGAAGGATTATGTTGAACGGCGAAGCGCTGCCGGTGTTTTCGAGTCCCAGCAGCTATCTGACGCTGGACCGAACCTGGAAGGACGGGGACCGGGTGGAAGTCAGCCTGCCGATGGATTTGCACATTGACGCCCTTGCTGACGATCCGACGCTCCAGGCCGTGATGTACGGCCCGCTGGTGCTGGCCGGCCGATTGGGGAGCGAGAACCTGACCAAGGCTATGGTTTATATCGGTTACGACACCAGCCCTGGCGGCAAGCCGGTCCCTGTCCCCGTCATCGCATCCAACTCCAAAGACCCGCTGGGTTGGGTGAAGCCAATCTCCAGTCAGCCCTTGACCTTTCGCACCTGGGGACAGGGCCAGCAGATTGCTCTAATCCCGCTCTACAAGTTGTTTGACGAAAGGTACGCGGTTTATTGGAAGGTGCAAACCCGCGCGGCCTGACAGGGGACTGTAATGTAGGTGGTCCATGTCATGCTGATTGCTCTCTCTTGCCTGGGTTTCTGTCAAAAGAGGAGTTCTGTTTCGGGCTAAGGCTTTACATCGAGGCGCCTTTGATTGGAGGTGGGCATGGACGGTGTGAGACGACACCCGCGTGCGGGAATGCCGGCTGAACCTTCGGACCTGGTCAACATACCGCGATTGATTGCAGCCTATTACACCGGGCGTCCGGATCCCGCCGTGCCGGAGCAACGCGTGGTGTTTGGGACGTCGGGGCATCGCGGGTGCGCCTTTTCGGACTCGTTCAACGAGGGGCACATCCTGGCGATCACCCAGGCCATTTGCGGTTGTCGCCGGCAGCAGGGAATCAACGGGCCACTGTTCCTGGCCATGGACACACACGCGCTTTCGGAGCCCGCTTTCGCCTCGGCGCTGGAGGTGCTCGCGGCGAATGGCGTCGAAGTGATGATCGACCAGGACCGCGGGTACACGCCCACTCCCGTTTTGTCTCACGCCATCCTCACGTACAACCGCGTGCGAAGGACGGGGCTTGCAGACGGCGTTGTTATGACACCTTCGCACAACCCTCCTGAAGACGGCGGCTTCAAATACAACCCTCCCAGCGGTGGTCCAGCGGATACCACCATCACTCGCTGGGTCGAAGACCGCGCCAATGCTTTATTGGCCGACGGTTTGCGCGAGGTTTCTCGAATTCCTTATGGGAGCGCGCTCAAGGCGTCCACTACCCACAAGTACGATTACGTCTCCGTGTATGTGAACGATCTTGGGAACGTGGTGGACATGGACGCGATTCGAGCCGCGCACTTGGCGATAGGCGTGGACCCCCTGGGCGGCGCAGGCGTGGCCTACTGGGGACGCATTGCTGAGCGTTACGGCTTCGCACTCTCGGTGTTGAACACTTGCGTTGATCCGACCTTCCGCTTCATGACCCTGGATTGGGACGGGAAGATCCGCATGGACTGCTCCTCCCCCTACGCCATGGCTGGATTGATTGCGCTGAAAGACCGGTTTGACGTGGCGCTCGCTTGCGACACCGACCATGACCGCCACGGAATCGTGACGCGTAGCGCCGGGCTGCTGAATCCCAACCACTATCTGGCGGTGGCGATTTCTTACCTGTTTCGTCATCGCGACGGCTGGCGACCCGATGCCGGCGTGGGAAAGACCCTCGTCAGCAGCAGCTTGATTGACCGCGTCGCCGCAAGCCTGGGGCGACGGCTGTTCGAAGTGCCCGTCGGTTTCAAGTGGTTTGTGGAAGGATTGCTGGAAGGGTCGCTCGGATTCGCGGGCGAGGAAAGCGCCGGCGCTTCCTTCCTCCGCCGCGCTGGCGTCGTGTGGACGACGGACAAGGACGGGATCATCCTTGGGCTGCTTGCTGCGGAAATGACGGCGCGCGCCGGCCACGACCCGGGAGAGCTTTATCGCGAGCTGACGCGGCAGTTTGGCGACCCGGCGTACGAGCGCATCGACGCCCCTGCCACCGCTGAGCAGAAAACTGTTCTGGAAAGTCTAGCGCCTGAGCAGGTGAACGCCACTGAACTGGCTGGAGAGAAAATCGCGGCGATGCTCACCACGGCTCCCGGCGATGGTAGTCCTATCGGCGGTCTGAAGGTCGTGACGGCCAATGGATGGTTTGCGGCACGTCCCTCAGGCACCGAGGAGGTGTACAAACTCTATGCGGAGAGTTTTCTCGGTGAAGATCACCTGCGGAGAATTCAACAGGAAGCGCAGAAGATTATTGCGCAGGCTTTCGCGTCGGCAAAGAACCAAGAAGAACAATGAATAGTGTCGCGGTGTTTCCTGGGCTGGAGCATTGTACGCGGAGGTGGTCAGGTGTACATTAGCAGCCGGACGTGAAATCAAAATGGAAGTCCAACCTCGATAACATGGCCCCGCTACGTTCAGCCCAAGCCGGTCAGCAACGCCACGGCCGCGGCGAGTCCGGGAGAAGAAGTGGAGGTTCTTCCCGGGCGCCCCTGAGCGCTGGGCTGAATCCGCAGCCGCCCAATCTGCTGTCCGAGGTGAGTGAGCGGCAGAGCTTCTCACGCTTTTCGGACCTCACCCTGATTGCCTTTTTGGTGGTCGGCGCGGCTTTGCCCTATTTGAACACCCTGCGCAACGGCTTCGTTTCTGACGACGGCATGCAGGTGTTCGATAACCCCTACATCCGCAGTTTCCACCATTGGGCGAAAATCTTTACGACTCCGGTCTCGTCTTACGTCGGTGTGGAGACCCCGAAATATTATCGGCCCTTAATGAATGTGGGGTACCTGCTTTGCTATCAAGTTTTCGGGCCTCACGCTTTCGGCTTTCATCTAGTCAACATCGTCCTGCACGTCCTGGTCGTGGGTGCTGTCTTTCTACTTACGAAGCGGATGTTCCAGGACCGCAATTTGGCCTTAATGGCAGCCGTATTGTTCGCAATCCATCCTATCCACATCGAAGCAGTCGCCTGGATCGCGGCCGTCCCCGATTTGCAGTTGAGCTTATTTTACCTGCTCACTTTCTGGCTTTTTTTGGCAGTGGCGCGGCCCGGAGGGAGATTTTCGTACTTCGCGCAGCTTGCCATGGCGGGGAGCTTCGTGCTGGCCTTACTCTCCAAGGAGCAGGCGGTGACACTCCCGTTGCTGGCCACCGTCTACGAGCACTTCTACCGCGCCGACCGTGCGGAAACGCGACCAGCTCAAAAGGTTCTGCGCTACGCGGTGCTGTGGCTCCTGACCGTTCTGTACCTTCTGTTCCGCGTTCGCGTTCTGGGGGCGCTGAGCTCGGGTTGGGGCAATTACGGTCTCACTTGGTACCAAGCATTTGTGTCCGCTATCGCCCTCGTAGGTCAATATCTTTGGAAGGTCCTTTGGCCCGTGGACCTGCGCGTGTTCTGCCCTTTCCACCCGTCTGGCGGCTTGTTCGATCCGGCAGTCGTTGGGGGGGTGGCTGCCTTGGCAGTGAGTTGTGCCCTTTTCTTTTTTTTGTGGCGCCGCGCCCGGTCCCTATCGTTCGGGCTCCTATGGATACTGGTACCGCTGGTTCCGGTCCTGAACGCTCGTTGGATGCCGAGCGTTGTTTTCGCCGAGCGGTATCTTTACCTGCCGTCTGTAGGCTTTTGTTGGTTACTGGGTTGGGGATTCCTGGGATTGTGGGCTCGAGCCTCAGCCCGCGGCGCTGTCTGGAGCAGGGCACTTGCCACCGCGTTCGTCCTCCTGGTGGCGCTTTGTTCGATCCGCATCGTCACGCGGAATCGCAATTGGCAGAATAACCTCGTGCTCTACGCGAACACCTTGGCCGTCTGTCCTGACGCCTCCTATATCAGAAGGGACCTGGGGGCAGTCTATTGGCAGATGGGGGACGTGGAGTCTGCCGAGCGAGAGTTTCGTGAAGTGCTCAAAGTGGCGCCGCAATTCTCGAACGCCTGGAGCAGCCTGGCGCTAGTTTATCTGAAAAAGCAGCATTACTCAGAAGCCATCGAGTATTATAAAAAGGCCATTGAGTTCGATCGATATAATGCCGAGGCCCACCTGTACCTTGGCATCGCCTACATGGAAACGCATTCGCTCGAACTCGCGGAGACTGAATTGCGCACGGCCGTCTCCCTTTTTCCTTTGAATTCCAACGCTCGAAATGCGTTGGGAAAACTCTATCTGGATGAGGGGCGGAGTGCTGAGGCCAAAGAACAGTTTCGCCAGTCCGTCGAGATCGAGCCGAATATGATGGGTTACGGCAGGCTCGGACTGATCCATTGGCGCGAGGGAGACGTGAAGCTTGCCGAGCAGGAGTGGCGTGAGGCGCTGCGGTTGGCCCCTAACGACTCATCCATTTCGAACAACCTGGGGCTGGTGTGCACCAATCAGGGACGTTACACGGAGGCTGTCTCCTTCTTCCATAAAGCCATTGAACTGAAACCCGACGACCCAAGCCCTCACTTAAACCTGGGAATCGCTTATGGTAGGACGGGCCAGAATGCATCTGCGGAGACAGAATTTCGCACTGCGCTGTCCCTTTCACCACAGAAATTCGAGGCGCGAAATCGGCTGGGGATGATCTACTTGAATGCGGGACGGCTGGACGAAGCGGAAGAGCAATTTCGCCTCTCGGTTAAAACGCAGCCGAACGACTCGGGCTACAGCGGCCTTGGTGAAACCTACCTGCGACGGGGTGATATCGGTTCGGCGGAACGCGCTTTCCACAGTGCTACGTCCTTAAATCCCGAGAACAGCCAAGCCCACTTCAAACTAGGCGCCCTCTGTCTCTCCCAGGGCCGAGGGGCGGAGGCGATGAGGGAGTATCAAGCGGGCCTGAAGATCGACCCGGAGAACCGCGACGCTCTCGCCGCGGTGGGAAAACTGAGTTCTCGTGTGCGCGCCCAGTGACGCTCAAAGTGTCCGCCGTCTGCGACGGACTTCTGCGGGAATCAACATCCGCCTTGATAGGGAAGATTCTCGACTTCGGGCCGCAAAGAACGCGCGACTGCCAGCGTTGCCGGTGCTGCGAAGAAGCTTGCCCTTGCAGCAAAGAAGATTTTGATTTGCATGAAGAAAACGTGAGATAATAAAAACTTTAAATCCCCCTTTGACTAGGCGGTACGGGTCTGGTATGTTAGACTCAAGAGAGGAAACCCTATGAGAACATTGCGTCGAGTGCTGTTAGGCTTTGTGTTGTGCCTTGCGGTTCTACTGCTGGGAGCCACACCTCTCCTGGCAAAATGTGGACATCTCAAGTTACAAGTAACTCCCAAGCAAGCGTACGTTTTTATTGATGACGTGCCGCTTGGATGGGGAAGCGGCCTTTTCTGGGCCGACCCAGGCGAGCATACGCTAGCTGTTTACAACTATGGTTACAAACCGTATACGTCGAAGTTCACGGCGGAGGACGGAAAAACCAGCAGCCTGTCTGTGGCGCTGGAGGCTATTCCCGGGACCGTACCAGGCCCTTGGGGGCGGATAGAGCTTAAGGGCCCGCAGGGGGCCGCAGTGCTCTTGAACGGGGATACGCCGGACTTCTTTGTCGGCAACGTGGGTGAGTCCAGCGGCGGGAAGCGACGACTGCTGGTGACCCCCGGAGATTATCAGCTCACCGTTCTGGGCTGTTGCTGGGGGACAGTCTATTCCGGGCCGATTACCGTGGGCGGAAACCAGGGAACGATTATCCCCCTGGTCAACCCAGGAGAGAAAAAGACCGTTGACTGGTCAGAGGGCAAGTCTCTGGGTTCCCTGCCACGCTTTCAGGCGGGAGCTGGCGGCATCACCGTGGCCGTGGCCAAGCCCACCGCGCAGTTATCGAGCGCCTCAGCCCAAGTTGAATGTGGGGGCTCGACTCAACTCACGTGGTCCTCGACCGACGCCCCGCGCGTCGAGCTCAGCGGAGTCGGACCCGTGGCCGCCTCCGGTGGGCAAACGGTCCAACCCAAGCAGACCACCGACTACAAGTTAACCGCCACCGGGCCGGGCGGCGTGGTGACTTCTGACGCCACGGTCACCGTGAACACGAACATTCAAGGTT
>JBEKIZ010000096.1:0-17422 GCA_050011515.1 Terriglobia bacterium | reverse complement strand
GATCTCAGCCGGAAGCGGAGCCCCTCCTCCTGAAGAGAAAAATCCCAACTGGAGAAGAATAACGCTTCTCAGCTACAGCGCTTAGAGGTGTGATTATAAAGATTGGCCGGTTATTTCCGACTATACGACCAAGTGATCAGTAATGCGGGCGGCCGATCGCGCATGCACTCGCGTTCTCTCGATGAGCTTGACGGACCCCTGGCAAAAGCATAACTTATCGATCATGTCTTTCTTAGAGACATTAAAGGGCGGGTAGCCACGGTCAGTGCAGTTCTGACCGTGGGTTCTTCCTTGAACGTATCGGGTCGAGGTGCTAAGCTGCGCGCGTGTCAAACGTTCATCGCCTGCGCCACAGCGACCGTATCTTTTTTCTCTGCGTGAACCTTCGTGCGCGGTTCAGGCGATTCGACGAATCTGAATATGCGTTGCTTATCCACGTGCTGGAAGCTTCGCGGCGGCGGTTGGGGTTCCTGCTCTGCGGTTACGTTTTGATGCCCGACCATTGGCATGCCCTGATCTGGCCGCAGTATCCCTTGCTGATCGAGCAGGTGTTGCACGACGCCAAGAAGATCATGACCCTGAGGCTGCACGCCCGACGCGGGACCTGCGGACCGCTTTGGCAACACCAGTATTGGGATCGCTTCGTGCGCCACGAGAAGGAATTCAATGAGCGCCTGGAATACATGCACCTGAATCCCGTAAAGAAAGGGCTGGTGAAGCGGCCCGAGGATTGGCGGTGGTCGAGCTACAACAATTTCGCCTTAGAGAAGGCAACCGTAGCTGCCTGCCCGATTCAGATTGATTACGTGCGATTGCCATTGGGGTATCGCGCATGAGAAAAGCCCACGGTCAGAAAAACGCTGACCGTGGCTACCCGCTCTGCGATCTAGGCCGAGTCTCGACAAAGGTCCAGCAGAAGCGCTAACGCGTAAATACGCGGCTGCGGCGATAGATGCTGGGTGAATCGCAGAGCTGGGCTCGCTCTGCGCCAGCCCGCGGGAGACCTCATGAACACTGAGGAGGTATCTACCCCTCATTGGCCAGCTTTGGGTATTTGCTCTTGAGCGCAGTCCAATACCGAACCATCTGATCACGACTGGCGGGATCAACGTTTCTGAGGAACTCAAGCCACCCTTCGATTGATGCCTCGCTTGGGTAGTCTGGATGCGACGTGCCGTGGGCAAGGAAGTTGTGCATTATCGCACGCATTGTCGTTTTCTTTTTCTTACCGATGCCGAAGGTCGGGACTGAGGAGTTCTTCACGAGGCCAGTGATTAGACATTGAGTTCTCGGCCCAAGGATTCTTGTTTTCTCCTGATTTGGCTCGAAACCCTCCTCGCGTAAGATCCTATAAACCGTTGGGAGCAATCGCGGTAATGCATTTCTGTTATTTGTGGAAAAGGTGATGTCGTCAGCGTAGCGGGTGAACACGATATTCCTCCGCGAGCATAGCCCCGCGAGCCGACGATCCAGCCTAAGGCAGATCAGATTTGACAAAGCCGGAGATGTCACGGCCCCCTGCGGAAGTCCAGAGAAGTAGGAGCAAAGACGCCTCAGCTTGTGTGAAGCGAGCCTGGAATAGCCCAAGGCTTCAAAGAGACGGCGGACGCGAAGTGACCCTACGGATGGGAAAAAATTGCGAACATCAACTGATAGGAAGTATCGATTGCTCACGTGGGGGCTGACATTGTCGAGCAGTCTCCTGCCCTTCACGTATGCAGTTGCATATGAAGAAGTAGATAGCTTGTCGAGGATATTCCTCAGTATCCACGCCTGCACGGCCTTCAGTTCGTGACTTGGGCTATGGATTTGCCGCCAGCCTCCCCGCTGTTTACGGATGCGATACGTGCGGTAGAAGCGCTCCAGTCGCAAGGCCAGTATGCTGAGTCGCGAGGCCTCAATTCGGATGAGCTCTGAGAGCTCTTCGATCGTGCTGAATGTGGGAAAGCCCAACAGCTGCATTGTTGCGGACGTCTTCGACATGGAAGGAAAGGAGGCGAGGAGGCAGCGATTCCTTACTCATGTACTTGGCGGCGAGCGTGCGAGCCGCCACGCGGCCAAATGAGCCGAAGGCTCAGCCTGGCCGCGTCGCGAGGGTTTTCCGTAGGAAAACCCTCGCCTGGACATTGGAGTTGGTGCACATCCGGGGCAGAGCAACTCTGCCCAAGCCCGACAATCCTGCCGTCGAGCTCGACTAAGTTCACGCTGCCTCTCGCCAAAACCTCTTATACCTCCTTCTAAGCATGCCATTCAAGGCAGAAATCCTCAACTTGGACAGCATCTCCTTGAAACTTGCGAGTCTCCGTGCGGAGCCGGCGCCAGCATGGAGAGTTTCGATCCCCTTCTTAGAAATAGTGACATTCTGGGATACGAGCAGTGCGTCCCCATTATTAATCATTCCATTCACTACTGTTTCTGCCGCGATTCTTGCCAATTCCTGGTTTGCAGGTGCCAGCCCAACCGCAACCACGGAAAAGGCCTGTCGAGGCACCGGGTCGAGCACATAAAGTAAGGCCAAGTAAAATTCGTAGCACACGATGGGATTAGTTAAGTCCCGCAGAGGTGGGTACGCACTGGCTATGGCCCTTGACGCCTCTGCCACGTCCCTGACAAGCGAAGGCAGGTTGGACTCGTCCATCTTGAGGAACAACACTCGGCTAGAGGTCTCCTTGATTAGGTGCCGAATCGGGCCAGTATTGATGAAGCTCTGGGCCTTCCTATACTTTGGGTCCACAACGACTACCAGCTTGTTCTTTAGCAGCACGTGGTTCGAAAATGCCCCGAGTTCCGTGAAGGTTCCCGGGCTCTGCAGCAGAATCGTCACCGCGCTAACGCTTCTTGCGAGCAGGTTCTCCAAAGTCAGCAGATCCTGTTTCTGGTGGCCCAAAACGAGTTCAACGAACATGTCTTCAGGGTAGAAGATAGAGTATCGGTATTTGGATTTCAGTCCAGCCAATGCCGTGCCAAGTTTCCTCCGCAGTTCTTGCTCTTTGTCTTCCGCCCCGCCACAAAGAAAGATGCTTATGTCAGAAGTGGCCGATGGACCAAGAAATTGCTTTTGGAGCTGCGAAGCGATGTTGATGACTCTCGGATTCATGTCCTGTTCTCGTTAAGGACCGACGGTTAATTGGATCCGTTTCGGGGCCTGCGCGAGCCCAATGCCGGAATTAGGCAGGCGTGCAGTCTGACCACAGCCAATCGTGAGCCGACAATACGGTCCCTCCCGCGGCGTCACGTGCCCATGTTTTTTATAAACCCGATTGATTAAAAAGGCAACGGGCAAATGGCGGGGATTGAAATTGAAGGCGCCACGTCCGGCGTCCAGAGTCGAGGGTCTGAAGAGCACGGACCAGGGTGGGGAGTAAGTAGCGCAGACCTGTTTTTCGAGGCCCTGCACCGTACGGTACAGGGCAAGGTCTGCGGCTCTTCTCACCGACCGCAACCAAGGGGCGCGGATTGCTCATGGTCGTTCCGATGCGGAGGTCGGGGACGGGGGTTTACTTGAACGGTATGTCCACTTCGGCATAACTGCCGGGAGTCGCTGCATTGACGGCGGCCACAACCCTTTCAACGTGCCGGCGCAAAGTAGGCCATTGCTGATTGCCGATAACCACGAACGCGATTTTCCGGCCTTTCAGGTCTTGCTGGTAGCGCATGTTTTTGTCAGTGGTTACCAAAAGCTCGAAGCCGGCCGCCTCCGCAGCCGTTATCAGTTCGCCGTTAAGCAGCCGGTCCCATCCTCGTTCGATGGCTTCAAAGGCTGCGGAAAAACCCGTTTGGCCTGCCATTCCGAGGAGTCCCGATCTGATCGGGACGACGAGGAATCTCGCATTGCCTTGAAAACACTCAGAGCGAGATTCCTCGCGGAGTTTACCCTGAGCGGCCAGAGCGAGATCCTTCGCTGCGCTCAGGATGACAGCGAAGGGCTCGGAATGACGGCTTGGAAGGGTTTTCCCGCAGCCCGTTCAACTACCACATGGCCCTTGAGCGCATACCGGAGCGGGGCGGGAGTACCGTTATCAAAGAGTATGAGCATCGACCCTTGGGGCGGGGGGCTGCGCCGGTAGCGCGTCAAGGCTTCGCGCCGCAAATTCGATCACGGCAACCACCTGTTGGCGGGACAAATGAAACCACTCCATAATCTCGTTGATCGAGGCTCCTGCTTCCAGATTGTCAAAGACAACCGAAACCGGCGTCCGTGTATCCCGGAATACCCACGCCCCGCTACGCTTGCCGGGGATGCTCTCGACGGCGGGGCATTGTG
Source organism: Terriglobia bacterium (assembly GCA_050011515.1). Lineage (GTDB taxonomy): Bacteria > Acidobacteriota > Terriglobia > UBA7540 > UBA7540 > CAVROP01. Next base: position 13,158 of record JBEKIZ010000096.1, on the reverse strand, counting down.
GCCAATCGAGCATATTCCTACCCTCTCATCGTTATTTTATACCACAGTTGGGCAGCGGCGTCACGTGCGGGTGTCCCGGTTCCTGACAAGGTGTGAAGGAATTCGACCCTGTCATGCTGATCCCGCCCTGCGGGAGAAGCATCTCTGCAGTTCTTCGTAAGTAGCTGGACCAAAAGCAACTGCTGGGATCCTTCGCGGAGTCTACCCTGAGCCAACTGCGGAGATTCTTCGCTTCGCTCAGAATGACAGGCGAAGGGCTCAGGATGACAGCCCGCGATTTATTCACAGCTTCTGGCGCCTGGTATCTGCCGTTTTGTCCCCTGCACTTTTTTCTTGACACGCCCACCACCTTACGGTAGCCTATCCTAGTTGTCGCAAGAGAGCGGTGGCAAAGGTAGGCGGCAACGGAAGGCGAAAGGGACGCGGCAAGGGGAAAAGGTGTGGAAATGGGAAAAAGATACTAAAATAGAGGGAACGAACCTACCGATCTAGTGCAAATAAAGGACTTAGTTCTTTTGAAGTGCTCAAAACGAACTGGTTTTTGATGCAAACGAACTCAAAACGAACCCCAAAAAGGGCCCAAAAACCATCTTTTGTGCGAAATCGAACCGGAATTCGCGACTCGAAAGGCGCCGGCGGATAGGCGAATGCAAGGGGGGCTACACGAGCTCCGAACTCCGTTCTCTCCGTTGAATCGATATTGGCCATGGCCATGAATCCACAGGTTGCTCTCGTCACGGGCGCTTCGCGCGGCATTGGCCGCGGCATCGCGATTGAGCTGGCGCGCCTCGGTTTTAGTGTCGCCATCAACTACGCCCAACGCCACGAGGCGGCCCTCGAGTGCAAGCGGCTGTGCGTGCAGGCTGCGACTTCGGGCGCACATGCCGCCCTAAAGGGCGGCGCTACGCCTTCCTTCGAAATATTCCGAGCCGATGTCTCGAAGACGCAAGATCGCGCCGGCCTGTTGAAGGCTGTCCGGGAACGCTTCGCTTGGATCGATCTGCTGGTGAACAACGCCGGCGTGGCCCCCACGGTGCGCGTTGACCTTCTGGAAGCCAGCGAAGAGAGCTTCGATCGGGTGATGAACATCAACGCCCGAGGCCCCTACTTCCTGACTCAGGCCGTGGCCAACTTTTGGATTGCCGGACTGAACCAAAGGCCGGAGAAGACCGGCAAGCCAAAGATCGTCAACATCTCCTCCGCCTCCGCCTATGCCCCGAGCGTTGACCGAGGCGACTACTGCATGAGCAAGGCTGCGCTCTCCATGATGACGCAACTCTTCGCCGCGCGACTGGCTGAGTACGGGATTAACGTCTACGAGATTCGCCCTGGAATTGTGCTGACGGACATGACAGGATCGGTGAAGGAGAAGTACGAGGGCATGATTTCCGACGGCCTCACGCCCGTGGCGCGGTGGGGAACGCCGGAAGACGTGGGCCGCGCGGTGGCGGCCATCGCCGAGGACCGCTTCCCCTTTTCCACCGGCGAGGTCATCAACGTGGACGGGGGATTTCACATTCGCCGACTCTAACCGGATGCTGAAAAAGGGCATTGGCATTTCATCCCGAGCATAGCTGTCAGTCGTCAGTGGTCAGTTGTCAGTGGTCAGTTAATCATGATTCGCATCGACGCAGAACTCACGCCGGATAAACTGAGATCCCGGATCGAACGCGTTTTCGAAATCTCCGCCGGAAAGATCCGGGCCATCGAAAAGGCCTTTGACGCTTCACGAGGATCGCCGGTCTTCACAGCCCAGGGCGTCTACACGGCGCGCGGATGGACAGAGTGGACACAGGGCTTCCTGTACGGCTCGGCACTCCTCCAGTATGACGCCACGGGTGAGAAGTGGTTCCTGGAATACGGAAAGCGTAACACCCTCGAGCGCATGGCGCCGCACCTCACGCACACGGGAGTACACGACCACGGATTCAATAGTGTCAGCACGTATGGGAACCTGCTGCGCCTGGCAAACGAGGGCAAGATTCCGGCGAGCGATGCTGAAAAGCGCTTCTATGCGCTGGCGCTAAAGGTGAGCGGGGCTGTGCAGGCGGCGCGCTGGTCACCACTCCGCGACGGACGCGGCTACATATACTCCTTCAACGGTCCCCACTCGCTCTTCGCGGATACCATCCGGTCGCTGCGTTCACTGGCGCTCGCCCACCGCTTGGGACATGTGCTGATGGGCGAGAACGACCGGCGCATTTCGCTGCTGGAACGGCTTGTGCATCACGCTGCGGTGACGGCAGAGTTCTCCGTGTATTACGGGGAAGGGCGGGACGCGTACGACGAGCGCGGGCGGGTGGCGCACGAGTCGATTTTCAACATGAACGACGGCAGTTACCGCTGCCCCTCTACCCAGCAGGGATATTCGCCCTTCTCCACCTGGACGCGCGCCCTGGCCTGGATCATGTGCGGCTACGCGGAAGAACTGGAATACCTCCAGACCCTCTCCGAGCCGGAGTTGGACCCGCTCGGGGAGCGCGAAAAAGTGGAAGGCATGATGCGGCGAGCCGCCCAAGCGACCTGCGACTACTACCTCGAGCAGGCTGCGCAGGACGGTATTCCGTATTGGGATACCGCCGCGCCGCAACTGCCGAAGCTGGGAGACTGGCGCCATAAGCCGAGTGATCCGTTCAACGACTATGAGCCGGTGGATAGTTCAGCGGCGGCAATCGCCGGGCAGGGACTCTGGCGATTGGGCACTTATCTTCAAGGGCGGTCCGAAAATTCCGAGAGCGGGAGACGTTATCGACAGGCAGCCATCACCATCGCGAATACACTGTTTGATGAGCCTTATCTTTCGACTCATCCGCAACACCAGGGGTTGATCCTTCACTCCGTATACCATCGCCCAAAAGGCTGGGACTACGTTCCACCCGGCCGGCAAATACCCTGCGGGGAGTCTTCCATGTGGGGAGACTATCATGCGCGGGAATTGGCGCTGCTGCTTCTGCGAGAAGCCAAGCGTGAGTCCTACCTGGCGTTCTTTAAGGTCGGAGAGAGCACGTAGCGCGGGCGTGATTTGTAGGTCCGCAGTTCGTCTATGAACGCCCCACTGGCCCCGACGGGTCGGGGCGCCACCAGCGTCAAGGGGAAGCGCGTCACCTGGCCAGCCAAACGCAGGCGACGAGCGATGCAAGAGCCAGAGTCGCAAAGATCGGAATGATGACCTTGCTGAGTGGACGCCCGCCCAGGACAACGGCGATTCCGCCCTTGACGAGCGTATTGGTGGCGCAGGCGACGAGGATTGATGCATTGGCCGTGTTGGGCGCCAGAATGCTTTCCTGGGCCAGGTGCGCGGCGGAGATCGTGAAGGCGTCAACGTCCACTAACCCCGCCAGCACACCGGTCACATACATTCCCGAAGATCCGAAATAGTGATAACCAGCCCTCGAAACAAACATCACCACGGCAAACACCAGCCCGAACTTGATCGCACTCCACAACTCCATGGGATTCTTAACTTGGAGCGCTGCGTCACGCTCGCTCTCTTTTCGCTTCCAAAGGAAGATTGAGATTCCCACTCCCACGATAAAGGGAAGTGCAATCGGAAGGGTCAGCGCCCTCGCCAAGGGAGCATCAATCACCGCGGTAATGATAACCACCCGGACGAACATAATCGTGGAAGCGATGGTTATACCCAGGGCGAAATACCTGGCGAGAGATTCCCCTGCACTCCGAGCTTGGTTGGAAAGGCCGAAGGTGGCCGCGGTACTCGAGGCAATGCCGCCAAGGATGCCCGTTACGGCAATTCCCTGCCTCGCCCCCAGTAATCGCATCAGAACGTAACCCACCATGCTCAAGGCGGAGATCAGCACCACCACCCACCAGATGAGCCGGGGATTCAGCGCTTGGAGTGGTCCAGACGCGCGGTTCGGGAGGAGGGGCAAAATAATGACGCTGACGACCCCAAACTTCAGGATGGCGTAGATTTCATCTTCCTGGATGGATTCCGCCAAATGGTGTAGCGGGGCTTTGACCGACAACAGCAAAGTCGCCACCACGGCGAAGGTCGCTGCCGGAATCAAGTACCCCAATGCCGCCAGCGCCCCAAAGACGAACGCCAGTAAGGCCATGAATTCTGTCGTGGTCCCCTTATGCGGGCCTCGAGACCTTACCATATAGGCCGCCACGGCAACCGCGCATACTCCCGCCAAGCCGACAGGCAGCATCCATCCCCATCCTGCTTTCGCAGCCAAACCACAGAGGAAACCGAAAAGGGTGATGAGAGGGAAAGTCCGGATCCCCGCGATCAAGGGGATGTCCTTCTGGGCGTGCTCGCGCTCGATGCCAATCAGCAGCCCCATCAGCAAGGCCATGGCGCCATTAAAGACAATCTGTGTGTAGGTAAGCATCAGGTCGAAACTACCTGGGAAAGAAATACATCAACCACCCTAGCACAAGGGCGGTGCCAACAAACGCGCCAAAAACCTTTGCGGCGTAAACAAATCGCTCGCGAGGCGCTTCCTTGGCGAGAACCCCGAACACCACGGCGACCAGGAAGGAGAATATAACGAGAGCGGGAAAGTGTGTCAAAGCCATTGCAATTATTGAATCATTTTCTCATTGAGTCATTGGGTCAATGAATCAATGATTCAATTCCTTAGGTCTTGCGTCCCATGGCAATATCGTAGCAGTCCAGCACCGCAAGAACGTTGAGCATGCCCGCGGCCACGAGGTATGCAGTCCCGTAGTCGGAGCTGACGGAGAACGGATCACCGCCCGAATAACCGAAAAACCTGGCGCCGGGCATCGCCAAGCCTACGCACAATTCGCCGTAATAACCCAGGGTTTGAAGGTAAGACCCGGAACTGGTCGAGAAGAATTGCCCCTGCATCGCAAGACCGAGAACGAACATTACGCTGATCGAGGCGAAGAGGATCAGCGCCCGCCATTTCCTTCCCAGCATCAGGTGACCCAACCCCGGGACGAGCCATGCCGCGACGCACAGCCGCACCAACGTGATGATCGGTGGGTGGCTGGCGGCAGCCTTGGGCTTGGCATTAGCAGTGCCTTCCTGGACGACTTTTACAGCCATAAGTCTATGTCCCACGCCGCACCAGCAACTCCAAAGCCTGGGAGCGCAATTCCCTTCCTAGCGAAATTAACACACCTCAGTATGTTGCGGCAAGGATGGGCACAACGGCCGGTTGAATTTCACCTGTCACCCGCGCCCCCGATTCCTCGATGAACACATTCACCTCGCTGCGCACGCCGAACTCCGGGAGGTAAATTCCCGGCTCGATGGAGAAGCAGATTCGGGGAATTATCTGGCGCGTGTCGCGCGTCTCGAAGTTATCGATGTTGGCCCCGTTACCGTGCACATCTTCGCCGATGGAGTGCCCGGTCCGATGAACGAAGTATTGCCCATATCCCCGGCGGTTGATAATCCCCCGGGCCACGTCATCCACTTCAGACCCGTGAATCGTCCGCCCGCTCCTCATTGAGGCCTGAACAAAGTCCACTGCGGCATCCCGCGCTTCCCGCACAATCTCGAAGACCTCCGCGTAACGGCGCGGGACCTCCGCACCCACGAAGCCTGTCCATGTGATGTCGAAATAAACCGCGCCAGGCTTGTCCATTTTTCCCCAAGCATCCAGCAGGACGAAATCATTGGCACCCATGGGCAACGAACCATCACGCATCGGCATGTAATGGGGATTGGCAGTGTTTCTGTTGACCGCCGCAACAGGCCCCTCATCCGCCACCACGCCGCCGCCCTCAAAGACACGTAGCATTTCCTGCTGGACATCGTACTCCGTGATTCCCTTTCCAGCGCACACGGCATCCCGGATGGCGGCGAAACCCGCGCGGACGGCGGCGTGCACCACCTTGCCCGCCGCCAGGTGCGACGCCAGCGCATCCTCCGACCAGCGTGCCTCAAACAATTGGACCAAGTCAGCCGACGAAACCACTTCCACGCCCAGACTCTTCACCAGCTCAATCGTCCCGGCGTCCACCAGACCCACATAAGGAATGTCGTTCAGGGCCGAATACTGCATCGCGATGCGGCTCTTGCCTTCCAGAATCTTCTTCAGACCCGCGTGTTGTTCCTTCCAGGAGGAGTACTCGAACTCTCGCCCAGGCAAACCTGCCAGGTTCTGTCTCTCCACACGATGAATGAGCTTGCTCGGCTCTCCCTCGGCTGGAATCAGGTAATACCACCGCCGCGTACACATGGGCGGATTGATCTTCAGTACTCGATAGGCAATAGGGTCACGACGATGGTGGTCGTAAAACAACCAGCCGTCGAGCCCGTTTTCCCGAAGCGTCGATTGAATCTGGTCGAATTCCATTTTCCCTCACTTGAGTTGTCAGTGGTCCGTGGTCCGTAGTCCGTCGAAACAACGGGACTACGGAGTGGAGTCCGTACCCTCTACCAAGGGCCTCCTGCTCGTCCCGCCACGTCGGGTCACTCATCACTGCTCTTCTTCCTTCAACAATCACTTGAGGTCTAGCGGTGTAAGTCCGTGTGCTGAAAGCTGATAGCGGACTGCTGGCAGCCCCTTCACGCTCGTCACTTGTCACTCGTCCCGCCGCGCCGGCTCACTGCTCTTTGAAGAACGGTCGCCATTGTTCCGCGCGCGGCGGGGCGGTGAGCAGGCTCACGCCGATCAGGCATAACAGCGAGGCCGCCAGGGCAGGAAAAATCATCGGCGCGTGCGCATCTAACCCGAACAGTTTCCACAGCACCGCCACAACCGTACCCGCGACAATCGAGCTAAGCCCCCCGGCAGTGGTTGTACGCTTCCAAAAGAAAGCGGCGACGACGGCCGGTGTCAGCCCCGCGCCATATACGTCATAAGCATAAACAGCCGTGGCCAGAACCGAGGGCTGGAAGCTTTGAGCCAATGCGACCACTCCAAGAACCACCACGGTGATCCGTGAAAAAAGCAGCAAGGTGCGATCGCCCGCACTCTTGCGAAACAAGCGTTGGAAAACGTCATGAACCACGTTCGTGGCTGGAGAGAACAGGTAGTTGTTTCCCGTTGACAGCACCTTGGCAAACACCGCGCCCAGAAAAATGGCGCCCACCAGCGGCGCCACACCATGGCGCGCCGCGTAAGGCACGATCCCCCAAGCGGGAAGTGCGCCCGACTCGATTTCTTTGTGGAACAGCACTCCCCCCACCATGGCCAGCAGCACGATAATCGTTTCCAGGAACAACGTCCCAACGATCCAGCCCAGCACTGAAAGCCGGGCGTCCCGCTCGCTGCGGGCAGAAAAGAACTTCTGGTAGGAACTCTGATTCCCCACCATCAGCGTGAAAGTCGGAAAGAAGTAGCCCAGCACTTCACTCCACCCCATTCCACCCCGAAACGTGAAGTGGCTCGGAGGCAACGCAGCGTGCATTGCGGTCCACCCGCCGACGCGCACAAGCATCGCCGGCAAGGCAATGACGCAGCCGGCCGTAACGAGCAGCCCAATCGCCACGTCCGTGTAAGCGACCGACGACATTCCCGCCAGCGCTGTAAACAGGATGACGAACCCTGCCAGGATGAACGTTCCGGTCCTCTCGCTGACTCCGAAGGCGAGGTTTAGAATTCGCCCGCCACCGCGGAACTGGTAGCTGACGATGGCCGTGTAGGAAACGATGATGCAGAGTGTCCCTAAAACGCGTGCAATCGGACTGTACCTGACCTCCAACAGATCAGGGACGGTGTATTGCGCGAACGCCCGAGCACGTCCGGCAATGAAATAGACCACTAGCAAACCTGCCCAACCACCCGCGGGCAACCATAAAGATGCCAGACCCTTGCGATAAGCGAACTCCGCGCCGCCAAAAAGGCTTCCAGCTCCGATCCACGAACACAAGAGGGTGAAGACCAACACCGCCGCCGAGAGTCTGCGGTCCGCCACCATGAAACCTGCATGCGTCTTGAGCTTTACCATGCGGGTCACGCTGACCGTGAGTAGCACAAGAACAATCAGGATGAGGACCGTAGCGTAGATCATGCGTGTGTCTACCCTTCATTGCGGTAGTCGAGGGACGCGACCATTTGCGTCACATCGCGCCAGTGGGGTTCGACTTTAACGTAGAGTTCCAGGAAGACTTTAGGTGGGAACAATCTTTCCAGTTCCCGGCGGGCCTCGGTGCCGATCTGCTTCAGCATGTCGCCGCCCGAGCCAATAATGATGGGTTTCTGCGAATCCCTCTCCACCACGATGCTGGCGTGGATACGCGTGATGGTTTCGCCTTCCTCGAAGTCGTCGATGACGACGGCGGTCGCGTAGGGAAGTTCTTGCCGGGTGTGAAGGATGACCTTCTCGCGAACGATCTCAGATGCCAGGAAGCGTTCCGGCTGATCCGTGTACATTTCGGGCGGGAAGTATTGCGGGCCCTCGGGGAGCAAGCACACGATGGCGTCCAGAAGTTCCGGAAGACCTTCTCCCCGGAGGGCGGAAATAGGCATGATTTCCTCGAAATTGTATAACTGTGAGTAGCGCTCCATCAGGGGCAGAAGTTTGGGCTTCTTGATTCGATCGATTTTGTTGAGGGCCAAAATCGACCGCGGAGCGTATTCTTTCAGCAGTCCCAAAGCAAACTCGTCTCCATGGCCGAACCGCTCGCAGGCATCAACAATCAGCACCGCCAAGTCCCGCTCCGCGAGCGCCTGGCGAACGAAGCTCATCATCTGGTCATTGAGGCGCGAAAACGGCTTGTGGATTCCGGGCGTGTCCATGAGCACGATTTGCGCGGAGGGCCGGTTTACGATCCCAAGAATCCGATTGCGAGTGGTTTGCGGCACGGCCGTGACGATGGAGACCTTGGTTCCAACCAACGCATTCACCAAGGTGCTCTTTCCGGCGTTCGGCCTTCCCACCACGGCCACGAATCCGGATTTAGTCTGATCCGCCATGGTTCTCAGCAGGCTTTGTGGCTTCCGGAGACAGAATCAGGCGGACCTTTAAGACTGTCCGCTTGTTAGCTTCCAGCACTTCGATGGTCAACCCGTTCTTCTCCACTTTCTCACCGGGAACGGGAACGTGACCGAGTTGGGCCAGCACCAACCCCGCCACCGTGGAGTAGCCTGGAGCTTGGACGGGGACATGCAATTCATCACTGATCTGGGACAGGTCGGTATGACCCGACACGAGGTAGGAATGCTCCGACTCCTTGACGATATCCTGGGCGTGGATCTCGTATTCGTCTTTTATTTCTCCAACGAGTTCTTCCAGCATGTCTTCGATGGTCACCAGCCCGGCGACGCTGCCATATTCGTCGATGACGATAGCCATCTGCGTGGTGGATTTTTGCAGTTCCTTCAGCAGGTCTTTGATGTGGCGCGTTTCGGGAACGAATGGGACAGGCCTGATCAAACTGCGAATGGTGACCCGGGCTTGCTCTTCGGGTGGCAACTCCATGAGGTCTCGAACGCTCACGATGCCCTCGATATGGTCCAACTGCCCGGCAAAGACGGGGTATCGGGTCAGGCGCTTTTCGCGGAACAGCTTGCGAAGGTCTTCGACCGGGGCATTCACCTCGATGGCGGCAATTTCCGTGCGCGGCGTCATCACCTCGCGTACGACCTTGTCCCCGAATTCGACGACCGACTGTACGAGTTCACCCTCCCCTTTTTCGAGCAAGCCTTCCTGCTCACCGACTTCAATAAACTCCTGCAGGTTCTCCTGCGGGCTGGGGGCCTCCGGTTCCTGCTCCGTGGACTCCAACAGGCGGCTCATGGTGGTTGAAATGAGGATGGGGAAAGTGAGCGGCAAGGCCAGGTAAACCAGCCGTCGCACCGCGGGCATCCAGAGCTCCAAGATGACCTCCGGCTCGTCATGGCGCGCCACCAGGAGGAAAGGTATGAGCTGGTCGGCTATGGCCACCGCGGTCAGGACTATGACCACAGCAGCGCCGATGTTTCCCCAGAGGTGATCCGGCCGGCGCAGGACCAGCAGCGCGGTCACGCCCACGGCAAACAAGTGCATCGCCGCGCCGTGCAGGGCGGAAATCGAGACCCCAACACGCTCCCGGTCGATGGTGATACGCCCTCCCTCGCCAGGACGAAACAGCTTCCTGGCGCTCACGGCAGTCAGGCGGCGCATCAGCAGCCTCAAATAAGAGGCCACCGACCCGGCCACCAGAAGGGCGGCCAGAACGATCAGCCATACAAGTGTGATCAGGATGGTTCCGAGATCCATACGCTACCGAGGGTTCGCCTCAGACCCACGAACATGTTCTCACCGCGAAGCGGTGCACCGTGAGTAGCCGTGGGCGCCAGCCCACGGTGGGCGTTCGCCTGAAAGACTGCCCAACCCCGTAAGGGGTTGTCCAAGGCGGTTCGGCCCTTTCAGGGCCGGGTCTCGCTTGATACGCTCCTGTCCGTGGGTTTCACCCACGGCTACTCAAGGTGCTCCCCTTACGGGGAGCAAAGGAAGAGCATGACCTAGTCTCCCGAAATACCCAGCCGGCTTCGCAGGGCAACCTCCAGCCTGCTCATTTCGCCATGATCTCGTTCGTGATTGTAGCCCAGCAGGTGGAGGACGCCGTGCAAGATAAGCCATCGCATCTCGTTCAGGGTTGAGTGTCCTTCTTGGCGCGCGTTTCTTTTGGCCGTGTCGACGGAAATGACGATGTCGCCGAGGAAGTTCTTGAACTCCCACGCCGCGCGTTCATTGGCGCTCCGGCGGGTGTACCGCGATCGAGCACGTTCGCTTCCTGGTCGCTGGGGTAGCTGCCTCTGCTGCGCCATCCAAGGAAAAGATAAGACATCGGTCGCACGATTCTTGCCCAGGTAGAGCAAATTCAATCGCTTGATCTGCCTGTCGTCTACGAAGCAAATGTTGCAATCTCGCCTGCCCAATCGAAGCGCCTGCCTGAGCTCCCGCACAAATTCCCCCAGCCGGGAAGAACTGACAATGTACTTGCTCTGCTGATTAAGGATCAATGGTTCTGCCGTGATAAAGATGGAAAGCTTATTGGGTGACGACTCCTTTGTGGTTCTTGTTGTTCGCCGCGGCCGCGGTGCGCACCTGGTCGTATTCCTCGTAGGCGCGGATGATGCGCTGCACCAGGGTATGTCGGACCACGTCCCGCTCCGTAAAGTAAACAAAACAGATACCCGGCACCCTGGAAACCACCTCAATCGCTTCGACGAGGCCAGAACGTCTCCCATCGAGATCGATTTGGGTGATGTCACCCGTGACCACCGCTTTGGAGTTGAAGCCCAGTCGCGTCAGAAACATCTTCATCTGCTCGCTGGTGGTGTTCTGGGCCTCGTCAAGAATCACGAAGGCGTCGTTCAAAGTCCTGCCGCGCATAAAAGCGATGGGTGCGATCTCAATAATGCCTTTCTCCAAATAGCGTTCCACCCTGTCCGGGTCCAACACGTCGTAAAGAGCATCGTAAAGCGGGCGCAAATACGGGTTCACTTTCTCCTGTAATGTCCCGGGGAGGAATCCCAACCGTTCGCCTGCTTCCACGGCGGGCCTCGCGAGGATGATGCGGCTGACCTCTTTGGTGAGCAGTGCATCCACGGCCATGGCCACGGCCAAGTAGGTCTTTCCGGTACCCGAAGGACCGATTCCGAACACCATGTCGTGCCGCTCAATGGCATCCACATAGGTGCGCTGGTTCAGGCTTTTGGGGGTGATGGATTTCTTGCCGAAGGTCCGCGGGCGGCCGGCCTCGGCAAGACCCTTCAGCGTGGCATCCGGATCCTGGCCGACGATGCGCAGGAAGGATTCGACCTCCGAGCTGTCGAAGCGGGACCCGGCCTCCACTAAATCGGCATACTCTTCCAGGAGTTTTTGCGCGCGCCGCACTTCGAGATCCCCGCCTTCGATCTCCAGCCCTTCCTCGCCGAGGTGTACCGAAACATTGAAACACGCCTCCAGCAATCGCAGGTTTCCGTCGTGCGTTCCTACCAACTCTTCAACTCCTTTCAGTACCTTTACACTCGTCTTCATTTGCTCTGCATGCCTCACACCCTCCTAAATCAGAGAATAACCATCATGCGGTGGTCGAGGGACGCGCCGAAAACCGGCGTTGGGGGGAGAAAGTTTACTTCTCATTAACTCTTAAACAATTTAGCCTTCGGACCCGCGAAAGTCAAGTTCCTGCGGCAGGCGGTGGTGTCCTGATATGCGACGTAGGGCCGGCGCTTGCCCCGGCCTGGCCGTCCCGTCCCGCCTTGCGGGAGAGGTGGCCCTACGTTCTAATTGGGACGCTACCCGTTCTCATTTAAGTCAGTCGCAAACTATTTCTTGTTGCCCGCAGTGGCAGGCACGGGTTCGAGGAGCTGCTCCTTGCGGTAAACCAGGGAGTTGGTATCGTAAGCGGCAATCTCGAACCCGTGGCCGTGGGTGATGGCATCGCAAGGGCAGGCCTCCACGCAGTAGCCGCAAAAGATGCACCGGTTGTAATCAATGTTGTAAACCTTAGCGTAACGCTCCGCGGCGCTGATTCGATGCTCGCCGGTGTTCTCGGCAGCTTCGATGTAGATGCAATTTGCTGGGCAAGCCGCCGCGCAAAGGAAACAGGCTACGCATTTTTCGAGGCCATTTCCATCGCGTTTCAAAATGTGCAGCCCGCGGTAGCGGTCTTCAAAATGAACGGGTTCGTCCGGGTAGTTCTCCGTCACCGTGGGCTGGAACATGGTCCTAAAAGTGACGGAAAACCCCTTGGCCAGAGCTGAAGCAGAATCCGCGATTTCTCGAAGTATGTTTGGCATACCCTGTCAGAAATTCAGTATAGCTGACGCCCCTTAGCCGGTCAATCGCCGTCGCTCAAGTCCGGCGCAATTGCCAATTCCCCGCGCGATTGCCCAATTCAGTCTGGCAACGGACTGACCAGAGGGAGAACCCGAGCGCATAGGTTAGGAATTGCTGAAACGCCGAAGGCAGAATAGAATCAGAGAAGAGGCAGCAAAAAGCGTGGTTGCAACTCCAATTGTAACGGTAGAAGCGGCCCAACCGTCTAGCTTCAAAGGAGATGCCTATGAAAAAGTCAAGATTCACAGCAGGCCTGGCAGCAATGCTCATCATCTCGACACTGTCTTTTGCGGCGGACGATGCCATCACATTGCCCGCAGGGAGCGAGCTCCATGTGCAACTGATCACCACGCTCAGCTCTAAAACCAACGAGACCGGCGATCTGTGGACGGGAAAGGTCGTCGAGCCGATCTTTGGAAAAGGTGGGGAAATCGTCCCCGA
>JBEKIZ010000095.1:0-18334 GCA_050011515.1 Terriglobia bacterium | reverse complement strand
ATCCCGGTCACTTCAAGCACGATAGGAGGGCCAGCGTCGCTTCGCTCCGAAGACGCCCGGGATGACATCGGAATCACTGCCCGGGATCAAACCGGAATCAGTGCCCACCTTCATCGGAATCAGCACTTGAATGTCCAGTTCGATGGCTTTTCAAAGCGGAATGCGGTCGTGCGCTCCGCGACTTCATGCCTGCTCACGAGTTTGGACAGAGTGACCGGCGCGGCTGTGGTCATGAGTTTTCCTTCTCGTAGTGCGTCTTCCCGAGTCCGCATTTCAAGCCGCTGACTTACCCGGAACTCGCTACACGGCACCTTGTCACCTTCCTCGTCACATCAGTTGATGGACCGTCAGCAGGTCTTTCGAGGAAAATAGAGGACAAGATGGTGATCGCCGCTTTTTCGGATGTCGAGAATGCACTTAACGGTGTCACACAGACTAACCTCGCAGAGGAGGCGCAGGCGGAAGGCATCCCGTGAGTAGCGGCGGTATCCAGAAGCTCCGTGTCGTGGTTTCCACTTATTATTTCTCCTAATTCCTCCTTGTGAGGATGAGCTGTAGACTACCCTCTAAGCTGCAAGTCAATAGAATCCGTTCTTGAGTGGTTGCCCAGACGGTATCACGTCTCCGGCGGTCGTCTTTTTTCGTCTTTCCCCCATGTCCAGTAGAGGCCAAGATAAGCGTAGTTCTCCGTCTGCCCAGCGATAGAGTGCCCGTATGCGAAAAGCAATTGGAGACCGGGGTACTTAAAGTGGTAATAACCGCCTGCGTCGATCAGCGTCGAGGATTGTGTTTGAGGGGCAGCGAAACCTTCTCGCGCGTGAGAAAAGACCTCAGCTGCCAGTTCCAGCTTTTTGCTGATTTTCCGTTTAACCAGATATCCGCCATATATATAGTTGCGATACTGATATTGCTTGACGATTGCGTATCCAATACCGCCATCAAAACTCCAAGGCCCCCAGTCTTTTTGTACCCAAATGGGTAGTTTGTACCACACCCGTCCTACGCCGAGCCCCTTGGCATAACTGCCGCTCGGAATCTCCACCATGGTGAACGAGCCGATCTGCGGACGGTGCTTCGTTTGCTTCACGAAACCGTACTTCACGCCCAGTTCCATGTCCGTCAGGCCAAAGGCGCTAGGGCCTTTTCCGCCCGGAGCATATACAGGATTATTCGATGGCAAGATGGCCCCGAAGGGCAGAATCGCGTGGAGCTGCACGTTCGGAATAGCCCCCCAGTTGAATTCAAATGCCGGACCCGCCGGGTCAATCTCCGCCGGAGTGCCATCCACGCCTCCGAAGACATAAGCCTCGTAATGTCCAAGGTCTACCGGCGTCGGATCGTCGGTCTGAAATGGAGGCCCTTGCGCCCACAGCTTTGGAGCGGCCAGCATAACGAGAAGGAACAGCGCTAGTTTTGAGCAATTACTGATGACCGTCGTTGACGCTCCTGCTTTCTCAAGGAGATCATGATACACCCTTTGAAGCATGTGATCGAGCTTTCGAGTCGCTCCGTGGTTGAGCCGGAGCGTCAGGTTTCGCTCACACTGGTGTGATCAGCGACTTCTTCTTTGGAATCGCCTTCAACGCATTCCTCATTCAATTGGTCCTGAAATATTTTCTCGCCCGCGCGGCGCATCAAGCGACAACGCTCCACCACCGCCAGAAATCAGGAAAACGAGCGAGCAAAGCATCGCAAAATCAGTGCGCGTGTCACTCACCATGTACCAAAAGCCCTGATTCGCGTGAAATAGCTCGGGAATTTTCGTCGTTGCAATCGCCGTGGTGATGACAATCAACAGAGGGACGGCGGCTGCCCGAGTCCACAGTCCGAGCAACACCAGAAGACCGCACACAATTTCAAACATTCCAACGAAGTGCGCCGTGAAATACGGATGCGAAAAGCCAATCTTCGTAAAACGAACGACACCCATATTGGGATCGATATACTTGAGAATGCCTTGCGTCGTGAAGATCAGCCCTACGGCAAGCCGGACAAGCAAAATGGCGCGCGGGCCTTGCGTCGGTTTAAAGAAGAATCGAACCATTGAGCTCATCGTTGTCACTCGCTCTCTTCAGGCATGTCTAGGGGGCTCGCAAGCCTTTAAGTTCATGTGAGCCTTGGCGGGTTCCTCTGTATGCGGCGAGCCGCCCTTTCATCGTGTTGCGCTGGCGCGTCGTAGTGTTTTGCCCCTGGCACGGGAAACTAGAAATCCGGTGTTTTGGTGTGTCCCGAATCAGTGATCGAGAGGCTCGCTCCCTCGGTATGACATTTCACTCCCGCGTTTGGACAGATCTGGCAGGTCGCCCGTTCCCGTAATTTCGAATTAACCCGCACCGCCTTTGTACGCCGAGGTGATTTGCTCGTCATTTCAATAGTGCTCTGACATGTGGTCGAAATTGCTCAGACAGAGGGGAAGCCTCGGTTTAAAGTCATCTTAGTCGTGAGCCCTATACACTTTTTAAGAGCGGGAATTCCGGTTTCTGCACCGCCGAATCATCGGGACGGCGCTGTCCGTCATACCCGCGCCGATGCGGAGGCAGACGATGAACACTTCGACGGTAAAACGACGGAATAGAGGGTCGACTGCGCGCCGTCCTGGGGAAGGGCAAGCACTTGGCCCGGTGCCCCCTCCGAACCGGCATGATCCGGGAGGAGAAGCGGCCCGTCGAAATTGACAAGACACGACAACAGCCAGCAGGCTGGCGCTACACACTAAGGAGGTTGATCATGAGCAAACAAAAGACGACGAGTAATTCTGGAAAACGTAAACAGGAAAAGGGCTCGGCTCCCAACGGAGACTCACAACTGGCTGCCGGCGGCGAGCTGCACCAGACCGCTGGTGGAAAGCACCCCGCGCTCACCACGAACCAGGGCGTCGCGCTTTCCGATAATCAAAACTCGCTCAGGGCTAATCCGCGCGGCCCTACGCTTTCGGAGGATTTCATCCTTCGCGAAAAAATCACGCATTTCGATCACGAGCGAATTCCCGAGCGCATCGTTCACGCGCGAGCGACGGGCGCGCATGGATTCTTCGAGCTGACCGCCTCGTTGAAGCAATACACCACCGCCAGGATACTCACCGAGGTAGGTGAGAAGACACCCGTGTTTACTCGCATATCGACCGTGGCAGGCGGCGCGGGCTCGGTAGATACCCCTCGTGACGTACGCGGGTTTGCCGTCAAGTCTTACACTAAGGAAGGCAACTGGGACCTGGTCGGCAATAACATCCCGGTTTTCTTCATCCAGGATGCCATCAAGTTCCCCGATCTCATCCATGCCGTAAAAATGGAACCCGACCGCGGCTTTCCGCAATCGGCAACCGCGCACGACACATTCTGGGATTTCATTTCGCTCACGCCTGAATCCATGCATATGGTGATGTGGATCATGTCTGATCGCACCCTACCTCGTTCGCTTCGCATGATCGAAGGCTTTGGTGTGCATAGTTTCCGGCTGATTAACGATGCCGGCGAATCAACCTTCGTCAAATTCCACTGGCGTCCCAAGCTCGGTTTGCAGTCCACCATTTGGGATGAGGCCGTCAAGATTTCCGGCGCTGATCAAGACTTCCACCGCCGCGATATGTTCGAGGCCATCGCAGCGGGTAATTTCCCCGAGTGGGAATTCGCGGTTCAGCTATTCACGCAGGGGGAAGCGGACAGATTTCCGTTCGATCATCTGGACGCGACCAAGCTGATACCCGAAGAACTGGTGCCCTTGAAAGTGATCGGCCGTATGGTGCTGGATCGCTGGCCGGACAATTTCTTCGCTGAAACTGAACAGGTTGCTTACTGTCCTTCTCATGTCGTGCCAGGCATCGATTTCTCCAATGATCCACTGTTGCAAGGCCGTTTATTTTCCTATCACGACACGCAGCTTTCGCGCCTGGGTTCGCCCAATTTCCACCAGATCCCGATCAACGCGCCCAAGTGCCCGTTCTCCAACCAACAACGCGACGGACACATGCAGATGGCGCAACCGGCGGGCCGTGTTGCGTATGAGCCCAACTCCTTGTCTGCAGACTCGCCACGCGAAACGCCGGCTTACGGCTTTCATAGCGCTGCGGTAACTGAAATAGGCAAGAAAGGCCGCATCCGTGCCGAGAGCTTCGCCGACCACTACAGCCAGGCGCGGCAGTTCTATCTCAGCCAAACCGCGTATGAGCAGGCGCACATCGCCTCGGCGTTAGTGTTTGAGCTTTCCAAGGTCGAACATGTGCACGTGCGTGAGGCGATCGTCGGTCACCTGCGACATATCGAAAAAGACCTCGCCAACCGAGTCGCCGCGGGTCTTGCGTTCGACAAAATTCCCGATGCGCCGGTGGCGGCAGCGCCCGTGCAGGAGATGGAGCCTTCGCCCGCATTGCAGACCATCGGCAAGATGAAAGAGACGCTCATGGGGCGCGCGATTGGCATCCTGATTGCGAATGGTTCAGACGGCGCTGTTATCGAGAAGATTAAAAAGGCCGCGACGGATGCGGGCGCTACCGTAAAGATCGTCGCCCCCAAAGTGGGGGGAGTGAAGCTTGCCGCTGGCTCGATGCTGGCGGCTGACGGACAACTGGCGGGTACCCCTTCTGTGCTATTCGACGCAGTCGCCGTCATCCTCTCCGACGAAGGCGCAAAGGCACTGTCGATGGAAAGCGCCGCGATCGATTTTGTGCGCGATGCTTTCGCTCATCTCAAGGCAATTGCCGTCGACAAAGGCGGCCAAGTGCTTTTGAAAATAGCGAATGTCGGACAAGACGCGGGCGTCGTGGATACCAACGACAAAGACGCATTTATTGCTGCGGCAAAGACACGCCAATGGGACCGGGAAAAGTCCGTTCGAACATTGGCATAACCGCCCGTTCCGTAGAGAGAATCGTGCAGTCATCGACTGCACTATATGACGAGATAAACAATAAGCACTAAGTTGAGGACATCGCGCCGAGGGTTTCTCGCCGCACTCGGGGGAATCCCTCTGGCGTTGCGCATACTGAATTCTGAAACCAAAGGAGACACTATGCCCTTTAATCTTCCACCACTCCCCTACGCTCACGATGCCCTGGAACCATTCATGGATAAGATGACCGTCGAGATCCACCACGGAAAGCACCACGCCGCCTACGTGACGAATCTCAACAAAGCTTTGGAGCAAGCGCCCGAACTGGCCAGCAAGACGCTCGAAGAGTTGTTGGCCGATTATTGCGCCATCGTTCCTGAGGCGATCCGGACGACCGTGCGCAACAACGGCGGAGGCCACTTCAGCCACAGCCTGTACTGGGAAATCATGGCGCCCAACGCCGGCGGTGAGCCCGTCGGGAAACTCGCCGAAGAAATTCAGAAGACTTTCGGGGGCTTCGGCCCGTTCAAAGAGAAGTTCTCCGCCGCAGCCATGGGGCGCTTCGGCTCCGGCTGGGCGTGGCTGCAGTTGGATAGAAACCGCAAGCTCGAAATCACGTCCACGCCTCTGCACGACAATCCGGTGAACGAAGGCAAGCAGGCACTCCTCGTGATCGACGTGTGGGAACACGCCTACTACCTCAAGTACCAGAACCGCCGCAACGAATTCGTGGCCGCCTGGTGGAACCTGGTGAACTGGAAGGAAGTCAACCGGCGATACGATGCGCCCAGCAAGTAAGCAGCAGCGGCTAGCGCGGTCTTGTTCGGAATTTGGCCGCCGGAGCGACAGGCTGCGGCCCGTCACGGGTTGCACCGTTTCTGGACGCATGGTCGACTCGGAAAGTACTCTCCAGTTGTCTGCCGAGGAATTTATATGCTCGTCTCACTGGAAGCTGCTGCCGCTCAACCAATTCCGGCGCTGTTTGGGATTCGGCCTGATAAGTCGGCTTCCCATCGACAATCCTGGCGCTTGGCTGGGTTCCGGCGTGGAAGGGCGTTTATCAGGCACAATCCTGTCTGAGTTGTGGGGAAGCTGCTTTCGCGTCTGGAAAACAGAATGTTGCCGCAGGGATGTAGTCACCGCTTTCATCTTCGAGCAGGGTGTTTCGGTCCCCACTGATGGCGTGAACCTGGCTGCCGTGGTCGTCAGGCGCGAGGCCCAGCAGGAGCGGCGCGCCGTTGGCGCGAGAATCAGTCGAGCAGCGCGGCGACGCGCTGCCAGTCGGTGGTGGTCAGGAATTCGTACATCCGCCAGTCGGGAAGGTCGTCCTGGCTGAGGTTGGCGTGGTCCGCGCCCACCGTCGGATCGTACTCGATGTCAACGGAGATGACCTGAAAGTCCGTGCGCGGACGTGAGCGATCAAAAAAATCGGGGTTCATCGTCACCAGTTCCACGGCACGCGGCGCGTGGGGCGCCACCAGCCCCGACGCGTCGGGTCCTTCCGCCAGTTTGTCATACCATGCTGGCGAGGCGCGCTCGGCGGGCGTCATTCGGGCCAGCTCGGCGCGAAGGGGTTCGATCACGCGGTCCGGCGCCACTTGCGCAGACGTTGTTTGGGCGGCTTGCTTCTGCTGCGCCTCGCAGCGGGCCTGACCTTCTTTCAACAGGGCCGGCATGTCAGCTTCCGTCTTCTCCATCCTTGCATGGAGCTGCTCGGCAGCGGCCGGATCGGTCTTCTTCAGTCTCTGGTACGCTCTCTCCGTGTCTTCGCGCCGCTCTTCCGCGCCGGACATCCAGTCTTTGTAGTCTTTATCGCACGGGGGCGCCGGTCTCGGTTTCCTCTCCTCGGCTTGGTGGGCGAACAAGCGTTCGCGCTCGCGGATGAGCGCCAACGCAAGCTGCTCGCGGGTCACGGGCACCCAGGGGTCGCGGTCCCTTTTGGTCAACACAAGGTGGTCACCCAACCGGTTTTTGTAGACAGGAAATCCCCCAACGCGGGCCGACGTTTCGCGCGGCATGTAGCGGATCTGGCGGCCATCAGGCAGCCGCACGCGTTCTGCCCAGGGCATGTCGCCGAGGGTCCGAGTAAGATTATTGACGGCAACCCACACCTCTTGTGCCGTCTCGTTCGCAAGGCCTACCACAAGCGGTGCATGATAGTCGACGTGTCCAAACCGGTCTTTCGGTTCCGTGAGGAGGTGGTACCACACCAAGATATAGAAATAGAACCCGGGCGGATGACGGACGCAGGGCTGGTTCTCGCATAGATCGGGGTCGTCAGCAAGAAACGTGTCTGCGTAGTACCGGGCAATCACCTGGGGTTCGATTCCCATCGGCGGGTTGAACACTTTGCACTGTTGAATGGTGGAGATGAGCGCGCCGATTTTGGCCTCGAATCTGCTCTTTTCGACGGGGCTCAAGCCGTACTGCGCCTTTCCGGCCGAGTAGTCGGGGCGTCTTAACGTCCACTTGCCCACTTTGTCGGGGACGTAGCGTGTCTGCGCGGCCAGGCCTCCAACCAAACACCCGGCAATCAGGACAACCTGAACAGTGATCCGAATGCGTGACGCCATGATTCCCTCTCATCCGGAATTTCCGATTTCAACTTTACCTTTGCGCAGAATTATGGGCCGGCCTTCCTGCCAGGTCAAGGTCTCTGCAAGTTCCGATTCGAGTCTCGTGCATTAACCCTCTGCTGATCTCTGACGCCTCTATTCATGTGGGTTCGAACGCGACGAAGCCGCTATGGAGGTCGACACCCTGTGGGTGAGAAACAAAACCAGCGACTTTTGGTGGACCTGGGGAGGCTCGAACTGCCGATCCCATGGTTGCAAAACTGTAAACAGGGGTTCCCGATATGCCCGATATGCCTTGACTAGATCTGGTATTTATGATATGGGCTCTGTAGTTCTCCGGTCAATCTGGACACGCGAGAGGAGTTCCTACAATGAGATTACAGCGAACATGTCTTGGTCTTGGCCTTGCCGTGCTGGTTTGCGGAGCGGCGCTGGCTCAGGATATCGACATTCAGGCAGAGCTGACGGCGCCACTGGGCACCGATATCAGCCGCAAAGGCGACGCGGTCTCGGCGCGGGTGATCACCCCGCTTGCGCTTCAGGGAGACATTGTCGAGGGAAAGGTGAAAGAGTCCAAGTCCGGCAACAAGCTGACGGGGCAGTCCGTGTTGAGGTTCTCTTTCGACACGCTCAGGCACGGTGACCAGGCAGTCCCGATCGCAGCGGACGTCAAGTCGCTCGTAAATTCCAAGGGTCAGACGGACGTTGACGAAGAGGGCAGGGTTGTCCGCCGCAGCAGCAATCTGGCGAAAGCCGCTGGTGCAACCGGATTTGGCGCTCTGGCGGGCGGCTTGGCGGGCGGCGGAAAGGGAGCTGCGATTGGCGCTCTTGGCGGCGCAACGGTGTCGCTTGTCGTGATCGATGTCGCCGCCCAAGGCCCCACCGTCCGATTCGCCGCCGGGAGTAAGGTGATGCTCAGCGCAAAATCGCGCAGCGGACCCGCTCTCGCGAGTCTTGCGCCGAACGCCGCGCCGGCCACGGCCAATGCGCCTCCTCCAGTGAGTGCGGCAGTCGCCGCCAGTCCGGCGCCGCCTACGAGTCAGACGGCCGCGCTGGCGTCGAGCACACAAGCTCCGCAACCCGCCGGCGGCGCGGCTCCGGCCGCGAGCCAGCCGGATTTGACGGTCGTGAAAGCCAACTTCGTTCCAGGCGAGAGAACCATCTTCTACGACGATTTTACGGACATGGCCGGCGACGAGGCGCCGCCGCATTGGAAGGTCCGCGGCGGCTCCGTAACGCTGATGGAGGCCCCGGGAATCCGGCAGCTTACTACAAGCCAGAGTCTGGAGTTGACCCCCAATTTCAAGGACTTCCCCAAGAATTTCACGCTGGAATCGGTGGTGATGTTCCAGAATCCCGTCGACTTCCGGAATGCCTGGCAGTTCCGTACCAAGGATGGTCAGGACAGCCTCCGCATCTGGGTTCAAACCAACGGCGACGCCGGCGTTCACGTGCGAGTCAACACCCCGAGCGAGGAACTCGCGAGTACAAACACCCCTGCCGATTTCAACCAGCCCGTTAGTGAGAACGTGTGGATCCAGAACGGGCGTCTTCAGGTGTATATCAACGAAAACCGCGTCGTGGACGCCAATCAAATCGACCTGCCGGAACTCGGATCCGTCACGCTGCAAACGGAAGCAGCAGTTAGCGGGAGCTTCGGCATCCGGCTCCTGCGCTTCGCCGAATCTACTCCCGACTTCAGCCAGGTCATCTCTTCTTCCGGCCGCTACGTTACGCACGGCATTCTCTTCGATACCGACAGCGATCGGCTCAAGTCCGAGTCCGCGGCTGTAATCAAATCCATCGCGCGTGGGCTGGAGGCGAATCCCAACCTGAAACTGCAGATCGAAGGGCACACGGACTCGACCGGCGCAGCCGACCACAACCTCGACCTCTCGAAACGCCGCGCCGAGGCGGTGAAGGCGGTTCTGGTCTCGCAATTCAAGGTGGACGCGGGTCGTCTGACGACCGCCGGCCTGGGCGCCACGAAGCCCATTGACTCCAACGACACGCCCCAGGGCCGGGCGCAGAACCGTCGCGTGGAGTTCGTCAAGCAGTAGCAGGCTGCTGAGTGCGCCGGTATAAACCGGCGTAAAGTAGTGAGTGAGAGAGTCGCACAGGAGAGGCCTAGCTAACCATCCTGCCCCCGAGTTGTGCATGGTCAGCCGTAAGGCTGCCATCGAAGCACTGACAGGGGCACATGCAGGCAGGGTATTGAGCTGCGAAATGATCGCGACCGGAGTGCCGACTGTCGTTCAGCATGGTGGAAGGCAATACTGAGGAGTGCGCTATCGCAAGCACCACGAGGACTCCGCGCAGTCTGAGACCCCGGGCATGCATGGAAACTCCACGCGCGAGAACCGGCAGACCCCATCGACGCCCGTTGCAGAGGCTGTGGCTGGCAAGTATGAGATTCGCTCGATTCCCACCCTACTATTAATCCGAGATAAGCTTAGCTCTGCAATCTGAAATCGAAAATGCGGCTTAATCCCCTTTGAGGCCACCGTCTGGTCGGAGGGCCACTCCTACATGCGGGGAGACGGGTAACATCAAAATATCGTTTTTAGCGAATCAAGCGAAAAGACCGAGTGGCAGAAGAACTTGCTGACGTGCTATCCTGCCGGCAACCCTTCGAGTAGTTATCGCGCAACTAAAGATTCAGCCTGAAAAAGTCGCCTACCAGGAAAATGGCCGCCGGCCGAGATAGACCCTCTGTAACAGCGAAGGGGCGATCGATACTCGCCGCTCCGTCCGAACAAAGTGCCGGTCCGAGATTACTCGCCGAATGCCCACTACTCATGCTAGGTCGGTAGGAGTCCCGGTCGCCCTTCAAAGCAGGGGCTTCCTGTTTTCTGGGAAGGGCTTTTTTCATTTCCACAACGCTCCCGCAGAAGCGGTTGAGTGTATACTCGCCAAGAGCCGGGTCCAATGGTGGAATCCTGGCCAAAAGGGCGTACGTTTATTCCCAGTTTCGATCGGTAGGGCACTGCGCCGGCGATGCGCGCTTCTGGTCGCAAGTCGGGACGCCCGTCGGAGGGAGGTTGTATGCGGATCATGCGACTATGGGGAGTATGGGTTGTCATCAGCTTCAGTCTGTTAGAGCCTTTGGCCGCGTCCACGGGACCCGACGACCGCCCACTGACCGATCCGAAGTCGGTGGTGTCGGTGTCAAATCCCGCCGCCCGCCCCGCGCCCGTCGACGACCTCTATTACACGCGAAGCGTGTTTGGCCCCGCGTGGTCGCCTGACGGGCAGCAGATCGCCTTCACCACCGATATCTCCGGCCGTTCCAATCTCTGGAAGGTGCGCGCCTCAGGGGGATGGCCGATTCAGCTTACCCAGTCCGACGATCGGCAGCAGTACAGCGCCGTCTGGTCGCCCGACGGCAAATGGATCGTCTACCAGCAGGACCGCGCGGGCAACGAACTGTGGGACCTTTACGCTATACCGAGCGACGGCGGCGAGCCTCTGAATCTGACCAACACGCCCGCCATTCGGGAACAAGACCCACACTGGTCCCACGACGGAAGCACCATTGCTTTTGCCTACAAGCCGAAGGAGGGCACGCAGCTTGACATTGCTCTCCTCGACTGGAGCACCCGCAAAGTTCATAAGCTGACGAACGAGCAGCAGCCGGGTTACTCCTGGAATGTGGTGGCCTGGAGCAGCGACGACAAGGCCATCTATGCCGACCGCGTGAATCCTCCCTTCACCAATGCGGACGTTTACCGCATTGATGTGGCGAGCGGCAAGCTCGAGAACCTCACTGCGCACCAGGGGACGATTCGCTATCTCGCCTCATCACTTTCACCCGACGGCGGAACGCTTCTGATGAGTGCGGATGCCAAGGGCGGGTACATGAACGTCGCCCTGCTGGATGTTGCCAGCAAGAAGATCACCTGGGTGACCGACTTGAAATGGGAAGCCTTCGCAGGGAACTTTTCGCCCGACGGCAAAAACTACACCTATGTCGTGAATGAAGACGGGGTGACCGATGCCTATCTCGCGGATCGCTCCACCAACCGGGCGGAAAAAGTTGACCTGCCGCACGGCCTGAATTTCTTCTCCGGCAATCCCAACGAGTTTTCCCCGCAGGGCGATCGTGTGATCGTTTCTCATGAAGCCTCGAACCAGCCGGGAGACCTTTGGGTTTACACCCTCGCGAGCCAGCACGCCGATCAATTGACCTTCTCCACGATAGCCAGCTTGCGCGCCACGCCCCTGCCGCCCTCGCAGATCATCCATTACAAGACTTTCGACGGAAAAACAATCACGGCCTTGCTGTGGATGCCATTCAACTTGAAGCGCGATGGCAGCAATCCGGCGCTCGTGCTGCCGCACGGCGGGCCCACGGGCCAGATGGTGGATTATTGGAACACGGACGTGGCGGCGCTAGCCTCGCGCGGATATATTTGTCTCGCTCCCAACCCGCGCGGGTCCACGGGCTACGGCCTGGACTTCCAGAAAGCCAACTTTCAGGATTTGGGCGGCGGCGACTTGAAGGACGAGATCGCCGGGGTGGAGTTCCTGAAGGCCACGGGCTACGTTGATTCCAGGAAAATCGGCATCACCGGGGGGTCCTACGGCGGCTTCATGACGCTGATGGCCATTGGCAAGGCACCGGACATCTGGGCGGCCGCCGTGGAACTTTACGGGATCATTAACTGGTCGACGATGCTGAAGAGTTCGGACCCGTCGCTGACTGAGTATCTAAAGGGGCTGCTGGGTAACCCCGATGAGAATCGCAAGATCTACGACGCCGACTCGCCAATCACTTATATTCGGAGCGAGAAGGTACCGCTCCTCGTGCTGCAGGGCGACAATGACCCGCGCGTGCCGAAGGAGGAGGCGCAACAGGTCGTCGACATCCTTAAGAAGGAAGGGCGGACGGTCGATGTTCACTATTACGCGAATGAAGGCCACGGATTTGTGAAGCGTGAGAACCAGATCGATTCCATCCGGCGCACGATCGCCTGGTTCGACCAATACCTCATGGGAAAGAGCACTGCACCCGAGGCGCAGAGGACTCAGCGCGAGCCGTGAGGGTTAGGCGGCACAGAGTACGCGAACGATCGGATAGTCTCAGCACTTATCTACATCCGTAGGCTGGTCAACCTCGCGGCAGAGGCCTACCACTTGGCTCGATTCGATGCAAGTCACCGTTCCCATGACAGTTGCGATCCCGCTTAGGATTCCGCCTGAATAGTTCGGCATCCAGGAAACACGCCGCCGGTCAAGAGAGACCTTCTGTAACGGCGTAGCGTAGACCGAAGTGGTCCAACTCCTGAATCGTTGCCCACTCGGAAAATACCTTCATGTGGTTGCACAAGGATCTATTCGCTCTTCTCACTGGAAGTTACTGCCGGTTAGGAGGTTCCGCCACTTCTAGAGATTCGGCCTGAGAAGTCTTAGTGCTGTATCGGAAGCGCGCCGACTGAAATCGGGTGGAGGAGTGGGAGACACCGCTGCACGGCGCGCTTTCGATACAGCGACTTGAAGGAAGCCCCCTACTTTGGCAGGGCAATTGCTTATTGGGTATTGAATCGGAATCGTGTTACGTATTGGGGCAATGTTGCTACGCAACTGTAGATCGGCGACATCGCAGTTGCCCTGCCAAATAGTATCACGCGAAGCGTCCGCCGCGCTAGCGGCTTCGTTCAAGTCGGCTTTGCGTCCGGTGAGGTCATAACCCCTTCTGGCTCGCCACGCACCATTCCATCTTGTGTCGCAGGCTGGCGTAGAGCGCAGTTTTGCGCTTCAGCGTGCTGCATTAGCGCTGGTCAAGCCTGCGCACCAACACCATTTTGCGCGCGGACTGCAACTCCTGGGCAGGAGCGCCTATCCCCGCGCCAAGCTTTTTGAGAGTGATCGGCCGGCATGATTTCAGCCTTGCCTGCGGACCGGTCGCGGTAGGGACAGCGGTTACCCGCTGCCCCCCGCACAGACCCGTGCGGGCGCTGCTAGCGCACACGGTTCCTACCTCGGATCGAGGGGTGGTTAGCGTCGAAACGCAGGTTAGGGTAGGGTTGCAGAATTTGGATGGGTGGCAGCAAGGCACCGAAGCGTTCGGGAAAAGCACTCCACCGGAGCCGACTGCGCTGGCTTGGACGCCGTAGCGCCTGATACCAGTGGTACAGGACTTCCCGGCGGAAGGCCTTCAATCGCTCCCAGTTGCCCGGAACCGCGTGATACTGGAAATACCCCCGCACCACCTGCCGTAGCCACTCGCTGGTTTGCGGAAGGCCGAGGTGCATTCGCCGATGCAGTTGCGCTCGAATTTCCTTGAGCTTGGCGGCCAAGCGTTTGCCGATCGTCTTCCGGCGGACCGTGAAGTTGCCCGTCTGGTAGTTGGTCCCACAGATATGGGTGAAACCCAGGAAATTAAAGGTCTCTGGCTTTCCTTCTCCGCGCTGCTTCCGGCGCTCCGCGGCGAAGCGCCCAAACTCGATCAGGCGCGTCTTCTCCGGGTGCAGTTCCAGCCCGAACTTCCCCAGGCGTTTCCGGAGTTCTTCCAGAAAACGCTCTGCTTCAACTCGATGCTCGAACCCCAGCACGGCGTCGTCGGCATAGCGTACGATGATGACGTCACCGCGCGCTTGCTTCTTCCGCCACGGCTCCACCCAGAGATCCAAGACGTAATGCAGGTAGAGGTTCGCGAGGATGGGCGAGATCACCGCCCCCTGCGGACTCCCTTCCTTCGTCTCGGTCCACTGCCCTTGCTCCATCACCCCCGCCTTCAGCCACTTTTGGATCAGACGGGTGATACGCCGGTCTCCGATCCGATGCTCCACAAACTTGACCAGCCACTCATGCTGGAGTTTGTCGAAAAAGGATCGAATGTCCAGGTCCACTATCCAGTTCACTCTCTTGCGCACGATCCCCACCCACAGCGCGTCCAATGCGTCTTGCGGTCCGCGCCCCGGGCGGAATCCGTAGCTGAAGCCCAGAAAGTCCTCTTCCCATATCTGGTTGAGAACCTTTCCCACCGCCTGCTGGACGATCTTGTCCTCCAGCGCCGCGATCCCCAACGGTCGTTGCCTCCCGTCGGCTTTCGGTATCCAGACTCTTCGCGACGGCTGCGCTCGATAGGCCCCGCGATGAATACGCCCATGAAGGTTCCTCAACCGCCCCTCCAGGCCTTCTCCATACTCTTCCCAAGTCACGCCGTCCACTCCGGGAGCGGCCTGTCTTTTCAGACAGAAGTAGCTTTCCCGCAGCAACTCGACCGTCACATGGTGAAGCAGGGCTGTGAACCTCAGCTTCCCGTTTTTCCGTGCTGTCTCGCGCACACGCTCCAGCCCACTTGGCCCACTCTCCCGGCGCGGTGTCCGGCGCGGGTTAGACTGGGGCGTGTTCTCCTTGGTCAACGGCCTTCCCTCCGCAACCTCCGCTGGCGGCTCCCCGCCCCTGTTCGGCTGCTTCGTCGGTACTATGCCGCTGTACGACTCCCCCTGGCCGTGCATGAGAGACTTGCCGTTCATCACGTTCTCCCTCCGGCCCGCCGCATCTTTCCCACGGGCAGCCATGGGGTCTCCCGGTTCTCGCGCCTGGAGTTTCTCCGCATGCCTGGGGTCTTCGACTCCGCCGGGCCGAGCGCGGGCTCGCGCTGGCGTCCGCCCTCGTGTTGCCTTCCCACCGCTCTGACAGCGTCGGCACCCGGAATCAGCTGATTTCGGAGCTCAATGCCCTGCCTACGGATGCCCCTCTCCAACGCTTCAAGTGCGACCTCACGACCGCCCTCGCATGGCTGGGGGCCAGGGTGGCTCGCTATGCCTTCCCTGTACGACTCTTTCATTCGCGACTCCAAGCCGGTTTATCCCGGCGCTATCCAGAGCTGCGCTCTGCGCCACCCCTCGTCCAGTTTCAGGGAAGGGCGTTTTTCATTCCTAATCCAGCTTGCAGCAGACTCCACCTGCCAGGGAATCTTCTCACCCTGACTGCCGAACAGGTGTGATAGAGTGCTCGCGGGCATGAGCAAGCGACGCGATGTCAAAGTCCTGATCTACACCTGGATAGATGAGCAGCCCTTCGTCGGGCCCCACTGTAACGACACTTGTCACACCAATATCCCGTCGGCCGAGAAGTGCCCACGCATGAATCTCGGAGGAGCCATTATATGACCAGCATTTCGAAGCTTTTGGTTGTTGTTCTCGCCACTGTGGCGGTCCTGATTGTCGCAGTCTTTGGCCAGCAACTTCCCCAGCCAGTGGACCACCGATCGGAATTCGTGAGGCGCGCAGGAACCTCCTTACAGCTTTCTGGTAAGCCATTCCGATACAGCGGTCCGAACATCGAGTGGCTGGGACTGGAGGCTTACGGACCCCATGATCCACTGGGGCCGCGTTACCCGACCCACTTTGAGGTTGACGATGCCTTGGACACGGCCAAGGAGATGGGCGCCAGAGTAGTCCGGTCACAAACCCTGGGCGACAGCGTCGGGTGCGAACTGTGTATTGAGCCGCGGCTGGGAGTCTTTAACCCTGATGCTTTCAAACCCATCGATTATGCGATCAAAGCTGCGCACGATCGGGGAATCCGCTTGATCGTGACTTTGGCTGGAGACTGTGCAACCTGCGCGCTCAGCGGACCGGGGGAGTATTTAGAGTGGACACATCAGCGGGATTTCAAGGCGTTCTTCACGGATCCGGCCGTGATTGCCGCGTTCGAAAAGCACATTGCGGCGGTTGTGAACCATAAAAATGGGCTCACCGGAGTCCCGTACAAAGACGATCCCACCATCCTGGCGTGGGAAAACTGTAACATGTGCGGACTCGGGATAGTCTGGACTTCACCCTCGCGGGATCTCGCGCCGTACCTCCCGTGGGTCGATATCATCGGAAAATTCATCAAGTCTGTCGACGCGCGACATTTGTACCTGGACACCACCGGCTTCTTTCGGTACGACAACAGCGCGCTCGACGCCAAAACGCCTGATCTGATCACTTTCGAATATTACCCCCATTGGGACGCGCTAGTATCAGCCGGACAGAAGACCACAGCCCAGACCTTTTCCCAGGATGCGGCCGCGGTGACCCGGCACGGGAAGGCCTACATCATCAATGAATTCGGTTGGGACGTGACAGACTGGCCGACGCGGGATGATCTTCAAGCAGTGCTTCACACCATGGAAACTGACCCGAATATCTCCGGCGACGACTACTGGGCGTTGCAGGCTCACGCGGACAGCTTCGGGTGGCAACCCATTCCCGCCAATGTCAGCAATGCCGCCTACGCTCAGAAGGGTGAGAGCGGCCACTGGTGGGCGCTGTATTACGGGGGGCTCACCACCCTCGTCAACACCAGCGATGACATGCGGGCGCGGGCGCAGCAGTTGCGAAACCATGCCTATGCGATGGCGGGGATTCCAGTCCCTCCCCATCAGGTGCCGCCTCCCCCTGTGATCACGACAAAAGGTATAGGACTGATCGGATGGCGTGGCTCGGCGGGAGCAGTCAGCTACAGCGTGCAGCGCCAGGTCGGCGAGTATGGCCCTTGGGAGACGATTTGCGATAGGTGCGCCACCGACGCCGATGCTCCCTGGCCCGATCCAAAGCCGGCCATGATGTTAGGCGTGAAGTACCGCGTAATCGCATACAATGCGGACGGAACTCCCAGCGCGCCGTCCGCGGCGCGCTAGGCCGGCCATGATCTGACATGAGGGGCAACGGCTTCATGTTCACCACCCACGATCATCCGTTGCCGTGACTGCCATCCGTTGTAGCAGAGGAAAGCCATCCTGCAGGACCGGCGACCAATTTGCCAGATGTCAGGGTTCCAAGACGTGATCAGCGAGCCGTGGAGCGTTGCACGTTCCCCGCTGCGGCTTAACGAACGGCTGACCCGTCCCGACGAAGCGGGCTTGGTCTCCGCTGCTCCAGGCCACCAATCGGATTTACTGCGAGGTGCAACGTAGTTCTCAACCTCCGCAGATCGTCACAGCCCTGCCAAGATCGTAGAAGTCACTGCTGGCGGGACAGTTGCGATCCAATCTCGGGATTGAGCCCGAAAAGTCACCTTCCCGTCCTAGACGCCGCTTGGGCGTAAAACGGCCTAACGCCGAAGTGCGACCTCTGACTCCCCAGAAGTCCGCTTCGGGCAAGTTGCCGTGTCTGCTTGCGGTCACTTGGCTGTATCGTCGAACCGTTGTTGTGGCTGGAGTTTGGCAAAGACGCGAAATGGCAGAGCGGCAATGATTCAGGACATTCGACAAAGACGCTCATCGGGCTGTGCGTGCCGGGGGAAACATGCAGCACTTCTGCCGGTGTGTTAAGCAGCAGGCGGCGTGATTATTGAGGAGCGGGCGCAGTAGGACGGAAGCAGCGAATCGAGCGCGCCATTTCGCGATCCCTTCACCCCCTGATCTACTGTGGGGTCTGGCTTATCGCCGGAGGTGTACCGGTCTGTTGATACATCGCGCTGAGTTCCTGCCTGAGTTGCATCAACTG
This sequence comes from Terriglobia bacterium, assembly GCA_050011515.1. Lineage (GTDB taxonomy): Bacteria > Acidobacteriota > Terriglobia > UBA7540 > UBA7540 > CAVROP01. Next base: position 489 of record JBEKIZ010000095.1, on the reverse strand, counting down.
CCGGAGCTCCTCAAAGCTCGGCGTTGTGGTGACTCTCGACCCTGCGGGAACGGGTGCGACCGCTTGTCTGCTTCCTGCGTCGCGGCCTGCGGCGCCGGTCCCCAGCACAATGTAGAACCTGGTATTGCCAGGGACGGTCACCACGATGTTCTGATTGAACGCCAGCTCATTCAACTCCTCATCGCCTGCCACCCCGACATTATTCGCGACCCGTTCCCGGAGCAGCGCACTCTCAGAAAGCGGGCCGTAGAATCCACTGCTGCCGCCATTCCCGACCAGGTAAGCGGCGACTGTGCCAAGACCTGTGAATGTTCGCACCAGGAATTTGGTCCCTGTTTTCTTTCCGGATACAGATCCCTTAAGCGGTCGAAACGTCAGATCCATAGCTACGCCATCTAGCCTCTGCGTGGTTCCGTCCGGCATTTCCAGCCTGTCGAACCTGATATCGACGTTCCCCGAGCGGTCCGCTTGACGCAACTGGCCGATCGC
>JBEKIZ010000094.1:0-18848 GCA_050011515.1 Terriglobia bacterium | reverse complement strand
ACAAACACGCTCATTCTGGTCAGCTCCGACCTTTCCCATTATCACCCCTACGATGAGGCAGAGCGGATGGACCACCAGATTCTGAAGACGATCGAAGATTGGGATTACCTGACCCTCTCACAAAACACCGAGCGTGACATCTGGAGAGGCCCCTGCGGAGGCGGGCCCATCGTTGCCGCCATGATCGCAGCGGAGCGCCTGGGCGCACATCGCGCGCAGATCCTCAAGTACGCAAATTCAGGAGACGTCACAGGAGATAAGAGCCGCGTGGTCGGCTATGGAGCGGTGGCGCTGGTGGCTGAAAAAGAGAACAAGAAGCACGGGCGCAAGAGCGCTGAGTTCTCGCTCACTCCCGCCGAGAAGCAGGAGCTTCTGAAGATCGCGCGAACCTCGGTTGAAACTGCGGTTCGAGAAAAGAAGCTCTACTCGCCGCCCGCGGATGAACCTGAAGCCCTCCGGAACGCCCGCGGCGCTTTCGTGACCTTGAAGGAGCATGGAGATTTGCGCGGCTGCATTGGCTATATGTCGCCTATCAAACCGCTCGCCGAAACGGTCCGGGATGTGGCCGCCTACGCCGCGCTCGAAGACCGGCGCTTCCGGCCAGTCAGCGAGAGCGAGTTGGGGATTCTGGAATACGAGATCTCGGTGCTTTCACCACTGCGCAAAGTTGAGGACATCAACCAGATCCATGTGGGCCAGCACGGACTGCTCATCCGCAAGGGGGAGTATGAAGGCGTGCTGCTGCCTCAGGTGCCTACGGAAGAAGGTTGGAACAGGAACACTTTCCTTGAACAGGTGTGCGTGAAAGCGGGCCTTCCTGAGCAAGCTTGGAAGGACGCGGATGCCGACCTGTTCATGTTTTCCGCCCTGGTCTTCGCAGAGCCGACCAATCCAAAGACCTCTACGTTCGACGAAACCGCACCTCAAAAGCCGCCAGGGCTGCCAGTCCCGCCGGCGCCAGGTTCACCACGGCCATGAGCATGGCGGTTCGCAGGAAGCCATAGACCGGGAGCAGGTAGGCGCTCAGCGCCACTGCTCCCAGGCACGCCCCGAGCAGGTCAAGGGCATAAAGCATCCCAGGGTTGCGATTTGAATTGTCCGAACGCGCGAAGTAAATGCGGCTGGCCAGCGGGAACTGATATCCGCCCATCAACCCCACTATCAGAGCCAGCACCGGGAAGACCATCTGGCTGATGGTGAGAAGCGCGGCCAGACTTCTGACGCCCTCGAGCGAGACAAATAATGCGTAGAGGAGAAGAGGCGCCAGAGCCGCCAGCAGTTGCAGGAGCGCGAGTCTGAGGAATTCAAACTGCCACGCTCTCCTCGTTCCCGCAGACATCTTTGGGTCGAGCGATGCAGGCACAGGGTTACACTGAGCCGGAAGCGCCCGTACTTTGTTCAAGGCCAGCCACGCCCCTGCCGCCATTCCCACCATGAAAACGGCTACCAGGATAGACAGTTGTTGGTAAACGTATCCGTAAAGGGCCTGGAACCCGAGCAGAAGCAGCACTTCAAGACCCAGCAGCGTGAATCCCATGGCGGCAACACAAAGGCCCAGCGTGGCCTTGTGGCGGGACATCTCCTCCGCAGGCCGCGCAACTCTAATGCGCTCATACAGCGCCGAAAGCAGCGCCAGACCAAGCACGCCGAGGGTCACGGCGCCCGCTACCGCACCGAATCTCAGCCGCGCCAGGGATTCCAGTAACTCGCGCCAGTGGGAGTGAAATCGCGAGCTCCAGAGGACAACGTCAAAATAGTAAGCGATGGGGGTGAAATCCCGGTTGATTGGCGTCGCGGGCTGCGGCTCAATTTGCAGTTGGAGATCGAGCATGCGGTCCGGCGACATGCGGAAGGGGATGTAATACTCGCGCACATACTGGGTGCGGATGTGGCGTTCGCGAAGCCGGGTCATGAGTTCGGAGGGATCGAGAGTGAGCGAGCCGGGCTGATTCGCAGCAAGAAAGTGCACCGTCTCGCCCGGGATGGCGACCACTTGGGGGAACACTGCGCGCAGCGTCTTTTGGAGACATCTTAAGAGGTCGGCCAGTTCCTGGCTGATGTAGTTCTCCGACGCTGTCACCTGGAAAGACAGGACTCCGCCGGGGTTGAGCTTCTCCGCCGCCTCGATGAAAAACTCCTGGGTATAAAAGCGGTTCAACTGCGCGGTAAAGGGGTCGGGCAGGTTAATGATGATGACATCGAACTTCGCGTTGCTGGTTTTGAGGAACAACCGGCCATCCATGGGGTGGATGCGTACACGTGGGTCGCTCCGCACGCGATTCCAAGCATGCGCAAAGTGGCGCTCTGCGACACCGAGTATGGCCGGGTCCAGTTCGACGTAATCGAGGCGCTCGAGGCTGGAGTATTGGAGGGCTTGGGCCAAGCTCCCGTTGATGCCCCCGCCGATGAGCAGCACCGATCGAGGCGCGGTGTGTTCGAGAAGCGCGAAGTGTACGGATTCCTCTGCGGCCGAAGGGTCAGGCACGGTCAAAACCCTCAGCCCGTTTTCGAAAAGGCTGCGGCTTTCGCTCGTCGCCACCAACGCCAGATTGCCATAAACGGAATTCCGTGACTCCACGAGGCTAAAACCATGCCACAGCAACGCGAGCGACTTCGCCTCGAGCAAGCGGGCAGCGCGCGGAATCGGAAGCGCAGCAATTAAAATCAGCGCCAGCAGGACACGGCGGTAGGAAGGCGTGCGGACCCCCACCCATGCCGCCGCCAGCAAGTTAAGCAGCGCCACAAAGAGGGCAATTTCGAAGGAGGTGCAATAGCGGATCAAGACGAGGCTTGCCAGTACGCCTCCCAAGCCTGAACCCGCAGCTTCCAGCAGGTAAACAGAGCTTGCCGCAGACGCAGTCGAGGTTCGCGCTTCGTCGGCACACAGCTTGCTGCCCGCCGCGAATAGACCGCCCGAGAGCAGGCAGAAGGCGCTGAGTGTGACGAAGGAGGTGAGAAACATCGGAGCGGGGCCAAGGATTTCTCCTGGGACTGACTGAAGAACCGGTCTGCTGGCGCGCACGGCTAGAATGGTCAGCGGAAAAACCGCAGCAATTAGGGTTTCCAGACAGGCCATCAGTTTCCGGGAATCGCGCAAACGCGCGGAAACCTGACCTGACACGCTGGAGCCAATGGCAGTCCAAAGCAGCCAGCCCGCCAACATGATGCCGAGCGAAATCTCGTTGCCGTAAAAGACCACGATCAGTTCGCGCATCAGGACAATCTGGGCTATTACGGAGGTAAAGCCGATAAGGGACAAAATGCACTGAAGCCCCGGGGAGACCTTGATCGCTCCGCGCTGGCCGGCATCGAATGTCGTTTGCTGGCTCATCACTTTTGCCACCGCAATACTACCGCTAAAACCGTCACCGCCGCAAAGGTGGGCTGCCGGTTGTTATTACTTTCTGCTGCTGTACACCGTCTCTGCGGGCGCCTTGTTGCCCGCGCTCCGTCGAAAGTCAGGCTACGTCATTCCCGCGAAAGCGGGAATCCACTGACCTGGACCCCCGCTTGCGCGGGGGTGACGAGGGCCAGGACTTTCACGTCCATGGGTGGGCCGCAGGCCCATGACCACTCGGATGAAACCCGAATTGACTTTAGCGCCCTGCTTGCAATTTTACGTTGGCTATGGGACCATGTAGCTAGATTGGCTAGATTAAGGAGAGCCTCGATGTCATGGCGTCTGGCAGATGCTAAGAATCGCTTTAGCGAACTGGTAAACCGCGCCCTTAGGGGGGAGCCCCAGGTGGTCGTGCGCCGCCGCGACGCCGTGGTGGTGGTGGCCCGGCGCGATTACCAGGAACTGACGGGCAAACGTATGAGCTTCAAGCAGTTTCTGCTCGGCGAAGGTCCAAGCTTGCGGGGAGTCGACCTTCGTCGCGACAAATCCCCCATGCGGAACGTGAAGCTGTGAGAGTCTTGCTGGACACCTGCGTGCTGTCAGAACTGCGTAACCCAAAGGTGCATCCCCGTGTTCGCCAAGCCGTGGATGCATGCAACGAAGAGGACCTTTTCATCAGCGTTATATCTATCGGTGAAATCCTCAAGGGGATCTCCCTGCTGAGGGAAAGCTCGAAGAGGCGTGCGCTTGAAACCTGGCTGAAGATTCTCGAACGCGACTATGGCGATCGCCTCCTCTCGATCGACCTCGAAACGAGTCGCCTCTGGGGAGAACTCACAGCCGCCGCACAAAAGGCAGGGTGGGTGGTGCTTGCCACTGACGGACTTATCGCCGCCACAGCGCTACGCCATGGTCTGCACGTTATGACCCGGAACACGGCTGATTTCGAACCTACCGGGGTTTTACTCGTGAACCCGTGGGAGGATTGAAGCTACCCCCAAAGCGCCTGCGGCGGAACCCATGCGCAGCCGCGGGTTAACGATTGCCAGTTTGCTCTTGGATTCGAAAGCGCGTATCTGGGCGCGTAGCGCGGACCCCCGCTCTTGGGGTCCGCGGTTCTTCTGTAGGGAAAACCCGAAATCTCAAAAACAGGGGTACGCCCTCGGATTCGGAAGCGTGCGCCTAAGGAAGAACCGCAGACCGCAACGACGGCGGCCTGCGCTACGCTTGCCTGTCACAAGCGGAATCCTCACGGCGCTATGCCGTCAGCCGGCGCTCGCTGCAGGAATGGGAGCAAGGGCGCAGGCGTCCAGAAAGCGCGGTGCGCGCCTACTTGACGGTGATGGATAGATACCCGGAAGCGGTGGAAAAAGCGCTCATGAACAAGCCGTCGCATGTCTCATCGAACTTCCCGAAGAAATTCACCAGGAGTTAACACCGGCTTTCCCTTAAAAGGGTTGAGCGCCAGGAGATCGCCGTCTCCGGTGATAATGTGGGTCGCCCGGCCACTCACCGCGAGCTCAAGGAACTTGTTATCGCTGGGGTCGCGACAGTCGCTGATTCGAACATCAATCTCGACCCATTGGGATGCCCCGGCAAGCACGGCGAGAAATTGCCTCGCTTCATCTTCGGTGACGTAGGGACGGAATTTGTCCCGGGTGAGCACCTGACTAAGTTCTGCCACGACAGGTAAAGAGAGTAGGATTGTGCCGCGGTCCAAGGCATGGTCGAAGGCGCGCCGCGACGTCGATTCGTCGGAAAGGGCGGCGCTGATGAGGACGTTGGTGTCAAAGACGAAGCGCAAGCTACGCTTCTTTCAAGAGGTTTTCCAGTATCTCCGGCGTGAGGCCACGGTCGCGGGCCTTTTTGCTGAGATCGGTCATCATTTGTTTTAAAGCTGCGGGTTCCGCCATGGCCACGTCCTTCAACCAAAGGCTGAGGAGCGCCCCCATCTTCCTCTGATCGGCAGCCGGCGCGGCCTTGTAGGCTCTTGCCGCTTCGCGGTCTACCTGAATGGTGATCGTTTCCGTCGCCATGCCTTTCACCTCCACCTGATTGTACCGGAGTAACCCGCAATCCACAACTTGAAGGGCGAAGGCGTCCGGAAAGCGCCGTGCGCGCCTACTTGACGGTGATCGATAGAAACCCGGAAGCAGTGGAGAAAGCCCTCATGAGCAAGTCGTGAGATGCGAAGGGTATCAGGCATGAGAAAAGTCCAGGGTCAGAACTGCGCTGGCCATGGCGACCCGCTAAGGCGCTTAGGTGTATATTAGTGGTCGGTCGAGAATTCAAAACCGAAATATGGGGTTAGCCGTTATGGCCGCAAAAATCGACGATTTTCTGCGCGCCCTTGGCACTGTCACCCTCCGCTTTTCAGAGCTGGAAGAGTTGCTGATGGTGCACACCGCCAAGCTGATTGACCAACATGACCACGGTGTGGGGCTCGCCACCTTGGCGAGCTTGGATTTTCTTAAGATCACGCTGATTTTCGAGACGCTCGTACTTGAGCGGACTTCCTGGCGTTACACCATTGTTGTTGGAGGCCTCCCCTATGCAAAGGCCAAGGAGATTCACGACCGGCTGAAACCCCTCATCAAGAAGCTTAACGACGTCCGCGAGCAGAGAAACCGAGTCATCCATGCCAATTGGAGCCCGAGCTACAGGCTCGAGGCTGCTTCCGGTGACTTTGTTCAGGTTGCGGGCATTGCGGAACACACCACGCACAAAAAGAAGGTTCATGAGGGGTATATCAGAAAGACGACAACCTGGACCGTGGTGGAACTCGAAGCGGTTATAGCGGGAATTGAGGACGCTGCACGGGAGCTGGACGAATTTGTCACCTGGGCCAACACGCTCACGCCCCTGTTTCCCCAGGAAGAATGATGCCCCCGCCGCAACGGGTGAGGGACAATGCACCTGCTAACTTATTCATATGACGGTACAAGTGCAAACGGTGATTGCGCTCCCAACGACATCCAATCCTGATTCAGACCTACATTGGGCAATAATTTACTTGGCGCATCCACCCAAAAATCGCAAGGTCAAGTCGGCGGGGCCTGTCATTCAGGTTCCACCTTGCAATAAACAATTTGATCCTTAATAGTGTTATAAAATCCTTCGGCGGTTGTGTCCCCTTCAAGATGTTTTGCGATGAAGTACGAGCAAAGATCGGCCATCTGAATTCCGATGGAATCCTTGGAATCACCAAAATACATACCATCGTGAACGTGCTGCAATTTACCACAGGAAAAATCGGGAGGCCGAACCTGGTTTCTAAGCTGGCGAAATGATTGTCTCAGTTCTGCCTTAATCTTTCCGTCAGCAAAGTCATCGGCGATCAATACGGCAAACTGTTGAGGATCGTTGGCATCAAGCCATCCATCAATGCCCTCAGCGCAGATGCGGAAGGCAATGTCAATCGGACTGGCGGAGCCGTACAGTTTTCCCCGTAGCTTTGGTACATCAACAGCACCATAAACAATGGGTAACTTCTTGTCGCGCACCTGCATGAGTAGTGAATGCATGGCGCGAAAGCGGATACTCTGATCTATTCCCTCAAATACACGACAGCCATTGAAAAGCTCGCTAGCATGGAACTCCTTAAAATTTTCCATATTTTCTTCCGGAACCAAATCGACGATGTGAATGCCAGCGATCACTTCAATTTCTTGGAAATGCTTATCATTGACAATAACCGCCGATAGGACTTGAAGCTTGGTTTTCTTATGCTCTATGGCGGAATCGTCGAGATATGCGAGATACATGAGTGGTCTCTCTCCGTAGGGATGAGCCTCCATCGCCCACCCCCATCATTCTGCGTCTTAATGGATGAGTCAAGTAATTCTTGCCGATCGACGAGGCAGGCATGCCAGGCATCAGCCTCACGGTTGTGGGTTCAGTCGCTTCACCAACTTTTCGTAATCGCCCCTTATGGCCGGAACCTGGGGGGCAAGTTCATAAGCTTTCCGGTACTCCTCCAAGGCGGGCTGAAGCTCGCCTTTTTGCTCAAGGGCCGCGCCGAGGACGTCGTGTGCCATCGCGTAATCAGCCTTCAGTCGGATTGCCATGCGACACTCGGAAATCGCGCCGTCCCAGTCCCCTTTGTCGCCCAGCGCAAGGCACAGGTTGAAGTGCGCATCCGCATTATCGGGCTTCAGTCGGATGGCCTCCCTCTCTTCCGTGATCTCACCATCCAAGTCCGCTTTAAAGCCGAGAGCTGCGCCGAGGACGACATGACCATGCGCATCGTTCGGCTTTAGCCGGATGCCCTCGCGATACTCGGCAATTGCACCGTCCAAGTCCCCTTTTTGCTCCAGGGCCAATCCAAGTAAGCCGTGTGCGTCAGCGAAATCGGGTTTCAGCCGCATTGCCTCACGAGACTCGGCGATTGCGCCATCGAAGTCATTATTAGAAAATAGCGTATATCCCCTGAGATAGTGTTTTTCGGCAAGTTGTGCCTTCGCATCTGGCCGCTGCGGAGGGGGTTCAGGCGGTTGCCGGCTTGCCGCTGTCGGCGACTGGCTGGCTGCGACTTTCTGCGCAGCGACTTCCACGACACAACGAACGCCGACCATGGCGCCACTGTACGCCGTGCCGCCCTCCCCGCGGCCCGACACATCCACGTCCCCGGGACTGGAGCCCCAGTCCCCTCCACGCGTAACCCGGTACTGACCGCCCGCAGGCCCCGCAGGGTCGTGGGTGGGGCTAATCTGATAGTACTTCTCGTCGTACCAGTCGTTCACCCACTCCGACACGTTCCCCAGCACGTCGTATAACCCGAATCCGTTGGCTTGCTTCTGACCGACTTCGTGCATTCCGTTACCGTTTTCACCCAAGCGCTTCCCGTTATTGCTTGGGTCTTCTTTCAAAATCCTATCGATGTCCAAGCGTTGACGCCCACTGTTGTTCGCGTACCACGCAATTTCATCGAGGTCGCCATAACGCGGTGCCGTGCTCCCAGCGCGCGCCGCATACTCCCACTCGGCTTCCGTCGGCAGTCGCCCCCGCGCCCAACTGCAATATGCTTGGGCGTCGTCCCATGTCACATCGACAATGGGCATCATGTCGTCACCCCACCTATGATTAAGCGGTCTGCCCCAATTCGGTTCAATGGGCATTTGCCTCCCTATGGCCGCTGCGAAGAGTTTGTAGGCGCCCACCGTTACTTCCGTCTGCCCCAGCCAAAAACCTTTCGTGATGGTCACCTGATGCGGCGGTTTCTCGGCATCGGGACATTTGGTATCCCCCGGCGAGCAACCCATCATGAAAGTCCCTGGTGGTATCCAGACATATTTGAGTCCATCCTTCGGGTTCACCTCCACTGTTCCAACAGCCATAGAGACGGCCGCCGGGGGCGTCTTTGGCGTCGCGGGTTGGGTTGGCGAGCCGCCACGCGGATGAATGGCCGAGGAGAGATACCAGCCAGCCAGTACCAGCAGCAAAACAGCGGCGGGAACGCCGACCCAGAGGGGTAGTCGTGATTTCGTCGCGCCCGTGCCAGTTGTGCCTGAAATGGGGTGGCGGGGAGTCGGCGGGGCCGGGGGCTGCAACATCGTGTCGCGATCACGTAGGGGCGGTTCGCCGACCGCCCCTAGCGTTCCTGTGGCGGGTTCTGTGGCTTCGGCGAAGGCGCGTGCAAATTCCATCACAGAGCCGTAACGCTGTTTGCGGTCTTTAGTGAGGGCCTTCATCACGACGCTTTCGAGTTGAGGTAGCGCGGGGAGGTCTGGCTTGACGGCGCCCAATGGCGGGGGGTCTTCCTGCACGTGCATGCGCAGGTAACCCACCGGCGTGTCGGAATGGAAGGGCGTGCGCCCGGTGAGCATTTCGTAGCTCACCACGCCCAGCGAGTAAATATCGGAGCGCGCGTCAAGCTCATCGCTCCTCGTGCCGGAAGCCTGCTCGAATGACATATACGCGGGCGTGCCGAGCACCATGCCGGTCTGCGTGTGGGTGGCGGACTCGCGCAGCTTGGCAATGCCGAAATCGACGACCTTGACGATCGTTTCGCCTTCGTCGCCGCGCGTCAGGAAGATGTTATCGGGTTTGAGGTCGCGATGAATGATGCCCAGCTTGTGCGCGGCGTTCAGTCCTCGCGCCGCTTGCTGGAGAATTTGCGCAACCTCAGGCACGGGAAGCGCACCCCGCCGCGTGAGGGCCTGGCGGAGAGATTCGCCTTCCAGAAACTCCATGGCGATGTAGGGTGTGCCGTCATCGGCCTGGCCGGATTCGTAAATGGTGACGACGTTCGGGTGATGAATGCGCCCCGTGGAAGCCGCTTCATTCTGAAAGCGCAGCAGGAAGTCGGGGTCATCCAGCAGCTTGCGATTCAGGACTTTGAGTGCTACCGCACGGTTGCCAACCGCGATTTGCTCGGCGAGGAAGACCGTGCCCATGGCGCCCGCGCCCAGGCGGCGGACAATGCGAAAACGGCGGGACAGTTGACCGGCAAGCTGCGTTTCGGTTTCCGTGGCTTGAGCGGTGAGGTGAGCGCCGTCGCGCACACAGAACTCAACATCATCGGAGTAGGTCTGCCGGCAAGTGGGACAGGTCTTCATGAGAGCTAGTGAAACCCTCCCATAGCGCGGATTCTAACAGAAGTATTGCCGCAAAGGGAATCGTCGGTTGCTCGGCCAGCGGCCGCGAATTTGAAGGAAAAGCCTCCCTCACGCTATACTGTGACCCAGTTCCGAAGAACACTATGAACCACCAAGACACGAAGACACCAAGAGAGCCCATCCCCAAGGAAACCGACGAAGTTGCTTCAAAGATCGTTGATGCTGCATTTGCCGTGCATAAGGCCCTCGGCCCGGGCCTGCTGGAGAGTGTCTATGAGGTCTGCCTATTGCACGAACTCAACAGGCGAGGGCTGAATGTGGAGCGGCAAGTGCTACTGCCCGTGGTGTACGATAACCTCCGCCTGGACGCCGGACTTCGGCTGGACCTTGTGGTGGAAAAGAGGGTGGTTGTAGAACTCAAGGCTGTCGAAGTGCTGCTGCCCGTTCACAAAGCGCAACTGCTGACCTACCTCAAACTTTCCGGTTATCGGCTCGGTTTACTAGTGAACTTTAATAGCGCACTCATAAAGCAAGGGATACAGCGAATTGCCCTTTGATTGCTTGGTGCCTTGGTGTCTTGGTGGTGAAAGCTCTCATTTGACTTCAGTGGGGCGCTCGGCTAACCTGAAATGTTGGGGTTAATCCATCCAGCGTGGGATGGGTGTCGGGGATACAAGCAGATTCCTCGCTTCGCTCGGAATGACAGGCGCCTCCAGGGGAAATATCCATTGTGAGAAGGGTATATCTGGACAACAACGCGACGACGCCGCTGGCGCCGGAAGTGTTTGAGGCGATGAAGCCTTACCTGCTCGAGGACTTCGGCAACGCCTCTTCCATCCATTGGTACGGCCAGCGGGCCAAGAACGCGGTAGAGAAGGCTCGCCAGCAGGTTGCCAAGCTGCTCAATGCCCGGCCCAGCGAGGTGATCTTCACGAGCGGCGGCACAGAATCGGATAACGCTTCGATCTTTGGGATTGTCCAGGCAGCCCGCGCGGCGGCCCCGCACATCATCACCACGGGCATCGAACACCACGCCGTTCTCAACACGGCGCAGGCCCTTGAAAAACGTGGCGTCAGTGTGACCTATGTGGGCGTGGGCGCAAGCGGGGTGGTTGATCCGGAGGACGTGAAGCGCGCCATTCGTCCTGAGACCGTGCTGATTTCCGTCATGCATGCCAACAACGAAATCGGAACCATCCAACCCCTCGAGGAAATCGGGGGCATCGCCCGCGAGCACGATGTCTACTTCCATACCGATGCTGTTCAGTCGGTGGGCAAGATCCCCGTGGACGTCAATAAGCTCGGCGTGGACCTGCTTTCACTTTCCGCGCACAAGTTCAACGGGCCGAAAGGCGCGGGCGCAACGTATATCCGCAAAGGCACAATCCTGAAGCCGCTGCTCTACGGAGGCCATCACGAACGCGACCGCCGTCCAGGCACCGAAAACGTGCCGGGGATTGTCGGGCTGGGAATGGCGGCGGAACTCGCCCTGGCTCGGCTCGAGGAGGCCGCGCAGCGGGTGGCGGGCCTGCGTGATCGATTGGAGCGCGGAATCCTGGAGCGGGTTCCTCAAGTCAGTGTGAATGGAGACCCAGGACGGCGCCTCCCCACCACCAGCAACCTCTGCTTCGATTATGTCGAGGGCGAAGGCTTCGTCATCGCCATGGACCTGAGGGGCATCGCCTGCTCGACGGGGGCGGCGTGTTCGTCCGGTTCGGTCGAGCCTTCGCACGTCCTCTCCGCCATCGGCCTTACGCCGGAGCAGGCGAGATCGAGCATCCGCTTGAGCCTGGGCCGTTACAACACCGCCGAAGATATCGATGCCACGCTCGAAACCCTCCCCGCCGTGGTCGAACGACTCCGTTCCGTGTCACCACGCTGGGGGCTAGGGACTCGGGGCTAGGGGCTAGCGCGATTTTGGATTTTAGATTTTGGATTTTGGATTGGGGTTTCGACTTTCCATTTTCGAGTTTCGAACTTCGAGTTTCCAGTTTCCATTTTCCAGTTTCTATTTTCGAGTTTCGGTTTTCCCGTGATGACCATTGCTGTAGCGATGAGCGGAGGCGTGGACAGTTCCACTGCGGCCGCCTTGCTCGTCGAAAACAATTCGGATTCCAAGCCCAGCACAGGGTCCGACCGCCACGCCTCGGTGATTGGGCTGACGATGCAGTTGTGGAACCAGCGCCGTTTGCCACGCTTGCAGGCCCCGGGGGACAGCATCGGCATGTCAAGCCACGCCAGCGGCCGCTGCTGTTCACTTGATGATGTTTATGATGCCCGAGCCGTGGCGAGTTTCCTGGGTATCCCCTACTACCTGATTAACCTCGAACAGGAGTTCGAGGCGACGGTGGTCCGGCCATTTGTCGCGCGTTACCTGGCAGGGGAGACACCCATTCCATGCAGCCTCTGCAACACGGAAATCAAATTCGAGCGCTTTATCGCCCTGGCTCGCCAGATCGGCGCCGAGCGTGTCGCCACGGGCCATTACGCTCGCATCCGGCGCGATGAAAGGACGGGGCGTTCTCAACTTCTTCGCGGGGTGGACCGAAGCAAGGACCAGGCCTACTTCCTCTTTGGCCTCACGCAAGAGCAACTCGCGCGCGCCATTTTCCCGCTGGGAGAACTAAGCAAGGAGCAGGTACGCTCCATTGCCCGCGCTAAGCAGCTCCCCGTGGCCGAGAAACCTGAAAGCCAGGAGATCTGCTTCGTCCCCACGGGCAGTTACCGCGACTTTATCGAAGCCTATTTGGAGGAGCAGGGCAAGAAGCCGGACGCACAGCCGGGTGAGGTCGTCTCAACTGAAGGGCGGGTGCTCGCGGACCACCAGGGCATTCATAACTTCACCGTGGGACAAAGGAAAGGCCTGGGAGTTGCCGTGGGCTCGCCACTCTATGTCATCAAGCTCGAGCCTGAGAAGAACCGCGTCATTGTGGGGCCTGAGCAGGAGTTATTCCACCGGAAGTTCGTGGTTCGGGACCTCAATTGGATTCGCCCGATGCGGGATGGCGAAGGGGTCGAAGCCCACGCCAAGATTCGCCATAATCACCCGGGCGCGCCTGCCCAAGTCGAATCGCATGGGGCGAGCGAAGCCTTCGTCACCTTCCACCATCCTCAACGTGCCATCACTCCCGGGCAGGCGGCAGTTTTCTACGATGGCGACGAGGTCGTGGGCGGCGGCTGGATTGCCCGCGTCGTCGGTTAACAGGCTGTTGCGCGGGTGCTCCAACACGCTTCAACCGGAATTCGCAAGTTGAACGAGATTTTTGGCTTCCCGGAATGGAAAAACCCCTCACCCGCCCTCCTCCGTCGGGCACCCTCTCCCCAAGGGAGAGGGCTGCCATTTCTGATGCGAGTTTAAGTTAGGAAAAGCACCCTCTCCCCAAGGGAGAGGGCTGCCATTTCTGGTGCGAGTTTAAGTTAGGAAAAGCGCCCTCTCCCTTGGGGAGAGGGTGGCCCGCTGTCCCGATGCACTTCATCGGGAAGCGGGCCGGGTGAGGGGTTGCTTGAGAGGAGCTCGAAGCCCAGAGCGGAGCCATTGTGGGGCACACTGCTGTGTTGCTGCGCGGGTTTGGTCGAAGGGACTCCAGTCTAGCGAGTTGGGACGCAACCGTGGCTTTGAATTTGCGCATTCGAGTTCAGGAAGTTCCACGTAGCAGGCGCCAGGCGGCGCGCTTTCCAGTTTAGGAACAGGTCCTCTTTCAAGCGTTGGAGGTCACGGGGCGAGTCGACGTCAGCACAGGCCTCCAGGACTGAACATGAGAGGCCCTGTCGTAACAGGTTCCGAAGTGTATCGCTGAATGCAAAGGCTGTGCTCCAACGAACCCTGCGGAAGATGCTCCGTAATCTCCCGGGATCTGCGGGCCGTCGAAGGGCAATCAGATAATACCCGCCATCGGGGCAGGGGCCCAGCACCGACTCGCATGCACGCAACTCCCGAAGAGCTTGGCGCAGAATGCGCGCCGGAAACAAAGGAGAGTCAGTGCCAATAACCACACAGCTTGGATGGAAACGAAGGAGTCTGCGAAAGGCATTCTCCAGGCGTTCACCCAAGTCTCTTCCTTGTTGGCGAATAACGCTGAATTCGCAGATGCCGGCCGAGGCCAAAGGCTGCTCGTACAGAATAGCCTCGGCGTGGCTGCGCCTAAATGGGATTGGACTTGCCGCCAAGAACAAATAGGGCTGGACCCATCGTCTGAGCCCGGCAACTTTGCGGAGTGTATCTGAAATCAACGCGGCTTGAAAACGAGCGGCGCCTTGCGCGCCGAGCCGGGGGATCAAGCGAGTCTTGGCCTGCCCAGCAACCGGGGCGCGCGCAAAAACGGCCATTGCCGGAAGAGGCGTCCTTCGCAATCGTGATGTGGATTCGGGTGAGCGCGCGGTCAAGGGACTATGATGGGAAGCGGCGGGGACATGCGACATCGCGCGTCCCTGCAGCAGTTCACTGAGCGGCAAGCTTACCGCATATCACCCGCAGACGACACGCCGTCGCCTCGATGAGCAAGCTGCACTTGCCGCGACGAGCACGCGAAGGCGAGCCCGCTAGGTCAAATGAAAAGTTGCTCGTCCTGCGCTGCCTCGCTGACGCTGGTCGTCCGCCGGCGCGAGAACAGGAACTCCAAGCCAGCCCGCATCCCTGCAATGACGGCCGAAACCTCTTGCATGGGCGCCAGCACGCCGCGCTGCACGGCGTCCGAGGTGGTCTCGACCTTTTTAACGAGGTCGGAAACCATCTGGTCCACGCGAATGATCTGCGAGCGTGATTTATCCACGAGTTCGGCTACCAGCGTATCCACATCGGTAGTCCGTTCGCGGAGCATCTTGCTGATATCGGCAAGGTTCGAGGTAATTGTCCGCAAAGGCTCGCGGGCGTTGCTCACAATTTCCGTGACCGACTCGACCAGCGGATCCAGCCGTTGCTTGACGTCGGTGCGAACCGCCTCGACTTGGCCGGGAATCTTCCGGACTGCCAGCCAGATCCCTATCATCGCCCCGGCTTGCATCAGAACCGCCACGGCCACAAGGATTAGCGCGATGGTCAGCCCTGCGTTTTGCTCCATGGTTCGCTCACCAGTCCTTTTGCGACCCAGCCTCTTACTTCGCCTTGGCTTTTTCTTCCTGGTATGCTTGCTTGCCCGCTTCCAGCGCTGCTGACAGCAGTTCCTTCTGCTTGGTCACAAGATCCTTGCCTTTATCGACAGCCCCTTCTGCCTGGCGACGCAAGTCTTCCGTCTTGGCCTTTACGTAATCTCGGCCCTCTTCAGCTTTCCCCGCAATGTACTCCCGAGTCTCTTTCCCCGACCGGGGAGCAAACAGCAGGGCTAGAATCGCTCCCATGCCTAGACCCGCAAGAAAGAACCCAAGATTCGATCCGCCATTGCCCTCTTCGCTCATAAGCTACCTCCGCCTCACACTCTCGAAAGCGTGCTTCGCGCGGCTTCTTTGCCGGTCTCAAGTACCTCGGCAAGCCGCTCCTTTTGCTTGCTTACTAGTTCCTTGCCCTTTTCCACCAACTCGTCAGCCTGCCCCCTGAGTTCTTTCCCCCTTGAAACCACGTAATCCTTGCCTTCCCCGGCTTTCTTGGCAATGAGCTTCCGCGTTTGCTCCCCCGTCTTGGGCGCAAAAAGCAGGACCGCCACGGCGCCCATGCTGGCGCCAGCAAGAAAACAACCAACCTTCGTAGCTACGCTACACTTGGCCATAAGCTACCTCCACCTTTCAACATTGAATGTACCATAGAGACTCACCTCAAGCAAGGTAAAAATTCCGCAATTGGTTAGGGTTATAAATAGACGGTCCGGCCGGATTATTTTAGGAAGAGCCCTTCGTCGTCGCAAAGTACTCGGAAATCCGCTTGGCTTGGGATGGATTTACGACTTGACCAAGTTCCTCGGGTGAAAGGCTTTGCAAGGCGCTCAGGCTGCCGAAGTGCGAAAGAAGCTTGTTGGCCGTCTTTTCTCCGATGCCAGAGATGTTCAATAACTCGCTGGCCAACTCCCGATTTCCACGCCTGGTTCTGTGGAAGGTGACGGCGAAGCGGTGCGCCTCGTCACGGATTTGCTGGATCAAGTGCAGGGCTGGAGAGTGATGATCGAGAACTGCGGGGTCATCTTCACGCCCCAGGAGGTAGAGGATTTCCTCCCGCTTGGCAATACTCGCCAAAGGCTGGTTGATGATGCCCAGGCGCTCCAAAGCTTCTGCGGCCGCGTGGAGCTGGCCGATTCCTCCGTCGATCAGGACCAAGTCGGGCAGCGTTTTCTTTTCCTCCAGCAGCCTTTTGTATCGGCGTCCGACAACTTCCGTCATGCTGGCGAAGTCATCGTTTTGGGGAACAGTTTTGACGATGAACTTGCGGTAATCGGACTTCTTCATGCCTCCGCCTTCCCAGACCACCAGCGAGGCCACAATATCCGCGCCTTGAATGTGGGAAACGTCGAAAGCCTCGATACGGTTGGGTGGCTGGGGCAGGTCGAGCGCCTCGGCAAGGCTCTCCAGCACCTGGCGGGTCTTGGGCTTCAGAACTCGAAATCGTCTTTCGAAGGAGTGGCGCGCGTTGCGGGCGACCAGTTCAAGCAGGGCGCGTTTTCGCCCCGCCTGTGGGGTCAGGATCTTCACCGGATGTCCTCGCCTCTCGGCCAGCGATTCTTGCAGCAGTTCGCGGTCTTCAAAGTCCACGGGTACATGGATCTCGCCGGGTAGATACTGCTGGTCAAGATAAATCTGCTTGAGCAGCGAGGAGAACAACTCGCCGGCATGGAAGGGCTCAAGGTCTTCCCAAAAGAACTCGCGCCGGTCCAAAACGCGCCCGCCACGCAAGTGAAAAAGGTTTACGGCCAGCAGTGGACCCTCCTGATGGAAGCCAAGAATGTCGGCTTCCTGGCCGGACCAAGCGGCCATCTTCTGTCGCTCACGAAGCTGCTCCACGGTCATGATCTGGTCGCGGTAGCGCGCGGCGTCTTCAAAAAAGAGTTCTTGGGATGCCTCCGTCATGCGGTCGTGCAGGCTGCGGACCAAGTCGCTCTCCCGCCCCTCGAGCAACAGGCGCGCATCCCGCACCGCTTCCGCGTAACGTTCCGTCGTAGTCAGGCCTTCCACGCACGGACCAAGGCAGCGCTTGATGTGATACTGAAGGCAGGGCCGGGGATGGTACCGCGTCAAGTCGACGTTGCACGACGGGACAAGAAAATGGCGATGAATGAAATCCACAATGCGATAGGCGAGGTTGGCCGGAAAATACGGGCCGTAGTAGATTGAGCCATCTTTCTTTACTCGCCGCGTGACATATACACGCGGGAAGCGGTCCTGTAGCGTGAGCTTGATGAAGGGATACGACTTGTCATCTCGGAGCAAAATGTTATAGCGTGGCTTGAACTGTTTGATGAGGTTGTTCTCGAGCGCCATCGCCTCCCGCTCATTGTCCACGAGGATGGTCTCAAGGTCCTCTGCCACCTCGAGCATGCGATCCCGCTTTTCATCCCCCGGACGCGACTCCTGGAAATAGGAGCGCAGGCGGTGGCGAAGTGATTTCGCTTTGCCAACATAAATGGGCCGGCTCGTTTCATCCTTGAAGATATATACCCCGGGCTGGGCAGGCAGCATTTCGGCTTTTTCCACCAGCGCGGGATTCACCAGCTCCTCCTGAGTTTATTATCCGCCCGCGCCGAGCTTTGTCAAAGACCCAGTTCCGGTTTGGAGTGCTGATAATTCCGAGCTTCAAATGCCCGTGCCACGCTGCGGCGGTTGGTAGTGGGTCAATTTGATGTAGAGGCGGCTTTACGCCGCCATTTGGCGAGGTAAACTCGCCGCTACAGCATCAAATTGACCCACCACCCGGCGGTTTGGGGTATTGACACTTCTCGGTGTGAAGCGTGAGAATGCTTGTTATGCGATGGATAGTGGGTGTTGCACTGGCGCTAATCCTTGTATTCCAAACGGGCGGACCTGTCGTTTGCGCTCAAAAGCAGCCAGCGCGACCTCCTGCTAATAATGCTGAAGCCCCACGCCCCTATGTTTCACCCTCGGCATCGAAGTCCGTGGAGATTGGCGATTATTACTTGAGGAGGAAGAAGTTCAACGCCGCGCTGAGCCGATTCCAGGAGGCGCTGAAGACCGACCCGCATTATGCGCCCGCCTACCGGGAGCTGGGAAAGGTCTACGAAGGAATGGGACAGCCGCAGAAAGCGGTGGACGCATATCGGAAATACTTGGACGAACTTCCCTCCGCCCAAGACGCTCGGGAAGACAAACGCATCCACAAGGCTATCGCCCGCCTGGAGAACCAACTTCCCTCGAGAGGAAAATCGTCGGGCAGCCAATCGACTCGGCAGTAGCAACTCACTCGGCAGGGCTTGCAGCCTCGGAGTCCAGGTACTCCTGAAGTATACGGGCGGCCTGTTCCGCATCCTCTTCCCGCACCAGCAGCGAAACATCCAGCACCGGCAATACTCCCGCGGAGGTTTCACCGGGCACCAGGGAAGGAATGCCCTGGGATTGCAAGATGTTCCTGGCCACATCGGCGTCCAGCAAGGCGGTGGGGCCGGTGAAGACACGGACGGTCACGAGCTTGGAGTCCCCAGAGCCGGCACTTTGTGTTTGGGGCGGCGTGTCAGGGGGCGAGCCGGGCGCGAGTTGCACGCCACAGTCTTCGCACGTGGTTGTTCCTTCCACGTATTCCGTCAAGCACCTTGGGCAATAGGGCATGGCTGGAAGAATCCCTCCAAGGCTAGTATAGACCCTCCTTTCAATTTGACCTGGGGATTTGCATGGGTGAACTTTCGAGCCGGCCAGCAAGGCGCTGTGTGCGCCCGCGTCCCTGAAAAATACGCCGACGAGTTAACAGCCGGCGCAATCATCACCGCCGAGCCTGGCAGCCTCAGAATCCGTCAACCTCACGCCCCGTCGAGCTAACAGCGAACCCGCAGGCAAGAGAGGAGCCCCGCTTTGGAGTGCGGCAG
>JBEKIZ010000093.1:0-18934 GCA_050011515.1 Terriglobia bacterium | reverse complement strand
GTCCAAGATAATCGCGCAATTTGGCGTAGGCGATGGCGGCGATCCCTGAGGAAGGGTGACCGGAAAGATCAACCGGCACTCGGTCGGGCTGGCGATGATTGCAGGCAGTAAGAACTCTTTCTCGAGAGGTCATGGGTTACACTCAACGGTAATTGTAGGTGCCCTGGGCGATTCTTTCGACTGGCCCCGTCAGGATGATTTCTCCATTCTCCGGCCAGGCCACCAGGAGCGAGCCGGCTTCCGTTTGAACGCGAACTTGCCTTTCAGTCCGACCGTCGAGGATGCTTGCCAGGGCAGCGGCGCAGGAGCCTGTGCCAGACGACAGCGTGTGCCCCACGCCGCGCTCCCAGAAGCGCACTTCGATCTCATTTCTCGAGAGCACTCTCACAAACTCCACGTTCGTGCGGTTCGGGAAAAGCGGATTGGTCTCGATCTCGCGTCCCAGGCTTTCCCAGTCAAGGCTGGCGAAGTCCTTCACAAAAATGGAGCAATGTGGATTGCCCAGCGATGTCACCGTTGCTTGCACCACGCCTCGCTGGGTGCGAAGGGCAAAACCTCTGATGGGCCGAGGGAAGTCTCCGGCCTTGAATGGGATCTTGGCAGGCTCCAGAACTGGAGCCCCCATGCCAACGCGAAACAGCCACTTACCCTTCTCTTCTTCTACCTTCTGGAGGGACTTCAGACCCGCTGCTGTCTCAATAAGAAATGTTTGTCTGACCGGGGAGAGTTCCGCCAGGAAGGCGCCGGCACAGCGGATGCCGTTGCCGGACATCTCTGCTTCGCTGCCATCCGCGTTGAAAAACCGCACGCGCGCAGCGTGCTTCTTGTTGCGGGGCGGCATCACTACCAAGAGTCCGTCCGCTCCGATTCCCTTGTGGCGATCCAAAATCGCCGCCACGAACTTGGACAAAGAGTGCGGAAGGCCTTCCGCTCCCACAACAATGAAATCGTTTCCGAGGCCGTGAAACTTCGCGAAGGGAACTTTTCTCATCGGGGGTTGTCTCCGAGTCAGTGACTAGCTCTCAGCTCTCAGCCGGCAGCTTTCAGCTTTCGAAAAAACAGGTCTGCGGTACATTTCAAGTAGTGAATCGTGAATGGTAAATAGTGAATAGTGAATTGCATGCTTCGCCCTACTTTCTTCTGTTCCCCGCCTTTTGCTTTCTGCTTTCTGATTTCTACTTTCTGCTTTTCCGCTCGTCACTTGTCGCTGTACTCCCGTCCCTGCGCCGATACATTGCCACACTGCCTTCGTTGGGAAACGAGTCCCTTTCCAGAAGGTCGAAATTCAAAAAAGCCTGGGGGTAGGCACGCATAAGCTCATCCACCGCGTCACCCTCGCCGCGAATAATCCATTCCACCCATTTCCCGGCATCCGGTCGGAGCCTGCGCCAATACCTGCGGTTCGTCTCGGTAATAGTATTACGGTAAGAAATCCCGACTTCCGGCATTACACATGGCCACTTGCCCGCCGCCATCAGTATCCGCTGTCCATCATAGTAGTCACGGAGGAAGCGGATGACAGCTTGCTGGCGATGTGATCGGCAAGGCGAATTCAGGATGCCTTCCTTGGCGACCGCCAGCTCCTCGACTCCTCCGGCAAGAAGTAAGTAACTTTGCCAGGCAAGCAGGATCACAAAGAACGCCAGCAATCCGTAACACCGACGCCGCGGCAAACCTCCAGGGAGAAGGAAGGCCGGGAAAAGCGCCAGGGCCGGAACCATTTCCACTCCATAGCGCAAATTGTAATAGGTGTGAGGAAACAGAGTTGGCACGTAAAGCGGAATGGAGGCATGCGCAAGGGCGAGGACATAGAACGGCATAGGAACCAAGAACAGAAAAGCCACCGCTCCCCTGCCCCAAACTCGCCGGTTCGCTGCCCATGCAACCAACCCAAGGATTGCCAGCTCGAGTGGCCACACTCCGAGGACTAGTCTGAGGTCCTCAAGATAATAGCGTGCGGAGAGGAGAAGCCTGCCGTCGGTCGGATAGGGAAACGCCGTGGTGGCAACTTGATGGGCATATATAGCCTGGGCCGAAAATGGCCCGTTGTAAAACTCCAGGGGATTCCCGAAGCGCCACGCGTTGTGAAGCAACCAGAGCACAGGACCAGCCCCAGAAATGATCGAGAATACCAAGGCGTGCCGGATGCGGGATTTCCAGGACTGCCGCCGCGCGAGCAGCACAAACAAGGCCGCGAAGGGCAGCACGTACCACTCCTCGTAACGGGTGAGCGTCCCGAGGAACCCTGCCCCCGCCGCCCCCAACAGGGCCCCAAGTCTGCCGGCTTCCCTGTAACGGAATAGGCCGTAGACCACCAGAACCGCCCAAAAAATGGCCAAGGGTTCCGTCAGTGGAGTGCCCGCGAGATAGAGAAGGTTGGGGCTGAGCAGAATCCCGGCCAGTGCAAGGAGGCCTGCCGACCGGCCCCCATTGATTTCCGTCCCAAGTCGATACAGGAGCCAGGCAGTGCCCGCAAAAGCTGCCGATGAAACGATGCTTCCGGCCAGCCCCGTCCTCCACAGGAAGTCACTCAGTGCCAATGGGGCGGCCAAGAGGTGAAACAGGGGCAGCCAAACACTACCAATCTCATCATAGCCGGGGGTCAGTGAATCGAAGATGCGCCGCGCGCCCTCCATGTGAGCGAGGGCGTCGCCATAAACGTTCGTCAGCCCACGGGAGTAGAAGACGTAAAGGGCCCCCACGGTGACCGCAGCAATGCAAGCGGCCACCGGGCCGTCGGACTTGAAAGACAAAGGGGGCGGACAGGCGCCGGATTCCGTTGGGTGGAGGGCTTGTTCAAGCATCAAAATGCGTTAGGTTCTTGAACTCGCGGTAGCGGGCTTCAATCTCCTTGGGGGTGAGCCGGAGTAGCCTCGCGAGTCCGAACTCTTCGACGGCGTAGCTGGCCATCACCGAACCGTAAATCACCGCGCGGCGAAGCTGGCCATGCGAGAGGTCACCAGCTCTGGCCAGATGCCCCATGAAGCCGCCCGCAAAGCTGTCTCCGGCGCCGGTGGGATCGTGGACTTCATCGAGTGGGAATGCTGGCGCGGAGAAGATTCCGCCGTCGGAGAAAAGCGTGACACCGTGCTCTCCACGCTTAATGACCAGGGTGCGCGGGCCCATCCTCTGGATCACTTCTGCAGCCCTCTTGAGGTTGGAAATGCCGGAAAGCATGCGCGCTTCCGTCTCATTGATCAGCAGGACATCGACTTCAGCCAGAGCTTTCTTCAACTCCTCCGGTTTGCCCTTGATCCAATAATTCATGGAATCCAGGGCCGCCAGGCGAGCCTTAGGAAGTTGCCGGCGGACATGGAGCTGCAACACCGGATCGATATTGCCGAGGAACACGAACTCGCTGTCGAGATACGAGGCGGGTATCGTGGGCGAGAATTTCTCGAAAACGTTGAGGTGCGTTTCGAGCGTTCGCGCCTCATTCATATCGCCGACGTATTCACCCGACCAATAGAAGGTCTTTCCGGGGACCCGCTCCAGGCCGGCAGTGTCAACGCCGCGGTCTTGAAATAATCGCACTTGCTCTTCTCCGAAGTCCTCGCCGACCACGGCCACGATCTGGACAGGGACAAACCAACTCGCGGCGAGCGAGAAATAGGTTGCCGACCCACCCAAGATGTTCTCTGCCCTCCCGTGCGGGGTTCTGATGGAATCAAAAGCTACCGTGCCAACCACCAACAATGCCATCGATAATCCTTTTCTTCATGGCCAATTGCCAAATATACCTAATGTATTACTTTAGATACTTTCCGACCAGCAACGAAAGTTTTTTCTTAGCTCTCGGTGAGATTCTCCGGCGGTCCGTCAGGATGGCGTGGGCTAGCGCCGAAGGACACTTGCAGTTGCGTTGTTGAGGCATGGAGCGAATTGCTTTCAGGAGAATCTTCTGACAGTTCTCGACATTGTGCGTAAGGTACTCCAATACCAGGTTCACAGTCACGGCGTCGTGCTCGGGATGCCAGCAGTCGTAGTCGGTGACCATGGCGAGTGTGGCGTAACAGATCTCGGCCTCACGCGCGAGCTTGGCTTCAGGCAGGCTGGTCATCCCGATAAGGTCCATTCCCCACGAACGGTAAACGTTCGACTCGGCTTGGGTGGAAAACGCCGGGCCCTCCATGCACAGGTAAGTGCCCCCTGTGTGACAGCGGACCCCCACATCTTTGCACGCCCCGGCCAGCACGTCCACGACCGTAGGACAAACAGGCGCGTCAAAACTGATGTGAGCAACGAGGCCGTCGCCAAAGAATGTGGAAGCGCGCTGACGGGTGCGATCAAAGAACTGTGCAGGCAAGGCCATGTCCATAGGACGGTAATCCTCCTGAAGAGACCCTACGGCGCTGACTGAGATGATGCGCTCCACCCCCAGTTTCTTGAACCCGTAAATGTTGGCCCGAGAATTCAGTTCCGTCGGCAAAAGGATGTGGCCACGCCCGTGCCGAGATAGAAAAGCCACCTTGCGTCCTTCCAAGTTGCCGAGAATGTAGGCGTCGGATGGTTTGCCAAAGGGCGTAGCAATGCGGACTTCCCGGACTCGCTCGATACCCGGCAGGTTATAAAGGCCGCTTCCTCCGATGATTCCAATTTCCGCTTGTGGCAAAGGTCCTCCCTTTATGAACTTATGATCCCGTCACAGCTTCAACGTGTCATTCCGAGCGAAGCGAGGAATCTTGCTCTGTTTTACGGCGTCGTGTCTAGCCGACCAAGGGCTCAGACCCTGCGCAGGGCGAGATTCCTCGCTTCGCTCGGAATGACAGCGTTGCCCGTTCTTCATCGTAAGTTACCCGACCGGCTCCGCTTCAATCTTGCCGTCGATTTCCACTAAACGCACCCAGGGCACATTCGGGTCATGAGGAAAAATCACGATAGCCTCCTTTTGAGCCAACTCGGGCAGCAGGCGCTTCTTGCTGGCGAGAGTCTCCATCGGATACAAGTCGAAACTCATGATCCATGGATAAGCCAGATGCGCGGCGGTGGGAACGGTATCGGAAATGAAGTATGCACACTCGTTCCTGGATTCAATGCGCACACACTGCAAGTTGCGCGTGTGACCCGGTACGACCTCAACCCGAATGCCTGGGGCTATTTCCGCTTCGCCATCGAGAAACTCGGTTTGCGGCTCGGCGGGCTTGAAAAACTCCTCAATGTAACTGGCTTGGTCTCGGTCCGTGGGATTCAGCGCGTGCTGCCACTCTGCGCGCTGGATGAAATAACGAGCGCGCGGAAAGGAGGGGATAGTTTTCCCCTCCAGACGCCGCGTGTTCCAACCGCAGTGGTCGAAATGAAGGTGCGTGTTGATGACAATGTGGATGTCCTCCGGCGTGAGTCCCAATTCATCGAGTCCCGCGAGGAGCGCCGGGGGATGTTGGACATCATAGATGTCCTTGAACTTCGCGTCGAACTTGTCCCCAATGCCTGTTTCCACAAGAATGTTCTGCCTCCCGGTACGAATCAGCAGGCAGGTCAAGGAAAGCCGGATTCGGTTGCGTTCGTCCGCTGGGGCCTTGCGTTCCCACAGGGCCTTCGGCACGACGCCGAACATCTGTCCTCCATCGAGGGCAAAAGTTCCGTCGCTGATCGTGTGCAGTTCGAAGTTGCCTAACTTCATTTCTCTTCGACCAATTCGATGAGCACCCCAGCGGTGCTTGCGGGGTGTAGAAAAGCCACTTGCTCGTTCCCTGCCCCGCGACGAGGCTCACGGTCGATCAAGCGGACCCCGGCGTTTTCCAGCTTCCGGAGCGTCCCCGCAAGGTCCTCAACCGCAATTGCTACATGGTGGAGGCCCTGCCCGCGCTTGGAGACGGAGCGCGCAAGGGGCGAATCCTCGGAGGTAGCCTCGAGCAACTCCAGGCGGGTTTCGCCCACCTGAAACATGACCACGCGTACCTTCTGCTCCTCGACAACTTCTTCCGAGTCGGGTGGCTTCCCCAGCAGTTTTTCGAAAACAGGACGCGCGGCCGCTAGCGAGCCGACTGCGATGCCAATGTGATGGAGTTTCATAAGTACAGCTTTCAGCCGTCAGCTATCAGCGTTCAGGAAAAGGGGCTGGGGACTAGGGGCTGGGGAAATTCTGAATTGTAAATGAATTGTGAATTGCCTTCTCGCTTCTCCCCGGCTGCCTACTGCGTACTGCCTACTGCTTTCTGCTTTTCCCCAGTCCCTAGCCCCTAGTCCCCAGCCCCTCGCCCCTGACACCCGAAACCTGCTTTACTGATTCGGCGACGATTCTCTCGACCAGTGAATAGGGATCCGCGCGATGCTGGAGCAGGTCGTCAACGAACTGCTCGAGGGAACCGTCGCTCAAACGTTCCCTGATAACCTTCTCAAAGAGCTCCCGACGCAGCAGTTCAAGGAAACGGCCACGCAAGTAACCCCTTCGGCGCTTTTCCTTCAACGCACTCTGCTCCTGGAAGGAACGGAATTGCTCGAGTGCTTGCCTTACTTCTCCCACGCCCGAACCCGTGGTGGCGATCGCCTTGACGATGGGGGGACGCCAACCGTCCGCACGGGAAGCCATGGAAAGCATAGCCTCGACTTCCTGCTCGAGGCGGTCAGCGCCGGGGAGGTCGGTCTTGTTGATGACATAGAGATCGGCAATTTCCATAACGCCGGCCTTGAAGGTTTGCACTTCGTCACCCATACCCGGGACCAAGAGCAGGGCTGTGGCGTCTGCCAGGCGAGCGACTTCCACTTCGTCTTGTCCTACCCCTACGGTTTCAATCAGCACCACGTCGCAGCCCGCCGCGTCGAGGATAGTGACCACGTCGTGGGTGGTTGGCGCCAAGCCTCCCAACTGTCCGCGTGTAGCCATGCTGCGGATGTAAATCTCTTTGTCGCTCGAAAGGCTCTGCATGCGGATGCGGTCGCCGAGAAGGGCTCCGCCCGAAAACGGGCTGGTCGGGTCAACTGCGATGATTCCCACGCGCGCTCCAGCACGTCGATACTCGCCCGCAAGCTTTTCCACCAGGGTGCTTTTCCCGGCCCCGGGAGACCCCGTAACCCCGATGACTTCCGCCCTCCCGGAGGCAGGAAACAGCTTCTTCAAGAGTTCCGTGCCCAGCGTATCGGCAGCCTCCACCGCAGAGATAGCGCGGGCGATAGCCCGCCGGTCTCCCGCGAGCACTTTCGCAGCCCAAGTCTGGATTGAATCCGCCATTTGGTGGCAGGGCCCGCCCTGGTTTCGGCCAAGTGTCTCGCGGGCTGTTACCATGCGCTGGATATCACCGGTCCCCTGGTCGCGTACGATCTCCCCAGAATCAAGGCTATACCACAAGCCATGCAGCGTCAAGGAATTGGCCGTGTTTGGGACATTAAACCCGCATTCGGGATGAAAAGCCGACACCCCCTGTCATTCTGAGGCCCCCGTTTTGAGGGGGCCGAAGAATCCCGGCAGTTTGTTTGAACGACCAGCCAGTGAATGTTCATTGTGAACTGCGGAGATCCTTCGTCGTCCGCCAATAAGAATGGCGGACTCCTCAGGATGACACGCCGGGGTGTGCGCCGTGTCTTGGCAACTCCAACTTCCGAATTCGAGTTGAAGGCAGCGTGCCGTGCTAAGATGCATTGAGCCCGCGGGGCGGCGACATGGGGCTTTTCGGGGTTTGCTGACCGAGCACCTGAGAGCCGGTGCAGCACCGCAGAAGCTGGAGATTGGTATCGACAATAATGCGTAGGTTTTCCCTTTGCTTTGCCGTCTTGCTAATTCCTGCCAGTCTTCACGCCCTCATACCGAGCGAGAAGGCTCACGAGCAGGCGTCAGCGCAAGTGACGGTGCGTGCGCGCGGGCCGGGTTGTTCGGTAGACCTCGACGATCAGCGCGTGGGCAAGACGAATGACGACGGGCTCCTGGTTTTGCAGGAAGTAGAGCCCGGAGACCACTACCTCCACCTCCGCTGCCCTGGTGAAGAAGAGAAAGCCTTCTTCATTTCGCCTCGTTCCGCCGAGAATGTCGCGCTCGATGGGAAGAAGGCAGAAGAGGTTTCCAACCCTAACGCCAGTCCGGCGCTCAGCCCCGCCGAAGTCAAGATTCAGTTGCGCCAGTTGGTTCAGCAAGCAGTGCAACTGCGGGCCCGAGGCAGGCTGGATGAGGCTGTTGAACGTCTGCGGGCGGCGCTCAAACTCGACGCTGAGAATTCCGACCTGCACCGTGAGCTGGGAATTACGTTCCTGCTGGGCAAGGACTGGAAGCGGGCACGAGTCGAGATGCTGGAAGCCATCCGGCATGACCCGACGGATGCAGACGCTTATAACGGTCTTGGCTACGCACTGGAAAAAATGGGCGACTTGGACGCGGCGGTGAAGCAATACCGCATGGCGACCCAACTCGATCCCGCAGACCCTACTTACCGCACGCACTACTTCGATATCCTCTCCAAGCTTGCCCAGGAAAGAGCTAAGAAGAAATGACGGGCGGTAGGGGCTGGGGGCTGGGGAAAAACAGAAGGCAGTAGGCAGCAGGCGGGGTCAATCCAAAATCTAAAATTGCCCTAGCCCCCAGCCCCCGTTCTGGCAATAGGCAGCACTTGCTTATCCGGTCGTTTCAGCAGACCACCATATGTTGCGATTCGCAGTCCTCAGGAGCTACCTCGCAACCTCATAGCGCAGTCGGACGACGCCGTCGGGGTACTTCCTGGCTGAGCGCAAGCGAAGCGGCACGTCCCGATGGCGCGGTGCCACGAGTGGAATACCCTCACCGATGAGAGTAGGAATGACGTGGATGTCGAACTCGTCGATCTCGCCGGCGTCGAGGAATGAGGCGATCAGTTCTCCGCCACCCATCATCCAGATGTGTTTTCCCGGCGTCGCGCGCAGACGCTGCGCAAACGCTTTCACCGGCTCGGACACGAATTCCACGCCTAACGTCGCCCGTTTCGCAGGCTTCCGCGAGAACACGAAGTTGGCGAGCTTCGTGTCGAACATCCCGCCTTTCCTGCCCCTCTCCTTGTAATAGTCGAGAAGCCAGTCGTAGGTCTTGCGTCCCCACAGGATGGTGTCGATCGTGGGGTAGAACGCGCGCATCCCGTAATCGACTGTGCGCGGCCGGCGATTTAGCCATTCGACATCGCCGTCTGGCCTGGCGATGTAACCGTCGGCGCTTGTCGCGATGTAGACGATGATCTTTCGCCGTGCTTTCATGACGTATCCTCCGCCGGCTCAAATTCTTCGGAAACGGCAGCCGCGGTACCTACACTACAAATAGTGGCGTGCTGAAACAACCGGATAAGCAGAAGGCAGCAAGCGGGGTCAATCCAAAATCTAAAATTGCCCTAGCCCCCAGTCCCCAGCCCCTAGCCCGCAGCCCCGTTCTTGGCCACTACCTCGCGGAGAGCGCGGAGGGCGCGCTCGCAGCCCGCTCGGTCCACGTCAAGGTGGGTTACCATTCGGATCAGTTTGGAGTCGTAGGGGTTTGCCCAGACGTTTTTAGCCTTCAGCCGTTGCGACACCTCCGGCGCGGTCAGGCCGGCGCCGGAAACGTCGAAGAAGAGGATATTGGTGACGACCTTCTCCGTTTCGATCTTAATGCCGGGAATCTCCGCCAGCCCTCGAGCCAGAAACTTGGCATTCTCGTGATCCACGTCGAGGCGCCTCGGGCCTTCTTCGAGGGCGATCAGGCCCGCTGCCGCCAGGATACCCACCTGGCGCATTCCACCGCCCAGCATTTTTCTCGCGATCCGTGCTTCCTCGATGAACTCTTTGCTTCCCACCAGCATGGAACCGACGGGCGCACCGAGTCCCTTCGAGAGGCAGAACATCACTGAATCGGCCTTCTTCGTCAGCTCTGTCACTGGACGCCCCAGCGCCACGCTGGCGTTGAAGATGCGCGCGCCATCCAGATGCACAGGCAAACCTGCGGCGTGAGCGCGGTCGGCAATTTCGTCAAACACCTCGGGAGGGTAAACCGAGCCGCCGGCAATGTTGGAGGTGTTTTCCAGCTCCACCAGCCCGGTTCGCGACCGATGATCGCCGCGCCCGCGCACATGTGGGGCAATCATTTCCCATCTTAAGATTCCACCCTCTGCCCAGATGGTCCGAGGCACCAAGCCGGCAAAGGCCGCCACCGTTCCCATCTCGAAGTTGTAGATGTGCGCTCGCGCTTCGCAAATCACTTCCTGGCCGGGCCGAGTATGGACCTTGAGGGCAATCTCATTGCCCATGGTTCCTGAAGCCACGAAAAGCCCCTCATCGCGTCTAAAGATTTCGGCCGCGCGTGCCTGGAGGCGGTTAACGGTGGGATCTTCACGGTAAACATCGTCCCCAACTTCCGCCTCGTACATGGCACGCCGCATGGCGGGCGTTGGCCGGGTCACGGTGTCACTGCGCAAATCAACGATGGCTGTGTCCATGTGTCTTATCGCTCCATTCGGTGGGTTGTCCGTGGTCCGTCGTCAGTTGCCCCGCCGCGGCGGGTTCGTCGTTAGTCGGCCGTTGTCCGTTGTCCCGCCACGGCGGGTCCGTTGTCTGTGGTCCGTTGTTAAGCGCCGGTTGTCCACAAGAAGCTGTCAGCAAGGGCGTCTTGCCTGCTGACGGCTGAAAGCTGAGGGCTGAAAGCTGCGAACGGACCACGGACCCGCCGCGGCGGGACCACGGACCACTGACGTCTTTAGACCTCCACAAACTCTTGGAAAATCTCATTGGAAACCAGGTATGTCGTTTCCGCAAGCCTGATATTATCTCCGGCTGTCGTCAGAAGCCCATCCTGGGTGAGGGTTTCGATTCTCCCTTGCCAGCGGCTCACCAGATCCTTTCCCCATTGTTTCCGTGCCCGATCGAGGCTGACGCCTTCCACCTGCCGTAATCCGAGAAAGAAGAACTCCTCTAACTGCTCTTCCGGCGAGAGCTTGCGGACGCCCGCAATAGGCGAGCGCATGCCTGCCAGCCTATCAATGTAAAGCCGCGCCTCACCTTCGTTGGCCCACCGGTTCATGCCGTCAAAAGAATGGGCTCCAGCACCGAGTCCGACATAAGGGGCGAGTTGCCAGTATTTCAGGTTGTGGCGAGACTCATACCCTGGCAGCGCAAAATTCGATATCTCGTACTGGATGTATCCTTCCCGTCCCAGGACCTCCCGCCCAATCTCGTAGGCGTCGGCCATGAAGTCCTCGCTTGGAACTGCCGGGGCATGATAGCGTGTTCCTCTTTGCCGCACCTCCCTGCCCAGCCGGCTTTTCTCATCGATTTCGAACAGGTAAAGGGAAATGTGCTGCGGCTTGAGCCGGAGCACGGCTTCGAGGTTGCGTTGCCACGACTCGGGGGTCTGGTGCGGCAAACCGGACACCAAATCAACGCTGATGTTTTCGAAGCCCACGGAACGCGCCCACCCGACTAGTTGGCGTGTGTCTGCGGCAGAATGCAGCCGCGCCACCGCGCGGAGTTCCTGGTCCTCGAAGGTTTGCGCCCCAATGCTCAGGCGATTCATACCCATGCTCATGGCCTGAGCCAGAAACTGGATGTCGGCCGAGCCTGGAGTCAGTTCGATCGTGAATTCAGCGGCGGCTTGAACTTGAAAGCGCCGGTGAAGGGAACGGACGATGCTCCTGAGTCTCTCCACACCGAGCAGCGGCGGCGTTCCTCCCCCGAAATAGACCGTGTCCACCGGGAGTGTGAGAACCTCTTCGGCCAGCCCATAAACCCCAAAGCTGGCAGGCAATCGGTCGATTTCTTGCTCCACCGCGTCGCAATAACGGTTGAAGATACTGTGGGACTCGACCCGCGAACTGAAATTGCAGAAGCTGCACTTCGAGGCGCAAAAGGGAACTTGAACGTAGATCGCGAGAGACTGCATGGGTGCTGGAATTGCCGATTTTCGATGGACGGTAGCGGCCCTACAAAGGAACAATATTACATGACTCTAATCCGCCACAATCTTGACTCTGACTTCGCGCCGCCGCGGCCCGTCAAAATCGCACAGGAAAACGCCCTGCCATTGTCCCAGGACGAGGCGGCCATGTTCGATGAACAACGACTTGGAGTTTCCAATCAGGGCAGCTTTGAGGTG
Source organism: Terriglobia bacterium (assembly GCA_050011515.1). GTDB lineage: Bacteria > Acidobacteriota > Terriglobia > UBA7540 > UBA7540 > CAVROP01. Next base: position 6,927 of record JBEKIZ010000093.1, on the reverse strand, counting down.
GGAATCACAGTTTCCGTCGTCGTGGTGGTAGTCACGGTCGCGAGGAGCCAGCCGATTGAGAAAGTCGTCCCAATCCTTTTGCAAGCCCCGGTCATAATTTTCGTTAATCAGGACAGCCGCTGTGGTATGCGGGACAAACACGAAGCATGTGCCCTGAAGGACACCGGATTCCGAAATCAGTTTCTGGAGCGTTTCAGTGATTTCCTTGAATTCAACCCGCGACCTCGTCTCAACCTGCAAAAGGTGAGAACGCGTCTGCGGTTTCTCACTCGAGACTCCCTTGCCAACCTCCAATGTCATGGCTCTTCTCTCCCTTTCTATTTTGTTCCTGCCGGGCCTTCGCCTATTCGGTTCCTCATCAATGTGTGTTGCCTATTTTGGCAAGCGCCTCGGTCAAGGCGGGAGGCACGGGGGGGATTACGGGGACCAAGGTGACGGTCTTCTTCACCAACTCCGCCGTCCGCTGCACGTTTAACCGTTCAAACAGGAAGGTGAACTTCTTCTCAAGGTCCTGTCCGATGCGCGCGCGAATATCCGTCGGCAAATCCCAGAACTTGCGTTTGAAGGGGCCGAAGGCCTTCTTTCGGGTCTTGTACAAGAACTGCTCGTCTGTGTCTGAAGCCTTGCGTTCATCGGCGCAGAGCTTCCGCAGCGTCTTGTAGATGTCTTCCTTCAGATCCCTGGGAAAGGCCGCATTCTCATAAATCATGTTCTGGAATTCCGTCGCCAGGTGAACTTCCGCAGCCTCGCACTCTACGAACTTATGGAAGGCATCGGCCGGGAGCGTGGACGCCCCGTGCTGGACTGCGCCAGCCATTCCGTAACGGTCCCGGGCCAGCGCCGAGAGAGCGCGCAGCGTTTCAAAGTCGATGGCCACCTGCGCAATGCTGCCATCAGCCAACACTACGCCGCCATCCTTGGTTCCGGTCTGGACGCTGATCTTTGCGAGTCCCTTCTTGTAACGGCTGCGCCGGGTCAAGGTTTCCATGAAGCCATCCACAAAAGAGGTCAGCTCCTCAGGAGTGGAATTCTGTTTCCCGATCTCGCCGATTTCGCCTCCCAGCGAAATGGTTATTCCCGGCGGCTCGATGGAGCGAATATAGGCTGCCAGGCTTGCAGTGGCCTCAAAGTTGGCCCTCTGCTGTTCACGGGCGCCGTGCTGCGCGAGATCCACCAGCATTGACGCATCGATGTCAATGTTGTAATACCCTGCCGCAACGGATTCCTGGCAGAAGTCACGGATCGTCTGCAACTCAGACTCCGGGTCTTTGGCGAATTTGTGGGGGTTAACCTGGTAGTGATCTCCCTGGATGAAGACAGGGCCCTCGAAGCCCTCGCGGAGTGCCGCCGCGATGACGACCGCAGCTAATTCCGCCGGGCGCTGGTCGGTGTAATGGCTCTCCCTGCGTGTAAGTTCAAAAATGAAGGCGCCGGCTTTCAGGTGTAGCGCCGCCCGGAAAACCGCACGTGCTACATCGTAGCTCAAGCCGCGAACGTTGATGGCGGGAACAGTGAAACCCTTGCACTCCTTTCGGCCGCGGGCCTCGTGAAGGCCCTGGAGGGAGGAAGGAACGACGCCGAGGTCCAATCCGGCTCTACGGATGATCCAGCGCGCCACACTGCGCACCTCTTCACTTTCTGCAAGAACCGCGTTCCCGACCAACTGGTCTAGGGTCTGGCTCACAAACTTCTGGGGATTCTTCAGAACAATGCTTCCGCCATTCGAGAGCTCGAAAATCGCCTTGTCGCGGGTTAGCAGATCCGAAATTGAACGCGCATTCATAGCAAGTCTCCCCCAAGCGGCAGCCCCGCAACCTAATTGTTAATTATATCAGACGGCCTTGACATGCGAGTTAGGAGAATTTCATGATGGGGTTACACACTTTACGATCAACCTGCTACAGGCTCACCACTTGGTGGCCAGGAGAGTCTGTCTGGATTTGCGAAAGCAGCCGGTGAAGCAATTCATAGCCAGCGCGCCCCAGAAAATACGCACCGCCGACCCGGCGCTCCTGCAAATCCTTTTCCGGCATGAGAAACCGCTTGAGGGCCTGCGCATGACGGTGGAGCAATTCGGAACGCGCCAGACCGGCGCGGCTCACCTTCCCTTGCAGCCGATCCATCTGGTAATGGATCTTTTCCTGGGCATGTTGCAGCGCCTCAAGCAGCGTGGGATCAAGCCGCTCGATGTCGCCACGGAGGCGATCGAGGAGGCTGGCCATGTCCTGTTGCGCCTGCTCGAAGCGGTCCGACCATCCCTCGGCAAGCCCCACCGCGGCGATTTTCCTGCTGAGGTGTTCCTCGCCTAACCAAACGTCCTCCACGCTCAACCGGTATTTCTCCAGCAATTTTTGGATCCGATGGTCCACAAGCGTGAAAGCGGCGCGAGGGAAAAAGACCGGTTGTGGCCTGCCGAAGGTCTCGTATAAGACCTGCGCCTGCGCGAGATAAGCCAGCTCGGAGGGGCCGGCAATGTAAGCAATGGTCGGCAGCAGGGTGTCCTGAACCAAAGGCCGCAGCAACACGTTGGGTGAAAAGGCAATTGGGTCATCGGCTAGTTCGCTCCGCAACTCTTCGATGAAGGTCTTTTGTGTTCCCTCGACGAAGTAGTCGCCGTCGCGTTGGTGAATAGGGAGCCGGTTCCCTTCCCTGGTGACGAATACCAAGGTCGAATCCTCGGTCACGTTTACCTGGGCATGATAGCCGCTTCTGATCAACGACTGGGAACGTTCCAGCACTCTCGCCCTAAGCTCTGGTGCCTGCTCGAGGGCTTGCGAATAAACCTCTGCGCTCAATTGGTGAACGGCTGGGTCGAGCGGGTTTAGAAGAATCACTCCCCAGGGGCTTAGAAGACGGGCCATGAATCGCCCGAAGGCATCAACCCAGGTGGCGCCAGGCGTGTAGGTCTGGCGCAGATCCTGCAAAAGGCATTCACGAGCTGGCCCGGGAGGCAGGCTGGCTTCCAGTCGTGCGAGCGCCTCGGTGGATTCCTGGGTCAAGCGCACATTTCCAACCGGCGACCGCGGGCTGGGCGAATCGCCGTGGTCAGCCAGGGAAATGAGATTGTATTCGTCATCGAGAGTTGCCACCTCCGCCACTTCTGCCAAGTCGTGATCTTCAGTGGCAAGCCAAAACACAGGCACCGCAGGTACACCCAGCTCGGTAAGGTGGTTTGCCAGGCGGACGGTCGTTAGGACCTTGAAGATGGTAAAAGCCGGCCCGCTAAACAAGCCTACCTGCTGGCCTGTGACCACGGCGAAGCTGCCGGCCTGCGAGAGTCTCTGCAAGTTTTCAAACGTGGCCTCGCCGCAACCAAATGTCCTGTTCTGTCGCTCGAGGATCGCGCAAACTTCCCCTCGTTTCCTTTCGAAACTGGGAAGTTGGGAAGCGACAGTCTTGTAACTGGAAAGTAGGTACGGGGGTCCGTTGTAGAAGCCTGAGACCCGGTCAAAATGATAAAGATAATCCACGAAAAGCGCGCTCGAGTGTGGAACCCGTTGGTATGGAAAAGATGTACCTGTCATCGGAATAGTAAATAGTGAATTGTGAATTCTGAATTTTGATTTGGATTTTGAATACTTAGTTCTTTCCTTCTCCGCTTTACCTACCGGCGCTTGCCTACTGCCTTCTGTCTTCGGCCTTCTGCCTGCCAGTGGTCAATTCAAAAAACGGGGCTGCGAGCTGGAGTTCTACCCCCACCTACTACCACTCACCACCTGCCGACTTCAGTATTCGAGACCGGCGCGAGCTTCACGGAGAGCTGCTGCCACCGATTCTCGTGATGCGGGCCCCAGGGGTGTGAGCGGGGCGCGCGGGAAGCCCCCGGCATAGCCGCTGAGGTCCAGGGCCGCCTTAATACCGGGAACGCCAAAAGGCAGCGAAATCTTCTGGGCCAGTGGCAGCATCCTCTGCTGAAATTCCAGCGCCGTCTTTTTCTTTCTTTGGAGGAATGCCTGGTACAGGCCCACACACAGCTCCGGAGCAAAATCCGCCTGGGCCAGCACGGCGCCTACTGCGCCTGCGCGCAAGGCCTGGTTGAGAATCACGACAGACCCAACCAGCAGGCGGAATCCCGGCCGCACCCGCCGCAGAATCGCCCGCACAAAGCGAATGTCTCCTGAACTCTCCTTCAATCCGACCACGTTGGGGATTTGCGAGAGCTTGCCGAAGGTGGAAGGTTCAAGGTGAAGTCCGGTGAACTGCGGGATGGAGTAGATGATGACGGGCCGTTCCACTTTGCGTGCGACCGCCCGATAGTGCGCCGCAAGCGTGCCAGCATCCATCTTGGATTTGTAGTAGTTGGGCGTTAGAACCAATACGGCGTCAGCCCCACGCGCTACGGCTTCCTGGCTGAGGCGCACGGTGGCATCGGTGCTCTCGAGACCGGTGCCTGCAATCAGAATTTCAGGCGCACGCACCAAACCCCGCGCCACCTCCACCAGCCGCAATCGCTCGCCTTCTGTCAGGTAGGGAGCTTCCCCCGTCGAGCCCGTCACGAGGACCCCGGAGAGCCCGATTCCAACCATCTTCTGCACATTCTCGCGAAATAGCCCTTCGTCAATTTCCCCCCGGCGGTTGAACGGAGTAACTACTGGAGAAAACATTCCTTTGAGACTTTGGATAATCTCTTTGCGTGTCATGATGTTCCAGCCTTTAGCCCTCAGCCTTCAGCGAAAATGGCGCACACACGTCGGAACGCTGGCTGTCGGCCGCCCCATTCCTATGCAGCTCCTGCAAGCTTGCAACCCACACCTGCCCTTTTCGCAATTCCCGAATCCCTGCAATCACCGCCCCGGCAGCGGACAGAGTGGTAATGCACGTGACGCCATGTTGAATTGCGGCGCGGCGGATCACCCGGTCATCCTGGCGGGAGGAACGGCCCAGCGGCGTGTTGATGATCAAATCAACCGCAGCGCTCTTAACGAGGTCCACAATGCTCGGGCGTCTTTCCGCCACCTTGAAAACTCTCTCCACCGGAATGCCGGCGGCGCGCAAGGCCTGAGACGTGCCGAGCGTTGCGACCAGCTTGAATCCCATCTCTGCCAGCTCACGCGCAATCGGAATGACCAGGGGCTTGTCATGATCGTTCACGGAAATGAAGATGCGCCCGGAAGTCGGTATGCGGTTACGGGTGGCAAGCTGGGCCTTGGCAAAAGCAAGGCCAAAGGAGTCTGCAACACCCATGACCTCCCCGGTGGACTTCATTTCGGGACCGAGTATGGTGTCAGCTCCGGGAAACTTCTGGAAGGGGAAGACCGGGGATTTCACAAAGAAGTGGCGCACCGGCAGTTCCCGCGCAAGACCGAAGCACGAGAGTTTGCTGCCTACCATGAGCCGCGCGGCAATCTTCGCCAGTGGCACGCCGGTGGCCTTGCTGACGTAAGGGACAGTCCTGGAGGCGCGCGGATTAACTTCCAGGACGTAGACAAACCCATTCTGAATCGCATACTGGATGTTCATTAGTCCGACTACATTCAATTCCTTGGCCAGCTTTACCGTGTACTCACACAGCGCCCGATGTTGCGGCTCGCCGATTGAAACCGCCGGGAGAACGCAAGAACTGTCTCCGGAGTGAATTCCCGCCTCTTCGATGTGCTGCATGACGCCCGCGATGACCACCTCAGTCCCGTCCGCTAATGCATCGACATCCACCTCCGTAGCGTTTTCCAGGAAGTGGTCCACAAGGATGGGGAAAGCGCGCTGCAGTTCTTCCGCGCGGCGGACGTAATCGCGCAGCATGGCCTCGTCGTACACAATCACCATGGCGCGTCCACCCAGCACGTAGGAGGGACGCAACAGCACGGGATATCCGATTTCGCGCGCGATCTCCACGGCCTCCTGGACGTTCATTGCGGCGCCATTTTGAGGCTGGGGAATCTTCAGGTCGGCGAGCAGCTTCCCGAAGTGCTTGCGGTCCTCTGCCAGATCGATAGACTCCGGCGAAGTACCAATGATGGGCACGCCGGCGGCCTTAAGCTGGCGCGCCAGATTGAGCGGCGTCTGCCCGCCGAATTGCACGATGACGCCCTCAGGTTCTTCCTCATCCACAATGGCCATTACGTCTTCAAAGGTGAGGGGCTCAAAGTAGAGGCGGTCGGAGGTGTCGTAGTCGGTCGAGACGGTCTCGGGATTGCAATTCACCATGATCGTCTCGAAGCCTTCCTCCTTGAGCGCGTAGGCGGCGTGAACGCAGCAGTAATCGAATTCAATTCCCTGCCCGATGCGATTGGGTCCGCTGCCCAGGATTATGATCTTGCGCCGCTGGGTGGGTTCGGCCTCGTCCTCATCTTCATAGGTTGAGTAGAGATAAGGCGTGAAGGATTCGAACTCGGCTGCGCACGTGTCCACACGCTTGAATACGGGGCGAACACCGAGGGCAAGACGCCGCGCGCGGACGGCTTCCGCCGACGTGCCCCACACTTCTGCCAGGTGCGCGTCCGCAACGCCGTGGCGCTTGGCCTCCCGCAACACCGGCGCAGGCACAGTTTCCACATCGAAGCGCTTCAATTCTCCCAGCAGGCCCACAATCTGTTCGAGCTGGTTCAAAAACCACGGGTCGATGCGCGTGATTTCCGCCAGGCCTTCGACGCTGTAACCCGCTTGCAAGGCAAAGAGCAAGTACCACAGGCGCTCGGGATGGGGGATCGTCAAGCCGCGTTCCAGCTCGGCGGGGTCGTCTGGAGGTGTGGGCGATTTTCGGCCCGTCTCGAGCGACCGCATGCCTTTCAGCAGCGATTCTTTGAAGGTGCGGCCGATGGCCATCACCTCGCCCACCGATTTCATTTGGGGGCCCAGCGTGTGATCGGAGTCGGGAAACTTCTCCTGTGCCCACTTCGGAATCTTCACCACCACGTAGTCGATGGTCGGCTCGAAACAAGAGGGCGTCTTCTGCGTGATGTCGTTGGGAATCTCATCCAGGCTGTAACC
>JBEKIZ010000092.1:0-19035 GCA_050011515.1 Terriglobia bacterium | reverse complement strand
AAAAAGTGACCGGCTTGAAATCGGAATCCGCGCCCGGCTTCATCCCGGAATCGTGCCCGAGTTCATTTCGGAATGCTGCCCGGGATGATTTCGGAATCGTGCCCACCTTGCCCCGGAATCCGCAGGGCCCCGGCTCGGCGTTGACCGATCGCACAAACGGCAGACAGCGGCATGTATTCGGCACCCGCCCGCTTACCACTGGCTTGATTCTTCAATAAGTTCGGACAGGTCGAGGAGATCGGCAAGTCTTCCATCCAGGCCGCTCACTCCGGCAACCAATGGCTTGTGGACGTGAACGACCCCGTCGATACATTTGTCAGTCAAAGGCTTCTCGACGCGAGCAGGATCATATTCGTTGGTTGCGACGTAATAAAAGATTTGGGTGTCGGTGAACCGGGCCGCGTTCTTGTAAGCACGGCACTCGCTGGTCAGATCATTGATTCGGTCATGACGTATAGACCACTTTGTTGAGATGATCCCTCGATTTCGTCCCTGCTTGCGTACCAGGATGTCGATGAATGGCTCTCCTGTCCGCGTCGGAAGCTGGACGCCGGGAAAAGCCCTTTCTCCAGCGACTTCCAGTTCATAAGTGAGGTCTTGCGAACCAAAGAGTTCCAAGGCGTGCTTTACGAGTCCCGCGAAAGCACTACCAAGGATGTTCTGGCGTTGGAGGCCAGCGTACGCGCCCAACTTCATGAGCCTATCGACCATTCCAGCGACGCCGCTCGGGTCCACTTCCCACTGCTCGGCCATATATTTTTCAACTGCCACGGCGCGAGCCTGCCAAACCCTGAGTTCGCCCTTAGCGGATAGACATTGGGTTAGCCGGTTCGCGTCAATAATGTGTGGCAATTCGCCACGCCCTGGAATGGTGGTTACTGGCTCGTACCAAAGCAATGCTTGGTAGATTCCAGACCAAGCCGCGCCGATTTGTCCAAAAGTGTGGCATAATGCTGCGTCGCGTTTTCCATTGCAGGACCTGTTCTATTCAGCATGTCGTTGGAGGTTGATCCGTGAAGAAGGAAGGTCCAGCGTCGCAATATTGGTTAGTAGTTGGAAGCCCGGAACACTGGCAGGTCGCCTTCGAGAATGGAAACGTCTGGGGTTTGCAGGCCACGAAAAAGCGCTGGTGGGAGCGGATCACCGAGGGCGATGGTTTGGTGTTTTACGTAAACAGACCCGTTGGCGGCGCCATTGGGCTGGGCAGAGTAAGCACAAAATTCAAACAGGACAAGCCGCTCTGGCCTGTGGAGATTCAAAAAGGTGAAGTTCTCTGGCCGCTGCGCTTCGAATTCGATGTCGAGCTTTGCTTCCCACCCGTCCAATGGGAAACTTCCAGGCTCGAGATTGACGCCCTTCGCGCAATCGTGCAAGCGGGGTTTCAGCCCTTGAAAGACAAAGCGCGAGATGCCGTGTTACAAGCTTTCGAGCCGTTCATTGCACAACCGGTCGGAGAGAAAGCTGACGTGACGGGCTTGCACGAGGAGCTGAAGGCCAAGATAGCAGAGATGGGAAGAATTCAGAAGTTTCTAGCCGAAGTAGAATACCCGATGGAAGAGACGAGGTTGGACGTGGTTTGGAGGAGGGTCGAAAAGTCAGTCCCGACCTACGTATTTGAGATCCAGGTAGGCGGCGACATTTACCATGCTCTAGCAAAGCTCAAACACGCGTACGACCTTTGGAATAGTCGCATTTTTCTTGTTGCCGCCCCGCCTGACAGGAACAAGGCGGAGTCTCTGCTCAGTGGCACATTTCACGAGATCCGTGGCCGCATCACTTTTATTGAAATTAAGAAAATGCAGGAACTCTATGCCAAGAAAAAGGCTTATAGGGAACTGGAGGAGGACGTCGGCATTCTTTAGTGTGAAACGTCCGCTTTGCTATTTCCAAGCAATGGAAGGCTTGTCCTCGAGCACTGCTTGCACCTCTTCGCTACATTCGTCATTGCACCCAACGTATTCGCCCCCGTCGTTTTCGAACTTGGCAAGGGCCTCTTCAGTCGATCCCGCTGTAACTTTGTAATAAAGATGCGTCCGGTCGGTTGCTTCAATCCAGAACTCGCGGCTGGGTTTCATGAAGGATTCCTCCTCTCAAAGCTGTTCTGGAACGAAGGCACGGTGCGCTGCAAGAGCTTGATGGCAGAACTAACCACACGTTTGCCCGCCCAAGTCGCTTCCAGCAAGTCAACAGGATGTGTTTTCACCCTGCATATCATTAGAGCGAGAGGATCGATATCGAAACCGACTGCCCGCCTGCCACACAGGAAAGCTTCTACGATCGCGGTTCCGCTCCCCATCATGGGGTCCATGACGGTTTCGCCCTTTTGGGTGAGTCCCTCGATAAAAACCCGAGGCAATTGTGGCGGGAACTTCGCCGCAAAGGCATGCAGAGCATGGCTGGCGTAATTACTTGCGTCTCGATGAAAGTCAAGGTCCGTGGAGAGAAGCTTTGACAGGGAGCGCCGCACGTTGATCTGCTGCTTCCTCTCTAATGCGCCATCAGTCAGGGTGTTCATTGTTTGAACCATTCTTAGGATTGCGGTCGAAAAAATCAAGTTGAAAATTCGGCGCCGGTTGGTTGCGCTCCAGCCTCCCGTGTAATCGTGCACACTCGACCACTGCCACTCCTCGGCGCGAATGACCCCTGGGGCAGACGCCTCTCCGTCGCTGCAGGGCCGAAACGGACCCTGTGTCTCTTGACAGGCGGCGGGGAATAGGCTAGTATAGTACGCGATAGGAGTCAGGATTCGGGATTCAGGATTCAGGGCGGGAAGAGCTGGGGGAAAGGATAGGGAACAGGGAACAGGGAACAGGGAACAGGGAATGAGGAATGGTGAATTGTGAATAGTGAATTGGCTGGTTCTTTTGGTGCCGGGTGCTGCAATATCCATATGAGGGCAACTGGAATCGAGCGGCAGCCTGGGACGTGGTTGTTACTTCTCGACCCTCGACTTTCGACTTCTCGACTTCGAGAAATTGAACGAGCAACGCGGGAATGTCTATGAAAACAAAGGGTCGGTTCCCGACACGCGACGACAAAGCGGGAATGTTATAGAAAACAAAGGTGGTTACGCGTCGAAAGCTGGAATGTTGTTGAAATCAAAGGTAGTTAGTGTCTGGTAGGTAGTAGATCGTAGGTGGTAGGTCGGGAAGAAGGACTGGGTCCGGGTGGCAGGTGCCGAGTGACAGACAACAGGGGCTAGGGGTCGGGGGACTGGGTATTGGGGCAACTTCTCTGCGCGCCGCAAAGCAATTCGCCCCTAGCAGTACCTGGCGCTTTTCGACATCGGGATTCGGGTTAAGTGTTGGAAAGAGGCTGAAGAAGATAGGATATATACTTGCAAGTTTGTTGTTGGTCAGCGGCGGAACCGCTTCCGGTGATGGGACCAGTTGGTGGTGTCCTAATAAGGGATGCAGGGCCGGTCCCGCCTTGGCGGAAGGTGGCCCTACAGGCGAATTAGGACACTACCGGCCAGTTGACATACCCGCGAACTGCCCACAAGAAGCGGAGGGAGGTAGGCAATGAGTGCTGAGCTTTCGAGAAGACTGGTGATTCTATCCGGGCCATCCTGTGTCGGTAAGAGTCCACTCGAGAGGGCGCTTGCCAAGTTCCATCCGGAGTTGCGCCATGGACTGCGGAAGCTTGTTCTTTACAACACCCGTGCCCCCAGGCCAGGTGAGCTCGAGGGGGTCGACTACCATTTCCGCCTACGGAGTCAGATCGAGGCCTTGCGCGCGGAAAGTCGCTATGCCGTCTTGGATGTGCGAGGAGATCTGCAAGCACTGGATATCGACGAGTTGAGGGCCTTGCTGAAAGAAAGCAATGCTCTCTTCGAGGGAAATCCTTTTGTGGGGCGAGCCCTTCAGACGCATCCCGGCTTGGCTGGCATTAATCGACTTAGCATCTTCCTTTCACCTATTTCTAAGGGAGAGGTTATCTATCTTCAGGAGCCGGAGCGCAATGTTTCGCTTGCGGACCTGGTCACAGAGGTCATGAGGCGCAAACTGCTCCGACGCACGCGTCGTCAGAAGCTGGAGCTCTCGGCAAAAGATCTCGAGAATATTGAGAGGCGCGCTGCCAGCACGTATCGTGAACTGAGGGAAGCCTGGCATTTTGATTATGTGATCCCCAACCATGACGGAGAAGACAGCGACAACTGGGAAGCCTTTTATTATCCACTCGGAGACGCTCGAAAGGCGGTGAATGCGTTTGCGGGACTGCTGGAGGGTAGGATCCCACCGGAGGTAGAGAAATGGGAGGAAGAACTGATTCCTTGAAGGTCATATATGGTTATTTACCGTCGTCGTTGGTCTGTGCATGCTTCCAGGAGGGCAAGCCGTTATGAGCCAAACCAAACCTCTTTCCACGCCGATCCTGCAGCTTCCGGCGCCGGAGCGCAAAGGACTCATGTCTCTTGAGGAGGCTCTTGCCGCGCGTCGCTCCGTTCGGGAGTTCAGGCGGGAACCCCTAACCGATCGCGAACTGTCTCAGCTTCTCTGGGCAGCTCAAGGCATCACGAGCCCCGATGGCAAGCGAGCCGCACCCTCGGCCGGGGCGCTCTATCCACTTGAGGTCTGGGTGGCGACCGCCTCCGGCTTCTTTCACTACGAACCGCACCAGCACCGGCTGACTCGACACCTCGAGCGCGACCTGCGGCCGGACATTCATCGTGCGGCCTTCATGCAGGAGGTAATCCTTCAGGCGTCGGCCGTTCTCGTGATTGCCGCTGTCTACGAGCGCATGGCGCGAAAGTATGGTGAGCAGCGAACGCCACGATACGTCCATATGGAAGTGGGCCACTCTGCACAGAACTTGCTCCTCGAGGCAGTGGCGCTAGGGCTAGGCGGTGTTCTGATTGGCGCCTTCAACGACAGGGAGGTTGAAAGTGTCCTTTCGCTGCCTGCCGATCAGAAGCCGCTTTACCTGATCCCGGTGGGGCATCCACGCTAGCGAGGTCGGCTCAGCCTCTTCACTGTCAAGTATTGCGTGGGGCAGGACGCTGGAATACAGGCAGCTACCATTCCTGAGCTTGCTGGCAATTGACGGCGACAGCATAACATTAACTGCTTTTTTTTCATACACATTCCCGCTTTCGGCCGATAAGTACCTTTATTTTCTATGACATTCCCGCTTCGCCGCCACTTTTTCCACAGCGGTCCTTTATTTTCATAGACATTCCCGCGTTGCTCGTTCATTTTTTGAAGTTACTGTTTCTTCCTTCCCCTGTCGGCGGTGACATCTTGTCCAGACCTCCCATGCCTGCCAAGAGCCCCCTCCATCATGCCTCCCTCGAATACAGTAGGCAGAAAGCAGGGGTAGCGCAGGTCCCGCTCGGAGCTTGCCCCGGCCTGCCGGGGGACCTGCGGCACTTCAAAGGGAGTAAGCAGTCGGCGGAAGGCAGAAAGCAGAAAGCAGAAGGCGGGCATCAGATGGTCTTCATTCTCATTCCTGACACCTGACACCCCACGCCTGTCACCTGACACCTGAATCCCGAATCCTGAATCCTGTTTCTTCCACAACCCCACCTACTACACTAGCCTATCCTTCCCCATTTGTCAAGAGACATGCAGTCCGCTTCCGGCAGGCACTGGAGGTAGGTATTTGCGCCGGAACGCGCAGTTTCACCACCGTGGGTCTTCCCGACGCCGCTTTCCGCGAAAGCCGAACCGCCGATGGTCGAGGCAGTGGCAGAACTCGTGGCAGAGGGAGCCTAGAAACGGGCCGAAGGAGGTGACCTGGATGTCGACGGCCGTGCGCATTGAGACGCGGATCAGCGCTCCGACCTTATGAGGCCGATGGCTTACTCATACCTCAGCGCCACCATGGGATCGACCTTGGTCGCTCGCCGCGCGGGCACGTAACATGCGCCGAATGTCACGATCAACAGCAAGATCGTGACAGTAGCGTACGCAAGCGGATCAATCGGGCGAACCCCATAGAGCAGGGTCTGGAGATAGCGTGCCAGGCCAAGTGCCGCGCCGATTCCAATCACCACGCCCAGAGAAACCAGGCGAATACCTCGTCCGAGGACAAGACCTAGCACCTCTGCCGGCGAGGCTCCCAGCGCCATGCGGACTCCCACCTCGTGTGTGCGCCGCGCAACCTCGTGGGCAAGGAGTCCGTAGAGTCCGATGCAGGCTACCAGCAGCGCCAGCAGAGCAAAGGCCCCCGAGAGCCACGCGGCCAAGCGTTCCTGGAATATCGTTCGGTTGATTTGCTCCGTTTGCGTCATCAGTTGAAAGATCGGAAGATTGCTGTCCACGCTTCTCACCGCGGCGCGGATTGAGGGAAGCAGTGCCTTAGGGTCTGAAGCCGTGCGGACTTCAAATATCCCGCCGCCAGCCGGCATCGGGAAGTAGAGGGTCGGTTCGATCCCCTCACGCAGGCCGTTATACTTTGCATCGCCCACCACGCCGACAATCTCCACGCCGGGTGGCTTTCCTTTCTCCAGGCTGATCAACTGGCCAACGGGGTTGTGCTTACCAAAGAAACGCCGCGTGAAGGTTTGATTCACAATGACAACTTTCGCTTTCTTCTTAGATGCGTCGACGAAATCGTGCGAGTTGTACGTTCGCCCGGCAAGCAGCGGGATGCGCATGGTCTCAAAGAAGTTCGGACCTACATTGAGAACATCAATCTGAGGAGATCGGTCTGGTTCATTGGCGAAGTAAATATCCCGCGTCATGTACGCGCCGCTCAGCAGAGGAACCGACGAATACCCGACCGAAGCGACCCCAGGAAGGGCGCTAAGACGCCGCTGCAATTCGGGGAAGAGACTCGCCAGCCGCTCGCCTTTGTAGCCGTTCAAGTCGGGCTGCACGCCGAAGAGTACGACGTTGCGCGCATCAAAGCCAACGTTCATGGTTGCGAGGTTGATGAGGGTGCGTGCCAGCAGCGACGCGCCCACCAGGACGAGAATCGAAAGGGCCACTTGGGCGACGACAAGCACGTTGCCCACCCCGAATCTCCGGCCAATCAGGGCTGTCCCCGGAAGGCTGACGGCGCTTTCCTTCAGTGCCGGAGTCACGTCGATTCGAGTGCTACGCAGGGCCGGTGCCAGGCCGAAGAGAATTCCCGTGAGTGCGGCGATTGCCGTAGTGAACCCAAGGACTCTCAAGTCGGGATGAACGTTGATCTCCAGAAGAGAATACCAGTTGGATGAAAGAAAGGCGGCCAAGGCACTCGCCCCCAGGTAGGCAAAAACCATGCCGAGCAACCCGCCTGCCACCGCCATGATGAGGCTCTCGGTAAGAAGTTGGCGAATAATTCGCCAGCGCTCCGCCCCCAGAGCAAAGCGCACCGCAAGTTCCTTTTCGCGTGCCGCAGTCCGGGCGAGTGTCAGACTCGCCACGTTGGCACAGGCAATGAGCAGCACAAGCCCGACCGCTGCCATCAATAGAAAAAGCTCGTCCCCGAAGCTCTTTCGTAGAGTAGCCAAGCCGTGTGCCGCGCTGACTAACTCAAGGTGCGGTGCGTCTTCCCGTTTCAACATAGGACTCGCACCGCTCGTGACGCCACGATCGAAAATTACCTGAGTCGCTGCCTCCGCTTGTGCGATCGTTATTCGGGGTTTGAGGCGGGCTCCTACCATAAGCCACCAAGCAGCCGCATCTGTCGCTTTCGGCCATTGCTGAACCAGCCGGTTTTGAGCTGACAGTGGCAGCCACATATCATGCACGATTCCGGGGTCAAGGCCGAGAAACGCGGGCGGCGCGACACCCACAATGGTGGAGGGTATGCCGTTCACAACAATCGACTTCCCGACCGCCGAGGGCGCTCCACCGAATTGTCTCTTCCAGTAGCTGTAGCTGAGCACGACGGCGGGAGAAGCGGCGGCTCGTTCATCGGAGACCCCCAGCAGGCGGCCCAATGCGGCGCGAATACCGAGCGCAGGGAAAAAATCTCCGGAAACGAATTCGCCTTCGGCGAAGCTCGCATTCCCATTGATGTTTACTCCTAGCTGTGGGGTGGGAACAATTGCAAAGGTCGCAGCGAAAATATTCTTCTCGGCTCGCATCTGCTCGAACATCGGGTAAGAAAACGAGCAACCCGCGGGGGCAGGCTCTTTCGCTTTACCGGACTCCCACCGCACGGCTTTACTTGGACAGCCGCTCCACCCATAAAAGGAGTCCGTTTGGGGCCACTGGCGGGCATCCCATGTGAAGATAACTAGCTGCTGCGGATTGGGAACCGGTAACGGGCGGAGCATAACGGCGTCGATCAAACTGAAAATAGCTGTGTTCACGCCGATGCCAAGCGCAAGCGTGAGAACCGCCACCGCCGTGAAGCCAGGGTTTTTGCGCAGCATGCGCAGGCCGAAGCGGAGGTCTTGCACGAGGTGGTCCCACCAGAGCCAGCGGCCCGATTCGTAGAAGCGCTCCTGCGCCTGGGTGAGGTTGCCGAAGGCACGCCGGGCCGCCGTGCGAGCCTCTTCTTCGCTCAAACCCTGCGCTTTCAGTTGCTCGGTCTCGAGTTCGAGATGCGCTTCGATCTCCGCTGCGAAGTCACTCTGCTTGCGCTTTCGTCGGAACATCGCCTCAAGCCTCCCCAGCCTCGGGTCCCAGAACCCGCCCGATGGCCGCCAGTCGCCTTGTCCAAAGGAAAACCGTATCCGATGGCTTACTCATACCTCAGCGCCACCATGGGATCGACCCGGGTGGCCCGACGTGCCGGAATGTAGCAAGCCACTATCGCCACCGCTGCCAGAAGGAGCGAGACCGCCGCAAACGTCGCCGAATCCGTCGGGCGCACGCCATACAGGAGGGCGGAGAGAAACCGGGTCAGCAGGAAAGCTCCGATCAGGCCGACCCCGATGCCGATAAGGAGCAGGACCATTCCCTGCGCCAGGATCAGTTTCAGGACGTCGCGGCGCTGGGCGCCGAGCGCCATCCGAACGCCCACTTCGTGGGTGCGCTGCACGGCGGCATAAGACACAACGCCGTAGATCCCGACACTCGCCAGCAGCATGGCGAGCAGGGCAAAGGATGCCAGCAGCAACAGGTTGAATCGCCGCGGTGCTACCGACGCCGCCAGCCTTTCGTCCATAGTCGAGATGTCGAAGACCGGCTGCTCTGGGTCGATCGCGGCGACAGCATTTCTCACCGCCGTGACCATGCTGGTTGGCTCGACCGCAGTGAACAGAGCAACTTCCATAGTCGAGTCAGGGCTTTGTGGGAACGGTACAAAAAAGGCCGCCTGCGCTTGCGCGTCCAGGCCTCGATTTCTCACATCACCCACGACACCGACCACAGTCGCAAGGGCGTTGGCGCCTTGGCCCATCACCATCCGCCTGCCGATGGGATTCTCATTGGGGAAGAACTCGTGGGCCATGGTCTGGTTCAGGATCACAACCTTGGGCGCGTTGACGTCATCGCGCTCGGAGAAGGCTCGGCCCTGGATGATCGGGATTCCCATGGTGCGGAAGTAGTCGGCGCTGACGGAGATCGAGGGTATGGATTGTACTTGGTCCGGCGGCCGCGCCGGCTGGCCCTCGAACCGTACTCCAATCATCATGCGCCACCGGCGGGAAAGCGGCAGCGAATTACACAAGCCTGCCGCCTTGACGCCCGGCAGAACCCGGAGGCGACCGAGCAACTGCTCGAAAAAGGCAGCCTGCTGCG
The DNA here is from genome assembly GCA_050011515.1 of Terriglobia bacterium. GTDB lineage: Bacteria > Acidobacteriota > Terriglobia > UBA7540 > UBA7540 > CAVROP01. Next base: position 9,415 of record JBEKIZ010000092.1, on the reverse strand, counting down.
TGTCCTTGGGGTACTTCGAATCGGCGAGTTCGACGGCGAAGGCGAGGACGTGGTCGGACCTGAAGCCCGGATCGACGGCCCAGAGCTGGTAGAAGCTCTTCATCAGCAGACCCGCGCCGATGAGCAGCACCAGCGAGAGCGATACCTCCGCCACCACTAACACGCTACGCAGGAGGTTGCGGCGCAGGCTAGACGCCAGCATCTGGCCGCTCTCCTTGAGCGCTTGGTTCAGATCCGGCTTCGAGCTGGTGAGGGCTGGCGCCAGACCGAAAACCACTCCCGTGAGCACGGAGACCGCAAGCGTATACAACAGCACTGAGCTGTCGATGCCGATCGTCACCAGTTGAAAGATGTTGCCGGCCACCTTAGTGGGTGTGAAGGCGGTAATGAGATGGACTCCCCCGTAAGCCAACAGCAAGCCCAGAAGCCCGCCAGCGCATCCCAGGATGACGCTCTCGGTAAGAAGTTGGCGCAGCAACCTCACACGGCGGGCCCCCAGCGCGGCGCGAACGGAAATCTCTTTCGACCGGGCTGAGGCCCTTGCCAACATGAGGTTGGCCACGTTGGCGCAGGCAATTAGCAGCACCAGGGCGACCGCGGCAAGCAGAATGAGGAGCGCCGGCCGCACGTCGCCTACCAACTCCCGATGCAAGGGTACAACCTCCATTTGCCCATGCTCGAAGGGATTGAACATCCGGGCCGGCGGATTAGCCGCGGGCTGCCCTGCTCCGGGTCCCGGTGGCGGAGCGGCCGCCGTCGTCCGATTCTCGGTGCGGGAACCGCCCGGCGCACTGTTCCCACCTCCTGGGCCACGCGCCGGCGCCACGCCCGTACCCGCAGCATCGTCGGGATGCAAGCGCTGGGAAATGGTTTCGAGGTCAACAGAGGCCTGAGCGATGGTCACCCGCGGCTTGAGGCGGGCAATGACATGAACGAGCTCGACTCTGAACTCCCCGGGGGCAGGAGGGGTAGGGTCGATCACGAGCGGAGCAATGAGCTCGGTTTTCGGATTTCGCGGGAAGCGAAAACTTTCGGGCATCACTCCAACGACGGTGCAAATCTGGTTGTCGAGCGTGAGTGTTTGCCCGAGGACGTTGCGGTCACCATTGAAATGACGGCGCCAGAATGAATAGGTGAGAAGCACCACTGGCTGGCCGCCGGGCCGGTCCTCGCCTGCCGTGAAGGCGCGTCCCAGGAAGGGGTGGACGCCGAGCGTGGAAAAGAAGTTCGAGGAGACCTGTGCTCCCGGCACTCGCTGTGCCACGCCGCGGCGGGTAAGGGTGTAGGTCGCTGACTCGTCAAGAGCCGAGATTCCCGCCAGTGTCTTGTTCTGTTCGAGCCAGGCAATGTAATCCGTGCTGGCGACCAGCCGGGCGTGAAGCGCCGGCAGAACGCGGGAGATCCAAATCAGCCGACCGGGATCGTGATAAGGCAAGGGGCGGATCAGGACGGCTTCGACCACGCTGAAGATCGCCGTATTCGCCCCGATGCCCAGGGCAAGGGTGAGGACGACGACGGCGGTGAAGCCGGGGTATTTGCGCAGCACGCGCAGGCCGAAGCGGAGGTCTTGCACGAGGTGGTCCCAACAGAGCCAGCGGCCCGATTCGTAGAAGCGCTCCTGCACCTGGGTGAGGTTGCCGAAGGCGCGCCGCGCCGCCCTGCGCGCCTCTTCTTCGCTCAAACCCTGCTCTTTCAAGTGCTCCGTCTCGAGTTCGAGATGCGCTTCGATCTCCGCTGTGAAGTCGCTCTGCTTGCGCTTTCGCCAGAACATGGCATTAACCCTCCCCGGCCTCGGGCCCCAGAACCCGCCCGATGGCCGCCGCCAGTCGCCGCCACTTGGTCGTCTCTTTGACGAGCTGCTTGCGGCCCACTCGCGTGAGCGTGTAGAAGCGCGCCTTGCGGTTGTGCGCGGAGGTACCCCAGTCGGCCGCGATCCAACCCCGCTCTTCCAGGCGCTGGAGCGCGGGATAAAGCGCCCCGTGCTCGACCAGCAGTTCGTCCTCGGAGGTCTGCTGAATGGTGCGCGCGATGCCCTGCCCGTGCTGCGGGCCGAAGATCAGCGTGCGCAGGATCAGCAGGTCCAGCGTGCCTTGTAAGAGTTCCAGCCGGTCTTTCTCCTTTTGGGTAGACATATAACCCAAGTATCCACACTTTGGGTAAGATGTCAACCCAACAAGTTAGGCGTCAGAGAGCGGCGACGATCGTGCGCCACTCGTCCTGCTGTTGGTCGGCGGAAAAGTCCAGAGCGACCCGCCGCGCCGGGTTCGTCCGCCAATAAGAATGACGGACGCAGAATGACAGCAGGGCAGAGGAGTGCACAGATGTCAGGCTGAGCCATTTGGCTGTGATACGACGAGGGGAAATCAACGCGGACCGGGAGCTGGCGTGCCTGCTACTACGGGGAAGATGGGGCAATGGGTGTCTCGGCCATACGGGGAACTGGCCTGCTCCATCCAAATTGACGCTGCGACCAGCGCTGAGTGGGGATGCGGGCGAGCAAGCCGTCCAGGGTTTGAGCCGTTAAAGACAAGGCCGAGATGTTTCAACTGGGAAGCCGAGATGATCGCACGGGTTACGTTTTGGTCGAATTCTGAAAAGGCTCCGAAAACTGTTGTTCATTTCCTTATTCTGTTCATTTATAATGAACATCGCCCAAGAGCGAACTTTTGCCTCGAAGGGCAGGAACCGGGGGTTTGTCGGAAATGGAGCTCCGCGAGACCGAAACGGAAGTCTTACAAAAGGCCATTGAGGCATTTCGTCGGACCACCGGAATTCGTGTCCGTATGCAGCAATTGAGGCCCCGGCGAGGCTGGCCTCGAGCGGATGCAAGATTGCGCTTTGAATTCCCTCACGCGGAGAGGCGTTTTGATGCAGAAGTGAAGCGAATGCTGGACCCTCAAACTCTTGGTCAAGCGATCGACCAGATGAAGCGGCTTCCGGAAAAGGCTCTTTTGGTAACACAGTATGTGAACCCGAACATGGCAGAGCGGCTGAAACAGGTGGATATCCCCTTCCTGGATACTTTGGGAAATGCGTACCTGAACGCTCCCCCTATTTTTGTTTACATGAAAGGTCACGCACCCCAAAGATTCCCCAGGGAAAGGCCCACCCGTGCCTTTGTGCCCGCGGGCCTGAAGGTAGTATTCGCGCTGCTCTGCCAGCAAGAATTGGCTGACGCTCCCTTTCGGACAATCGCGCAGACTACCCATGTTGCGCTGGGCACTGTGGCCTGGGTCCTGGACGATCTGACAAGGCTCGGCCACCTCCTGATCATGGGTAAACGTGGTCGAAGGTTGATTCGCAAACAACAGTTGCTTGAACGTTGGGTGGGAACCTTTCCCAACCAGCTACGGCCAAAGCTGCTTCTTGGAAGGTTCGCCGCACCCGATCCGAAATGGTGGGAGCAAACGCGCATAGGTGACTTTCACGCCTACTGGGGTGCTGAACCAGCCGCCGCGCGTCTTACTGGTTACCTGAAGCCGGAGTTCATGACCGTGTACATCCGCGATACGCCCGGGAGATTTCTGGCTGCTAACCGATTGCGCACAGACGCAAAAGGAAACGTCGAAATACTCAAGGCCTTCTGGGATACGACGTGTGATTGGACCAACCCCGAAATCGTACACCCCTTGCTTGTATACGCCGACCTGCTGGCAGCAGGGGACACTCGCAACCTTGAGACGGCAAGGCAGATATACGATGAGCAACTTGCTGGACTTGTCCGGGAAGATTGATCCACTGACTTTGGCTCTCTTTACAACGCTCAGCGAGACGGCGGGGGCACTGGGCCTCGCGTTCTTCGTGGTTGGCGCAACCGCAAGGGACATGATCTTTGAGCTCGGCCACGGACGGCCAAGCCGGCGTGCCACAAACGACAAAGATTTCGGCGTTCGCGTCTCCAGTTGGGCTGAGTTTGAGAAATTGACGGAGTCACTAATGATCACTGGACTGTTCAAAGAAACCAAAGAAGTCCAGCGGCTGGTGTACCGAGGCGAATTACTCGTAGATATCTTGCCATTCGGAGGGATTGCCGGCGCCCAAGGGGAGATTCGTTGGCCCCCGGATGGGGCGGTTGTGATGAGTATGGTGGGATTTGAGGACGCCTACCGGGCGGCGCTCGGGGTTAGGGTGAGGGCCACTCCACCTCTCGACATCTTGGTGGCGTCAACTCCCGGTTTGGCGATCATGAAGCTTATCTCGTGGGCGGATCGCCCTCAGGAGAGATCCAGAGACGCGGTAGACTTGGCATTCATCCTGGAGCGATACCTGGACGCTGGAAACCATGATCGACTCTTCGAAAAGCACATTGATTTGGTGGAGGTTGAGAACTTTGATTACGTTCGAGCGGGCGCCAGATTGCTGGGGCGTGACCTCGCGAGAATCGGAGAGCCAGAAACTATTGGGAGGATCACAGAGATACTTGCAAGGGAAACAGCCGATCAAGGTCCGTATCACCTGATTCGAAGCATGATGCCAGCCGGGAGTGTGCCCGATAAGGAAAGCGGAAATCGCTTCGATGAGCTACTAACTCTTCTGCAGGAGCTTGTAAAAGGCGTCGAAGACCGATAGACCGACCCTGCAATCGCGCCTAATTGCCAACACCGCAGCAATAGTGCAAGGTCAGAAAAACCTTGACCTTGGTGAGCCGAGCGATCTCTTGCAGCTTGGCGGTGGCCGCCTTCTGTCCATGCGCGCGCCACACCGCGTCTGGACAGGTGGTTTCCCACCCCGCAGTAACGCATCGGTTTGCTCGCAAGCAACTGGCGGTCGGAAGAATACCGGCTCACAACTTGCTCCCACCCAAGCAGTTCCGTTGCGTGTTCTGGATTCAGCCTGAAAGTCGCCTTCCCGGAAAATAGCCGCCGACTAGAATAGACCAAGTGTAACGCCGCTTCGTTTACGAATCCGTTCAATTGACGTCGCCCATTCAGAAGTTATCTTGCGCAGTCGCTCAATTCCCATTGCCATTGCGCCTGCACAAAGTGCCGGGTTGCCGAGTACGGATCGGGTCCTGTCACTAGTTGTGGCACGTTTTCTCAAGAAGTGTGGCTCACAACTTCACTAGTTCTGACATTCTACACAGGAGGTGAAGGCGAAGGCTCCAGGCTGCCACCTTGAAAAGGGAATTCACCTACATAGGTCTGAAACTCGCCGACCCTAACCTGAAGCTGACGGTCGAAGAAGTAAGGTCGTTTTATTCGGGGCAGTACCGCGACGCTACGAGGTTCGCGAAAGCGCCCGCTCAGTCTCCCGCAAAGCGGCATCCCGTCCTGCGGTCCCGCTACAGCGGGATCGCCCTGCTGTTGGTCGGCGGAAAAGTCCAGAGCGACCCGCCGCGGCGGGTTCGTCCGCCAATAAGAATGGCGGACTCAGAATGACAGCAGGGCAGAGGAGTGTACGGATGTCAGGCTGGGTCATTTGGCTGTGATACGGCGAGGGGAAATCAACGCGGACCGGGAGCTGGCGTGACTGCTACTACGGGGAAGATGGGGCAATGGGTGTCTCGGCCATACGGCGAACTGGCCCGCCCCGCGTGGTTCTAAATCATGAGGCCGTCAGTCCATCAGGCGTTCATCACCTTTTCGAACGCCGTCTTGAATTTTTCCATATCCTCACGCGAGCCTACGGTAACGCGCACATAGGTTGGCCAGATGGGCCAGACTCGCCCGATGTAGACGTTCTGCGCAGCCATGGCTTGTGCAACTTCCTGGCCCGGACGCTTCACATCCACCATGAACATGTTTGCTACCGAAGGGATAAAGGAATAGTTCTTCCTGGTCATCCAATCGAAGACATCGTTTCGGATGTCAGCGACGATCTTACGGCGCTCGGGGACGAGGTTCTTGACCGCCAGGCTGGCTGAGGCGGCCACCATGGCAGTGACGGGCATGGAGGGTGGACCGTAGTCTTTCAACTTGGTGATCAAGTCGGGACGGCCCAGGGACACTCCGGCGCGCAGGCCTGCCATGCCGTAGATTTTCGAGAAAGTGCGCAGGATGATCACATCCTTGTCCGCGCCGACCAGGCCGGTGGCGAACGGTTCTTCGCTCCAATGAATGTTAGCTTCGTCGATCATGACCACAGCGCCTGCCGGCTTGTTAGCCACCAGCCATTCGACGTCCGTCTTGGGGGTGATGGTTCCTGTGGGATTGTTTGGGTTGCAGACATAGATGAGTCCGGCGTCCGGCGAAGCCGCAGCCATGGCTTTCACGTCGTGCGAGTAGTCCGGGCGCAAGGGAACATGGATGACCGGCGCACCGATGAACTTCGCCGCACGCTCAGGGGCCTCATAAGTCGGATCGGCGATCACCAGCGGCTTGGTCGGAGAGGTGTAGGCAAGCACGGCGCGATGCAGAGGATCGCTCGAGCCTGGAAACGCTATAGCGTAGGAAGGCTTCAGGCCCATCTGCTCAGCCAGGGTCTGAGCCATTTTAATGCCTTCGTCGTACATATACCGGCCGCTCTTCTGCACCACGCGTTGAATTGCCTCGGCAGCCTCCGGGCACGGACCCATGGGATTCTCGTTGGCGTTGATTTTCACAGCGTCCGGCGGTAATGGGCCAAGGTCGGATAATTGCGCCAGCGCAGGTTCGTTGTAAAAGGGGAGCGCGGCTGCCGCACCTAGCAGCAATGAAATACGCGTAAAGTCGCGGCGGGAGAAGCCTCGCCGCAGGAAGTCCCGTTCGTCGCGAATAGAAGCTATCATCTGTGCGCCTCCTCAAAGCCGCCGCGGCTGGCCCTAGGTACAGCCATCAGGGCTACTCCTGGAATCGTGCCTTACCCGGCTCAAAACACCCTTCTGCCACTCGCGCCCGTGCAATATTACAAATGATAGCCCGGAGATGCTGCGGCTTCAAGCCAGAATCTGCGGGGTCCCTGCAAAGACATGAGTGGCGCTCTCCGATAAAGAACAATGGGGACAGGTCCGTGCCACGGGCTTGGTGACCTATGCGAGCCTTGGAAACGCTATAATGACAGGGTGTCTCAGCCCATGGGCTTTGGTGGCCTCAACGGTCGGTACGACTTGAGCAGCACACACCGCCGCGCCACCCGCAACCTGCCCGGGACAAGACGGGGTGCGCAGTACCAGCTCAAGCGAGACCCGTGATTTCCAGGTGAGACGTGGCAGCTTCCCAAGCAAATCCCTCCCCGCAAAACGAAGCGAATGAGTCGCCGCGCTTCAGGTATGCCCCGGCATTCGCCTGCCTGCTCTTGGCGCTGATGGGCTTTCTGGCAGGCGGCGCGGCTCTGCGCGAGTCGGTCACCTTTGATGAAGTCGCGCACATTGGCGCGGGCGTGAGTTATTGGCAGAAGCTCGATCTCCGGTTCAATGAAGAGCATCCTCCGCTGGCCAAGGTGATCGCGGCAATCCCGTTGATTCTGCGCGGCACGCGCGCCGACTATTCCCACATTTCCTGGACCAATAGCACGCAATTCCTGCCGCACGCGTTCCTGGGAGAATGGGTATTTGGGGAATGGCTGCTGACGCGCTGGAACGATCCGGTCCGCACGCTGGCGTGGGCCAGACTGCCCATGCTGATGCTCACGCTGATTCTCGGCTGGGTCGTCTTCGCCTACGCCCGAAAGATGGGCGGTGATTGGGGCGGATTGCTTTCAGTCGCGGCCTACGTTAGCACGCCAACGTTTATTGTTTTCGGCCCACTGGTTCTCACGGACTTGGCCGTCACCTTGTTCTGCTTGCTCACCCTGTGGCGATTCGCTGATCTATGGCAACAGCCTACCCGCAAGAACGCTGCCCTCTTCGGGCTGTGCCTGGCCGGGGCTCTGCTCTCGAAATTCTCTTCCGGGCTGCTGTTTTTTGCCTTCGGAGCGTTTGCGTTGAGCACGCGCTTGCTCGCGCTGCCCAAGACCCCGCAGGGCAAGCCGGAACTCCGCGCTTGGCGGCGCCTGCGCTGGCAGTGGACGCTCAAAAGCACGGTCCTGGCGGCGGCCACGGTTTATTGCTTTTACTTTCTCTTTTCTCTGAATCAGTCCACGGACGCGCTCTATCTCATCGGACACAGCGCCGCCTGGGTGCCCCTGCGCAGGCTGCTCATGCCGCCGTGGCTGTACCTTCGCGGGCTGGTCGTTTTTGCGTTCGGCTCCAGCCGCCCGACTTTCATTCTCGGTCACGGCTACCCGCACGGCGTATGGTTTTATTTCCCCGTCATGCTGGTGCTGAAATCGCCACTCGGTTTTCTTGGATTGCTGGCGCTCGCGCCGGCCATCGCGCTGGAGCAGAAGCGCCATCCGCGGCGGCTTTCCGCCATTCCTAAAGCAGAGGCTTTGCGTTGGCGGGTGCTTTGGGTTTCCCTCGCCGTCTTCACCTCCGCTTGCTTGCTGACGCGCCTCAGTATCAGCATCCGGCACTTCAGTATTCCACTCATCCTCTTGATCCTGATGCTGGCGCCGCTGCCACGAATGATCCAGAGCCTTCATCGCGAGGCTCCCTCCTGGGCTCGTGGCGCCACGGCGCTGACGGCGTTCCTGGCTGCCAGTTCCCTCCTCACGGCTGCGCGCGCCTATCCGAATTATTTTCCATTCTTCAATGCGCTCACCCGGAGCCATCCGGTGTACTGGTGGGCGAGCGATTCCAATGTGGATTGGAACCAGGCACTCCCCGAGGTCAGAAAATTCGCCGACCAGCGCGGCTTGAAGGTCCTCGATCTCGATCCCTACGGTGCCAACGACCCTACCGTCACTGTGCCGCAAGCGCGATTTTGGAACTGCCAGCAGCCCACACCAGACGACGCCAATCAATGGGTTGTGGTCTCTTCCAACATGATCATGGACGGACACAACTGCTCCTGGCTGATGCAGTATCCACACGAAATGCTGGCGGGCGGCTGCATGTGGGCGGTGCACCTGCCGCCGGCTATTCCACCCGCCGGCACTCCGGGAGGTCCTCCGCCGGCTTCGGAACGCAAGCAGTTTCTTGCAATGCCGGAAGACTGGCGTCTGTTCATCCTCAAGCTTACTCAGCATCCGGAACAGCTTCCGCAAGTGTGCGCAGACATGGAGGCACAGATGTGGAAGCGATATCGACAGCGGTAAGTTCGCGATTCGCCGAAGCGGGGAGAAAGCGCGAGCTGAGAGTCGAAGCTGCTGGACGGCTGGCAGGAGAAGCCAGCAGTCTCACCTGAAACCATTGGGGTAAACAAGGGAAGTCGGGGTACATCGCTTCCCCCCTGGCCGTCGAGACGGTAATCCAGGAAGGCAGGGGGAAGCAAGCAGAGTTTAAGGGGGAGGCGGGGATCGAGTTGGTGGATGATCTGCCATGGGGTGAGGCCTCGCTTATGGGAATTGGGACGAGCCAGGTTGAAGTAGAGCTGGTAGAGCGACGCTTTGCCGAGGAAGTCGGTACGCGTGTGAAAGGTTTCCAGATCGTAGAACTCGTCTTCGATGAGGCGGTGGA
>JBEKIZ010000091.1:0-19644 GCA_050011515.1 Terriglobia bacterium | reverse complement strand
CAAAAAGTGACCGGCTTGAAATCGGAATCCGCGCCCGGCTTCATCCCGGAATCGTGCCCGAGTTCATTTCGGAATGCTGCCCGGGATGATTTCGGAATCGTGCCCACCTTGCCCCGGAATCCGCAGGTTCTCAACTTTCTTTGAGAATGCGTTGGTTAGTCGTGTGAAGCGACGCATTCCCATTCTCATCGTAAGGTTCTGACGTTCGACATAGCTGGTCGATACGTGCTTCATGTCAGGCTTGCCTTCGATAACCCTTGCCACAGCACTGACGCAAACGGCTGGACTGTAGCGGGTTTCCTCTTGTGTGGATTCGTAGAGCGGGTAGCGCGGACCGCCGGTTTTGTGGTCCGCGTCTTTTCGGCCCCCTGATGGAGCGATCAAATTCGTGCGCGCGCGTCGGAGGGCATTCCCACGCGGTCGACGATCGAACCGCAGCGTTCGCTTTGTTCGTTGGCGCTCGTGCCGGCGTATTCGTTGTTGCTTGACCATCGCCAATCTTCCGGGCGCCTGACCAGACCGGCCCGCACCGGGTCAAGCAAGTGGCACGGACCACCACCCGTAGCCCAAACCGCGTTTGATCGTACCTCGGATGGTACGGCCGCGTGCCAGATGCCAGCGCGAAATGCCGGTTTGCCGTAGGCCGAGCGCCGCTCGGCCCTACGCGCGTGGGTGGCGGAACGTCCATGGCCGACGACGTTGCACCCGGGGCCGAACCCAGTTCGGCCCTACGAAAGGTCGTCGGGGCTCCACGGCCATTCATCTTCGGCGTCGGGACCCGCTTCGGGATTCTCGCGATCTAATTTCCAACGAGCCGGGTTGGTGAGAATGTAATTGCGAATTCTAAACAGCTCATCCTCGTCGCGAATGACGTGTTCGAAATAATCCTCTTGCCAGACGACGGCGTGCGGTTCGTTCCACAGCTTTCGAATCCGGCTGGTAACTGCGGATTTGAATCCTGACGCCCACGCTGCCAGTGAATGCGGGCGCATGGCGGGGATGTGATTTGTAGGGCCGAACGGCGTTCGGCCTTGTTCGTTAGGGCGAATGGCATTCGAGTTTTGCTGGACCCGATTCGTCCGAGGCCGAGCGCCGCTCGGCCCTAGATTATACTGCCGGCGGCCAAATTCGGGCGGGTGGCGGAGAAGTGCCTTTTTTGGCGTGTCTGCGATCCCCCCAAGCAGCTTGCCCAGACTATCGCCCTCCAGAGACTCTGCGACTTTTCGTTTCAATCGCCCTTGTCACCGCAAGCCGCAGAGAACCCTCATCTAACTCCTTCAGCCTGGAACCCGACACCTGACACCTGTACTTTGGTCTTGACACGAGGCCGGAATTGTTATAGCCTACTGTAGTATGTCAAATGCGAAACAGGCCGGGGAGCGGGAAAAGGGTTCCGAGAGGGGCGGGCGGCGGGGAGAATGCGCAGTAAACAGAAAAAAGATACTAAATAGAGGGAACGAACCGAAGAGGTTGTTTAAAATCAACGACTTAGCTTTTCAAGGATGCCAAAACGAACTGGTTTAAGCTCAAAACGAACTGGTTTTTCAATGCCAAAAAACCCAATCAAAGCGAAAAACAGGTGCAAATAAGTACGATTCGGAGACTGGAAACTGGAAAATAGAAGCTGGCAACACACATTTAGGACACTACCCTCGCCTTCGACCAAGAACAAATTGCATCCTGCCGGAAGGCTGGATATACTCAGGGCGATCCAAATCAAAGCAGCGAATCAGGGAAATCACCGTGATCAAAGCAGACCCCCAAACCAAGAAGAGCTCCAAAACTGCGCCAAGCGTTATTGACCTGAGGCGGGAGATCGCAGACCTTGGCCGGGAGTTTGGCGCGCCCCTGGAACCACAGGCCGTCATGGATGCGATAGTGGACCGGTTGGTCAAACGGTACGGAGTAGGGAGTGCCAGCCTCTGGCAGCTAGGAGAAGCTGGGTCCAACCTCCAGTTGGGCGCCTCCGCGGGCCTGCCGAAACTGCCGCCCAGCTTTAACGAAGCATCGAAGAACTCCCTGCTCGGGAAGGCCGTGCGGGAGCAACTTCCGCAGATGCTCGAGGCAGAAGCGGCCCAAGGCGACGAACTCTCAGTGTGGGCGAAGGAAAATCAGCTCGGCTTTGTGGCCGCCTACCCACTCGTCGAGGATTCGAAGGTCAAGGGCGTGCTGCTGGTGGCATGTGCGAAGACTCCCCCCGGCACAAGGCTCGTCGTCTTTCAGTTGCACGCTTGGTTTGCCTCTGTAGCTTTGCGCGACGCGGAGTTGCGTTCCTCGGAGCAGCAGACGCTCTCCAAACTCCAGTTCCTCATGGAGGCAACGAAGGCCCTCGCGTCAACACTGGACCTCGGCGAGTTGCTGGGCCGCATCCTGGAAGTGGCAAAGACTCAGGCAGACGCAGAGCGCGGCACGCTTTTCTTGGTGGATGAAAAGACCCAAGAGATCTGGTCGCTGATCGCCCACGGACTGGAGAAGCGGGAAATCCGTTTGCCGCTCGGTAGGGGCATTGCGGGCCACGTGGCCCAAAGCGGCGAAATCCTCAACATCCCCGATGCTTATGCCGACCCGAGATTCAACCGCGACGTGGATGCGCAGACAGGCTACCGCACCCGAAACATTCTCTGCCTTCCCATCCGCAACAAGAGCGGAAAGATCATCGCCGCCCTCCAACTCCTTAATAAAAGGCGTGGAGGCTTCACCTCTGAGGACGTGGACTTTCTGCTGACGCTTTCGGACCACATGGCGCTGGCGCTGGAGAACGCGCAACTCCATCGCGCTCTGCTCGAGAAGGAGCGGCTGGAACGCGAAATGGCGCTGGCTCGCGACATCCAGCGCAGCCTCCTTCCCGAAGGGGCGCCTCTGGTGCCGGGCTTTGACATCGCCGTGACCAACGAGCCCTGCTACGAAGTGGGAGGTGACTATTACGACTTCCTAACTCTTGGCTCCGATTCCCTCCTTGTGGTCGTGGCTGATGTGGAGGGCAAAGGAATCAGCTCGGCCATGATCATGTCCAACCTCCAGGCGACTCTCCGCGCGCTGGTGCTGAATCTCCACTCGCTTAGCGGCTTGGCGGAGTCCCTGAATCACATGATCCTGGCGGGAACCCGCGGCGGCAAATACCTCACCATGTTTCTGGGGCTGATTGACATCCAACGGCAAGCCATCGACTATATCAACTGCGGACACGTTCCACCGGTCATTGTCAGGACTGAGGGGGAGGCTGTGAACCTTACGGAAGGCGGCATGGTCGTCGGCCTTTTTGACAACGTTCGGTACAAGCACGGGCAAGTCAAGTTCCAGACGGGGGATGTGCTGGTCCTCTGTACTGATGGCATCACGGAGTCGATGGATGAACAGCAGGAGGAGTACGGGACTGGGCGCCTTGTCAATTGTGTTCGAGGCGCGATTACCCAGAGCGCGGCAGAGATCGTAACCACCGTAAACGCCGACGTAGCCAAGTTCTCCGCCAGGGGGACTCACCTCGACGACAAAGTAATGATCGCTGTAAAAGTGACGTAGGTGTCAGGTTCCAGGTGCCAGGAGAAGTAATTAGTAATGGTGAATGGTGAATAGTAAATGGTGAATAGTAAATGGCGGGCGTGAGTCGCGGTTTACAATTTACTATTCACCATTCACTATATAATTTCTTACCGATCTCAGTCAGAGCTAAGTTAACCTGCTTGCCGGCGCCAAACTTTCGCGTGAGCCAATCTTCAAGGTCCACTCTCAGAGCCTGCAGGTCCACGCCGAAGCCCACCTCGATCAAGCCATCCGCTACGGGAAGACTCTCATCGAAAGCCGAGCGTCCGGTGAAACTCCGCATAAAAAAACTATCCAGCCAGGCAATGGGGCAAGCCCGCGGCCCCTGTGGACTCAATAATTGCACTTGGATTCTGCGTGCGAACACGAAAAGTTGTCCGTTGTTACCTGGAGCCTGCCTTCCTGCTCCTATCTCCCCAATACCATCCGCTACCTACCGGTCAAGAAAGAAAACCAGCCGCGCTTCGGTCCTTGTTTGCTTGACGCGATGGGTGGGGGGTGGGGGGGCAATGGCATGCCTCTGATTACGGCCTCCGGGTTCTTCTTCAGTAGCCTCTGCGCCGTTTCGTCCCCCCTTGAGTCAGCCACTTTGCGGTAGCATTCCGAAAGCATAGGCGGGCGATATTTGACGTCGTGGGCGTCTGAGGCGAAGAAATGGACGAGATTCCTCTCCAGCCAACCTTCGGCCAAGCGAAGGGCCGGCCGGCCGAATCGGCCGGTATAAGACTGGGCTGTGACCTGAACCAAACATCCATGCGTTACCCAGTGATATAGCAACCCGGACTTGCGCGCAAAAACTGGATTGCGCTCCGGATGCGTGATGATGGGGGTCAGCCCAGCCACCTGGATCTCATAAAAGACGCGGTCGAGTTGCTCAGGAATGAACTGGTCAGGAAATTCGACCAGCAGGTACGAGCTGTCGTTGATAGTGAAATCCAACGGAGTCTCGACAATCTTCTGAATGTTGTCGTAGGAGAGGTGAAAATCACATCCCAAAAGGAGCTTGGGCGCTTCTCCCACTGCCGACTGAAGTTCTGCAATCTTCTGGCGATTGACGTCCGGATTGAAAGGGTAAGTGTAATTACAATGCGGTGTGGCAACAAGATGCGTAGTGCCGTCCTTGGCCGCTATCTGGCACATGGCAATAGCGTCCTCAAAGGTCCTAGCGCCGTCATCGACTTCCCACAAAGGGTGACTATGAATATCAATCATCGGAGTGTTTTAAAGCTCGCGAGACCGCTCAAATCGGGAACCCCTGCAACAGGTAGTCGAACCAATCCTCCAGATTTGATTCAATGCCCGACCCGAACCATGCGGTCGCGAGAATGTAAAGTTTAGCATGGGTTGTTGCCAGCGCGGAAATTCTCCGGGCGAGTTGTGCGAGAATCAATACCTTTGTCAATGGTCTCCGGCGGGATGAACACCTCAGCGCCCGCACCCCTGCTACGCGTGGCATGGATATCTCGCCTATGGTCCTCGAGGCTCGAAACCCACCCCAACGGGTCGGGGGCAGTGTGAGCACCCTTGCCACCACCGCCATTGTTTCGCGGTACAGCCTTCACGAGCGAGACCTGCGGCGCCCGCGGCAAGCCGGCGTAGGCGCCTAGCGAGCCCCGGCAGGTGGGGGCAGGATGCCAATGCTTCAATGGCAATGATTTCAGCGCCCAAGTGGCAGCGCTTACACTGCACGTTTTGAATAGTTCGTTCCAGGTATTTGCGAACAGAGACTGCGTGGCCAGGGCTTGCAGAAATATGAATTTCGAATCCGTAATATAGAAAATTGTAGTGAACCGCGCCTGTGTTTGGCCGCGTCTTCTCCCTCACTCTCTGCGACTCACTGAAATTAAACCAGTTAGCGTGAGGGTTAAAGGCTCTAAGTTCCGAACCATATTGGAATGCCGCGTGCTTGAGTAGAGAAATGGACTCACACCGGACGATCAAAGATTGCCGATGCGAGTCCGGAAAATAGACCCAAGACCCGACGCTTGGAGGGGGGAGGGGACTTCCCCCTCATTTTCTTTTTCACCCGCCGCTTGGCCAATGGCTGCTCCCTGCGAAACACTTTCCTAAGTCTTTGTACTTCTGACCGCGCGAAAAGGACACGCAAAGAGGAACCCGGACATGGCCTCCGACCCAATTGCCTACCCTAAGGGTCGTGGAAGAGAGTGCGCGGAGCAAGGGTTTCGGGCCCCGGCGCTTCCTGCAATGGGTCGCCTGGTTCCGCTCAGTTGCGTTCCGCCCTGCGAGCCGCTTGACTTCAAACACTTCGCTGGCTAGAGTGGCTTAAGACCGACGAATAGAGAGAGAATTGTCTAACGGAATATGATGATCGGTACGTTGATAGTGGGTTTTGTGAAGCGCAAGGTGCTGGCGGTCCAGGATTTCAGCTTCCTACTGGTTAGTTCCCTGCGGCGCGCCTTCACCCCGCCGCGTTACATCATCGACACATTGCTCCAAATGGACGTCATCGGCGTTGGCTCCTTGCCGATCGTCTTGTTGACGGGTTTTTTCACCGGGGGCGTGCTGGCCCTGCAAGGTTACCGGACCCTGAGCACCTTCGGTGAGGTCGGCCTGCTTGGAGAAATGGTTGCGCTGTCTGTCGTCCGAGAGCTAGGCCCTGTCCTGACGGCACTTATGGTCGCGGGGCGCATCAGTTCCGGCATTGCTTCCGAACTCGGATCGATGCTGGTCAGCGAGCAGATCGACGCCATGCGCGCCTTCGGCACCGATCCCATCCGAAAACTGGTCTTGCCGCGCCTATTTGCAACCTTGGCGACATTGCCGGTTCTGACCATTCTCGCAGACTTCTTCGGGATGCTGGGAGGGTTTTTCATAAGCTACTCCACGGTCCACCTGAGTAGCAGGGAGTATTGGAATTCCGTGCAACAGTCACTCACCTATCAGGACGTCACCCAGGGCATGATCAAACCCTTTGTCTTTGCGGTCGTCATCGCCATGGTGGGTTGTTACTACGGGTTGAACACCACGGGTGGCACGGAAGGCGTGGGGCGTTCGACGACGCAGGCCATGGTTGTGGCCTCGGTCCTGGTTCTTGTGCTTGACTTTTTTATCACGAAATTCCTGATCGCCATCCGATTCTTTTGAGGGCTCTCCGCGCGATCATGCTAACATCAAGGTTGCAGTCGTTATGCAAACCTGTCGCAGCTCCCGCCGGTGACTGGACCCCGACCCGAGACTGCCAACGTTGATTCCAAGCTATGGGCAATCCGCCTGTCATCGAACTTCGCGAGGTCTCGCTGGCCTTCGATGAGAAGCAAGTTCTCTCCGGCATATCCTTCCACGTGGACCAGGGCGAGACGCTGTTCCTCCTCGGCGTCACGGGGACAGGAAAATCCGTGCTCCTCAAGCTGATCCTTGGCCTTATCAAACCGGATTCAGGCCAGGTGCTGGTGGAAGGACGGAATCTCTCGCCCCTTCCGGAGGAGCAGCTCGATACATTTCGGAGGCGAATGGGCATTGTTTTTCAGGAAGGAGCGCTCTTCGATTCGCTCTCGGTGTATGAGAATGTCGCCTACCGCTTACGAGAAGAGGGAGTCATCCAGGAAGAAGAGATCGAGCGGAGAGTCCGGGAAGTACTGCGGCTTGTGGAGATGGAGCAGGCCATCGATAAGATGCCGTCGGAACTTTCCGGCGGAATGCGCCGGCGTGTTTCCATCGCCCGCGCCATCATCAGCGGGCCCGCGATCATGCTTTATGATTCTCCCACCGCTGGACTTGATCCGGTCACCAGCCACACCATTAACATGCACATTGCGCAGTTGCGCGACGTGCAAGGCGTGACATCGCTGGTAGTCACGCACCGCCTCCAGGATGCTTATGTGCTCGCAAACTACGTCTTTTCGGAGCGAAAACAGGCGCTGGTCCCCGCTGGCGGCGTGAACCACGGAGGCTCTACAGCCCTTACTCGTTTCCTGCTGTTGCGGGATGGCGCGGTTTACTTTCAGGGAACTCCACAGGAATTGGCCGGCACGCATGATCCCTACCTGCTCAAGTATCTCGCCTGAGGGCGATTCTGCCAGCAACTTGGTCTACAATAGAAGGGTGACTTCCCTCGAAGGAGACAAACCATGCCTCAACAGCAGCGACTAAAGTGGACCCAACTGCGTGTCGGTACAATGGTGATCATCGGCCTGGCAATCTTCGCATTAGGTATATTCTTCATTAGCGGGCAGGAGGGATTCTTCAGAAGGCGATATAAGCTGAAAGCCTACGTCACCGAGGCCGCAGGACTGCGCCAAGGCGCCCAGGTCAGCCTGGCCGGAGTCGCCGTGGGCAGCGTGGAACGGATAGAAATCTCACCCTACCCTGAGCGCGCGCGCGCCGTGGAGATTGTGATGCGCGTAGCGCGCGCCTACCAACACGAAATCCGCGCCGACTCGAGGGCAAGCATTGAGACCGTCGGACTGCTGGGCGACAGCTACGTGAATATTACGCGCGGAAGTCCTGGCCAGGAAGTGATTGCCGATGGCGGCGTGCTGATAACCTCCGAGGAAGCGGATGTCAAAAGGGTAGTTCAAAACGCCAATGACGTTTTCATCAACCTGCGCGTGTTGAGCGCCAAACTCAACGACATCTCGGGCCAGATCCAGTCGGGAAAAGGCTCGGCGGGAAAGCTCATCTACGATCAGACCCTCTACAACCGCCTGAATAAGACAGCCGACACCGTCGACCGGATGGTTACCCGCGTCGATCAGGGCCAGGGAACGCTCGGCAAACTCATGGCCGATGAGACCCTGTACAACAACACCGTCGCCACCATTGACCGCCTGAATAAGGCGATCGACGACATGCAACACGGCCCGGGAAGTCTTGCCAAATTTATCTCTGACCCCTCGGTGTACAATAACCTGGACCACCTGGTGACCCAGGCTAACTCGCTCGTCGATAACATCAGTCAGGGCCAGGGCACGCTGGGAAAGCTGGCGAAGGATCCCCAGCTCTATAACCGCCTGAACGAAACATTCGACCATCTCAATGCCGTTTCAACACGAATGGACCAAGGCCAGGGCACGCTGGGAAAGCTTTCTACGGACACGACGCTCTATAACAATCTGAGCCAGAGTTCAGAATCCTTAAGAGATTTCCTCACGGAATTCAAGAAGAACCCCAAGAAATATCTGACGGTGAGAGTGCATATCTTCTAACAGGACGGTGAAAAATGTGGGCTAGGAACTGGGGGCTGGAGCAATTTTGAATTTTGAATTGCTTCCTCGCCACTGCCTACGCCTTACTGCCTGCTTTTTGGAATCATGCCCTTAAAGTAATCGAAAAGCGCCTTGAGGCAAGTTCGGCGCTATGCTAACCTTTTGTTTGGACGCAGGCTGGAGTGGCGGAATTGGCAGACGCAGCAGACTCAAAATCTGCCGCCGGTCACCCGGCATGGGGGTTCAACTCCCCCCTCCAGCACCAATTTCCGCCTTTTAGATTCAATGAGATACAACCCGCTTTTCCCGCGTGTGCCCTAGGCGTGCCCGCCGCCGAATGGCCACGTCCCATGTCCTACGCACATCTGCTTCAAGCTGCTCCTGTCTGGAGCGGACCCACGGGGCATAATGCCTCTCGGTAATTCGCACACTCTTGTGGCCAAGTAATACAGATACACGATCTATGGGCACACCAGCGAGCAGCAACTCGACCGCAAATGTGTCGCGAAATCGGTGCGCGTGACCGTTCGGCACTTTGGCCAGGGCGAAGAGCCGGTGCAGCGGTCGCCACCAAATACTGCCGGCTAAGCCTTTGGTCGCGGATTTCCCTGTCCAGAAGTAGTATGGGCCATCCTCGGGGATTGCTGCGAGCGCATCGATTAGGACAGGGGGAAGAGGGCAGTTGACCGGCGTGCCGGTTTTTGCCGTATAGAGCAAGAGATTGTCTCCTGTGATGCGATCACGGGAGAGCTTAGCAGCATCAGTGAAGCGGAGCCCGCTGTAGCGCAGAAGAAGCACGAGCGCACGCAGTCGAACGGCGTTGCGTTTGTCCGGATATTCGTTGCACGCTTCTAGAACGCGGCCCATCTCCTCCTTGCTAAACGGCAGTGTCGGAGATTCCGTGATCATTGGTGGTTTGAGTTTCGCTGCGGGGTTTGAGTCCATCCAGTTGCTCTCGTACGCAAACCGAAAGAAAGCCCGCAGATGCTCGAGTTTTTTCTTCGCGGCTAGGTTCTTATTAAGCCAGGTGGCGCGAAAGTTCCTTGCCCAATCAAGATTGAAGTCCGAGATGAATACCAAACCGTGCTCGTCTGCGAACGCTTTCAGTTGCCGGAAAAGAAGATCGTACTTGTACAGGGTGGCCTCGCGGAGATTTCGAGCTTTGGCGTCTTCAATGAACTTTTCCGTCGCTTCCTGAATGGTAGTTGTCTTGCCCCCACCAGCGAACCCCTGAGCTTCCCACTCCCGGGCCTTTCGTTGGGCAACCTGCCAGTTACGAGTGCCCACGGGGCGTCGTATGCGTGGGCCGTCGGTACGCCAGTCCATCCAGATTGGACACTGGCACTTGAGGTACTCGCGCCCCTTTTCTCGGTGTGGACAATCTTTGACATGGCGTCGCCAAAGGATGAGCATTCGAAACTCCTGCGTTTGTTCTGCGTTTCATGTGGGCCTTCTTGACCGGCCTACTTGGTGCCTCGCATGTGCCCACGACCACCAAACTTCTTCCACACCTCTAATGTTTCCCGTCCGATACCGCCTGCCCTTGTCGGGACATGTAGGCCCGCGCATTTTGTAGATCGTTAGTATTACTCAGCCTCCGATGGACCCGCTCCAATACGGACTCTGGTATGCGGAGGGTCGCATACCTGTTCCCGATCACCAAAACGCCCCGCTCTCGGCGAAAGAGGCGCCGCACAGAATCCCGACTCAAGCTCCAAAGCTTTGCCACTTCACTGACGCTGTAATGCCGCTCGCCGTGAGGCATCAAAGACAACACCGAGGGCTGCAGGGTCGTTTGTCTCTCCCGCATTTCGGTTTGCCGTTCTTCAAGTGTGCTCAAATTTCCCATGTTCACCTTCCACACCAACTGTCAAAAGCTCGCCAAGCCTTTGTCGGCACTAAGACACCAACCGTTCTGTTCGACCGGCGCTGTGGTCCAGACGAGCTTAGTTCTGCAACGGAGAGTTTCGCCTCCACTTACACTGCCGGTACGAGTTGTTTCGATTTAGTGAAACCAGTGCTGGGCCTACAGAGGCTTGTTGCGCGTAATCCCCTGTCATCTACATAGAACAAGCTGTTCTACCTGTCAAACGGCCCAGTCCAGAATCCCTGTACGTAAGTTGGTTATTTGGGGAAGTAATTGGAAACGTGGGATTTGTGGGTCTATTGGGCAGACGCCACAGACACCCCGCGCGATTCGCACGCGGCACGTCGAAACGAATTCGATGCAACCACAACGTTGCTGCCGGAGACGACCAAAATCACCTGGTGCCAATGAGGACCCGTGACCGCGGGCGGCGGTGTGTCGGTCGTGTTTCGCTGTAGAAAACTGCGAAGTAAAGGCTTCGCAAGGAGATCCGCCAGATTAGAAACGCCTCACCGTTGCCAGCGAACGTGCCACATCCTATAAGACCCGGCCCCTTTCCTCTTGCGGATGGGCCCAGAGGTAGTTGTTGTTAGCCGTGTGCAGCTTCGGGCGTCGGGCACCCACGCGAGTCTAGACGCGGTTCTCACAAGCGTCGACCCGTGAAAAAAAAGTGGCAACTGACATGGTCTCTCTTTGGTTACGGACATGGGCGCATCGACGGCTGCGCCGCCCAATGGCGATCTACGCTCTTGGGACGCACTGACGAACTTGCGTTAGGCCCCAGCGCCCGCCCCGGTCGACGGAGTGGCGGTTTCTGAGAATTCGGCTTGGCCTGGGTGTAGCAGGGAATCCATATTCGCCTTTAGTCGGACCAAGGCCGCCGCATGGAGCTGGGAGACCCGCGATGCGTCCACCTTCATACAGTCGGCAATCTGTTTCATAGGCAACTCCTGCTGATAATAGTGGAGGGTAATGATTTGTCTTTCACGCTCCTTCAGGCTGGAAAGCGCGCGACCTAGAATCTCACACTGCTCACGACGGTAGCAGAAATCAAAGGGATCGGGATCGTCACCCGGAAGAAACGCTGGCTCAATCTGTCGGCTGACCGACCTGGAGGTCGGGCCCGCCGAAAGAGTGCGCGCGCTGAAGTCGAATCCCACGCTCTGAACCTCGTCGAGCGCCCTGTGCCATTGCGCCAGATTCATTTCCTGCGCCGCGGCCATCTCCTCGTCAGTGACCGGACGACCGAGCTTGACCTCCAGTTCGTGATAGAGCTTTTGGATTCTTTGGTTCTTGCGTCGTAAGTCCCGGGAGGCCGGATCGGCGGCACGGAGACCGTCCAAAATGCTTCCGCGAATCCGGTGCCGTGCGTAGGTCTCCAACCTCACCCGCTTGCTCGCGTCAAACTTGGTGACCGCATCGACCAGTCCCAGCACGCCGTCTGAGAACAGGTCATCCAGCTCCACACGGGCAGGCAGGCGTTTGCGGATCTTCAGAGCCACGCGCTTTACCAAGGGAAGCATATCAACCAACAGCTTCTCCCTGTCTTGGAGGGCCTTTCCCTCGTGCCTTCTCCTGGGACGCAAAATCGGAGGAGTCAGGGGTCGGCGCGGTCGCGCCGGCGAGCGAGGGCGAAGATTGGCCACTGCCGTCAAGCTGCTCAGTTGCTGAAAAGTAGGACCGGATTGAGTTGCCATAGAACCCTTCGTCACTCTGGAATAGACCCATAAAGGTCAGCGCCTTTCGACCTTGGGCTACGTTGCTGATGTCCGCAGGCAATACTTCAACGGCAGCGTGGA
This sequence comes from Terriglobia bacterium, assembly GCA_050011515.1. GTDB lineage: Bacteria > Acidobacteriota > Terriglobia > UBA7540 > UBA7540 > CAVROP01. The sequence continues at coordinate 7,273 of JBEKIZ010000091.1, read as the reverse complement.
GGCTGTGGCTCCGCGCTCCATCCACGTTTCCGGCCTTTGGGGAGGTTCTTCTCAGGCGGGTTGTGCTATGGCAATGGCAGGATGACTATGATGACGAGTTCGGAATGAAAACACTCGCGGCGGGATCGTTCAAGGCACATTGCTTTATTCAAGGTCAATCCGGACCGTATCCCCGAAACGCGCAGTTCGACGGGAATCGGTTACCCAAAGCACCGGATATTCCGGCGCCTCCGGATACGAATCACAACACAAATCGGTGAGATAGATAAGGCAGGCCGGCGCGAGGTCCTTTTCAGTGACCCACTCGAAAACCGGGCAGAAGTCTGTGCCTCCACCGCCTTTGGGTTCGAGTTGCACCGGTTCCGACGCTCTGAACTCTTGAGCGGACTGAACTGCTGCATCGCAATACACCACGTGTATGGCTTCCGGCTGCGCCTCCTCGGAGATGGCCGAGATTTCACCAGCAAATTGTTCCAGCTCGAGTCTTCCGATCGAGCCGGAGGTGTCCACCGCAATCACGATCTCGCCCAATCCCCGGCGCTCGATTGAGGGCAAGTACAGGCCCGATGCGATGTACCTCCGATTGGGTGGGGTCCAGCGATAATCAGAGGGCGTAGTGGCGGCCACAAAATCACGCAGGATCGCGCGCCAATCCTGCATGGATTGGCGGCTTTCGCTAAGCGGCCTCTCGATCCCGGCAGGTTCGTGTCCCCACGCCTTGGCCGACCGCTGGGCCTGCTCCGCGGCGACGCCCCACTCGTGCTCCTGGCGACGCTTCTCGGCGGGTGAAGCCGTATGACCGTGCTCATCGGTCGCGTCCTGGACCTCGCCGAACCCTCCGGGCCGCATCGATGCAGGCCGCGCGGCTTCACCCGTCGTCCGCCCGCGCTGGTCTGAAATTGGCTGGTGAGAGGCGTCTGGCTTCGGATTGGAGGGCGCAGTGCCGTCTGTCCCTTGCGGACCCGTAGCCATCCCACCGCCGGCATTCGTCTGCTGCTGCGGCGGCTTCGCTGCTCCGTTCCCCTCGCTTGTTCTCCGTAGCAACCGGGCATAGATTTCTTCGGCGCTCAAGTTGTTGAACGAAGGATCGATCAGCGCCCCAGCGGGCAGCACGAAACCGTTTCCGATCAGAATAGGGTTGATGGCGAAGTCCGCGGCTTCATTCCAAAGCTCCGGATCGCGTTCGCCGCGGCGGCACTGGTGCCCCAGCGCGCAGTGCAGGACTTCGTGGGCGAGCGTTCCCTCGAGTTCTGCTGGCTTGAGTTCATCCACGAAGGCTGGGTTATAGACAATCCGCGAGCCGTCAGTCGCCATCGTTGGCAGAGTTCCGGGTATCAGTTTCAGCCTCAAGCTGAGCGTGCCAAAGAAAGGCTGCTTCAACAGGAGCTGAACGCGTGCCCGAGTTAGCTTTTGTGCCGGGGTGGTGTGAGAAGGCTTCACGCCGCCCTCCCTTCGTCTGGCGCAGGGACCGAATAGCCAGCCATATACGCGGCCATGCGGTCGCAAATCGCTGTGGCTGCCTTCGCGGTCTCGCTACGAACCGACTCCGACTTCCGCAGCTCTTGGGGATCGACTAGCAGTGAGGCGCGCACCTGGGCAGCTAGCCGTTCCAGTTCCGGGTCTCCCGTGACGTTCAGCTTGGGCAAAACATCGACGAGTTTCACCAGGTTTGTGACGACGGAATCGCGGAAGGGATGTTCAACCCCCTCCCCCGTCACTTTGTAGGCTTGGAGGCGTTCGGCCAGGTGACTGACAGCCTCGTACAGCCGCTGCCAAAGCTCACGACTCGCGACCTGAAGCGATGCCTCGACGGCGGCGGTGATCTGACGCTTGATTCGCTCTTTCTCCTCGTCGCCCAGTGTGACTCGGAAGTCGCCTGCATCCGGCAGAGGCATCACTTTGGTTTCGAAAGAGAACTTGGAACGGAGTTCTTCGGGAGCCGGATAATCCTCCGAACGGAACAGACCGCCCAGTCGTACCCTGGCCTCCTCCACAAGCAGTCCGAACTGCTGGGTCAAGGTATCGATGGCTGGTGTGAACTGGTTCGATAGCTGCCGCATTCTCTCCGTGTGGTCCATATACGCTGCGGCTGGGAGCACGCGATAGCCGTTATCGTCCCAGGGCAGGGTCATGAAGTAGTGATCCTGACGGGCCTCGCTCACGATCTTTTGGACCTCGGCGAGGGCTGCCTTGGGGAGAAGCACCTTGTGATACCGGCCGGCATCGGGCTGCGCACCGTGGCGCTGCGCAATTTCCTCGGATGCTTCGCGGTCGTGTTTCCGCGCCGACCACATGCTGATCGAAAGCGAGCACAGCATGGCTCGGGAACACAGCGACGGTTCTGCGACCGAGATCGAGTTCATGGCATTTGTCTCCTTTATCGGGGAGTATTCTGCAAGTACAGGAATCCAGAAACAGACGTTCTCGATTCTTGCGAAAGGCGGGGTTTCATAAGTGGATTAAAGATGTGATGGTGGTTGCCTTCGTGCCGATTGTTCACAATTCCGGCAGTCATAATGAAGTGCAGAATCCTGGACTAAGCCCGCCCAATCAGCTGCAAACGCTGGGTGACAAGGCAGGAATAATAGGCCAACTGCCGAGTGGCCGACGACCCATCCGGGATCTCGCTTTGCACTCTCCACTATCCGCTTTTTGGGACCGACTCAGGTGTCAGTCTAGCTGACATATCAGGAGTAAGCTCGACGCCACCTACATTTCGCCAGACCCTTCCCTCCTGGCACAAAGGCGCCCGAGTCTGCCAAGGCGTTTCCATATAACCGTTCCCGTATCGTCTCTAAGACAATCAAGCAGATGGGCTGACCGAAAGGGTCTCGGTTTCTGAATAGCGGTGGCGCCAGCAACAATTGGGAAGTGCGAGACTGGTACGGGGTGCCGGTCTCACGGTGTTGCAGAGCTGCTTTTGACGTGTGGTTGACCAAGAACGTCTGGTAGAATGAGAGGCACACTTAGTCAGAAATGGGAGAACCTAATATTGGATCTCAAACGTCCAAGCTGCCACGAAGCCGGCCATGCGGTTGTCGCGCTATTTTTCGGCTTTCGCGTTGACGGAATTGAGGCATTCGAAGGTCGCTTCCGCACCATGTGCGAACTCGATGCCGACGACCGGACCGACAGGGAACGCTTCATCTTTCTCGCTGGTGGGATCGCGGGCGAGAAATTTGGTTTAGGCAACTATGACTCCGGCGGTTGCAATGATGACCGAGAGAAAATCTCCGAACGTGGAGGGGAATCAATCGAAACGTATCTGACTGAAGCCGCTGCAATCATCGAGTCGAACACGGAATGTTTCCGAGAGCTAAGGAAGAATATCACGATCGCGGCGATTGAAAGAAGCATGGAGATGTCGATCACTGGCGGCAAGAGTTCCTTCAAGCTCGTCGCTGGCGATGAAATTCAACGAACTTGGACACTATTCCAAACTGGGAAATAGCAACGCGAGGCGCCGGTAAAACTGATTCCACTCATGGCGGAAATACTAAAAGAACGCGGCTTCTTCTGGTGGTTTAACGAACCGAAGCTCCCGACGAACTCAAAAGAAACCTCCGTTCCGGCCCTCTTGACCATTACAGACGACGGTCAGATCACACTTGAGGCTGATGGCTCTCTGTGTCTGAAGGACGAATACCAAGACTGGTCAAAGCCCCGAACCTTCCCCGAAATGAGGCGAATTGCGGGTCGCCTAACCTCTAGCGGTAAGTATGTCTTGCTCGAGGGCCTCGAGCGCACAGACTTCTCATTCCCCGATGAATCGCCACAACAGCAGCGATTCGGTGCTGAGCTATGTGTTCACCGAGAGAGCCCATTTCCAGAGACTTACGGGCGAGATAATTTCATTGAGCTTCGCATAGAGTTGGCCGGCTTCGAGGACTGGCTTGGGTTACAGAGCATCGTCGTGGACCGAGAACATTCCGAGAGTGACGAGGTTCATGTTCGGGTCTCATACAGGGAGTGGCAACTCCAATATCCTTCCCTTGGGGGGACCATCTCGGTCGAGTCAATCACAACGGGAGCACCCATCCTTCCCCTCTGGAACCACCCTACGAATGAGGCTCAATTCAGGCAGCACTATTATTTAGTCTTCAGACCTGACTCCCCCCGCGATGCGGCTAGCCTGCGCTATACTTATTTGAAGCTTGAAGAGCTCCTGGGATTGCTGATTGGCACATACAGCCGTTTCGCGGCGCCCATTTTGGTGGGTAAGGAAGAGCCGTATGATGCCTGGAACACGTTGTATTTCTACCGTGGCGCGCCGTTTCCACAGCCCATCAACCGATATTCGGTGTGGGTGCCATTCGACCGCGTCAGAGACGGGTTCGGGGAGATCCTCAAAAATTGGCTAGTAGGGAGCGAATCATACGGGGCGGGCTACTACCTGTATATTTCCTCGCTGCGAAATCCGCACCACTACTCTGAACATCGGTTCGTGAACTTGGTTTGGGGCGTCGAAGCCTTGCATCGCAAGTGGCTCGCTGAATCAGAGGCATCGGAGCGCGTCGTCACGGACCGAAAACGGGTGGAGCGCATCCTCAGTTTGTTGACAAATGATAGCGACGATCAAAAATGGCTCAGCAAGAAACTGGCGCACGCGCACGAACCGTCGCTGGAGGTTCGCATTCTGGAATGCCTGCGCAAACTCCCCTTCACCTTCGGCCGAGGGGAGATCGAAAAGTTCGCAAAAGCGTGCGCGGATAGGCGAAACGACATCTCACACGCTGGCGGTCCACGGGAGAACGTGGATTACGATTTCTTCCACTTGCAGATTTCCCGGTTGGCAGAGGCGCTAGATCACCTTTTTCACGCGTTGCTGTTGCATCAGATTGGAGTCGATCCGACCGTTATCTTTGCGGTCATGACAGACAGTCTGGTCTCGGAACGCATAAAAACCGCGTTGGTGGACGTTGGTTTATCCGTTAAGTCAGTTGCCTAGCCTCAATGAGCGATGCCGCCGACTCCACCGGAACTTTAGTTGTTGGCAACACCGTTTGCTCAAGTCTCTGCGACCGTAATATTGGCGATGCTGTAGGGAAGGTACACCGACAAACCGAAAGTTAACCAGAACAATCCGACTCCCATTACTAATACGTCTTGCCGACTCCAAACTGAGTGGATGTCGCAGGGCGGACGCTGCCAGGCAACGCTCAAGGGAAAGTAGGTCTCAACCGCGTCAGTGAGTATTGTGTAAGAATTTGCCAAATCAGCATGATGAGAGGTGGTAGACTTAAAGCACTTCTACTGATATCAAGTGTCCGATGGCAGAACCATTCGAGGCGACGTTCATTCTATTTGTAGACATGCTCGGCTTTGCGGCTCTTGTCGAAAAGGAAGGTGACCAGCTCAACCAGCTCAGCCCAATTTTTACCAACGTTGAACTATATTCCCCATCTCCTTCGGAGAGCTTGCTTGGGCACCGATTTGTCAATTTTCATCGTTGCCTCAATCAAGCTCGTGTGCGCCTCCAGGAACTGGGAGCAGGCACTGCAATAGTGTTTTCCGACTCAGCGTTCCTTCGAACGGACGGCATCGAGAATGCCGTCCATATCGCGCGTACCCTTATGTTCGACTTGGTCACAAGCGAGGTGCCCGTCCGTATGGGCCTTGCACGTGGCTCTTACCGTATGTTGCGATTTCTCACGGACTCGTCCGCTCGCGTGTCCTTTCACATGTCGCAGTTCCTGGGAACTGGGGTCGTTCGTGCCTACGAAACCGAGCGCAGCGGAGTCCCTGGACTGCGAATCCTATTGCATCCAGCTCTCGAGCCACTGTTGGATAAGGACGCGCTGCGAATCATTCCAGTGGAGCCGAGCGGGAAACTGCGGCTGGATGTCCGGTCTGAAGTTAACTATCTAGAAAAAAAGAATGACCTGGGTCTGGGTCCGGACTATGACGATTGCATTCAGTTCGACTGTTTGCGTTGGATGGCTGGCGTGACTGAGGAACAGTTTCAATACCACTACATCGGGACATTCAAGGCGTGGAACGTTATGCGCGCACAGCTCGGACGTGCTCCCTATCCATGGGAGAAGTTTTTGGATCGAGACGAATACGACTACACACATGGAATACGTGAGCGGCCGTCCGCCGACGGCTGAAGCCCGACGGCCGAAATTCTGCAAAGGAAGCGCAGGGACTCTCGGGCACCCACGGCGATTGGTCCTGACGAGCGGCGTAGTGTAGACCGTCACTAGGCAATGGCGTGATGGTTCTCGATGGCCCATTTGGTGTAGCCAGCGGTACACCGAATGGCGGGCACACGGAGGGTGGCGTCACGCACACAGAGTACCCGAAACTCGGTCGGGAGGCGATTCAGGTACAGGCAGATGCGGTCGAAGTTGGTATCGGAGGCGCAGCGGGCCAGCGCGGAAGCCACCGCGTACTGCGCTGCCGCATTCTCCGGCACCGGTTCCTGGGTTGGGTTCAACAGGATGGCATCGATATTGGGCAATTCCCGGAACATCCGCAAAAAGGCTGAGAATTCCGTGGCCGCGCCGGTGCCTACCGCTCCTGCTATGACTTCGTGCTCAATCACTGGGTTCGCTTGCGAGTCGAGGGAATCGAGAATGCGCGAGACAAACTCCCAGGAACGCGGCGATGGGAAAGCATTGGCGTCACGGTCGAAGGCACTCAGCAGCTCCGGCCGGAAGCGAAGGAAAGCAATTACCTCCGGACGAATCCCCGCCTGAATCGCCCATTCCGACCAATCCTGTACATCTACCTCAAACTCCAAATGCACGAAACGATTCCGGAGCGGAGTCGGCATCCGTGTCGTCACTGCCCGGTCCGAATCGCGGTTCCCGGCGGCGATAATGGCCCAACCATCGGGTAAGTTGTATTCACCCAATTTGCGATCAAGGACCAACTGATAGCAACTGGCCTGTACCATGGCTGGCGCCGCATTCAGTTCGTCCAGGAAGAGAATCCCTGTTCCGTCCTGCGGCAAGAACTCCGGCGTCGCCCATTTCGATCGGCCGTCGCTGCCAAGGAACGGCAGACCCCTTAGGTCGACCGGATCGAGCAAGAGTGCCCGTACATCCTGAAGCGGGATCTTCAAACCTTCGGCAAGTTGGCGGACGATAGCGCTCTTGCCTACGCCAGGTCCTCCCCAGATAAAGACAGGTTGCCGAGCTTCCACGTGTGACTGGAACCATAAAATGGCCGATTGGAACCATAATGTGGCCGCCGGCGCTGTACCGCTAAAGCATAAGTTGGCCGGAAATAAAGCATAAATTGGCCGCGGATCGGTCGCGTGGTCCAT
>JBEKIZ010000090.1:0-19753 GCA_050011515.1 Terriglobia bacterium | reverse complement strand
CCAAAAAGTGACCGGCTTGAAATCGGAATCCGCGCCCGGCTTCATCCCGGAATCGTGCCCGAGTTCATTTCGGAATGCTGCCCGGGATGATTTCGGAATCGTGCCCACCTTGCCCCGGAATCCGCATATATCCACAAGCTATGTCGAGAGGTCGAATCTGTCCATGAGAATGCAAATGCGGCGCTTCACCCGGCTGACGAACGCCTTTTGCAAGAAAATGGCGAATCATGGGGCGTCCGTGGCGCTTTATTTCATGTACTACAACTGGGTTCGCGTCCATCAAACTTTGCGGGTCACGCCTGCTATGGAGGCTGGACTTACTGACCATCTATGGAGTATCGAAGAAATGCTTAAAAATATTTCAAACTGACCCACTACCACCGGTTTCTCAGAATTGATTTTCCTGTGCAGTGCCTATAAAATCGTGTGTCAGTCTTTGGCCATGATTTATTTGGCCGGCGGGAGGAGGTTCGCAAATTGATCCGGAAAAGCTGGGCTAGTTTTGAAGTATGGGGTGGGCTCTTACTGCTTGTGGCGGGTGTGTTGATTGCCGGCGGGGTGGCAAAGCCCAAAGCGAATGCCTCTGACGATGCCGCCCTGGAGGAGAAGATCAGCTCGTACGTTCGCGAAAGGTTTGGTATCCCCGACACGGTGAAAGTGACGGCGACTCCTCTCCAGTCGTCGAATTTCCCGGGCTTTCTGGCCTCCACGATTACTACTACTACCGACGATGGCAAAGAACCGAAAAATACTAACATATTCCTTACCGATGACCGCCACTACCTCATTGTGGGGTTCCTTTTTGCGCTCAGCGCTGATCCGAAAGGCGAAACTGTTCAACACATCCGTGAACAGTTCAAAATCCCTGAAGCTACCAGCGTCACCGCAGGGCCTTTCCGTAGATCCGCTTTTCCCAACTTATTGGCAACGACCGTGACCTTCGAAAACGGGAAGCAGAAGCAAACCCAGGATTTTTACATTACCAAGGACAATCGTACCCTGGTGTTGGGAAGCCTCTTCAACTTGGGACTGGATCTCAGGCGGGAAGCGTTGCGAACCATCGTAACCACGAACCAGCCAACCCAGGGTCCTGCGCACGCTCCGGTCACCATTGTGGAATACGCGGACCTCGAGTGCCCCATGTGTGGGCGGCTCCATGAATTCCTGGAGAAAGAGCTCCTGCCAAAATACGGGGACAAGGTTCGAGTCATATTCAAGGAGTTTCCGCTTGTACAAATTCATGATTGGGCGCTGACGGCCGCCATTGCCAACGAATGCGTCTACGAGATTAAGCCGGAAGCCTACGCGCCTTACCGCTCGTTGATTTTCCAGAACCAGTCCGGTACGAACGCCGCCAACGTCCGCGACGCCCTCTTGGGTTATGCGGACCAGGTGGGAGTGGGCCGCGTCAGGCTGGCAGGGTGCCTGGATTCCAAAGCTTCACTCCCGCGCGTCGATGCGGGGAGTCGCGAAGCGAAGCGGTTGGAGATTCAGAGTACACCGACCTGCTTCATCAATGGGCGGATGCTGGTGGGATACCCGTCTGCTGACGCCTATTACAAGGCAGTTGATGCAGCCTTGGAAGAAGCTAAATAGCATGGGGAGGTCGGTGGTAGGTCGTAGGTGGCAGGTGGGGGAAAGAGGAAACAGGGAGGGAATATGGGCAAGAGGAAAGGCATCATTACTTCGACGGTACTGGCCCTATCACTTCTCAGCCTGGGGAGTATCGGCTGGGGGGTCAACCAGGGCAGGTGGGGGAACAGTTTGCGCGAACACCGAAATCACCTTGGCGTTGAGAGGTTGCTGGCTTTGCTTGAGAGCGACCGGATCAGGTTTTATTTGCGCCTGGCGGACCCGCAGGTTGAGCGCCTGCGCCAGATCGTCGTTGAAACAGAGAAGGCTAATGTGAAAACCAGGGCCGAGATAGAAGTGCGGAGCATCGAACTAAGGGAAGCCCTGCGCGCCGACAAACCCGACCGCGATGAAATTCTGAAACAGGTGCAGGAAATCTCGGACCTTCGCCGGGAGATGATGAAACACAATGTGGAGGCGATCCTCGCGGCCAAGGCTGTCCTTTCCCCAGAACAACAAAGGCGAGTATTCTCCCTCCTTGAGAACCGGCATGAGGGCAGGAGGGTGGGAGACGAACCGGGAGGCGTGCCGGCCAAGCCACTGCCGAGGCCCGGCGCGCCCGCCCAGGCCCCGCTTCACCCCGGCGAGCCGCCGGTCCAGTAAAGCTCAACAAAACAGGGCGCGACATCCTATCGGTTTTTCGTAGAGGCGCGCTTCAGCGCGGCACGTCGCACTATAGCGCAGCAGGTGCCCGGCTAAAGCCGGCCGCTACGGATGAAGAAAGAGCCGCGCCTATGCCACTTCTGAGGCGCGCGTTTTTTGGGGGCCGGAGAATCCCTGCACGCCTGTCATTCTGAGCCCCGACTTGTCGGGGCGAAGAACCTCCGCAGTTGTCTTTTGCGCTTGACTTCGCTGGGCTATGTATGTAGCGTACAAATAGGCCAGCAAACCGCGGAGTGTGCCATAATGCCACACTCATGCGCTCGCCCCCATCCCCTCAACATTCTTCTAACCCACTGAAAACACACGGGAACATCATGTCGCTGGCGCGGAACACTCCAAAAAAGCGAGACACGTGCGGCAAATGGAAACGGAGCCCGCCGCCGGGTAATTGCCGGTCCGATCCTAAGCTGGAACGGGTTTGGCGTTTTGAATCGTAACCTTTGGTTCACTCGCAGGGGCCGGGACGGTCATACCGTGTTCGCGAAGCAATGCGACGTGTTCCTCCATGCCCCACTTCGCTTTGTAAAGACAATCTTCGATGGAGTTGCCGACGCCAGTAAAACCTTCCAAGTCGGGAGAATAGAAACCGAAGAAGTTGGGATCTTCCGTTGCTTCGATGACTAGTGAGTATTTCATATCGATCATCAGTGCTCACCCCTTCTGATACCTGCTGCCTTGAGTATAGCCTGACAGGTCCCGGTTGGCACCTCTTTCGAACCATGGTAGTCAACCCGGATTAAGCGTTCGACGCCGGGCTTTAAATAATAGCGAACGGAACCTTTCTCCTTCACCAACCTGAATCCCTCGCCCTCCAGCAAACGCAGCAGCTCACTGAACTTCATCCGACCAGCCCATGATTAACATTTGACACCGTCGCAGCACCCACTCGTCCGAGCCTAACCTTAAGCCTGCACTTTCGTGAGCAGCTCCACGAATTTCTGCTCGCGCTCGCCCTGGTTCAATCCCAATTGCTTCTCCATGACCTGAGTGGTATTCATGGAGCAGAACTTGGGGCCGCACATGGAACAGAAGGCGGCGTCTTTGTAGGTTTCGTTCGCCAAGGTTTCGTCGTGCATGGAGCGGGCCATTTCCGGATCGAGGGAGAGATCAAACTGCTTGTTCCAGTCGAAGAGGAAGCGGGCATAGGAAATGGCGTCGTCGCGGTCGCGGGCTCCAGGGCGGTGCCGGGCGACATCGGCAGCGTGGGCGGCAATCTTGTAGGCGATGATACCCTGCCGGACGTCGTTCTTATCCGGGAGTCCAAGGTGTTCCTTGGGCGTCACGTAGCAGAGCATGGAGGCCCCGTGCCAGCCGATCATGGCCGCGCCGATGGCCGAAGTGATGTGATCGTAACCCGGCGCTATATCGGTGACCAGCGGGCCCAGCGTGTAAAACGGCGCTTCCTGGCACAACTCTATTTCCTTGTCCACCTGAAGCTTGATCTGGTCCAGGGGGATGTGCCCCGGCCCTTCGATCATCACCTGGACGTCGTACTCCCAGGCTTTCCTGGTGAGTTCGCCCAGGGTCTCGAGTTCGGCGAATTGCGCGTCGTCGCTGGCGTCTGCCAGGCAGCCGGGGCGCAGGCCGTCACCCAAGGAAAAGGAGACATCGTATTTCTGGAAGATCTTGCAGATTTCCTCGAAGTGCGTATAGAGAAAATTCTGCTGGTTATTCTCCACGCACCACTGGGCCAGAATCGCCCCGCCGCGGCTGACGATGCCCGTAATACGCTGGCGAGTCATGGGAATATATTCGCGCAGGACGCCGGCATGGATGGTCATGTAATCCACACCCTGCGCCGCCTGCTCCTCAATCACCTCGAGCATGATCTCCGGGGTCAGCTCGCGGACCCGGGAAACGCGTGAAAGGCCCTCATAAATGGGCACCGTGCCGATCGGGACGGGGCTGTGACGCAGAATGGCTTCGCGGATTTCGTGAATGTTTCCGCCCGTGGAGAGGTCCATCGCTGTGTCGGCGCCGAAATGCACGGAGGTGTGAAGTTTTTCCAGCTCCTGCTCGATGTTGGAAGTGGTGGCGGAGTTGCCGATGTTGGCGTTGATTTTGCACTTCGCCGCAATGCCAATGGCCATGGGCTCAAGCTCGAGGTGGCGGATGTTGGCAGGAATGATCATGCGTCCGCGCGCCACCTCTGACCGGATGGTTTCCGGCGGGAGGCTTTCGCGCTTGGCCACAAACTCCATCTCTTCGGTAACGATCCCCTGGCGCGCGTAGTGCATCTGCGTCACCACGGGCCCGGTGCGATTCTTGACCCAATCACTCCGAATTGGAGGCAACATAGACTTCTTCTCCCACCTTACGGATTCCCACAAACGTCTTCCAAAATCCAGTTTAGCGCCTGCCTGGAAAGGCCGCAAGCTGCGATGCTCCTTAGTAGGGGGCCGCCCCTTGGGGCGGCCTAGGCCGGGGCAAGCCCCGTAAGCGTTAACTCAAGGGCTTCGGCATCGTCCGAAGCCGCGTTAGCGGCGCAATAATGTGGCCCACGGCGCAAGCCGTGGGATCACGCAGCGAAGAGTAGAGCGCGAGCCCGCCGCGGCGGGCGACATAAGAATTCCAGTCGGCCCGTCGTGATTATGTCGCCCCTGCCGGGGCTTGAGAAGTATTTCCACTTCCCTATTTCCCCATGGCTTTCGCCATGGGCCACATTATGCCGCCCGCCCAGGCGGGCTGTCGGGCGCGTCTAGCCGTTAGGTTAACGCTTATGCGGGCAAGCCCCGGCCCTACTCCTTTCGAGATTCCGCCGATTCATATCCATGCTCAGCAGGCGCTACTCGACCTTCCCCGCAAGGACTTCCTTAAGCTCTTCCGGCGTGTTGACCGGCGGTTGGCACGAAGACCCAATGCAAACCAGCGCCAAAGGCGTGCCCGCAAGCGGCAAATTGGGCAACGTAGCGGCGAGTCCTGGAGGAAGCTCGCCATTCTTTATCACTCCTGGGGCAAACGCCAGTACACGCTTGCCCGCGCGCGGCGTCTGATATGCGGTGGTTAAGAGTTTGGCAGTCCGCCCATCCTCGCTCTCGCCGACGACCACCACTTCCACAGGAGGCTGCAAGTGGTTAAGCAGGGCCAGCCCATAAGTGGATGCAAAGAGGCCGCACTCGACGGCTTTTGACGCAAACAGAGCCAGAGTTTCTTCCGCCTTTTCGCGGAAATCCGGACGGGCAGCGAGGCTGGCGAGGCGGTCGAGAACGATGATCGCCACAGAATTGCCCGCAGGGGTCGGTGAATCCTGGAATGGCTTCCGAGCCATCGTCAGGTTACCCAGCCGGTCATTCAGGTCGCGCGCGGTATCAAAGAAACCGCCGGTGTTGTCGTCCCAAAAGCGGCGCAAAGTAATTTGCATCAACTCCAGGGCGCGGTCAAAGTACACGCGAGCGCCCGAAACTTCATAACTGTCCAAGAGTGCCGCGATCATGAACACCTGGTCGTCCAGCAGCCCATCGACGCGAGGCTGTCCGTTCACGAGGCTGTGGTACATCCCTCTTTCGGGATCGTAGGCCTTGGCGAGAAGGAGGTCGAGAGTCGCAAGGGCCCTATCGCGCGCCTCCGCCATGCCCAGGACCTTGAACGCCTCAATCAGGGAGGAAATCATCATCCCGTTCCAACCGGCGTAAATCGTCTTGTCCACAAAAGGCGTCGGCCGCTTGGCGCGCGCTTCCAGCAGCTTGGCCTTGGCCCTGGCCAGAACCTCGCCGACCTCCTCGGGCGTCAATCCCACGCGGGCCGCAATGGCCTCGAGGGGTTGGTCGACGAACAGGACGTTCTTGGCCGGGTTGTGCTGCATCTCACCTTGTGGCTCGATGTGGTAATAGAGTGATACCACGTGCGCCTCGAGGTCGCCGAGAACCGCCTTGGTCTCCTCCAAAGTCCAGGTGAAGTAATCGCCATCATCTTCCAGGCTGTAGTCCGCGTCCTGGCTGGCGTAGAATCCGCCCTGCGGGTCGGAGAGAACGTTCTCAACAAAGGAAAGTATGCCCACCGCGATATCCCGGAAGAAGCCATTCCCCGTTACCTGATAGGCGCGCAGGTAGTTGAGAAGCAAGCCCGCGTTGTCATAAGCCATCTTCTCGAAATGAGGCACCATCCAGCGCTCGTCCACCGCATAGCGATGAAAACCGCCCCCCAGTTGGTCGTAAACGCCTCCGCGGCCCATATGCTCGAGGGTGTTGGTCACCGCGGTCAGTAACCAGGCTTGGCGAATTTCGAGATACGCCTCCAGCATCAGGTCGAGGCTGCTGGGTTGAGGGAACTTCGGGGCGTTGCCGAACCCACCGAACTGTGCGTCGTACATTCCTCCAATGTTCTCGAGCAGGGCTTTGAGGATTTCCTCTTCCGTCTTCTTATCTCCCCCCTCGAGGCGGTCCACCCCGGCCAGCGCCTCAGAGATCTTCTGCGCGCTCTCCAAGACCTGGGCCCGCTGGGATTTGAAACTAAGCGCCACGGCTTCCAGCACGCGCCTCATCCCCGGCCGGCCGTATTGGTCCTCAGGCGGGAAATACGTGCCGCCGTAAAACGGTTTGCCTTGGGGCGTGAGGAACGCCGTCAGCGGCCACCCACCTTGACCGCTCAGGGCGCTCACGGCAGTCTGGTACCTCGAGTCGATGTCCGGCCGCTCGTCGCGGTCCACCTTCACCGCCACGTAGTGCTCATTAATCAGGCGGGCGACTTCCGGGTTCTCATAGCTCTCCCGGTCCATCACGTGACACCAGTGACACCAGACCGCCCCGATGTCCAGAAGGATGGGTTTGTCCTGTTCGCGAGCCTGCGCAAAGGCTCGATCTCCCCACTCTCGCCAGTTGACCGGTTGGTGCGCAGCGCTGCGCAGATAGGCGCTCGCGGCTTGCGCCAACTCGTTGGTGGGCTCGTCAAAGTTCATGAAACTCCTTGATGTTGTAGCGCCGAGTTTACCTCGCCACGTGGCGGCGTAAAGCCGCCTCTACATCAAACTGACCTACCATCTCGCACTCTGGTGAACCGCAGGGGACGCAGTCATTGCAGGCGCGAGGACTTGGGCGGTTCGTCCTCAGGTCGGGAATCATCCAAAGGTTTGCGTCCCGCAAAGCCTTCCTCGATGCCGTGCCAATATCCGATGCGCGCTTCACCGAGCTTCCAGCAGAGATAAACCTCTTCCCCTCCCCGCAGGCTTGGAAAGTCCACCAACCCCGTCTCCAGGTCCTTGACCAGGCACCCGGTGCGTTGAATCTCGTCGATCGTCCCGGCCAATTGCTCGGCGACCTTATCGCGCTGGGCCTTCTTGTGGTTGAGCTCCGTGAGAGGCGGAAGCGAACCACCCAGCATCATAATGCGCAGCGCGGCGTTGGAGATTTCCGCTGCAATGCTGTCCAGGGTGCGCTTCTGCTGGCGAGCCTCCTCGAGAAACTGCCCGATTACGGGCAAAAGCTCTTCGGCTTCGTGGCGGTTGAAATACTTTTCAGCCATGGAAGTAAAGTCGAGAGTCGAGAGTCGAGAAGTTGAGAGTCTACAGTTACCCGCTCTCTGCGTTTTGACCGTCACCTGTTGGCTGTCGGCTGCCCTTTGGGTTTTAACTCTCGACTTCTCGACTCTCGACTTCTCGACTGCTCTTCAGATTTCCAACATGCGGTCAAGCGCCACACGCGCCCAGCGTTTAGTTTCCGAGTCCACCGTAACCTGGTTCACAACCTGTCCATCCACCAGGCTTTCCAGCGTCCAGCAAAGGTGCTGCGGCGAAATTCGATACATGGTGCTGCACATGCACACGCAGTCGTCGAGAGAGATAATCCGGCGGTCCGGATGCTCCGCCGCCAGCCGGTTCACCAGGTGTATTTCTGTGCCTACTGCCCATTGGCTTCCCGGCGGCGATTCCACAACTCGCTTGACGATGTATTCGGTCGAACCCACTTCGTCCGCCAACTGGCAGACTTCCCAGGAGCACTCCGGGTGAGCAATGACCCGGATGCCAGGATGGGCTTGGCGCGCCCGCTCGACGTGTTGGGGCAAGAATCGCAGGTGGACGGAACAGTGTCCCTTCCACAAGAAGATGCGCGCCTTCCGCATATCCCCCTCGGAAAGCCCGCCCGCATCCTTCCATGGGTTCCACACCGCCATTTGATCCAGTGGGATGCCCATGCGGTAGCCGGTGTTGCGGCCCAGGTGCTCATCCGGCAGAAACAAAGCCTTCTCGCCACGCGCCAAAGCCCACTCCATCAGCGTTCTGCAGTTGGAAGACGTACACACCGCGCCGCCGTTTCGGCCCACAAAAGCTTTGATGGCAGCAGTAGAGTTGATGTAAGTAACGGGAACGATCTTTGCGCCGGTCACCCGGTTCAGTTCCTCCCAACAGCTTTCCACCTGCTCGAGGTCAGCCATGTCCGCCATCGAACAGCCCGCGTTCAAGTCGGGAAGGATTACGATTTGATGGTCGGCGCTCAATATATCCGCACTCTCGGCCATGAAGTGTACGCCGCAAAAGACGATGTACTTCGCTTCCGGCCGGCGGGCCGCCCATTGCGAGAGCTTTAGAGAATCGCCTCGGAAATCTGCAAACTTCACCACCTCATCGCGCTGGTAGTGATGCCCCAAGATGACCAGGCGCGATCCCAACTCGGCTTTCGCGCCGGCGATGCGCTCCTCGAGCTCCGGCTCGGGAAGCGCCACGTACAACTCCGGTAGCGTATTGAAGACTGCCGTCGCCATATCGGTCCCTCAGACTATTCTAACCTAGTTCGTCATTAGCCACTATCGCGTGCCCTTTATGCGCCTGGGCTGACCCGGATTTCTCGCCGCGCTCTGCCGTTTTGAGTCGGGCGACCGGAAGGGCGGGGTTTTAACCCCGCCGCGAAAGGGCTGTCCCCTCTGTTCGTCTCGCGCCCCGCACAGTCCGTCGGCTGACGGACTGTGCGGGGCGCGAGACGGGGAAACAATTAGAAGCGTCGGTGACGGCGGGGTTAAAACCCCGCCCTTCCCCGTCCGTAATGAGAAATTCCTGCTAGCCCCCGATGTACACCATGGTGCGATCCGGCTGAACAAAATCGGGCTCATTAATGCGGTGGCCGGGCTCTTTCTGGTAAACCGCGTTGAGGAAGAATCGCTCGATGTCGCTGTCCATGGCGCCATTGCGAACCAGATGCCGCACGTCGTGCTCTTCCATCGAGAACAAGCAAGTGCGCAGCTTTCCGTCGGCGGTCAGGCGAATCCGGCTGCATTGCCCGCAAAAGGGGATGGAAACCGGCGCAATAATCCCAATTTCGCCCTGCCCATCCGCGAAGCGATAACGCAATGCGGTCTCGCTGGGAGAGTGCCGAGGCGCCTCGAGCAAGGGAAGGACCGGGTTGATTGCCGCGACGATTTCCCGGGCCGTGACCACTAACTCGCGCTTCCAGGAATGATCGGCATCCAGGGGCATGAATTCGATGAAGCGGAGGATAATGTCACGCTTCCGGGCGAGACGGGCAAAATCCACAATTTCATCGTCGTTGAACCCTCGCACCAGCACGATGTTCACCTTGACAGGCTTCAAGCCCGCCTCCAGCGCGGCATCCATTCCAGCCATCACTTTCTCGAGTGAACGCGGCGTGCGCGTCATCCGGGTGAACTTTGCCGGGTCCATCGAATCCAGGCTCACGGTGACGCGGGGAGAGCCAGCCGCGGCGAGATCCCCAGCCATTTCAGGTAAAAGGTAACCGTTGGTGGTTATCGCCACGTCCTCAAGGCCGTCGATTTGCCGCAATCGTGAGATGAAATCCACAACCCCCGGGCGCAGCAGGGGTTCGCCTCCCGTAACACGCACTTCGCGGATCCCGAGCCCCACCAGAATCCGGCTGAGCCGCAAAAACTCTTCCCAGTCCAGCAGTTCCCGGTGCGGAAAATAGTTCTTCGGATCGGCGGACTTGCAGTAAACGCAACTGAAGTTGCACCGGTCCGTCACCGAAATGCGAAGGTCGTGAATGTCACGCCCGAACTTGTCTTTCAACATCATCGCTGCGAACGAAGGTTTTGGAGTGCGGCAGCTTGCTGCCGCTTTCTTACCGGCCAGCTTGCTGGCCGGATCGCCGCCTTGTGCCGAGACGACCGCGAGCAAGCTCGCGGGCGATAAAGCGGCAGCAAGCTGCCGCACTCCAAAGCCACGCCTCAAACAAAAAAACCTACCCGCGTTTGGAGTAGGTTCTGTTCTCCTTTCCAAACACGGGAGGCGGCTCGATTTCTCAAGTCACCCTGACGGCCCGCAGGGCATGGACTTGTGTTGTGCCTTTAGCACCCCGGGCTCGGAGAACACTTTTATCCTAAGATATTAGATGACCGGAAGCAACATAAGGTTCTCGCGGCTGGCACATACATTGGTTTGTATGTGTGGGCCGATTGCTCCGTCAACTGACGGACTGCACCCTGGATACCGGGGAGGCTTTTGGGCGGGCCAGGGGTCGCCGATCCCGCAGGCGCGGGATCGGCGCCACGCGCGGATGGGGGCCAGAAATCCTCGGCCATTGTTTACTCGCTGGGTGGGATTTGCCGTGCGCCGTGGATAAGAGCAAGCACGTCGATCCGATCAGGCTTGACGTAGCAGATGATTTTCGAGGCCAAAGTCCGCGCGGACCGTTTCGACGGTGGTGGTGCGCCCCGCTTGACTATCGGCCAGCCCGGATTCGATGGCCTGACGCACGTAGATCTCACGCATCAGGTCATCCCAGGTAGAGTTGTCCCGCATTTTTTCGATAAGCTTTCGGGCCTCTTCCTTGATGTTGGTCGTTGCCATCCGCAGATCCCCCTTCCCCGACCCCAGCGTACTTTAAGCAATGTTACGATAGCACCAACGCACGCGCAACCAGTGTCAGGGGGATCGGACCACTGGACTCCCAACATCCGAAACCCCAACAACCCCGGCTTATAGCAATTGCACGCTGAGCCCTGGTATTCTTGAGAAGCTTCGCTCGTCGCGGGTGGCCACGGTGTAATTCCTGGCAATGGCGGTAGCGCCGATCATCAGGTCACGCTCACCGACCGCAACGCCGCGCTTGGCGAGGTCGGCCCACAGCGAGGCGTGCACCCTGGCCACGGTGAGATCAAAAGCGATGACGGGAAGCTGCGCGAGCAACCCCTCAATGAAGGCTTGACGCCGATGGCGCTGGCCGGCCGTCCTTGCCCGATGAACGCCGTGCAAGAGTTCGGAGGCAGTCACCGCCGAGATCGCCACATCCTCCTCCGCATAACGAGCCGAGAAAGTGTCCAGGGCGAGATCTCCCCGCTCCGCGGCGATCAGGACACTCGAATCGATCAGCGTGGCCATCTCGACTCTGCTACCGTGGATTGCTTCGCCATCAGGCGCTCCACCAGGGCGAGATACTCCTCATCCGGCTTGGGCAGTGAACGGAGCAGCTCCGCCAGTTCCCTGCCACTGAACTTCGGCGGCTGGGCCGGCAGAATTTCGCAGATGGGCTTGCCCCCGCGTTCCACGACAAAACTCTCACCCCGATAGCGGACCAGGTTCATCAGCTCGGAAAATCTGCGGACGGTTTCGGTCGCGGAAATACGTAGTTTCATAAAATCAGATTTACATATTCTCTCGGCGGCCGTCAAGTCCGCTTTCGTTGTCACCCCCGCGCATGATGTAAAAGAAAGGGCCGGTCGCGCTGCTACGCGGCCGGCCCGGAATGCCCCACCATCCAGCCCTGAGTCAGACTGAAACTTTTTCCTCGACCTCTTTGGCGGCATCGCCAATCTGGACTAATTCGCCCTTGGGCTTCTTCAGCACTATCTCTTCATAGTACTGGCGGGCTTGCTGAGCCTCCCAGGCAGTCTTCCTGCGTTGACGTTCTTCCTCAGCCGCGGTGATGGGGATGTCGTGCTCCTTCGGACGCACGCGGGCAGCATCTTCAGCGTTCACATCGAGTGAATGCCCAGTGCTGTTGAGTTCCACGGCTGAGACAATGCCTCTCTGGAATCTCCTGTCACGCGGCGTTATCATTCAACCCAATGCTTTCGAGCCTTGCCGTAAAACAGCGCGCTCTCGACCTCGGCTTTGACCTAGCCGGGATCGCACCCATCGGGGTCTGGAAAGACCTTGAGTTTTCCCGCCAGTGGGTGGAGAAGGGCTTCAACGGGGAGATGCGATACCTTGAGAACCCCAAGCGCTTCGATCCGCACTTGGTCCTCCCTTCTGCCAAATCAGTTATCTGCGTCGGACTGGTCTATAACACGTCGCTTCCTTATCCTGCAGCCACCGCGCCTCGCGCCTGGGTTTCGCGCTACGCTTGGGGGCAGGATTACCACGAGATAATGCGGGCAAAGCTCGAACAGCTTCGCGCGGCTTTGGAAGAGCTGGCGCCAGGCGTCGAGACCCGGGTCTTTGTTGACAGCGGCCCCGTTGTCGAACGAGCCTTCGCCCGCTTTTCGGGAATCGGCTGGATGGGAAAGAATACCTGCATCATCAATCAGGAGAAGGGCTCCTGG
Source organism: Terriglobia bacterium (assembly GCA_050011515.1). Classification (GTDB taxonomy): domain Bacteria; phylum Acidobacteriota; class Terriglobia; order UBA7540; family UBA7540; genus CAVROP01. Next base: position 7,015 of record JBEKIZ010000090.1, on the reverse strand, counting down.
TTTTTCCTCGGGGTCATCCTGACCAGCCTTGAGCTTGCACCAGACTTGCCCGCTGCCGACCGTTGCGGGTCGTGCACGGCGTGCCTCGATGCGTGCCCCACGGAGGCGTTGGTTGAACCCTACGTGATGGATGCGTCGCGGTGTATTTCTTACTTCACTATCGAAATCAAGGGAGCAATCCCGGAGCAGTTCCGGCCAAAGATCGGCGCCAATGTCTTCGGGTGCGACATTTGTCAGGATGTGTGTCCCTGGAACAGCAGCCGTCAGCCGTCAGCTATCAGCCATCAGCCGAGACTTTTCCCTCAAAAGCAAAACGCAGATGAGCGTTGCGGCAAGCAGGCGGCGACTACGAAAGTCCCGCAGTTCCACCCAATGACTTTTGCGCCGATCCGCCCCACGCTGGAGGAGGGAAGTGCTCGTAAGCAACTGGCAACGGAAAACGGACGACTGACCACGGACAACGGACAACGGACCACGGACACTCCCCGCTTTTCTCTGTTCAACCCGGCGCTGGATGTCTTGGCCTTAATCAGTGAAGATGACTTCCGCCGAATCTTCGCCCACTCGCCCATCAAGCGTGTGAAGTACCGCGGCTGGCTGCGCAATCTCTGCGTGGCCATGGGCAATTCCGGCGATGAGAGGTTTGTACCCTGGCTCGAGCAGGCTGCCCAGCATTCTGACCCCATCGTCCGTGAACACGCCGCCTGGGCGCTCGACCGCCTGCGCGGCAAGTAACACAGCGCGGCAGCGACGCTCGCCACGGGCGTCCCGGAGCCTGATCGCAAAGATGGTTCTGGGGGCCGCACCTACGACCCAGTTTCAAAGCACAACTCAAGACCATGGAATGTTTCTGGGGAAGTATTTGCCTGCTATAATCTCTGCCGAGTTCACCATGACACCTTGGGCAATGCAACTTGAACGTGTCCGCGAGACGGGACGGTGCTCGAAGCATGATTTGGCGTTATGTCATTGAAGGTCCGTGGATCGTCTTTTGCGCATACTGGGCCGCGGGCGCGCTGAAGACGCGCAGGACCCTCAGCCGGGAATCCTTGGCGTCGCGTTCCGGCTTCCTCTTTCTGGAAATCCTTGGCTTTGTCCTGCTCTTCACCGGCATAGCGGAGATCGGCGTTCTTGGTCATCACGTTGTCCATCAGACATACGCTCTTGCCGTTACGGGCGTCGCACTCACCTGGATCGGCATCGCTATCGCTCTGTGGGCTCGCTGGCACCTGGGACAGTATTGGAGCGCCAGTGTCACTCTCAAAGAGGACCATAAGCTCATCCGTACTGGGCCCTACGCTCATTTCCGGCATCCCATCTATTCCGGAATCGATCTGGCCGCGTTGGGCGGAGCTTTGGCAATTGACCGATGGCGATGCGTCGCGGGAGTCGCCTTGATCGTCCTGGGCTATTGGATGAAGGCGAGGAAAGAAGAATCCATGCTGGCCGCGCAATTCGGGGAAGCTTATAAAGAGCACTGCCGGCACACCGGTTTCCTGATTCCGAAGTTCTGGTAAGAGGCCACGCGGCCTTGCCTTCGGAGATCCAGTGTCAAAGAACCACCCGGAATAACTGCATCAAAATCTGTGAACCGCGTTATAATCCGAGGCATGGGAGAAGTCGTTACAACCTTGCCAGCCCCCCTCAAGGCATGGGAAGACGGGACGATTCGGGTCGGGTCTTCGCGTGTGCTCCTTGATTTGGTGGTCCACCACTTCAAACAAGGCGCCACGGCAGAGCAAATCCAGCACAGTTTCCCGTCAGTCACTCTCCGCGACATTTACGGCGCGATCTTCTACTATCTTGAGCACACCGAAGAAGTCGAAACGTATCTCGCGAACCAAGAGACACAGGCCGAAGAGATCGAGCAAACGCTCCGTAGCACTCAAGGCCCCACGTGCGTCCAGAAACGGCTAGAAGAGCGGCACGCCCGCATATTCAAGTGAGCCCCCTTTCTGCATGTTGAAGGTCCTCATTGATGAGAACCTCGACCAACGCATTTTGCGTCGGCTGCAACTGCGCGTTCCCGACTTGTTGTATACCCTCGTCCAGGAAACCGCTTTGGCGGGAGCACAGGATGCCGCGCTGCTCCAATGGGCAGCGGGGAACCAGCGCGCGCTTGTAACCCACGATCGAAAGACGATGCTTAAGGCTGTGTACTAGAGAATGCGTTCTGGGCAGAAAACTGCCGGGTTGGTGATCGTGAGGAAGGAGTTGCCTTTGATCAGGGCAATCGAGGATCTGGTATTGCTGGTGGAGTGCTGTACGGAGATAGACCTTGAAAATCAGGTCGTATTCATTCCCCTCTAATCTGAGTCTGCGACACAGACTCGTTCCGAACTTCGTCGCGGCGGGCGGCGTTTCGCGTTTACTCACCGGCTCAATGGACGCCGTCACACCGGAGATGTGGCCTGCTACCTTGGTCGTTTGGCGATGGTGTGGATGGGTTCGCCAAGCAACACGTCGGCAGCCTCCATCCATGCTTCAGCGAGGGTGGGGTGGGAGTGGATGGTTTGGGCGAGTTCAGTGGCGGTAAGTTCGGCACGAATGGCGGCCGGATACCCTCCCGGCCCCGCCCCGATTACCACTACGCCAAACGTTTCCACAGTGATATCTCCTCGAGTTTTTGTTTGATTGCATTCGCAAATTTGGCGGCCGTAGCGCCGTCGATAATACGGTGATCGGAAGACAGAGTCATCTTCATGATGTCCCGCACAACGATCTGGCCATCCTTGACCACCGGTTGCTTGAGTGTGCTCGACACGGCGAGGATGGCACTTTCACCGGGATTGATGATGGCGGTGAAGTTCTCAATATCCAGCATGCCCATGTTGGAAATGGTGAAGGTGCTTCCCGCCATTTCGTCGGGTGTGAGTCTGCCGGCGCGCGCCTTGGCAACCAACGCGGTGGCGCGGTCGTGCAGTTCCGCCAGGCTCAACTCATCGGCGTCGCGGATCACCGGGACCACCAGCCCTTGCTCGAGGTTCACCGCCAAGCCCAGGTGCACCTTGCTGTGCCAGCGAACGCTCTTGCCGTCTGTGGTGCTGTTCACGATCGGGAACTCGACCAGACTGAGCGCCACGGCTTTCAAAATGAAATCGGTGAGCGTGTAAGACGCCCCCTGGGCTTTCAGTTCCGAGCGGAAATTGACCAGCCCGGTCATATCCACAGCCACGGTGACAAAGAAGTGTGGAGTGGTGGTAAAACTCTCCACCAGCCGTGACGCAATCACTTGTCGCATTCTGCTCATCGGTTGTGGCTTTTCAGCAATGGCTCTCTGAACCGCCGCCACGGTGATGCGTTGGGGGCCGTTCTTACCTTCAAGTGTAAGGATGTCGATGTTTTCCTTGGCCGCAAGTCTCTTGGCCGCCGGCGTGATGCGGAGTTGGTAGTAGCCCTTGGATTCCAGATAATTCTTTACGTCTCGTTCGACAATCCGGCCGTAAGGGCCAGTCCCGACGATCGGCGAGGGGTTGATGGCAGACTCCCGGGCGAGCTTGGCGGCGCGCGGACTGATTCGGAACACTTCTGGGGCCATCACGCTGGGCGCGGGATGGAGGGGCGGTTCGCGAACCGCCCCTACATGTCTAACCTGCGAAACCGGAGGTTCCACACGCGCTTCGGGCATTCCTCGAGCCGGCGGCGGCGCAGGCGGTCGTAAGGCTTCTTTTGAAACGCTGGGAGCTTCTGCTCGCCTTGGCTCGGGTGCAGGCAACGCCGTTTCCGGAATGGCTTCTCCGGGATCACCAACAAAACCGACCGTGGTGTTAATGGGGACGGTTGTCCCTTCCTGGACTACGATCTTTAGCAGCGTCCCTTCGAAGAAGCTTTCCGCCTCGAGTACGGCCTTGTCCGTCTCGATCTCAAAGAGGATGTCACCCTTGGCGACGGTGTCTCCCACCTTCTTCCGCCAACGAACAAGCGTGCCCACTTCCTCAGATTGCCCCAGCTTGGGCATGGTGATCGGTCGAACCATGATCGTGATCCCTTCTCCCCCCGGAAGGGCGGGGTTTTAACCCCGCCGCAAAGCCCTCACCCACCACTTCGTGGTCCCCCCTCTCCCGCCTGCGGGAGAGGGGCAAGGGGGTGAGGGCAGCGGCGGTAGCGGCGGGATTAAAACCCCGCCCTTCCCAATTCGTGGTAAGACCCTCCTGCTACAGAATGGCCTTGGCGGCCTCGAAGATGTCATTGGCATTGGGAAGGAAAACGGCCTCGAGGACGTGCGATTGCGGGGCAATCCCGTCCTTGGTGCCCACTCGCAGGATGGGAGCATCGAGATAATCGAAGACGTTTTCCTGAATCGTCGCAATGATTTCGCCCATGAAACTGCCGATGGTCACCGACTGGCTGGCCACCACGCAGCGCCCCGTCTTCTGCACGGAAGCGAGGATCGTCTCCTTATCGAGCGGGATAAGGCTGCGGATGTCCACCACCTCAGCGCTCACACCCAATTCCGCCTTCAGTCTTTCGGCGGCCTGGAGGGCGTCGGGAACCGCCGGCCCCCAGCCCACCAGGGTGATGTCGTCGCCCGCGCGCTTCACGTCCGCGACGCCCAGTGGAACCAGATACTCTTCTTCCGGCACCACGCCTTTAACGCCATAGAGGAGTTGAGATTCAAGGAACAATACCGGGTTATTGTCGCGAATGGCCGATTTCATCATGCCCTTGGCATCGTAAGGCGTGGCCGGATACACCACATACAAGCCCGGAATATTCGCCACGCTCGATTCCAGGGTTTGCGAGTGCTGGCCGCCGTATCCTTTGCCGCCTCCAATCGAAGCGCGTATGACCAGTGGGACTTCGACCTGCGCACCCGACATGTAATGCCACTTGGCAGCCTGGTTGCAAACCTGATCGCCAGCCATCAGCAGGAAGTCCATATACATGAGCTCGGCAACGGGCCGCAGGCCGATCATGGCTGCGCCCACCGCCGTCCCACAAATTGCGGCTTCGGAGATCGGGGTGTTGAAGACGCGGTCGCGGCCAAAAGCCTCGAGCAGCCCCTTGCTGAGCTTAAACGCTCCTCCATATTCAGCCACGTCTTCGCCATAGAAGATGACGCGCGAATCTCGTTTCATCTCCTCGATCAAGGCTTCCTTGATGGCATCGCGATAAGTAATCTCGCCCTTGGCCCTTTTGATCGGGGCGGGCGGTTCGATGATCTTCACTTTTCGATATTCGGGCGGGACTGCCTCCACGCAGGTGTCCGTGTACATGTACTTTATGACATCCTTGGGATCGGGGTCAGCGGACGCCGCGGCGCGTTGGGCGGCGCGCGCATTGCGCTCGCGAACCCTTGCCTCCACGGCGGCCACGCCCGCTTCGTCCAGGACGCCACACTCCTGGAGCTGCTTGGCAAAGGTCGTGATGGGATCAACCGCTTTCCAGGCCGCTTCTTCTTCGCGCGTCCGGTACTCGTTGCGTGGGTCACTCAGCGAGTGGCCGTAATAGCGGTAGGTATTCACATCCAGGAAAACCGGGCCTTTCCCATTGCGACACATCTCAGCGGCACGCAGCATGGCGTCGCGAACGGCAAGGACGTCCATGCCGTTCACGACCTCGGCGTGCATGTTGCAGTCGGAAAAGCCCGCCGCGCGCCGCGCCAGGTGTGCAATGCCCATCACTTCGTTGTCGGCGCGGCCCGTCATCCCATAGTGGTTGTTGAGCACGAAAAAGACGATGGGCACGCCGAAGCGGTAATCCCCGGCGAGTTCGTTGGTGAACTGAACTTGCGCGGCGAAATTCAGCGACTCGAGCACCACGCCGTTCGCGAAGGCCCCATCGCCCGCAAAACAGCAGACCACGGCTCCGTTGCGCAGATAGCGGCTTCCCACCGCCGCCCCGGTCGCGATCGGTACGCTGCCGCCCACGATGGCGTTCGCTCCCAGGTGGCCGACGCTGAAGTCGGCGATGTGCATGCTGCCGCCGCGCCCTTTGCAGTACCCGCCTTCCTTTCCGAAGAGCTCGGCGAGGGTGCGATAGACGTGCTCCTCAAGAGCATCCTCAAGGAGTTCTGCGTGCGAGGCCGCTTTCGAGTCAGGGACGCGCTTCCGAAGCCGCTCGTCATTCATGGCCCGGATGGCGAGACAGCCCCGCGCCAGGCTGTCGCCGTGGCCACGGTGGGTGCTGGTGATGTAATCCTTCAGGTTCAAGGCGCTGCACGCTCCCACGGAAGCGCCTTCCTGGCCGATCGATACATGCGTCGGCCCCCGGTAATTGAAATCCTTGATGGCTTCGTACGCGCCGGACCGCAGCTTCACAATCATTTCTTCCATCTCGCGGATCATCAGCATGTCTTCGAGGAGATCGATGGCTGTCCTCGCTTCAATTCGGCCCGCGGCGAGTTCGGTTCGCAAATTTCCTCTGAACCGGTAACCGGGGATCTTGCCGCAATCGATTTCGAATGGCCTGAAATCAGGTCTTAAATCGCTCAGGTAACCTACACTCATTTTCACGCTCCCCAATGCCGCTCCCTTTTACGCAGTCGAGAGTCGAGAGTCGAAGGTCGAAAGTACAAATGCGACTTCCCTTCGACTCTCGACTGTCGACTCTTGACTCTTGACTGCTCTTACGTCCGCACTACCTCAACGCCATTCTTGCGAAGTTGGCTGGCAAACTTACGGTCGATTTGTTTGTCCGTTATCAGCACTTGAACTTTTCCCAGTTGCCCCGCGCAAGCGAAGGAGACCTTGCCTACCTTGCTATGATCAGCCAAGAGAAAGACCTGCCGGGCATGCTGCATGACGAGTTCCTTGGTATAGGCTTCGCTCGGATCGGTGGTCGTAAGCCCTTCCTCGAGACTCAGCCCCATCGTGCCCATGAAGGCCTTATCCACGTGTACTTCATCCAAGGTAAGACGAGTGAGAGCACCGACCAGGGTTTGGCTGAGCCGGCGGAATTCGCCGCCGATCAATATCACCCTGGGTCCTTGAGCCGCCAGTTCAATGGCCGCGCGCAGGGAATTGGTAACCACGGTGAGGTTCGAGCGGTCTCGCACCAGCCGCGCCAATTCCAA
>JBEKIZ010000089.1:0-20178 GCA_050011515.1 Terriglobia bacterium | reverse complement strand
AGGAGAAACGCCAGGAAATCGAATCCCAGATGGCTGCGATGGCCTTGCGCGGCGCCTCCATTTCGGAGCTTCACGGTCTCGGCGACAAGACTCTGCAGCGCTTGCGGGAAAAGGGCATTGAGACGGTCGAGCAACTGGCCCAGATGACTCCCGATGACCTGACGCAAATCCCGGGTATCGGGGAAAAGACCGTGGAAAAAATCCGGCGCGTGGTGACGTATTACTTCGAGCAGGACGATGAATCCTCCGCAGCCCTGGCCACCGCCGCAGAAGCGGAAGCCGTGAAGGTTGATGAACCACTCGGTGAGCATCCCGCCACCCTCGAGGCAGCGGAGATCCCTGAAGAGAAATCAAGTGCCGAAGGCGCCGCAGCCGAGGTTTCTGTTCAGGCGGGAGGCCCCGAGCCGGCGCCTGAGCAAGCTGAATCCAGCGAAGAAGAGGGATCAGCCGAAGGGAAAGGAGGAAAGGAGGAATGAGATAAGACTGTCAGGGTGCCTAGTGCTTCAACCCGCAGATTTCAGCCTGCCCGTCAACTGAGGGGCGGGAAGCAAGGGAGAGTAATCAAGAAGACAGAATGGGCAACATACGAATCAACCTCTTGGCGCGTGAGCTGGAGGTCAAGAGCCACCTCATCCTGGAGTATCTTGCCGTATTAGGGATTGAGAAGAAGTCTCATTCCAGTGCGCTTGACGACGAGCTTGCCGACAAGGTTCGGGAACATTTCCGTGTCTCGAGTGAAGCGGGACAGGCTGCTGAGGAAGCTCCCGCTCCGCCCCCGCCGACTCCTGTCGTGAGCAAAGAGCCTCCTGCGGCGGTCGTGGAACCCAGGAAGCTCCCCGACATTATCAAGGCTGAGCTGCAACATCCTTTGACGCGTTCCCTTGAAGAGATTAAGCACGCGGCGCGGAGGGCGGTGATACCGCCGCCACCTTCAAGAGTGGCTCACGTTCCGGAGACGCTGGTGCAGCCAGCACCGCACGGGCTGAAGCCCTTGCCCCCTTCCCTTGCTCCTCATCCTGCCACTGTCCCGGCTGCTGCTCCAGGTCCAGCCATAGGGGGGCACGTTGCGCCAACACCGCCCCAGGAGCCTCTTGTACGGCCGGGGGTAAGTCCCCCACCTTCTCCAGCGGCGGCGGTGAGGATTGGAGCGGAAATACCTGCGGCTGCTGTGGCGCGTGGCGGCGCGGTGCGGGAAGGTCCACTGGCCCCGCCTAAGGCTGCCGAAGTCTCGCACCTGGCCGCCAGTGCCATCGCGCACGGCAAACCAACGCGAGCCGCGCGGCTTGTGCGCCGCGACCCCTCGGCCAGCCAGCCGATCTATCCGCACGTCGTAAGACCTAAGGTTGCGCCTGTGCGCCCCGCGCTTCCCAGGAGGCCCGGCGAGCCACGGCCAATGCATCCCACGTCGGCTCGGCCGACAGCAAGCGCGGCGGCCGGCGCTCTTGCTACGGGCGGCGTTCCATCGCTACGGCCTCCTGTGGCGCGACCCTTGGGTCCGCCCCAACGTCTTCCGGGCGTGCCCCCACCGCTTGCACCCAAGCCGGTTCCGCCGGAAGAAGTTCCAACCACGCGCAAGATCACGATTACCGAGGGCATCGCCATCAAAGAGCTTTCTGCGAAGCTGGAAGTACGCGCCAAGGATGTGATCAAGCGCCTTTTGGACAAAGGTATCTTCGCGACCATCAACCAAACCCTCGATGGCCAGACGGCGTCCGAGATAGCGCGGGGGTTTGGAGCGGAAGCGAATGTGGTGAGCTACGAAGAGGAAATCCTCCAGGAAGAGGAGGGAACGGATCGGCTGGAAGACCTGCAGAGCCGCGCCCCTGTCGTCACCGTCATGGGGCATGTCGATCACGGCAAGACCTCCCTGCTCGATGCCATCCGTCAAACCAATGTTGCGGCGCACGAAGCCGGCGGAATCACCCAAAGCATCGGCGCCTACCAGGTAGAAGCGCAAGGGCGCAAGTTGACTTTCATCGACACGCCCGGCCACGAGGCCTTCACGATGATGCGCGCCCGTGGGGCGCGAGTCACGGACGTGGTGGTACTGGTGGTCGCCGCCGATGATGGGGTAATGCCCCAGACCCTGGAAGCCATCAACCACGCCCGTGCGGCCAATGTTCCCATCGTGGCAGCCATCAACAAGATTGACAAACTGGAGGCACAGCCGGAACGCGTCAAAAGGCAACTTACGGAGCACGGCCTGATGCCGGAAGAGTGGGGCGGGCAAACGGTAACCGTCGAGGTCTCTGCCAAGCAACGGAAGAATCTTGACTTGCTTCTGGAGATGATTCTCCTGGTCGCGGATCTCCAGCAACTCAAGGCCAATCGGAAACGACTTGCAACCGGAACGGTGTTGGAAGCGAAACTGGACCGAGGCCGGGGCCCAGTGGCCACGCTCCTGGTCCAGAACGGGACTTTGCAGGTCGGCGATTCCTTCATCATCGGCGCGATTTATGGCAAAGTGCGCGCCATGTTCGATTACCGCGGACGGCCGGTGATTGAAGCTCTGCCTTCCACCCCGGTGGAGGTGCTGGGCCTGGAGGATGTCCCACAGGCCGGTGACCGGTTGCAGGTGATTGACGATACTCTCAAGGCTCGGCAGATTGCCCTTCATCGCCAAGCCAAACAGCGTGAGGCCGCGCTGGCCAAGAGCGCCCGCCTGACACTCGAGCAGTTGCACGAGCAACTGGCCGCCGGCGACGTGAAAGAATTACCGCTGATCATCAAGGCGGATGTGCAAGGCTCGGTGGAGGTTTTGGCGGACACACTGAACAAGTTGAGCACGGATAAAGTCAAAGTGAGGGTCATCCATGCCGGCGTCGGCGCCGTCACCGAGACGGACGTGTTGCTGGCCTCGGCTTCCAATGCGGTGGTCATCGGCTTCAATGTCCGGCCGGAGCGGAAGGCGACTGAACTCGCCCAGCTTGAACGGGTGGACATCCGCTTACACACCATCATTTACAACGTCACCGACGAAATCAAGAAAGCGATGACGGGCCTCCTTGCGGTGGTTTTCAAGGAGACGACATTGGGCCGGGCGGAAGTGCGGGACACCTTCCGCATCTCCAATGTTGGGACGGTGGCGGGTTGTTATCTCCAGGACGGCAAGATCACTCGGGAGGCGCCGATCCGCCTGATCCGTGATAGCGTGGTGGTTTTCCAGGGCCGTGTAAGGTCCCTGCGGCGGTTTAAGGATGATGTGGCCGAGGTAAGGTCCGGGATGGAATGCGGGATTGCGCTGGAGAACTACAACGACGTCAAGATCGGCGACGTGATCGAAGCCTTCGTGAAGGAAAGGGTTCCCGAACCTGCCATGGCCTGACGACCGTTAACGCTCAGGGGTGAATGCGATGCCCGTTGGTCTACTGACCCTGGAGATCCAGCTCCCTTACGCCCACTCCCTCAAGGAAAAGCGAGCCGTCTTGCGAAAGATGCGCGATAGGCTCCGGTCGCGTTTCAACGTGGCCGTTGCCGAGCTGAACCACGAGGACGTTTGGCAGCGCGCCACGTTGGGTGTGGCATCAATCTCCGATAGCCAGCCGCTGCTGGAATCCGTCTTCCGCCAGGTATTGGCCGAATCAGAAAAGATCCTGGGTGAGGACGTGGCGAATCATTTCGTGGAATTCTTCTGATTTTTCAATCGTCAATCGGCAATCAGCAATCGGCAATGAAGACCTGGTCCGCGGTTGCGGCCAAGGACCGCGCTGGCTGCCTCGCGGCGCGTTAAGAACTTCCAAAAGGTGTATGTTTCAATGACGGTTCCCGGACATCGGGCAGCGCGATTGGCAGACCGGATTCGCGCTGAAGTGGCGGAAATGATCTCGACAGAGTTGAAAGATCCGCGCATCGGGTTCACGACGGTTACGGGGGTGGACATGAGCGGAGATCTCCACCACGCGCGCGTGTCCGTCTCGGTGCTTGGGAGCGCCGACGCCCAGGAGAAATCGCTGGAAGGACTGACTTCCGCCGCAGGCTATATACGCCACGAGCTCGGCCACCGGCTCAGATTGCGGCGGACCCCCGAGTTGACCTTTGTGCTCGACCATGCCGGAGAGGAAAACGAAAGGCTTGAGATGCTGCTCCAGAAATTGAAGAACGAGCCGTAGCCGAAAATTGTCTGTTGTCCGTGGTCCGTCGTCCGTTGTGAGCGAATCCATGGCTCCCGCACCAAGCAACTGACTACTGACCCACTGACATCCAGTGCCCGAAACTAACTTATGATTGATGCTAATGCTGGAATTTCCGGGGTCCTCATCATTGACAAGCCCGCAGGGCTCACATCGCACGATGTCGTAGCGCGGGTGCGCCGGATTCTGGACATTCGCCAAGTTGGACACTTCGGCACGCTGGACCCCTTCGCCACGGGCGTGCTTCCAGTTTCGGTGGGAAAGGCGACGCGCTTTGCACAATTCTACTTGAAGTCGCGGAAGGCCTACGAAGGGACCATCCGGTTCGGGTTTTCAACCGATACCTACGACTCCACGGGTCAGCCGACCTCGGAAAGCTCGCCCGTGGTGCTTGATCGGGACGTTCTGGAAAAAATCTTTCGGGAATTCACCGGTCGTCTGATGCAGACGCCGCCGCCTTTTTCCGCTAAACACGTGGGAGGCGTGCGCGCTTATGAACTGGCCCGCCAGCAGAAGCCCGTTTCGCTGGCGCCGGTGGAAGTGGAAATTTACGCGCTCGAGCTGCTGGGAATTGAGAGGCAGGATGTCCAGTTCGCAGTGGAGTGTTCCGGCGGAACGTACGTCCGGTCATTGGCCCACGATTTGGGCCAGAAGGTTCGCTGTGGAGCGTACCTGGCAGGTTTGCGGCGTACGGGCGTGGCGGAGTTCAAGGAAAGCCAAGCCGTTACGCTCGACCGGCTCGCCGCAGCGGTCGAGGAAAAGAGGATAGAAAACTGCCTTGTGCCCCTCGAAGCTCTCCTGCCGGAATTTCCGGAACTTGTGGTTCGCGGACGCCAAGAGGTAGGCGTGCGGCACGGACACGCCTTCGAATTGGCGCAATCCGCGCGCGCCAGCCGAGGCGCCAATGCCGGCTGTTCACCAGTTGCTGCTTTGCTGAAAATCCTGAATGGCGAGCGGCGTCTCATCGCTATCGCCCGCCACGTGGACGGTAGCGTTTACCATCCTGACCTTGTTTTGGTTTAACAGCAGGAGGCAGTGGGCAATGGGCGGTATTTGGATAATTTTAATCTGCGTAATATGCCTCGCCAGCCTGTTTGGCCTGTATGTCTACGCCTGGAGTATTCCCACCCTCCAGCTTTTCGGGCCTGCTCTTTTGCGTGGCCCTGCGGCTGGAAATCGAATCGCCCTTACCTTCGACGACGGCCCCTGCTCGAGCTATACGGGACAGATTCTCGACATTCTGCGCTGCCATGATGTGAAAGCCACATTCTTCGTCTGCGGGCAGAACGTAGAGCGCTGTCCGGAGATTCTGCGGCGCGTTCAGGCAGAGGGCCACACCATCGGGAACCACAGCTATTCCCACCCGTTTCCTTTCTTCCGGAGCCGCGCGTTCTTCGCGCACCAGATTGACCTCACGCAGGAGGCAATTGAAAAGGTAACGGGCGAACGCCCAAAGTTTTTTCGACCGCCCTTCGGTGCGCGTTGGCTGGGGCTTCATCCCGTGTTGAAGCAGCGGGGCCTACGGTTGGTGAACTGGTCAGACACCGGGTATGACTGGAAGCTCGAGGCGGAACGAATGGTGCGCGAAACACTCAAGACTTTGGGCCCGGGATCCATCATCCTGCTCCATGACGGCCGCAGAGCCTATCCCCCAGAAAGAGTGGACCGGTCCGCAACCGTGAAGGCGCTGCCCGCCATCCTGGACGGCGCCGTGAAAGCCGGCTTCACTTTTGTCAGCTTGGAAGAGTTGCTGGCGACGGAGAATTAACTTGAGGGCGAGAGGCGCCTCTCCGTAGCACTAGTCTTCAACTTCTTCGCGTGCCGGGAAGAGAAGCAGATCCTTCGTCCGCCGCGGCGGACTCAGGATGACATGTCCCGCCGCGGCGGGAGCGGGGCGCAGCGTAGCGAAGAATCTGCTTTTGGTTGCGGCTGTGCCGCGCTGTGATGCTGACGTATCAGAAGTCAGCTTGGAGACTCACTTACGCTTTGCCTTAGCTTCAATATAAGTGGAAAAGGAATCGGGTTTGCCTGGAGGCGCAATCTCGAATCTGAGGGTCAGGGTATCGCTGCCGGTTTTAACGTAGGTTAAGCGGAATCTGGGGTTGGAAGGCAACACATCGCTGACAAACTCGATCGTCTTCCGGTCCGGGGAGATCGTAATCGAGTAGTTTATTACGTGCCCTTCATTATCAAAGTAGATGGCCCGCAGCGGCGCGCTGTCAGAGTCTTTATATACCACCGTCAGATCTTCATGCCGAGATGCAGGACGGTCTTTGGTGGGCGGATAAGCAGCATAACTCTTTCGTACCAAAATGCGGTTCTGCAAACCAGGATGAAATGAGAATTCGCCTATTCCTTGGCCGGGTTGCCCTCCGCCTTCGCCAACCCAGTCGCCGAAGAGGAACTCGAAGCGGGCCCACCCGCTTGTCGTTTCTTGGGCGCTGCTCGCGATGGTTCGAGGCAAAAGTCCGGCTACTGTAATAAGAAGTAATACGCGCACCGTGCGATTCATTATTGCGGCTCCTGATATCGAAAGCTTATCACAATTCGAGTCGGCAAGAGGAGTTCAAGCGGCCTGCCTCCCGAGGGCATCATGAATGAAATTGTTTGGATAGGAATAGATGTGGGCGGAACTAAGACAGCAATCGTTACTTCTGCAAACCCGCCGGCTGTCTTGGGCCGAACGGAGTTTACCACCCTTCCGGCGAAAGGCGCGGATCGAGCTCTTAAGCTGGCCAAGGGAGGGATTCGCGTCCTGCTTGCTCAGCAAGGGCTCGAGATATCAGCCATCAAGCGGATTGGCGTGAGTTGCGGCGGCCCGCTGGACCGAATCCAAGGCGTTATCCAATCGCCCCCCAATCTTCCCACCTGGGATAACGTCCCAATCAAGGCAATTATGGAGGAAGAATTTGGGGCTGAGTGCCAGGTGGAGAATGACGCCAACGCAGGCGCCGTGGCGGAGCATCGCTTTGGCGCTGGCCAGGGAACACAGAATATGGTCTTCCTAACCATGGGAACGGGCCTCGGTGCGGGGATCATCACGGATGGCCATCTCTATCACGGCACTAACGACTTGGCGGGGGAAGTCGGCCACATCCGCCTGACGCGGACTGGACCGGTCGGACATAACAAAGCGGGCTCCGCCGAAGGGTGGGCGAGTGGTGGAGGCATAGCCCATTGGGCGGCCCAGGCGGTTGCCAGAGCCGCAAAGAACAAGCAAAGAACCACGCTCACCAAACTTCTTCAGTCCGGTAAGGCGGTGACGGCGCGGGATGTGGGTTTAGCCGCACAGAGGGGAGACCGCATTGCCGTTGAAATCATCCAATCAACAGGCCGGCGGCTGGGTGCGGTGCTTGCCATTCTGGTTGACTTGCTGAACCCGGAACGAATCGTGATCGGAGGCCTCGCCATGCGGCTGGGCGACTTGCTGCTCGAACCGGCTCGTTCAGTCATGCGACGAGAAGCGCTAGCCCCTGCGGTGGCAAGCTGCGAAATCGTCCCAGCGGCGCTCGACGAACGCATTGGTGACGTGGCGGCCCTTTGTGTTGCCCTGGGCTTCTAGACGGGCAGGTGTCAGGTTTCAGGGGCCAGGTGTCAGGGGAATTGTGAATTATGAATTGGGCAGTGCTTGGTGTTTACTGCTTACTGCCTACTGCTCTTCCCTAGCCCCTTTTTCGACGGACTACGGACTACTGACTTCTTTGCAGAGGGAATACATATGCGCCACGACATCGCTCTCCTGATTGCTACTTCGATCCAGGAAAGTCTGAAAGTGAAACAAGCCCTGCTCGACGACAAAGACATCCTGAGCCTTATAGCCACTGTATCAAAGCAATTCGTGTCGGCCTTGAGCCGGGGGCACAAAATCCTGCTCTTCGGTAACGGCGGCAGCGCGGCCGACGCTCAACACATTGCCGCGGAATTTGTGGGCAGATTCCAGATGGAGCGAACCCCTCTCCCCGCTCTCGCGCTGACGGTTAACACCTCTGCACTCACCGGAATCGGCAACGATTACGGCTATGAGAATGTATTTGCCCGGCAGGTGGAAGCCCTGGGAGGAGAAGGAGACATTGCGGTCGGCATTTCAACCAGCGGAAAGTCTCCCAACGTGTTGAAGGCGCTGGCGACGGCGAAAGCCAAGGGCTTGGTCACCATTGCCCTTACGGGAAGAGACGGAAGCATGCTGAAGGACGTGGCACGCTACTGCATTTGCGTCCCGGCAGATTCAACTCCTCGCGTCCAGGAAGCACACGTCCTTATTGGGCACATTCTTTCCCAGATCACCGAGTTGGAGCTATTCGATAAGTGAGGGTTTGCGCTTCTTGGAGGGTTTCGCTCAAAGATAAAGTAGTAAAGCACCGCCGAAGTCTCGCCATGCGGGGGGGGCGCAGTCGAATCCATTGCCATGTTATTCAGAAATCGCATTACTGGCTGCGCGTCGCAGCCTCTATGACCTCCTCCGGCGAAGCCGTGCCCGTACCTTTCTTCATGACGGTAATCGATGCCACAAGATTGCCGAAGCACGCCGCGGCGACGGGGTCACCTGTCACCGCCATGGTTAGCGCCGTCCCGGCAGCAAAGCTATCCCCGGCGCCACAGATGTCCACCGGGTTCTCAACCGCGCGGGCTTTGGCCCACGTTTCTTTGCCTTCTTCCACCACCAGGGCGCCCCGGGGCCCGTGCGTCACCATCACCGCCCCTGCTCCCAGGTGTTCGCGCAGCCGCCTGAAATCGACATTCCCAAAAAGTTGCTCACAGGCCGCTTCGGCCTCCGCGCGATTAGGCTTGAGCATCACTTTCCGGAACAGGTGCAGTCGTTTTCGAGAGTCCACTAGAAACACCTTGCTGGTATACCTTCCCGCAAGCTCGATAATTGAGTCACGGAGCGCAGGGGTAACCACGCCGCCGGCAGCCGTCTCTGCCTGGTCGGCGACAAGAACAAGGTCAAAACCCTCGATCGCGGAAACAAGGTTATCAATGACTCTCTTTTCCGCCTCCAGGGGAAGCGGCTTCGTGGAGATGAAGTCCACTCTTGGTTGGTCTTCAATGCCGGTTTGACTGTTCAAGAGCTTGGTGTAGGTGAATGTCTGCCAGCGGCGGATTTCCACCATCAGGCTGGCGGAGATTCCCCGCTCGTTCAAAGCCCGGACCAACTCAAATCCAAAACCATCGTCGCCGCGGATTCCCAGGACGGCTACTTGCCCAGTTCCCAAGGCGGCCAGGTTATTGGCCACCGTCCCGCCCCCGCCCGGAGTGACCTCTGTGGAGACGATGCCGAGCCGAGGGATCCCCGTTTCACGGGATGGTTCCGAGGCGGCGGGATCGTAAGTGCACCAGCGATCCAGGCAGATGTCTCCCACCACCAGTGCCTTGAGTTTCTTAAAGCCGTCCAGAATCTCCGCTGTCGTCATGTGAGCTCCAGTAAGGTGCGTCGCAGGGCAGGCACGGTCGCCCGATGGTCACCGCAGAAGTAAAAGCTTTCTCCCCCATCCGCCACCGTCCTGACCAGGATCGTCTTGTAGGGTCGGAAATAGTATCCGGGGTCACTCTTCGGCAATTCATGGTGGATGTCACCCTGAATTGGGACAAGGTCAAAGACCGCCGTCGTAAAGTGCGTGATCGCGCGCCCTCGCTGATGAGCCACGTTGCGAGCCATGGCCAGGGCCTTCAAATAGACCTCCGGGCTCATGATGGCGGAACCAAAATCGAGCATGATTCCCCCCTCGAGGTCTTCAACCGACTTCGCGAAGATCAGGAAGTCACGGTAGCTGGCTGCGCCGAGGGCTGCCCCATCACAGTTCGGGTGCTCATGGGTGATGTCATATCCGATGCCCACATGCACCGTAGCGGGAATAGAAAGTCGGTAAGCCGTGGCAAAGATGCTCACGCTCTTGTGCGGGAAGGCGCTGGTTTCGATCCGCCGCCCAACGTTTTCACCCAACCCCAGGGAGAGGTCCGCGGCTTCGCGAATCACCTCGTTCAACTCCCCTGTCTCCCGCCACAGGCCAAACTCGCCGCTTCGAATATAACGGGCCACGCTCTCGGTGGTCGCGCCGACTCGGGCCAGCTCATAATCATGAATCGCGCCCGCCCCATTCATCGCGATATGTGTCAAATAGCCACGTTCCAGCAGGTCGATAATGTAACGGCTCACACCCGCTTTAATGACATGCGCTCCCATCATCAGGATGCGGGCTGCCCCCTTCTCCTTGGTAGCGGCGATCCTCCGGGCTACCTCCCTTAGTTGGGGATGCGCGAAGTCCGGTGCCGGGCCCTCGAGCGGCAGAAGATAGTCAAGCTTCATGTCGTGGACGCGGTCGCTCAGAGGCTTGATCAAAAGGCGTGAACGGTCGAATGTTTCATACTTGGATTTCATGTCTTACCATCACCTCGGAAATAAAGCGCTGAAGAGCTGTTCGCGGCAAAGGAAATTCGGAACGATGAAATCTGCACCCGCTTTGACCAGCCGCTCCCGCTTCCACGGGTTTACGACCCCGCATTGGGGTTCATCCGTCGCCACACCCACTGCGACACCACCGGCATCTTTGACGTTCTTGATTTCAACGTATCCGTCGCCGAATCCAACCAAGTTTTCCCCACGGCACTCCATGGAAGAAAGCATCTTGCGGATGAGAATTTCCTTGGAAAAGCTCTTGTAATCGTCCAGGGCGCCGTAAATGCGGCCGTCAAAATATTGCTCGATTTCCAGTAAGCGGGCTTCTTCAAGCGTGTAAACCTGGTCCGTCCCACTCGCGCAATAGAGTTTTAGACCCCGCTCTCTCATGCTCTCGAGGAAGGCGCGAGCGCCGGGGACGAGGTATTGTTCGGAAGAGACTTTTCCCTGGCGTAGGTCTTCTCTGCGATGCTGAATCTTCTGCATCAGGCGATCGTGATACATGCGCTTGTATTGGAGAGGCGCCAGCGGCTTGCCACCCCTTTGTTTCACCTGCTGGGTCAATTCGATCATCTGGTAGATGGTCTGCTCGCCCGTGAGACGTGCCACGAAATCGACCACGAGTGCCCGCAAATCCTCTTCGCTCTCCCCGGTCTTCAGTTCCGCCATGATTTCGACCATCATGGGGACCATGACGTCCACCCAGCCCGTGCGAATCAGGGACAGTGTTCCATCAAAATCAAACAGCGCTACCTTGGCAGGGCCGGCCGAAACACTCTGACGGAGGATTTCAAGCGTGTCGATCCGGACGGTATTTCCCTCCTGATTATCAGTAGGACTCTCACTTTTCAATGTGCTGACCAACTCCCGTCCCTTTCCAGCCCAATACCGACGGGCATAAACTGTGAAGACAAAGGCGCCTGCTGCAAAGAGTCACGGTTGGGAAAAAGTAACAAGGCCGATTTGACCGGAGGTGGTTCCGAGCCACGATACCCACTCGAAACCCAGCCTGAAGCTGAACTTGCGTCATGACGTACGCGAGGGTCTTGAAATCTTTTTCGTATCTTCGGCTGGCATGGACCCTTGCTCGCAGCAGGCGGCGGGCGAACCCACGATGCCTCCGCCTCAAAATCAGGGGTGATGATACACCAACTGAAAACCGCATGTCGATACCACGTATCGCGCAAGCCAAAATGTGACGGCTGGAGGCTAGGGACTGGGGGCTGGGGACTAGGGAAAGGCAGACCACCAACATGCAGCCCTGGTTATGGTGGCCTTCTGCTCACCGCCTACTGCTTACTGCCTTCCGTTCTTCCCTAGCCCCAATCGGAAAGGCGTGCAAAAGACGCTGAGTTGCGGTAGCATCTGGACGATATCTCACAAATTGAAAGCAAAAGGAGGTTCTTATGGAAGAGAGAAAGTCAATTTCCATCACGAGTCTAATCACGATTCCAGCTTTGATTACCCTAGGCGTTACCATCCTGCGCTTGGTGGGTGAGCTTGAACGCTGGCCGAAACCGTGGTTCAGCGCGGCGGCAGGTGGGGGAGGTGCCATCATTGGCATCTCCTGGCTGCCGATCATCTTTGGTCCCTATTTCGCCTTGAAGTTGGCCGGGGTCGGCGACCGGCCCTCGAGCGTGGGTAAGGCCGTGGGATTCGCGGTCTTGGGATTGGTGGTCTTTGTTCTAGGCGGCTTGTTGATTGGGGCAACGTTCTCGCACCCCTCGATTCTGACCCTGGTAGCGTTCCTGGTAACGTTGGCTGCAGCGTTCATTCCCGGTATCGGTTGGCGTTCATTGGGGAACACTTTGCTCGCTTACGCCTTTGCTGCCCGCATCCCGGTCCTGATCGTGATGTTCTTCGCTATGCGCGGGAATGGCGGCCAGGGCTGGGGAACGCACTACGACGTCGCAGCGCCCATGTTCGCCCAAGCCTCTTTTGCCAGGAAGTTCCTTTACGAGGCTATCCTGCCTCAGATGACCTTGTGGATTGGTTGGACGGTTGCGGTGGGCGCCGTCATCGGTGTCCTCGTTGTTGCCGTCGTGCGCCGGGGAAAACAAGCGGCGCCGGCTGCGGTGTAAGCGCCGAGCATCCCGGACGCTTTATTTGCGGACAACGTAGAGACTGTCTCCGATTAACCTGAATTCCCAAGCTGGAGCCGTCTGTCATCCTGAGCCCGCCGTGCTTTCGGGCGGGCGATCCCGCTGCAGCGGGACTGAGTTGTCTTTTGCCCTTAGCATCCAGCGACAGACTGCACGGACGCTTCGCGGAGTTTACCCTGATCCCGCCGGGGCGGGAGAACGGGCTCAGCATGACAGCATTCGCGCACAGCGCGCGGCGCTGATTCGGCCCCGCCCTGTGGGATGGCCCTACACGAAGAGCCGCATCCTACTCATGTGTGCTCACGCTCTCTCTTCTTTTCCGCTCCTCGTTTCACTCGCGCCATCAAATCTCTGAGCCTCTGCCTCTGCTGCCGTTCACCTTCGTCTTTTGGTTCGGCCTGGGGGCGAGGGACCCGCCAGGTGAGCTGACCTGAGAGCGGCCCTTCAGGGTAGGCTCCTGGATCAAAGAGCGTGTAGTTTTGGAATAAAGTGGGCTCTTCTTGATAGCAAGACCAGACGGCCCGGCGCAGCAAGTCGGGGTCGCCTTCGTCCAGGAGATTAATCATCCGGACCTGTTGCCGAAAGCGCGCAATGTACTCCATGGGCAGGTTGAAGAGATAGGGAGTGAGAGCCTGGGCACCGATGATTCGCCTGCGCTCGTCCACACCATTTTCGAGCAGCATGAGGAGAGCATCGCCCGTCTGGTGTCCCTGCGACTCCGGCCCGAAGAGCACCAGATACCTGATGTTCGGGTTGGCAACGATGTTGCAAATGAGCTTTTCGATGCCGATGTTTTCAGTTTGGATGGTACCGGAGAGGGCAGCTCCACTTTCCAGACCAACTCGGACCAGGTTCTCAATATCCGGCGGAATCTTTTCTTGGTCGTAAATTAAAATCACCGCGACAGCGAAGGGCGAGTAGTCATTGCCGCGCAGATAGCGCCCCTCTTCAGGCGGATAGTTGGAAGCTGGCTCCGCCTTCAACATAGCTTCTCCCCCTCGCCTTGAGCAAAGGCTTGAAGCCGCGCTCGCAGCTCGTCGCGGACGCGGCGGAAGGCTGTCAATATTTCTTCTTCGGAGCCTTGCGCCGCGGCGGGATCTTCGATGCTCCAATGAATACGTTTTGTTTTCGCCGGGAAGAGGGGGCAACTCTCCTTGGCGTTATCGCAGACCGTGATCACGTAGTCGAAATCCTGCCCTGCAAATTCATCCACCGATTTGGACCGGTGACCGGAAATGTCGATCCCCACCTCGCGCATCACGGCGATGGCCTCGGGTCGCACATGGCTCGGCTTGGTGCCGGCGCTGAAAACCTCGTAGACATTTCCCGCATCATGGCGAAGTAACCCTTCCGCCATTTGACTGCGAGCCGAATTGCCCGTGCAAAGGATGAGGACTCTCACTGATTTCCCTCACTGTCCGTATAACTGTCTAACAAGCCGTGCCTTCGCGAAATGGAGCAGGAGTGGGGGATTACCCACGAACCAGTTGAACTGCGTTGGCGCCCTCCCGAGGTGACGTGAAGTACGAACGCTGAAAGCGGAGAGCAACTCCCACCAGCCCAATCAGTACTGGCACCTCGACGAGCGGACCGATCACCGCCGCAAATGCGGCCCCGGAATTGATTCCAAATACCGCCACAGCCACGGCGATAGCCAGCTCAAAATTGTTGCTGGCCGCGGTGAAGGAGAGGGTCGCCGTCTTGGGATAATCAGCTCCCAGCTTCCTGCCCATATAGAAGGAAACCAGGAACATCACCACGAAGTAAATCAGCAGGGGCAGTGCGATCCGCAGAACGTCGAGCGGTAATTGAATGATGTATTCACCCTTCAGGGAAAACATCACCACAATCGTGAAGAGCAAGGCGACAAGCGTAAGCGGACTGATGCGGGGAATAAACCTCTTCTCGTACCATTCCCGCCCACGCAGACGAAGCAGGGCAAAGCGGGTGAGCATGCCGGCAAGGAAAGGAATCCCCAAGTAGAAGAAGACGCTCTGCGCAATCTGCTTCATTGACACATCCACAACTGCGCCTTTCAGACCAAGCCAGGTCGGCAATACGGTGATGAAGAGCCAGGCATAAACCGAGTAAAACAAAACCTGGAAAACCGAATTAAAGGCTACAAGTCCCGCGGCATATTCAGTGTCGCCCTTCGCAAGTTCGTTCCAGACAATCACCATCGCGATGCAACGGGCCAGTCCGATCATAATCACACCGACCATATAATCGGGATGGTTCCGCAAGAAGGTAACGGCGAGGGCGAACATGAGAACGGGGCCGATCACCCAGTTCTGCACGAGTGAAAGAAGCAAAACGCGTTTGTTTCGGAAGACTTCCCCAAGCTCTTCGTAGCGGACTTTTGCCAGGGGCGGGTACATCATAAGAATCAAACCGGCTGCAATAGGAACTGACGTTGTGCCCACCTGGAAGGCCGTAAGGGTCCGAACGAGACTGGGCAGCAGATAGCCAGAGATCACGCCCAACGCCATGGCAAGGAAAATCCAAACGGTAAGAAATCGATCAAGAAAAGAGAGCCTTCGCGTAAGATGTGCTGACATACTTCAATGCCTCTTCCTCTCAGTATTGCCTCCGTGTCCTCCGTGGTCAGAAGCGCCTTGGAGTGCGGCAGCTTGCTGCCGCTTTTGCGGCTCGAGCTTGCTCGTGCCGCTCCCGGAAGCAAGCTTCCGGAAAAAGAAAGCGGCAGCAAGCTGCCGCACTCCAAAGCAACTACTTCCCGCAGCAGCTCGGACCTCAGCACGATGGGCTCGGTTTCTTCGCCCGCACGAAGGCGCTCATGAACTTGCCATCGACCAGGGGCGCGATCGCCTCCACGTCAATCCCCGCGCTCGAAAGCGATTCGCGCGCATCCGCAACGCGGTAAATCCGGGTCGGTTCGATGCCGACGACCTCAAATCCTGCCCTCATGAGTTTGGCAAGGTATTCGCTCTCCTCCAGCGCCCCGGCCATGCAGCCTACCCATAACTCTACGCTTCGCCGAATCTCAGCGGGAACTTTCCCGCGCACCACAATATCGGAGACGGCGAATCGCCCACCCGGCTTGAGCACGCGAAACGCTTCCCTCAACACTCGGTCCTTGTCGGCGGAGAGGTTGATGACACAATTCGAGATGATGACATCGACGGAGTTATCGGGCAGTGGAATGTTCTCAATTTCACCCTTCAGGAATTCTACGTTCTCAACTCCGGCTTTGCGCTGGTTTTCGCGGGCCAGCGCCAACATCTCATCCGTCATGTCCAGACCGTAGGCCTTGCCGGTCGGCCCCACCCGCTTGGCGGACAACAGCACATCAATGCCCCCGCCTGATCCCAGATCGAGCACGGTTTCGCCGGGCTTCAGCTCGGCCAGCGCGGTTGGGTTTCCACACCCCAACGAAGCGAGGAGAGCTTCCTCGGGGATTTGGCTGGTTTGGCTGCCATCGTAAAGGTTCGAGGTGATGGGGTCAGGACAACCGTCCGAAGCCGGCGCCGTTCCGCAACAGGAACTCCGGCCCTGGATGACACGCAGGGCCGCCTGCCCATACTTCTCTTTCACCACTTGCTTGATATTTTCAACGCTCATTTGCTTCGCCTTTCCTGGGCTCAATGCCGCACAATAGGTGGGTTTTTGGCCACTTTTTGGCTTTGATTTGAGTTCGTTTGCCTTCAAGAACCAGTTCGTTTTTAGCCCCTGAAAACGCTAACTCCTGTGTTTTCAACACATTCTTAGGTTCGTTCCCACTATTTAGTATCTTTTTTCTGTTTTCTACGCATTTTCCTCTGCCCCCGCGCCGATCTGCAACCCCCTTCGCGCGCTCGATGGCAAGCCTTCTCATGGGACCACTCACATAGGCTACCATGTGTCAGTTCTCCTGTCAAGAGCGAAGTGCGGGAGGCGGAAGGGCGGGTGTCAAGGGCCAGGTGGCAGGCTACAGACGCAGGGTGCGGGGGGAGCATAAGCGCTGACTTAGTTGATTTCGTGTCGCTCCAAGCCCGTCGGCGGACGGGCTTTCGGGCGACCTCGAAGCTTATAGCGCCTATGGGACGAAGCCCCATGAGCGCTAAGGTCAGCCGTGCTCAAATGGCCCCAGCAGGGGCCAACGGTGAATAGCCGCAGGTTTTAACCTGCGGATAACGGAACGCACAGAACTACGCAACGCCAACGGGGTTGACGGGTCAATGGTTCGGCCCCTCCAGGGCCGGAATGCTTTCTGGGCTTCTGTTTCCGTAGGTTTCATCCGTCGGCTGACGGGCTACTCACCGTGTCCCGCTTCGCGGGACGGGAATGGCGCCGGAACGATAGAAATAGTTCTTATCTTAGCGCCTATGGGACGAAGCCCCCAGCTCGAGTCCCCTCTCCTTCCTTCATCCCCCTTTCATAAAACTTTTGACGGAACCTGGCTTCCCTTTGAGGCTTGCACGATCAAAACCAGGTCTCCGGGTTTAACGGCTTTGTTGCGAGTGCAACACTCCGCATAGAGGAAGTTAAGAAGCTCCTGGAGTGCCTCGGTATTCGCCGTGTACCAAAGGAATGTGCCCTCCCGCCGGACTTTGACCAGTTCCTCGTTCTTGAGCTTGTCGAGATGATGGGAAAGGGTTGAAGCAGGGATGCCCAGCTCGTCCTGAATATCTCCCACCACCAATCCCTGGGGATGCGCGGTGAGCAGGAGTTGCATGATGCGCAAGCGAGGCTCGGCCCCCATGGCGGCAAACATGTCCGCGTAGCGTATGACTCGCTCAGTGTCGTCGGCGGTTTTCATATTTCCATTATACCGGAAATAGCGAATCCGTCAAGGGGCTCCCGCCCTCGTTCCAGGGTTTCGTCAAAGTCGGAGTGGCCGGGCCGCCAGCCAGATTACCGGCGAGTGGGCGGGCAGTGAAGGGAAAGGCACTTCACGTCGGGCTTCCCACCTCTACGAGTAGCCCGTGACAAGTCCAAGTGGCGCCCACTTGACGCGAAGCCGACTTAGCAGGCCAGATCCCTAACAGCGCCGGAACTATCCGCGTGGGCACAACTTGCAGTGAAACGAGCCAACAAATTCCTCCGCGACCGCTTGAGAGTAATTTCCGAGTACCCGACCATCCGGGAGTTGCAAGCCTTCCATTTGCACGGCTGCTTCAATCCGAGTAGTAAATGTCCTCGAACTTTGCAGCTGTTCTTTTCGTATACTGTTCTGTCTTGGAGATGCGTCGCGCTTGTCAGGGCAATGTTCCACAGTTCCTGCGCACGCTGCAATACGCCTTCTTGAGTTTGTAGGAATAGAAGGATCCTGGACACGACGATTGCGGTGCCCCTGCGCCCATCCCGATCAAAGAAGAAAGCGCACAAGCGATGGCCGCAGGTTCCGTGCAGCCCGTCGCAGGAGGGCCGCGTGAAAAAGGCACGTTTTTGGCTTCTTGTCTCACTGGCGGTCGCCTCTCGTGTCGTGTCGTTCTTCTTCCTAAAGGCGGCGCCCGCCTACGTTATTGTTCCTCGGAGCTTTGTTGGGGGTGGGTTGCAGACCCTACCGGCGCTACTTGATCTGGTCGTGCCGGTGATTGTCATTTATTGTCTCTGGCCGGGGCGCCGTTTCGATGGAAGGACGATCCAATCTGGAAGACTGGCCATTTGGGATGCCATGTCTTTCTTGTTGTTCCCACTGGTAGCTGGATTGTCGCTGTTTGCCTACCAAGCTGCATGGCAGATCTTGCCGAATGTCACGCTGGCCACTTTTCTCCGCTGGCTGCAATTCATAACCAGTTACCTCGCCTGGAACATGTTGCTGGACGAGGTATCCGTGAAAAGCCGTTGGCAAAGGGTTGCGATCGTGCCGACTCTAGTACTAAGCCTCGGTCTGCTGCAGGATGCATTCCCCGGCGAAGATCCGTTTCTTGTTCTGCTCAGCGTGGGGCTAACACTGACCTGGACAGTTCTGGCCTTCCGACGCCGATACTGCCAATCGCCGCTCGTCGCCACGGTGGCGGCCGCCATCGTCGGTGGCGTCAGCTGCCTGCTCGTCGTAATGGCGCCATCGGATTCTCTTTTCCCTCCTTTGTTGCTGCTGATTGCTTTCCTGGTCGGTGCACTCACCATCCCCAGCCGTCGTTGGTGGCCGCGGTGGGTAGCCTTGGCAAGCATCGCCGCGGTTGGTTTGCTCCTCAGTTTGGCGGTTCCAAGGCTTCTTCCGCCCGCAAAGAGGGCTGACTTTCTCACGCAAGAACCGCCGCCGTCTCACACCGAACAAATCGAAGGTGTCACGGTTCGTTATGACGATGTTCGGGTGCGTAACGTCGCAATACGGCTGGCGCATGTCTTGGCCGCTGCCAACCAAGTCAGCCAGGAAGCGTATGGCATCTCGCCACAAGCGGATGAGCTGGTCGTCCGGGGTTTTGAGGAAGGAGGATTCCAAGCGGAGTTTCCCCATAGGATTCGCGGCAACTTTGTCTCGCAACGCTATGTTGACTTGTGCCTCGACAGCTCGTTTCTGAACGGTCCGAATGCATCCATCCACTTTCCCGATCCTGTGAATGCGATTCTGCATGAATATGGTCATCTTTACGGGACTGTGCTCTATCTGCCTTGGGTGATGGGAGGGACGGAAGAGGAGGGGTGGGCGACATTCAGCGCCACTCGTCTCTCCCGCCGGCTCTATGAGCGCTTCGGATCTGGTCTGTGGAATCCCCCATACAACTACGCCGCCCGTGCGGACGCGATCACACGGTCGAATCTTGCTGGCCATCCCGTTTACTGGTCACATCCTAACGAATATGGAGGCTTTCGCCTGTGGTACTTGCTGAGTCAGCGAGACAGCGAAGCGGCGATCTACCGCAAACGATGGGGCCTTACCCGGCGTGATGGCCGTGGCTGGTGGTTGCAGATCAATGATCCCGACGCCGCAAGACAGCTGGCCAGGGCGTTGGGCTTTGCAGATTTCGTCTCCTTTGGCTCGGGCAAGGTAGTCCGCTACGACCAGGTGTATGCATTGCAGGATCTGCAACCGGTGGGCGAGCTGCTAGGCTGGACTGAGGACAAAGTCAGAGCGAACTACGCCAGGGATGCCAATCGGCTCATCGATCCGACAGTCAGAGTGCCCGCACGGAGACCTCTTGTCTTGGATATGGCGTTATCTTTGGCCTTGCTGGCACTGTTTGTTGTGATGAAGAGAGTCATACCCAGTCATGGTCCACCGGGGGAACTTCGGTAGGACCGAAGACATTTTCAAGTCACAATCCCCCGCGGACAATGCGTAGAGTCAGCTATCGTCGTGCGTCGGTAGCGCCCGAGCGACGGCACCCCGAAAGTACTCACCGATTCTGACGCACAGGGTTCAGCCGTGGTTGCGATTTTGACCTGTCAGATGAATTGGAAAACCAGGGTGACTGGAGACAGATTTTGCGTTTGTGGGCGGCGAGAAAGCCCTCCGTACAACCAAAAAGGATTGTGCCCGAGAAACCACAGGTTTCTATCGGGAGTGCTCGGGCGGCACGAAAGCCGAGGTGCAAACGGATCCTGATCGCCCGAGCATTCCCGATAGAAGCGTTTGTACTAAGCCGCTGCGCTGAGGCTATGGCGATTG
>JBEKIZ010000088.1:0-20464 GCA_050011515.1 Terriglobia bacterium | reverse complement strand
CCGTATCGCCCACAGGTAACCGCACTGTTCAACCTACGCCCAGCAAAACCGACGTGGGACCGATCGACGAAACCATCACCTACACGCTCCACAGTTCCAATGCCTGCGGGGGTTCGGACACGCGGACCGCAAGCTTGCACATTGTGGGGTCCATTGATCCGGAATCACGGCGCGAAATTACGCTCGGCAACAGCGTCTACTTCCCATTCGACCTTCCCAAGAGTTCAAATCCTGAGGGCGGGCTGGTTGCGAGCCAGGCGCAGATGCTGGAGCAAGTCGCGCCCAGCCTCAAGGAATACCTGCAGCTCAACCCGGGCACCCTCGTAATCCTCGAGGGCCATGCGGATATCCGCGGGGGTGCTGAATACAACGTAGCTCTTTCCGAGCGGCGCGCCGAGCGCGTCCGGAGCTTCCTCGTTGGACTGGGGATCAACGCCGCGAGCCTCCAGGCGAAGGGTTTAGGAAAAGGACAAGACCCCGATTCCGCAGCCGTGAAGCAGTTGGCCGAACAGGATCCCGACCTTACGGCTCAGGACCGAGCGAAGGTCAGCAGGCGTCTCCCAGTATTTGTGCTGGCGAACAATCGCCGCGTGGATATTGTTCTCAGCACGGGGGCGAAGTCGAGTGAATACTATCCGTACAAAGCGGCGGACTTGAAGGCGCTTCTGGCAGAGCCCCAAAGGGCCAAGGCAGCACCCGAGGAGACGAAGACCGAAGTAACGAAATAGCTGTGCGGGGGGTGCGCGCTTGGTGGTTCCTTATTACCCTGCGTGCACTCCCTCGCCGCTTCCCAGGTCTGCCAGGATGTTGAGCTAGGCACTGGCATGGCGAGCAGGGTGAAGCTTTCCCGAGACGGCGGGGCAGCCTTCAGTGCTCAGTTGACAGCCGGCAGCTTTTGGTTTTCTGCTTCTCCCCTGCTTCCGTCTCTTACCTCCTGCCTGGCAGTTTTCAGCGGTCCCTTGAAGAAGGGGGCCGGCGGACAACGGCATCGAGTGATTGATTCATTGCATTATTGAACCCGAATTGGGGAGCTAGAATTGTGGCCTTACGGCGCGGACGCGGCGGAGCTCCAAGACTTTCATCCTGAGTTCACCATTCTCATGGGCGGACGAACGCGCCGCGGCGGGTGGGCCGCGGCCAAGAAGAGTCCACGGCGCCCAACACCGGCCTCCTCGCCCCATTTTCCCACCCGCCACTAAGAAGCTGTCAAGAAACAATTTCAGAGATGCGTACTGCTGGCGGTTGCCGGGTCTTCTCTTCTGACCTCTGACTAGCGATGCTTGCTCGTCGCCGCGCTTTGGGAAAGCCGCCCCGACAAATCGGGGCGCGGCGCTCGCTCCGCGGACGAAGGCAGGCCCGGCCCTAGGGCTTAGGCGGGGGAGCCGTTGAGGTCTGCTTGGCCGGCGAGCCGGCGAAGTACTCCTGGTCAATGACCAAATGGTAATTATCCGCCAGGTGCTGAATGATTTCCGCCGCCTTGGACTGCCGAAGTTGTGCCTCCAGGGCCGGCTTGACTTCCTCGAACGACTTGGTGTGCTTGTCCTCGACCTTAATAATCTCGACGCCGGACGGGGTTAATACGATGTCACTCACTTGGCCGGGCTCAAGAGAGTGGGCCGCATTGACGATTGGGGGAACGACCTTGTCACTCTGAATGACGCCCATGTCCCCACCGGAAGCGGCGGTGGCGGCGTCCTCCGAGTACTGCTTAGCCATCTGTGCAAAGTCAGCGCCAGCCAGGATTCGCGCGCGGATATCCTGGAGCTTTCTGCGCGCCTCAGGCTCGGGCAGCGCGGGATGGCCCGCGGCGCCGGATTTCAACGCGGCGTTCTCCGTGCGGATGAGAATGTGGCGAATGCGAACCTCTTCAGACAGCGTTTTGTCCTTCTGGTAGATTTCCCGAAGTTCCTGGTCGCTGACCACGATACTTTTCAGGAAGTGTTTTCGGGCGGCATCGGCAAGGATACTCTCACGGGAGATCTCGATGGCACGCGCCACCTCAGGCTGCTCCCCGAGTTTCAGCTTGATGGCCTCGCTGGAGAGTACCTTCATTGCGACGATGTACTGGGGCAAAAAATGCTTTCCCGGGCCACCGTAGAAGGCTTGATATTGGGGGGGCAGGGCCTGAATGAAATTCTCGATCTCAGCGGCGGTAATCTTCTCGTCCCCGATGGTGAGCACAACGCGCTCGCCCGGTGCGGACTCAGCCTTGTTGGGCGGGGGGGCCTGCTGCCCACAGGCGGCGGGTTTCGGCCAGCCAGCGAATGCAAGCGCCGTGGCGATCAGCAACAAAATGACGAACGACCGTCTATTCAAGGTTCCCTCACAGTTTCAAGAATGAGTTGGACAAAGCCATCCAACTGAGGCCGAACGCCGTTCGGCCCTACAAGTCCCCGCACAGCCTCGAGATTGAGCACGCGACGTCCAGGTCGATGCTCTTGATCGGGATGCTCTCGATCGGCAACCGCGCCTGCTCACACAGCTCAATTTCGGGTCCCTCAGTAACCGACTCTAAGGTTTCGCAGGAGGTTGGGGGGCGGGAGCCACACGCGCGGCGATAGTTAACAGAACGTACGCGTCGCCGGGTTCTGTCTTCATTACGACGACTTGGCTAAATGACTCTTCCATGGTGAGTCCTAGGCTCGCTGGGTCAAACTCAATTTCCAGGGTTCCTGATTCGCCGGGCTTATATTCCTTCTGCTGGGTCTTCAGGCGCAGGCAGTCACAACCAAGCTGAATTTCGGCCAACGTGACGGAGTGTGTACTTACATTCTTAAAGGGGAACTTGGCTACGGGAGTCTCGCCGCTCTGGATGTTGCCAAGACCACACCATTTCGACTCAAACTTCAAGTCCTTCGAAGTGACCACAGGGGCAGGCGCACGCCTCACCTTGGGCGCCATGTTAAAAAGCTCCTGATGGGCGTTCGCGTCAGGTTGAGGCCGGGAAAGTTCCATGTACCAGACGCGATTTTTCAGTCGCCACAGAGTTGTGTTGGGCACGGGGATCGGCCTTGGCATCGCAGCAGACATGAGCGGAACCTGGACCACGACCGTTGCCGTCTGCCCATCCGGGTCCAGCTTGATTGACTGAATCTTGTAGGCCAGTAATGGCTTCTTGGTCTGACCGCGGAAGATGGGCTTCGAATCCTTAGTGAGGTATTTTTCAACCTTCGGCCAATCGCCTTGCTGGAGGGCGCTGTAGCACTGCTCCACTCGGGCTCGCAAAGCCTCTTCGCTCGATGACGAGGCGATCACCGGCGTGCCCGCAACAAGCAGGCAAAGCCCGACCAACAACCAAGCGGCCAAGATACGACTGCCCACTCTCTGTTTAATAATTCTCATCTTTGAGCACGGTGAACTTGGTGTGACGGCACCTTCAGGACCAAAGTTTACTGAGGCTTGGTGCTAGCGGGCACATATCCGCCCTGCGTGCCTTGTCCTTGCAGAAGGGGTTGCGACAGCCCTGCCCACCAGTCACCTGCTTCCACCCCTTCCGTCCTTCAGTCGCGGGGCCTCGACATGCGTGTTGGCTTCGGCTTACAGCGGTACTCGGACCGCGCCCTTCTCTCAGGGACCACGACACGAACTTACGTCACGGGCGCCGGAGAGACAACACCCGCCGCGGGGAATTGCCTCTCCGTCTTCCGACAACTCACGCGCCGGCCACCGCCAAGTGTGGTACTTCGAACTGGAGGCCAGCTTTCGTGGAATCAAGGAGGCAGCCCCGCCTGAGCGCAACTGCCCCTCGTGTTTCCGCTAACCCAAAACGCCGGCCACCATCAAGTGGTGCTGGAGCTAGTGGCACGGTTCTTGTAGGAGAGAAGAGGCAGCCCCGCTTGCGCAGAACTGCCTCTTGCATTCCGTCTCGAAACGCTCGCACCGATGTTACTCGGCACTAGCGTCCCATGATGAATTACTAGGGACCGGTACTGTACGGGCTACCGTACATAAAAAGCCTCTGCCACAATCTGTTCAGGTTGATCGGAGCAATGGCACTCTCTCCGAGCGCGTCACCAGCCGGACTACGATGGTAGAACGCGGGATCCGGTATGATGTACGCCAAGTATCCCAACGTTGCCCCCGGAGAATTATATCCCACGGCCGCACCAAAGTTGTCATAGATCTCGGCGAAGCCGTAAGCATTCTGGAAGCCGCAAACCGCAATGGCGTAGCCTGTATTGGCAGCGAATTTCGGCGCCGCGGTGGCTACGTCGAAGGCATACGACCCACCTGCAGATATGGTTGGCGTCGTGAACACCTGCGTAGCGGTTTCACCCGCCGGGTAGAAGTAGAAGGTGCAGCTACCCGACTGCGGCACAGCACTACCCTTATGCTCATCGGGATACAAGTTCCCTGTGTCAAATGTTGCGTTCCACGGGTCCCAGGTGGTATTCGCGATATCGATGCCCGTGCCGAAGTGTGAGAACGGCGCGCTACCGGGGGCTTGGAAGGCATTGATGTAGGGGAATAGCAGGTTGGTCTGGCAGTCGCTGAAGTCCACGACACTTAACCCAGGTAATGGTAGCTCCGAGACGCCTGAAAAGCTCGGGATATAAGTAGTCGCTTTGGTGTTCACCGGACCCTTTGCCACGTCAGCATATATCTCAACATACCCAGTCGGCAGTGGGCCGTGCGACCAGAACCTGAAACATATATCCATGTTCTCCGCGTACCCCCCATCCTCCGTGTCCACGGTATACGTGACAGTACACGTCTGCGTGGGCGGCGTCGGGGCCGGGGTGTCCGCCGTACACGCGAGCGTACCCGCGGTAACGGTCAGACCCGCAACGTAGCCAACGGGAAAACCGTTACCCCCAAGGGTGCCGCAGTAGTCCTTGTCCTTAGGAGACAACGAACTGCACCCGACAGGGTCCTGTACCGCGATATAGACTCCTGTGGGTACGTCCAAAAGAGTGATAGTAAAATCGGTCCCGCCCAAAACATCACCTGAGGGAACATTGGGATCCGATGCTAATTCGTAACTTTCGCTCGTCAACGCATTGGCGAACTCCTCGTCGACGTTAACGCAGAAGCTATTATCATACGGACCAACGTCCTTTGTTCCGATGCAGCTCAAGACTTGACCCGCCAGGCCATTCGCCCCCACCTCCCAATCTCTGGGCGCGATCTTGAACGAGAGGTTCGGCGTGCACATCACGATCGCTACAGGCAAACTCGTCACTGAGGAAGCCGAGAGGCTGAGACTATTCGGGCCACTTACAGGGTTGTGCGTACCCCCCGTAGCGTCTAGCGCGGTAGGCCCGCATGTCGCCTTAGTGGCATCAACGCGAACAGTGACGATGAGCTCGTCAGATGTATTAGTGAATAACCAGGGGCCTCCACTATTGAACGTTATATTGACAGTTTGGCCCACTAGAGTCGCTGTTAATATGGTAGCGCAGGACGGGCTAGTGGCCAGCCAGTCTGGACCGGTGCATTGAATATACTGCGAATCAGGGACCACGGGGAGAGACGCAGGATATGTAACTGAAAAGTATTGTCCGCTTGCGACCGAGCCGGAGGCGTTGAGTGTAAAGGTGTAAATGCCGACCTCCTCCGCTAAACCCTCGGCGCGCACCTGCAATGCGCTACTGCCTGTCACCCACTGGGTTCCCGCCAAGGCTGTCGTCGCCATTGTCGCGAGCCCGAAAACCAAAAACAAACTTACCAACAATAAGTTTCTCTTCGTCATCTTTTTTCCCTCTCCTTTTTTTGTGGGGTAAGCGTATTTGGGTTCGCAAACCCCGATTGACTGAAAAAGCCAGGTTGATCCATGGAACTCCGAAGAGCCTACCAGTACGCCCACTTTCTTGTCAACAACTTCCTTCGCCGCAGCCCTGTTTGGCGCGAACAGGGCGTCGAAGCGAGCATCGCTGCTCGCGTCCTCTCAAGACCTTCCCGTGATTGCACATCGCTCCCGTTTCGCCACCCTGCTGCGTGTTAACTACCTTAACCAAACTCGTAGTGATGACGCCTAACTTAGCACGAACAAAATGCGCTGTCAAGAATTTTTTTGGTTTTTTTGGGGGGGAGCTTTTGTCGCAGGGGCAGTTCCCGAGCCTCCCCTACAGGATTGGCGATTGAAGATTGAGAAAAGCAGGATTCAGGAGTCAGGATTCAGGGAAGGGAAAAGCGGAAATTTGAAACTGGAAATTGGAAACTGGAAACTGAGAACTCGTAGCCTCGGCCAGTTTCCATTTTCTAATTTCCATTTTCTTCCCCGTCCAGTTTCCAATTTCCAGTTTCCAGTTTCCGCCCTCCTGAATCCTGTTTCTACGGGTTCAGCAATTTGTCCTTCTTGAACTCGCGGCGCAAGTCCTTCAACTTGTCCTCAAGCTCGAGCGTGGCAGCGTTGGCGGCGGGAAGAGTACTGATGATGCGCGGCGTCAGGAGCACAATCAATTCCGTTTCCGTGGTGTTGTAGGAAGTGCTTCCAAAAAGCATGCCGAGCCAAGGAATGTCGCCCAGCAGGGGGATGCGATTAACGGTTTTGTTGTAGGTGTACGAGATCAGCCCGCCCAAGGCAATGGTCTGGCCGTCCTGAGCCACGGCGTGGGTGCTGACCGAACGCTTCAAGAAGCTGGGGGATTGGATGCCGCTGGTCGCTGGAGGCGGCACCTCGTTGCTGATGTCCTGGTTGATGGAGAGGGAGACCAAGCCCGTACTGGTGATGCGCGGAGTCACCGTGAGGATAATCCCCGTGTCCACATTTTGGACGGTACTCGTGTACAGGCTGTTGCCCGCAATTTGTCCGCCCACGGCGAGACCCTGGGAGGTGAGGACCGGCACTGAGGAGCCAACCTGGATTCGGGCCTCGGTGCTATCGGTGGTGAGCACGGTGGGCGCCGAGAGCGTTTTCACCCGCGAGCGGTTTTCGCTGGCGGTCAGAAAAGCCATCAATTGGCGGGTCTGGCCGATCACGATGCCAGCGGAAGCTGTCAAGCTACTCGGCGAGCTGACGCCGTAGTCACCGAGGAACCCCGTCGCGGTACCGCGCTGCTGGAGCGCGTACGTGAGACCAAACGATAAATCGCCGGTAATGTCCACTTCGTAGACGCGGGCTTCGATCAGAACCTGCCGGGGCACAACGTCGAGTTTCTCGATGGTCCTGGCGATTTCGGCATACTCCTGCGCGGTGCTCTGCACAATGATCGAATTGCTGACCGGATCAGTTATGATGCGCAACCTCTTTTCGGGGGCCGTCGTGGTTCCCTCGCCGCCCGCCGGACTGAAAGCACCCATGCCCGGGGTAGTTTCACTGGAGCGCGACTGGAGAGTTTGTTGCTGCTCCGACGCCGACCCCATGCCGCCCCCGCCTGACGCGAGTCCCCTGCCGCCACCTCCCGTGCCGCGGGAAGTGGCTTCCCCAAAGGCTCCTCCACCTCCTCCGCCCCCTCCGCCTCCACCAGTACCCCGGAGGGCGTTCAGCAGGCTGACAAGGCGTCCGGCTTCGGAGTACTGAACCTTATAAACGAAGGTCTGAATTCCGTTCGGGGCTGCCGGCTGGTCGAGTTTCGCTACCCAATGCTCGACTTCATCGAAGGCAGCGGGATCAGCGCTCGCGACCAGAATTCCATTGATGCGATCGAGGGGCACGAAGCGCAGGGGCGTCCCGTTGGAGAGTGCGTAGGTGGAGAAAATCGCTTCGAGCTCGGGAACCAGGGCGGAGGCGACGTTGTTGTGCACAGGTAACAACCGCACGCGCTGCGCGCCGAAGCTGGAATTGTCAAACTGCTGGAGGATCTCCATCAGCCGCTTTATGTTCAAGCTGTCATCGACCAGAATCAGGGTGTTGCCGGCCTCGTGCACGGCCACCGTGCCCCCCTCCGAAAGAAAGGGTGTAAGAATCTTGGCCATGTCCGCCGCGAAGACGAACTTCAAAGGGATGATTTGCATGAGTATGCGCTCATCCCCTGGCAGCCGTGCTCCGCTGGCCTCGGTCGAGATACCCAAGGGGTTTCTGGGGGCCGTGGCGAGAGGAACGATGCGATAGAAATTCCCGGTCTTGATGGCCGTGGCGCCATTCATCTTCAGCACGGTTTCGAGAATGGGTAGCAGGTCCTCGGGCTTGAGGTCGCCCGAAGTGGAAATGGTCACCGCCCCTCGGACGGCCGGATCCACAACATAGTTCAGCTTCAACTCTTCGGCCACCAAGCTAACGAACTGAAGCAGGTCAGCATTCTCAAGACGGAACCCCACCCCCGCCCTACCCTTAACGGCAGCAGGCGCGGCCGGTGGAGCCTGCTCGGCCGGCGTGGTCTGGCTGGCGGGAGGAGTTTGCAGCGGCGACGGGGGCTCAGGCTGCCCTGGTTTTGTGGGGCGCGGCCCGGCTTGCGATGCCTGTGGCGCAGGCGGCTTGGCTTGTGATGCTTGCGGCACGGGCGGATTGGCTTGTGTTGCTTGTGGCGCGGGCGGCCCGGCTTGCTGAGCGGCGGGTGGGAGCGCGCGAAGGGTTAGGGAGGCTGCGGCGAGGACGGCAAAACCAGTCGAGAGCCACAGCACTCCCCGCCAGAGGGCTGGCGCACTCGGGCACGCCACGACAGGGATCATCCCCCCTGTTCGCAAACGACGGCGGTGTAGACTAGAGAGTGGATGCAATCTGTTCCTCCTTCTCCAGGATTCAGGATTTAGGATTCAGGAAAAGCCTCCGGTGAATCCTGTAACCCCGGCTTGCTTGTGGCTCACTCGTTGAGCCTTTCAGCATCCGCTGGCCCCTGAGTCCTGACTCCTTACTTATTGGGACTGCCGGTTTGTTGCGGCGTCTGTGAGCCGGCCGGCCCGACGTCCTGCCAATCGACAAACGTGCCAAAAGGAGTCGCGACCAGAACCTTTCGCTTTCCTCCCACCACGGTGCCCGCCGGGACCTCTGGTTGGGCAGTGGGCACCGCCATCTGGGGGGGAGGAGGGCGCGGCCCGGCAAAGGAAACAGGGGCTACAGACCTTGCCGAGGGAGCAGGGCTTCCCGCTGTTGATCCCGGTGCGAAACGCGCGCCACCGCTGGCGGTACTCTCAGCCACGCCAGGGGCACGCCGGGCAGACTCGGAAATGTCCAAGGTGATCTTCTTTTCCTGCCACTCGAGCACCACATTCGAGGTGCCAATTGAAACCAACTTGTAACCGCCGATTTCCTCCCCGGGCAGGACACGTTTGGAGACCGAGGAAGGCTGGTCACCCGGAGCCATCAACGCAAACCGGCCGTTCCCCAGATTCATGCTCCCGAACAAGAGCGGCAGCTTCGGAGCTTTAGCCTCTTCTTGCGGCTGCGGTGGCGGGACGCCCCGCAGGGGGCTAAAAACACTTCGGTCCACGATCTCCACAAAGCTTTGCGGCTGTCCCGCCAGATTCAGGCGGGCCGCAGGTGTGGCAGGAGGCTGCGCCAGCGCGCCCGAGTAGAGCCACTGAGTGCGGCTGCGATGGTCCTTCCAGAACCGTCCCAAGGACCAGCCCAGCAGGATGTTCAAGCCGAGGAGCCCGGCGATAATGAGAATCTGTTCCCGACGTCTGGCTAGCATGTGTGCCTCCTTCAGTGTGATTGCCGGTTCTCGATTGCCGATTGACGATTTTCGAATGTCGAATCTTCAATCAGCAATCGGCCACCGGCAATCCTCAATCGGCAATTCTCTAGCTCCTGCATTAATCTGTGCCTCCGTCAGCGGGTTGCGGCTGCCGCGTCCTTCGATTGCTTCACCGTCTTGGTCGCCGCCCCAATCGTCATCTGCACGTTTAATATGGTTTGCGCGCTCACCTGGGAGGCGGAAACCATCAGGCCCGTAACGGACAAGAGCTTGGGGGAAGAAGTCAAAGCGACCAAAAAATCGACGAGCTGGTCAATGCGGCAGTGGAATACCACCCGACCGGTCAAGAGGGAATATCCTGCGCCGACCTCCTGAATGCGAAGGAACTCACTGCTGCCGAGCTGGATGCCCTTGCTGTCGGCCAACTGGCCCACCAGCCGCTGCCACTCGGCATTCGCCAGAGAAGGCGAGGAGCTCTCCAGAAGGCCCGCCTCGAGTTCTTTCAGGCGGTCCCCGGCGGCGGAGTGATGGGTCTTCTCAAGCTCCGCCTCGGCCAACAGTCGCATGTTCCGGCGCAGTTCGACTTCATTCTGCTGTACGACCTCAGGGCTTGAACCCAGGTGCTCCAAGAGGGGGAACACGCCGAAGTTCAAGAGCACGAACAGCGCCGTAGCCACCGCGGCGACGGTCAGGGCAATTCGATCTCGACGACTAAGCTTTGCCAACATTGGAGTGCGGAACCAGACAATTGCCGATTGGCGATTTGCGATTGACGATTGGAAAATCCTAAATCGGCAATCGCAAATCACCAATCATCAATGGTCAATCCTTTCGAGCCGCGGCCTGCTTCAGCCGCATGCGGATTCGAAAAACCTCTCGGCTCTGGTTGTCCCGCGTGATCGGAGCCGTAAACTCAACCTGCGTAAAGTAAGGCGAATTCTCGAGGGGCTGAACCAACTCCGCCGCGTGGTTGGAATAACCGACGATCTCGACGCTATCTTCGCTGATTTGCAATTGTTGGAGCCAAGTGTCGTCCGGGAGCAGCTTCGTGAGTTGCTTGAGCATGCGGAGCTTCTGCCAGTTGCCGGCCCGGAGGTCCTCGAGGACCGCCGCGCGGGTCTCGAGAGTACTCGTCTCTTGATTCTGCCGGCGAAGCTGCTGAGCAGGAACCTCCAGGCGTCGCAGCGCGCGCGCCAGGGCGCGGCCGTACAACGCCCTTTCGATCCAGGCGTGAGACGCCAAGGTGAGCGCCAGAAGCGCCGCCGTGGCGCCCAAGGCGTAAACTGGGGCGCGCGCGCCGCGCTGCGGCTGCCAACGCTCTTGCGGCGGGAGGAGGTTGATGAACGACGAGCTGCTGCGGATCAAGCCCACATAGGCCGCAGCAAGCGCGGGCCACTCGAAGCCCACCGACCCATTGCGCTTGGCCAGGTTCAGCTTCGGAGCGGGCAAGGGTGAGGCCCCCTGGAGGAGGTCGGAAAAGGGGGACGGCACGGACCCGCAGACAAACCAGGGAACCGTGGCGGGGTCGGACACGGGCAAAGCCGCGAGGGCGCGATGCCACTCCCGGTCGAATCGCTCTCTGGCGCTGGGGCTCGGTTCGAGGGGAATCTCTTGGGTGGCGCACAAGTTCGCTTGACGGAAGGACAGCAGTTCCACCCCCGAGCTTCGGCCACAAACGAGCAGCGCCGTCGGCGGCAGTAGGGGCTTCGCCAAGAGAGCCAGGGCTGCGGCTCCCAACGTCAAGCCGCTCACCCGCAGGCCCAGTTCTTCAAGCGCCTGCTTGGCGCGGTTCACCCGCGACTTCTCCGCCACCACCACCATCACGCTGACTTGCTTCGCCTTTAGGTCGCGGCCCACAACCGCACAATCCCAATAGACCTGATCGTCCTTGAAGGGATGAAGCGCTCTCAACTGATAGCCTACCACTTTGGCCAACTGCGGCTCTGCTTCCACCGGCAGGTCCAGGAATCGAACCAGGACCGCTTCGCGCGGCAAGCAAGCCATGACGCGGGCTTCGCGGAGCCGGTGGCGATCCAGAAAGCCGGCTACTTTGGCGGCCGCATCCTCGTGCAGCGGCTCCGGGAGACACAACTCGTCAATCACCACAAAGCGCCGAAATCGGCGGCCCAGAGCGGTGAGATTGAACGCCCCACCGCCGCAATCGACTCCTACAGCGAGTTTGGTAAAGGCGAGAGACATAGAACCTAGCATTCAGGATTCAGGAAAGAGGAAACTGGAAAATGGAAACTGGAAACTAGCGCAAGGCGGGACCAGTTTCCAATTTCCATTTTCCAGTTTCCGCCCTCCTGAATCCTGCCCTTATTCATTCCGTGAAATCGTCGTACCAAGCAATGATGCGATGCAGGGCGGTGCCTTGTGGGGCCACCTGGACAACGGCTTTGATTGTCCGCCGAACCCGGGAGCCATTGACCTCTCCCACCGAGACGATGCTGTAAATCTTGCAGGGTTCGGTGGTCAGGAACGGCAGCGCCTGATCCGGCAGGGATGTCGACAGACGTTGCGCTACATCCGCCAGGGACGTAAAGGGCTTGTTGGTTCGCTCCCGAACAATGGGCTCAGCCAAGTCCTCGTCCACGTCGGGCACGCTAAGTAAGACCGCCTCGGACGCATAATTCACATTGACCTGAGTGGAACCCGAGTAAATCGTCAAGTCCTGCCCCACTCCGTACTTGTATTGAATTCCCTCTTCCCGGCTGAACTCTGCCGTGCCGTAGAAGATGTCCCGGCTCATCCCTCGGACGCGCAGCACTTCTTCCAGTGAGCCGAAGCGCTGGTGAGCGGGGCGATACCCGGCGTCGCGGTAATAGTCTTCCAAGGCCTCGGACTCCTGGTCAGTAGGCCCCGCTGGGCTCCGCCAGTGATTAATGGCCGCCGCCAACCGGGCCGCTTCCGCCGAGTCCAGGCCCCGCGCTTCAAACAAACGCGCCAGTTCCTTTCGCCCGGCAACGTTCAGATCGAGCTTACCGGTCTCATTCACAATTTCTACCAGCGCCGCGCCCTGCTCATAAGGCACCCGCACCAAACGCTGCCCTTTTGTCCAGAGCCGGGGTTTATCTTGCTGGTCATTGGAAGGCGGGTAGGCGATCTCCAGAATAACGGCTTGGACTCCTCCCTCCGCCAAGGCATAAGCCTGAGTGGCCTCCTTGCGATAAATGGCCGTCCGAGTCTCGATCTGCACCGAACCCGAAAACGCCAGAGCCACCAGGATCAGCACGGTGACAGCGGACATCACGGCCAGTAAGGCGACGCCAGCGTCCCCCCTGCCAGTCCGACTTGTGAGAGCCAAACTCGGAAAAGCAGGATTCAGGATTTGGGATTCAGGATTCAGGGAAGCGCGCTTGTAGTTTTTCCCTGGCGCCTGCATGCTGGCTCTTAAACCTTGCATTTCTGACCCCTGAATCCTGGCTCCTGAATTCTGAATCCTACGTCATTGCTCGGATGTCGATTGCGGCATTAACTTCGCTCGCACGGGGATGACCTCTTCCCCCTCCTGGTTTCCACGGTCCCAGCGGAGCCGGATCGCCTCTGGGTAAGGCGCCTCCTCCCTGCTCTTCCAAGCCATCCGCCAAACCGGACCGGTGCCTTTCTCGGGGTGTAGGTCCAGGTACTCAAACCAAGCGGCGCTTAGACCCGTCATCAACGGCAGGTCTGTCACTCTTGCTAAAAACGGCTGGTAGTCGATCGCGGGGAGCCCTGTGTCGGGATCATTCGTAACACCCCTGATAAGCCTATGGAGAAGGACCTCGTTATCCCCAACCGGAGTTTCACGCAACGCCACCTCAACGTTTCCGGAAGAAGCCTCGACGATGCCGTACTCAGCAAGTACCAGTCCCGAACGGCTTCGAAAAACGCTGCTATAAGAGCTAACAAAGCGCAGACACGTGGCGCTCGCCTGCAGGACAGTAAATGTTCCCGGCAGACTAGGGTCACTAGCCGTCACCTGATAAGGAACCAGCGACGAGATCTGCTGAACCACGAAAGCATTCCGCTCCGCCTCCGCATGTACCCGCCGGAGTCGCGCCTCTCCTGTTCGCCAGGCCCGGTTTGCCACCCGGAGGCCGACCAACAAGGCGACCATCAGGAACCCGATCAGCGTAATACTGATCAGTACCTCGAACAGCGTGAACCCTTTCGAGTCAGTCCCCATGGGTTCTCCTAAAAAGATTCAGGAAAGAGGAAATTGGAAATTTGAAACTGGCAATCCCGCAAGGCGGGACCAGTTTCCAATTTCTGATTTCTAGTTTCGGCCCTCCTGAATCCTGTCTTGCTGAATCCTGCTGTTACGATCACACCAACTCACGGACTGGGTGGCGGCTCCGGGATGCACAGCTTAAGCGTCTCCAGACTCAGACTCTGCCCGCCCGAACGCGTGCGCCAGGAAACTTCCAGTAGGATTCGAACCAACTGAGCCGGTTTCTTAGGATCGGACAGCGGTCTCGTGTCCACCAACTCGGTTCTTGCCTGCCACGCGATACCGGAAGGAGAAAATCCGGAGCGCACCTGGTCGGCCGCCAGCGAGGGATCCAAGATCAGCTCGCTGAGCTTCCTCGCGGCAAAGTCGTTGGCCCGATCAAAACGGTCCAGGTGGTCAGTGGTGCGAAGAGCCGCAGAAAGACCCGAGAAAATGGTGGCAAAGCTGATTCCCAGAAGCGAGATCGCCATCAGAACTTCCAGGAGGCTGATACCGGCCTCGCGCGGCCCACGATGACGTTGGATAATCCTCTGCACTTAACGTGATCCTTGATTAACGGCCTCGATGGCCGGAGTACCGAGCAAAAAATCCACATGGACCCTGATCTTGCTTCCACGGCGGTTACTGAGCCACAGGTTCCTCTCTTCCACCACCCCGGACGGTGGGAGCAGGAGTCGTACGACCGGAGGTGAGGGATCCTCGCCGTCATCTACCTTCACGCCCCGGGGAAGTGTAAACCCCCGCGAAAAACCGGAGGCGGGATTGAAAACCCGCACCAAGCGCGTTTCCGGCTCGATTTCCACCACGTAATAGCTTTGTTCAAAAAGCGCGCGCGTACGGGCGTAGCGGACCGTCTGCGCAACCCTTTCCGCCGCGCTCCTCAGCGTCCATTCATCGCTCCAGTTGCCAAAACGCGGAGCGACCAGCGACACTGCCAGAGAGAGAATAGCCAGGACGATCACCAGCTCGAGAAGCGTCACGCCGGCTTCCTGCGACCGGCGGTGACGCCGTTCATTTCCAACTGAGGATATCCGCATTCTCTCCCTCGCCGCCCGGTTGCCCGTCGGCTCCATAACTGATAATGTCCGGCTCGTCGCCATGATCCCCAGGATACTTGTAGATATAAGGCCGACCCCAAGGGTCCATGGGAATGTCCTTGGGTAGGTAGGGACCGGTCCAATTGTTGATGCCCGGGGGGGGGGTTCGCAACGCTTGCAAACCCTGGTCCGTATTGGGGAAGCTGCCCGTATCCAGTCTGTAGGCCCCGAGCGCGGTCTGGAAGGCAGCGATCTGCGCCTTCGCCACGGTGATCTTGGCCTGCGTTACATGCCTGAACAAGCGGGGCACCACCAGACCGGCAAGCAGACCCAGGATAAGGACCACCACGATCAACTCGATCAAGGTGAAACCCTGCATAGATTGCTGTCCCGATAAATGCCTTTTCTTTTTTCTTGGTCGGCGCATCAGAAGGGCACCTCGTTGATGCTGACAATCGCCAGCAGAGTGGAAACGACAATGGTTCCGACAACCAAGCCCATGGCCAGAATCACGGCTGGCTCGACGAGCGCCACTAAGCGCTTGGTGGCCACGCGAACCTCCCGGTCATAAATCGCGGCCAGCTCGAGCAGCATGGAGTCCAGCTTTCCAGTCTGCTCTCCCAGAGTCATCAATTGCACGGCGAGCGCCGGAAACAAACCGGTTTCAGCCAGCGGCGTCGCCAGCCCCTGGCCTCGCTTGACACCCTGAATGAGCGGCTCGACGGCAGCGGCCACGCGGCGATTACTTAAGACCTCACGGGTAAGCCGCAGAGCCGAGATAATCGGGACCGCCTGGGCCAGCAAAGTTCCCATGGTCTTGGCAAAGCGGGCGATTTCGAGTTTCAGGCTGACGTCTCCCAGCAAGGGTGCCT
This sequence comes from Terriglobia bacterium, assembly GCA_050011515.1. GTDB lineage: Bacteria > Acidobacteriota > Terriglobia > UBA7540 > UBA7540 > CAVROP01. Next base: position 4,827 of record JBEKIZ010000088.1, on the reverse strand, counting down.
TCAGACGCCACTGGTCCCAACGCAGCCGACCGGGCTCGGTCCGTACCCAGCGAGCACCGAGGAATAAGGCGAGGGCGATGATCAGGGCTGCCAGCCAGCCGTAGCTGCGAAAGGCCTGGGAAACGTCCATTAAGATCTGGGTTGGCAAGGGCAGCTCCTTCCCCGCCTCTTCGAAGATCTGCGCGAAGCGCGGCACCACAAACCCTAGCAAGAAAGCGATCGCCACACCCCCCACAGTGAGGAGAAGCATGGGATAGATGAGAGCTGAAAGCAAATAGCCACGAAGCTCCGCGCTGAACTCCTCAAACTCCACCAGGCGATCCAGTACTGCCGCAAGCATGCCACTGGCTTCGCCGGCCCGCACCATGGCGACATAAAGGGGGGGAAAGAAGTGCTCGTTGGCGGCCAGGCTCTGGGCTAGCGACTGTCCGCCCCGCAATTCCTTGAGCGTGCCGTCAATGACTCCCCGCAGCGCCGGCTTCTCCGCCAAGTCACGGCAGAGCGAGAGGCTGCGGTCGAGTGGAATGCCCGCCCGCACGAGCGTGGCGAGCTGCCGGGCGAAAGTCAAGCGATCCTGTGAAGACAAGCCCCGGCGTGTGAGCCGTGACCAACCTGCGCCCCGCGAGCCGTCATTCGCACTCACGTGGATGGGCATGCATCCCATGCGGCGGAGTTGCGCCAGCAAAGCCGGCTCGGTCTCCGCCACCAGCGTCCCCTGGACCAGCTCGCCGCTCCCTTTGATCGCCCTGTAAGAAAACTCCGGCATATCCGCGCACCTAGTGGAAACTCGAAAATCGAAAACCCTAGTGACTGCCGACAACTGACTACGAGAATTGCCGAGTGCCGATTGGAGAATAGAGACTCGAAAACCGAAAATCGGAAATTCTCGTGACTACTGACAACTGACGACTGACGACTGACCCGCCGCGGCGGGACAACTGACTACTTCTTCCCGCTAAACCTCCTGCGTAACGCGCAACACTTCTTCCACCGTCGTCTGCCCCGAGGCAATCTTCAGCCAACCGTCCTCTTTCAGGCTACGCATACCTCGCTCGCGCGCCGTCGCCCGCAAGGTACTGGCGTCGGCGCGGGCCACGATCTCCCGCCGGATTCCTTCGTCCAGCTCCATGAATTCAAAGATTCCCACCCGCCCGACGAAGCCGGTATGAGCGCAATGAGCGCACCCTTCCGCGCGGTAAAGCGTTGAAGGACCACTCGCGCCTTCCCAACCCTCTTTCCGAAGCTCGTCGCCATCCGCCGCGTACGGCTTCCTGCACTCCGGACACAATACGCGCACCAGCCGTTGAGCGAGGACAGCAACCAAGGAAGATGAAACCAGATAGTGTTCGACCCCCATATCCGTCAGGCGCGTGACCGCGCTGGGAGCGTCATTGGTGTGCAAGGTGCTGAAGACCAGGTGGCCGGTGAGCGCCGCGCGCATGGCAATCTCGGCGGTCTCAAGATCCCGGATTTCACCGATCATGATGATGTCGGGATCCTGGCGCACGATGTGACGCAGGCCCGCCGCAAAGGTCAGACCGATCTGGGGATTCACGTGGATCTGGTTGACCCCCGGCAGTTGGTACTCCACCGGATCCTCGACCGTGATCACCTTTTTATCCATGGTGTTCAGCCGCCGCAAGGAACCGTAAAGGGTGGTGGACTTGCCGCTGCCAGTGGGGCCGGTGACCAGGAAAAGGCCGTGGGGAAGGCTGAGGTAATGCTCCATCTTCCGGAGCAGGCTTTCCGGGAATCCCAATGTCGCCAATGAATAGCGATCGCTCGCGCTGCGGTCCAGAAGACGCATCACGACGCTTTCCCCGTAAAGCGTGGGAAGGGTCGAGACTCGCAGGTCGATTTCGCGGCCCAAAACCCGCAGCGGAATCCTGCCGTCCTGGGGCAGGCGCTGCTCGGCGATATTGAGCTTGGCCATGAGCTTAATCCGCGAAGTAATCGCCGCCTGCATCTCGCGGGGCGGAGCCGGCACTTCGTACAGGACTCCATCGATTCGATAGCGGACCCGGAACTGCCTTTCAAAAGGCTCGAAGTGGATGTCACTGGAACGCCGTTCCAGGGCGCGCGCCACCAACTGGTTCACCCAGCGAATCACCGGCGCTTCCGAAGCCAGGTCGCGCAGTTGGTCAATGTCGGTCGCCTCAGCCTCCGCCACTTGAGGCGACTCGTCGGAGTCCGACGCCTCGAGGCCCTCTTCAGGTTGTTCCGCGCCGAGCCAGACATCCAGGGCCTTCAGGATGGCGGCCTCACTCGCCAGTCGCACTTCCACTTTCCGTCCCATCAACTGCTCAATCGCCCGAATGTTGTCGCTGTCGAGTGGATCGGCCATGGCGATGAAAACTGTGCCGTCATCAACTCGGTAGGGATAAAGCAGAGCTTGGCGCAAGAAACCGGAAGGCAAGGTGGCCGCCTCCATGGGCACCTCCTGGAGTTCGGCTGGGTCAACGCGCGGGATACCGAGCTGCTCGGACAAAACACTCTGCAAGTCCTGCTGCGAAACATAGCCCAGGTCCAAAAGGATCTTGCCCAAACGCCCCTTCCGCTCCCGCTGCAACGCCAGTGCCTTTTGCAGGTCCTCTTCCGGCAACAGGCCGCGCTCCACGAGCAATTGCCCCAACAATTTGTGGCTGACCGTAACGGACGCCATTCTGAGCAGCTCCTAAAATTCCAGAATCGTCATCTTGGCGATTAACTCTTGATAGGAAATCTTCTTGTCCCAAAACTGATCCAAGTCCGACTTCCTGGTCTTGATGACCAGTTGGTCGGGAAACTTGGTATCTCCGGACTGCACTTCAAAAAGGTGCACGACCACCGCAACGGAATCGTCCGAGCCTAGGTCCCGCAAGCTAATCGCATGGTCGGCCAACAGACGAGGAACCGACTCTTTGATGGCTGCCATTCGCTCCAGCTTCGCCTTTTGCGCCTTATCGAGTTCCGCCTTGCTCAAGGGAGTCATATTAAAGGGATTGGGAGCGCGCAGAGGATACAGGTTGACTTCCAAGCTGAAAACCAGACCGAAACCGGGCAAATACGTTCCCTTGGTCTTCTCGAGCAGTCCGAAGGGGGGAGCGAAAGTCTGGGCCATAGTTCCATCAATGACCGCTTCGAAGACTTTCATCTCGGCTTTCAGCGCGCTGGGATTGGATGGAGGCGATTGCGCCCGCACACACCACAGCAGCAAAAGCCAGCAGGCGAGGCCAACCATAACTGCCCTGCCTGACCTTCCTAGCTTGAAATGCATTCGAATTACCTCCTCGAGGGCTCCGCGGATGAGCTGGCGGGTGGCTGCAATTGATTGTGAGCAACGAGGCTAATGACCTCGTTCTGCCGCTGCGTTTCCTTCCAAACCGTATTCTGCGCCAGCTCCAAATACTGCAACTGCTGTTGGATGCTTGCCAGGTTCCTCATCTGCTCCGCACGCAGGCTTGCCGCCAGATCCACGGTGGCAGCCTGTGTTTCTTTCCTCTGCAAGGAGGCCTGTTCGGCGACAACCTGGGCGACAAAGGCTTGGAGCTCCGTCTGCGTCAATGTCGGCTTCACCCGCGCGGTGGTCGGAAGCAGCCGGCTTCCCCCGTACCGGAAACCAACCGATGCGACAACCAGGAAGATCGCAGCCGCAGCCGCTGACAGCGCCGCCGTCCGGAAGAGGGCGGGCCAGAAGCCCGCAAATAGACTCTGAGGCTTCTCTCCTACAAGAACCAAGTGGGCAGGCATCTGGTGGTCGGTCAAACTGCTCATCAACGCCTGCCGCACTCCACGTAAGCGCTGGGCCGCGCGAGCACACTCCTCGCACTGCCCGATATGCTGCTCGAGCTGTCGCGCCTTCATTGGGGACAGCTCATCCAGCGCCCAATCGGTCAGCTCGGTTTCCCATTCACGGCACACCATGACGTTCACCTCTTCTGCGCTGGAGTCGGAAAAGCAGGATTCAGAATTCGATGTTCAGGCAAGAGGAAATTGGAAACTGGAGACCTCGATTGCCAGTTCCCAACTCCTAATTTCCGCCCTCCTGAATCCTGGCTTGTGAATCTTGACTCCGGCATTTTTGGCGGTTGTTCTGTTTGGTCTTTTTCGGATTTCTGGATCTTGACTCCTGACTTCCGGATCTTAACTCCACATTAAAGGAGGAAAAGGTCACGGGCGAAACCCGTGCTACGTGGCGCCACCCTCTCCCCACGGGAGAGGGTAAGGAGAGGAAGGGAACGTCACATCACGTGACGCAAGACCCTCTCCCGCCGGGACAGGATGGCGCCTGTCGCGCCTGCCAAATACCCCGTGTGCGCTTTACCAGCCGCCCCACTGAAACGTAAGGAGACTACGTTATTACACTCGTAACCGTCAACTGCAGTACTAACCTTCGATGAACTTCCTCAGTTGCTCGAAACCCGAGTACACGCGCGTCTTGGCCGTACTCAGCGGACATCCCTGGATCTCGGCGATCTCCGCCAATTTGAAACCCTGGTAAAACTTCAGGACAATCGCTTCCCGCTGCTCGAGGGGCAGCCCCGCGAGCGCTCTTTCCACCAAGATTTTCAGTTCGCCTCGTTCCCACTGCCCTACCTCACCCAGCTTCACACGGGAAGAACCCTCGGCCGGATCGAGATCCTTCAGGCTAGTTTCTTCCTCATGCTCCCGCCGAGCGTGTGAGTGAGCCGTATTGCGCGCGATCCGAAACAGCCATTGGGGGAACTTATGCGGATCCTTCAGTTGGCCGAGATGACGATAGCCGGAGAGAAAAACCTCCTGGCACATGTCGAAGGCATCTTCCGGCCGTCCCGTCAAATACACCAGGAAACTGTAAACCTTCCGCTC
>JBEKIZ010000087.1:0-20993 GCA_050011515.1 Terriglobia bacterium | reverse complement strand
CAAGCCCAACAAGTCTGTCCTGGTCTGCCCTATGTTGCGAATACTCCTGAAGATGAGCTCATGCAGGCCGTCAACGGCGCGGACAAGCCCGAAGAGCAGGTGGCTGCCCTGGACAAGTATGCCCAGGAGCACGCCGATTCCAAATTCATGCCTTGTGTTGATGAATATTATACGATGACATACCTAAAACTCAACAACTATGACAAAGTTGTTGAATACGGAGAAAAAGGCTTGGCCTCAAATTACAAAGACGCGATGCTGATGCTCAACGTTCTGAAAGGCTACGTGGGCTCCGGCAAGGTCGCCGATTCCGCCTTCGACATCATCAATCAGGCCCCGGACGTGATCAAGGCGGAAAGCAAGCCGGCCAAACCGTCCAACGTCAGCGACGCGGAGTGGCAAAAGGCGCTGGAAGAAAACGCGGCGCAGGCCAAGGACGAGCTTGCCTATGTGGTCTATGCCTTCCTCCAGCTCGTCCCTCGGGTGAGCGATCCCAACAAACGCATCGAGCGCTTGGACGGCTTTGCCAAGACTTTCCCCGAGGACGTGGAGAAGAACGCGGCGCAGATCAATTTCGATTACTTCATCGCCTCCAAGATGGCGAATAAGCCTGATAAGGCCATGGAGTACGGTGAGAAGACTATCGCCGCGGACCCCAACAATCTGGTGGCCCACAATCTCCTGGCGTACGACTACGCCATCGGCCGGACCAACCCTGATAAGGCTGCCGATTATGCGAAAAAAGCTATTGAACTGGCGCAGCAAATGAAGAAGCCCGAGGGTCTTTCCGATGCTCAGTTCAAGCAGGAGCAAGATAACCAGCTCGGCATGGCTCACCTCTCGCTGGGATACGCTACTTTCACGCGGGCGGTCGCGGCCAAGATAAAAAAACTGGGGCCGGCGATCGACGAACTCAAGACGGCGGCGGATCTGCTGGGGGCCAATCCGGAATTGCAGGGACAGGCCTTGTATTACTTGGCGTACGCCTATGAGTCCGGAGCCCCGGTCAACCACAAGGGGGCCATCGAAGCTCTCAACAGGGCGGTGAGCCTGCAAAGCTCCTGGAAAGCGCCCGCCGACGATCTCCTCGCCAGGGTGAAGAAAGCCGCAAGTGGGGAGGAGTGAGCCATACCCAGGGGCGGCCCGCCGCAGCAGGTCAGGCCGCCCCTGAGCGGTGCTTCCAAAGCAAGTAGGCGGGAATCCCCAGGGCCACAATGCCGCAACCGATGCCCGCCTCAAGCGGCCTCGCGAGAAGCGTGTTCAGGATGAAACAGGCGGCAGCAATTAGGAAAGCCGCCGGAACAAAAGGGTAGCCGGAGACTCGATAAGGGCGCGGCAGGTCCGGTCTCTTGCGGCGTAAGATAATAACTGCGAGTACCGTCAGGGCATAGAAGATCCAGCCGGCAAAGATGACGTAGGTAAAAAGCTGCTCATAGGTGCCCAGAAGCACGAGGAGAACCGCCCACGCACCCTGGAAGAGCAAGGAAAGGTGTGGGGTTCGGAACCTGGGATGAACATTGCCACACCAGCGAAAGAAGAGGCCATCCCTGGCCATAGCGTAGTAGACTCTCGCGCCTGCCAGGATCATTCCGTTCACGCACCCTAACATGGCAACGATAATGGCGAGCGTCACCCAATGGGCGCCGCCCCGTCCGAAAAGACGCATGCCGGCCTCCGCGGCTACGCGCGGAGATTGAGCCACCGTCAACAGCGGTAGCACGTGGTAGTAAACCAGGTTCACCAGAATGTAGATGACCACGACCCCGGCCGTCCCCAGGATAAGCCCCAGGGGAAGGTTGCGTTCAGGGTTTCTGACTTCATCGGCCGCAAAAGTGCCATTGTTCCAGCCATCGTAAGCCCAAAGTGCTGCGACCATAGCTACGCCAAAGGAGGAGAGAAAGCCCCACCCCGCAGGCGTAGGCAGTCTAACCGTGCTGTAGACGGGCCCGTGCACGAGCGCGAAGCCAAGTGCGACGATGGCGACCATCGCACCCACCTTGGCGCCGGTCAGGACGGACTGCACCCAGCCAGCTTCGCGCACACCGCGATAGTTTATGGCCGTCAGAACGACGATCGCCAGGCTGGCCGCCAGTTTCTGCTGCCCGGGATGGATGGGAAAGAAATCGGCCAAATACTGTGCGAAGCCCACGGCTACAGTCGATATGCCGCCCGACTGCACCGCCAGAAAGAACGTCCAGCCGCACAGAAAGCTCACTAAATGCCCGTAAGCCTCGCGCAGATATACGTACTGGCCGCCGGCCTGGGGCAGCATGGCCGCAAGCTCAGCGAACGAAAGTGCCCCAAACAGGCTGAGCAGTCCGGAAATTATCCACACGCTGAGGGCGGCTCGTTCGCTGCCCACTTCGCGAGTGACTTCCGCCGGAACGATGAAGATGGCGGAGCCAATCATGATCCCCATGACAATTGCCGTGGTATCCCATAACCCCAGGGCACGAAGGAGTGGGGGCTGCTCAGAGACTGCGCTGGCGGGTTCCGTGCCGGATTTGACCGGATCCATATCGCAAATGCCTGTTATTTCAGCCTGCGACACAATAGAGGAATCGCGGAGCCCGGTCAACAACGATCTAATTGGGAAGCGCTGGCGCCGGTGCGAAGATTCCCCAGCTACGCGAGCCCACACTGAATGTATAATTAAGAGGTGGGAATAAGTGGGGGTAAGCTCTGAAACAACGCCTGAGGTGTTGGTGAGCATTCGACCTTGGGTTACCTGGAAAGAATGAGCGCAATCTGCGCCGTATCCTCGCATCGTGACGATCCTGCAACGTGGATTGAAGCGAAGGCTAGCCGGAATTAGCGACTATAAGGAGTTACCGTACGTATGGACCTAAGCCCGCAGGATGTTCTGAACGCTTTGAGGACGGTCAACGATCCGCACTTGCAAAAGGATATTGTTTCGCTCGGATTCGTAAAGGACATCGAAGTGGGGGATCGCCGCGTGAGCATCTTGATGCAGACAGCGAGCCCTGCCAGAAACCAATTGGTTGCGGACATAAAACGCGTTGTGAACGGACTGGGTGTGCCCGATGTTGAAGTGCGCGTGACCGATCCGGCTCCGCCCACCCATCATGGGCAGCCGAACCTGATACCCTTGGTCAAAAACACCATTGCCGTGGCGAGCGGCAAGGGTGGCGTTGGCAAATCGACGGTAGCCGCCAACTTGGCCATCGCACTCGAGCGCACGGGCGCTCGCGTCGGCCTGATGGACACAGACGTTTACGGCCCTAGCGTCCCCATTCTGATGGGCGGCAATGAGCAACCGCGTGTCGTGGAGGGCAAGATTGAACCGCCCCTCGCCTACGGCGTCAAACTCATCTCCATGGCCTATTTCTTGCCCAAAAACGAAGCCGTCATCTGGCGCGGCCCCATGCTCCACAAGACCATTCAGCAATTCCTCGGCGACGTGCGCTGGGGTGAACTGGACTACCTTATTATGGACCTGCCGCCGGGGACGGGCGACATTCAGTTGAGCCTGTCGCAAACTATCCCGCTGACCGGCGCGGTAATTGTTTCGACCCCCCAGGATCTGGCTCTGTCGGTAGCGTCGAAAGCCATCGCGATGTTCGAAAAGCTCAATGTCCCTGTGCTCGGGATTATTGAGAACATGAGCTACTACGCCTGCCCTCACTGCGGGCATCGGGAGGAAATTTTCGGGCACGGCGGCGCTCGCGAAGCTGCCAGAAGGCTTGGCTTACCATTTCTGGGCGAGATCCCGCTCGATCCCGTCATTCGAGTGCAAAGCGATAATGGGAAACCGGTGGCGCTCGAAGAGAAATCAGTGAACGGGAAAGCCTTCCAGGAGGTGGCCGCAGCACTGGCGGAACAGGTAAGAGTGGCAAACCAGCAGGCGATAAGTATTGAGGAGTGAGTTGTCCGTCGTCCGTGGTCCGTGGTCAGTTGCCCGCTCTCGGGCGCACAAGAGATGGCCCGCAACGGACGACGGACCACGGACAACGGACCAAGGACGTTTTCCCTATGCATCCCATCCCAACTAAAATCAAACTCGCAGCCGGGAACGACACGTTATCCATCAACTGGTCGGATGGCCACGCCAGCGCTTATTCGTACCGCTACCTTCGCGACCGCTGCCCGTGTGCTTCATGCAGTGAGGGAGGCGGGACGCATCGACAGCCATCGAATCTTCTGCCGATGCTCGGTGTCAAACCGCTGAAACCTGAGCGCGCAGACTTGGTAGGACGATATGCCTTGCAGGTCTTTTGGAACGATGGTCATTCATCCGGTATCTATTCCTTCGATTACCTGCGCAGCCTCTGTCCTTGCCCTCAGTGTGAGGTTTCTCGGCAAGCTGCCCGGACATAGTCGGTCAGTTTGATGTAGAAGCGGCTTTACGCCACCACGTGGCGAGGTAAACTCGCCGCTACAACCCCAAACTGACCCACTGCCTGCCCGGACGCCCGATTGATGAGTAGGGGCGAGCGGCGCTCGCCCGAGGGCCGAACGCCGTTCGGCCCTACAATGCGTGTTTGGCTGCGGCGATGCGCCGCGCCGTACGCTCTGTGTTGAGGTTTTGGAGGCACGGAGAACACGGAAAATCTCGTTTCCGTGCGGCCACCGGGCCGTGTTGTGTTAGGATGTGCCGTAGTTGTTACCGAAGGGGTCTGCAAGGAATTCAGACAGCTTGGAGGGTTTCAATGCAATGCTACAGCCTGAGGACGCTCGCCTTGGTCTGCCTCAGTCTGGTCGTACCGTTATGGGTGGCTGCGCAAACTGAGACGCCGCCCTCTCATGGCCTGCTGCTAGTGGCAAACAAAGACAACCAAACGCTGGGGATTGTCGATCCTGAGACAGGGCGCGAAGTGGCGGAGATTCCTGAGGGGGGAATTACTGGGCATGAGGTAGCGGCATCGCCCGAGGGGTCGATGGCTTATGTCCCGATTTACGGGAACTCTGGCGTAGGCAAGCCCGGCACAGACGGCCGCACGATGGCGGTGATTGACCTCGCGAGTCGTCGTGTGGTTAAGACACTGGATTTCGACAAGCCCCTGCGTCCGCACGGCGCGGTCTTCGGACCTAAGAACAGCCTGCTCTACGTGACCACCGAACTTGCCAATTCCATAACCGTCATTGACCCGAAAAGCTTGAGAATCGTCTCCTCCGTCCCCACCGGTCAGCGGGAATCGCATATGCTGGCCATCACTCATGATGGGCAGCGCGGGTACACCGCCAACGTGGGGCCGGGAACTGTCTCCGCAATAGACCTGGTCGCACAAAAACCCCTTGCCATTATTCCCATCTCGCGCCAGACCCAACGGATTTCACTTTCGATTGACGACCGCTGGGCTTTTACGGCTGACCAGACGGCGCCGCGCCTCGCGGTGATTGACACCTCAACCAACAAAGTACAGACCTGGGTCAAGCTCCCCACCCAGGCTTACGGCACGGCGCCGACCCTCGACGGGCGCTGGCTCTTGATCACACTTCCCACCGCTAATAAAGTCGGCGTTCTTGACCTTGAGTCAATGAAAATGGCTAGGATGGTCGATGTTGATAAGCTGCCCCAGGAAATCCTGGTGCGCCCCAACGGGGAAGTGGCTTACGTTTCCTGCATGGCAAGCGGCAAGATTGCAGCCATCAACCTGAAGACCTGGAATGTTGATAAATTGATCAATGCGGGACCGCAAGCCGACGGACTCGCCTGGGCGCCGCTGAACCCATGAGATTGGGTGGGAGGGATCTTTCGGAGTCGGATGTCATTCCGAGCGCAGCGAGGAATCTCGCCCTGGGCTGGGGCGGATCGCGCTGAGTGTGGGCAGAAGGGGTTGGGGTGCCAGCCTTGAAGACTTACTACGTCTATATCATGGCGAGCAAATCCCGCGCACTGTATACGGGTGTGACTAGCAACTTGGAACGTCGGGTGCTCCAACACCGAGGCAAGCTGTTGCCGGGGTTCACGGCACGCTACAACATCAACCGACTGGTGTACTACGAGGTGTGCGGCGAAATCTGGGCCGCCATCGCTCGCGAGAAGCAGATCAAGAGCTGGGGCCGAAAGAAGAAGATTGACCTGATCGAATCGGCGAATCGTGATTGGAAGGACTTGAGCGCCGCTTGGTAGGCAGGCCCCGGTAGCGTAGCCGGAGCGTAGGTGGAAAAAACGATCAAGGCAAGATTCCTCGCTGCGCTCGGAATGACACCGGGACCCTCGGGAGGGTTGATATGGCCTGGCAAATGTGCAAACTCCTCCGGCGGGGTTAAAACCCCGCCCTTCCAGCCGCCCGACTCGAAACGGCAACAGGTAGTGAGAAACCCGGCCTAAATAATCTCCACCTGGCAGTTCTTTACCAGAGATTTGAATTCCTGCGCGTCGCCTTCTGTGCCCACGATCGCCGCGTAATGCATCGGCACGACGATCTTCGGCTTAATCGCCTCCGTAGCCTCCGCCGCCTCTTCGGCCGTCATAACATAAGTGCCTGAGACGGGGAGAAGGGCGATGTCACAGGTGATGGATTTCATTTCCGGGATGAAGTCCGTATCGCCGGCAAAGTAGACGCGCGTCCCGTCCATCTGAAATACGAACCCCAGCTTCTTGTCTTCCTTGGGGTGGAATACACGCCCCGGCTCTCGAAACTTATTCACGTTGTAAGCAGGGACTGCCTCGATTTCGACCTTCCCGATACTCAACTTGCCACCGGGATCGAGAAACTTCGTTTCCTTCGCCTTCACCCTTTTGAGCCCACCTTTGCAGCTTGGGCTTGCCACAATGGTCGTCTTGGGGGAAATCACCTTTTGAAGGTCTTCCAGACTGAGGTGATCGAAATGCTCGTGACTAATTAAAACGATGTCAGCCTCATCCGCCTTCGTCACCTTGAAGGGGTCAGTGTAAATAAGCTTCGAGCCTTTGATGCGAAAGGTATCATGCGCAATGCGGGTGAACTCCAGGTTCATCAGTTTCATCGCCAGGCCTCCAATCGATTCATCAAGCTATTCAAGGTGCCTGCCACTCGCGCGGCACACCACGTGTAAGGATATCACTAACCGCCGCCGCAGGGAGGGGCTACACACGGCGGGACGAGAACAGGGTCGCGTCAAGGTCCCCGAAAGGTAACATCCCAAAGCGGCTCTGCCGCGACCCTGGGGACGGGAATGACCTTGATTCGCGCTTCGGCACTCAGGGGGTAACGTCGCGCAGAATGAAGCGAGCCCTTAGCGCCGTCTTCTCATCATCTCGAACGATTCCAGGATAACCTTGGTGGCCATCTCGGTGAGGTGATACTTCGGCAGGTCTTCCCGCCGCGCCCAGCGGGCGTCGACAACGTCGGAGGCGGGCTTAAGCCGACCGCGCTTCAGCCGGCAAACGTAATCCACGATGACGTAGTGGTACTTGACGCGCTTCCCTTCCCGCGTGATGCGGTCAAACGCCGCGACGATTTCCAGTGGCTCAACCTCCAGGCCGGTTTCTTCCTTCAGTTCGCGCCGCACCCCTTCGGCCAATTCCTCGCCAAGCTCGAGCATTCCGCCGGGAATAGACCACTCGCCCTTGAGCGGCTCGCTGCCGCGGCGAATGAGGAGGGCGCGGTGGCGGTGAACCACCACTCCGCCCACGCCCACGATTGGTCGATCTGGATACTCGCGCTTCATCTTTTCGGTCGGCGCCCGTAGACCTCTGTAGGGGTAGGGCTTGCCCTACCCTCGTCGGGGACCTCGCCGCTAACAGGGGACGGCAAGCCGTCCCCCTACGCATCGCCCCTCAAAGCCATGTGACATCAATTGCCGCTCTTAACGCCGGCAGTTGTCGCTGCTATTGATTCGCCGCCCGTGCCACGACTTCAAAGAAGATCTTCACCCCCCGGCGGAGCTGTTCGACGGGCACACGCTCATTGGCCGCGTGCTGAGTGGCGTCCACTTCTGGTGTTACTTCGAGGCTGTTGAACCCGTAGCAAGTAATCCCAAGCTGGCGGTACATCTGGCTCTCAGTGTATCCGCCGCCCAGCGCCGGGGCAACAATCGCCTGCGGATTGTATTGGTGCACCACCTGCTCAATCAGCCGATAGAGGCTTGTGTCCGTAGAGGAAGAGTTCGGAGGCTTGAAGGGGCTTGCAGGCGTAATCCGGATGGAGTCATCCGCCAGCACGGTTCGAAGCTGGGCCAGAAACACCTTGGGGTCCTCACCCGGAAGCAGCCGCACATCAAGTTCGGCGTAGGCGGTATCGGGTATCACGTTGGTTTGAGGACTGCCCTGGAGGATGGTGAGTGAAACGGTGTTCCTTAGCAGAAAGTTGAGGTCTTCGTTCCGGCTGATACTTCGGGCGAAGGCAGGGTCCTGAAGCGCTTTTCGGATGTTGCGGAACTGTGAAGCTTGCGGTTCCGGTTCGAGTCTTGCGATCACGGTGAAGTACTGTTCCACGGAGGGTAGCAACCGGATGGGTGGCTGCCAGTCCGCCACTCGGGCGAGGGCCTTTACCAGCCGGTTCGGCGCTGAGTCAGGAATGGGGACAGAGCCGTGGCCGCCTCTACCGGAGGCCGTCAGGCGAAGCCAGAAGGGGGCCTTCTCCCCCACGCCCACCCCGTAAATCGTCCCCCGCTCACGGGTAATCAGATTTGAGCCACCCTCCGTAATGAGGAATTCCGCGTCGCGCACCAGTTCCGGATGGTTCTCAAGCATCCAGGCGCTACCCGTGTCGTTGACTTCCTCATCCGAGGTCGCCAGGAAAATCAGGTCGCGCTTCAGGGGCAGGTGTTCCCGGGCCGCGATCAGCATGACCATGGCCTGAAGCAACCCCTCGTCCTTCATATCCTCTGCGCCGCGCCCGTAAATCTCCCCCGCCAGGATTTCTGCGGAGAAAGGGGGAAGCCGCCAGCTCCTGGCGTCTGCTTGGACCACATCCATGTGGTTCAGCAGCACCAAGGGCCTTAGCGTTCCATCACCTTTGATGACCGCGTAGATATTGGCTCGCCCCGGGGCATAAGGATAGATGGTGTTGGGAATTCCAGCCTGATCGAAAAGCCGGTGGAAGAATTCTGCCGCCGCCAGCTCGTTCCCGGGCGGGTTCGAGGTGTCAATACGCAGGTACTCGCGCATTAACTTCACCGTCTCGTCCTGGTAGGGTGGCCAGGCAATCGCCTGGAGGTGGTCATCAAGCTGGGTCTCTGCGAAAGCGGAAAACGAGAGCGCGGCCAGAACCATCAGGATGCGGATCGGATGAAGTCTACCGAGTGTGGTGCGTCTGCCAGATGTGTTTTGGAAATCAACCATAGTTTTATTGACCAACTTGTAGGGACTCGACATCAAATCAAAGAGACCGGCTACTATATCAGATGACTCGCCTGAGGTGAGCATTGAAGTTCGCGGGTTAATTCCTTCGAGCAGAATCAGCCGTTCTTACTGACCAATTCGGGAGGTCAGGCGGCAGCGGATTTAGGTTCACCATTCCCGCAAAATTCTTGCGTTTCTTCAGTCAAAACCTTTATAGTCAACTCGTTGAACCCCGCGGAAAAAATGCTTGGGGAGTGTCTGTTGGCTAAACCCACCACACCTCGTATCTTCGTCACGCTGGCGGGTCCTAACCTCGCGGCATTGGAAGCCCAGGCAAGCCACTTGAGCGGTGCTCCCGTGGGCTACGAGTTGCGATTGGATCACCTCCAGGACTTTACCCAATTCGAGGTCTCACTCCATCAGGTGCTTTCGCGGTTGCATGTTCCACAGACCATCGCCACCTGCCGAAGGGAGGAGGCAGGCGGAGCTTTCAAGGGAACTGTGGAACAGCAAGCAGCAGTGCTTGCTGCCGCGGTGCGTGCGGGTTGCCCGTGGGTGGACATCGAGTTCGAGTCCATCAAGGTAGCGGGTTCCTCGCTGCTGCGGCAATTTCACCCGGCAAGGGTGATGGCTTCCTATCACAACTATCGCAAGACCCCCTCGCTCGGCGCCGTCTATCGCCAACTCGCTCGCCTCCCGGTAGATATGGTCAAGGTCGCCACGCAGGCGCAGCATTTGCGTAACAACATTCAAATCCGACAACTCCTCAAGACCTATCATCGTCAGAGTCCGAAGCTTGTGGCGGTGGCGATGGGCGCGTCGGGCATTCCCTCGCGATTGTTGGCTCTGCTTTGGGGTTCGGCAATCACTTACGCTTCCCCGGGAAACCATTCGGTGGTGCCCGGCCAAGTTGGCGCAGAAATCATGCGGTCCATTTACCGGGTGGACCGGCTTAACCGGCGCACCCAGCTTTATGGCGTGGTCGGGTCACGCGCTTCGATTTCGCTTTCGCCCGCCATGCAAAACGCGGCTTTCCAGGCCAAGCATGTGAATGCCGTTTTCCTGCCCTGCGAAACCAATCAACTCTCCGACTTCCTCACCTTCGCGCGCCAAGCGGGCTTGTTCGGCTTCGCTGTGACCATGCCCTACAAGCGCGCCGTTCTGCGTTCGCTCGATTGGGCTGACCCGCTCGCCACTCGCATCGGCGCGTGCAACACCGTTGCTGTCCAGAACGGCAAATGGATGGGCTGGAATACCGACGCGGCGGCGGTGGTCGAAGTGCTCACGAAGCGGTTGAGGTTGTCCGGCAGCCGCATGCTGATTTTGGGCGCGGGAGGAGCCGCCCGCGCCGCCGCCTACGCCTTGCGCGCCGAGGGCGCAAGAGTCATCGTCGCGGCGCGCCGCGAGGAGATGGGGCGGCGGCTGGCGCGCGCGGTCAATGGCGAAGCGGTCTCCTGGGAGGGCGCCGAGGGGCTGGAAGTAGATGCGGTGATTAATGCTACTCCGGTGGGCATGTACCCCTACGTGGATTCTTCGCCCCTCGACTTAGCGCGTTTGCGCGCGTCCGTGGTTTTCGACATGGTGTATTATCCCCTCGCCACGCGCTTCATCACGGAGGCCAGGGGGCGCGGCTTGATCACTATCTCCGGCCTTGAAATGCTGGTGGCGCAAGGCGCGCGTCAATTCGAAATCTGGACTGGGCTCACGGCCCCACGTGCCCTGATGGAGCAGGCTGTCCGCCAACTCCTGGATCGCTCCACCGGCGGATAGCTGCTCGTCGGTAAGTGGTCAGTCGTCAGTTGTCAGTTGAGAAGAAGAGTTGTGGGCGGGATGTAGGCGTTTTTCCCCCGCCGCCAACCTACAGGTTTCTGACTTCTGACTCCTGACTCCTGAATCCTGACTCCTGAATCCTATTCCTATGCCCGACATCGAACCCACTTTCGCCGAATTCCAGCGCCTAGCCCGCCGGGGAAATGTTGTACCTGTTTACCGGACGATTGTGGCGGACCTGCTCAGCCCTGTTTCTGCTTACTTGCGACTTTCCCCGGAGACCTCTGCCGGGGCGAGCCACCGTGCCCCTGCCGGCAAGGCGCATCCCTATAGCTTCTTGCTAGAGAGCGTCGAAGGCGGTGAGCGGGTAGGGCGCTACACTTTTTTCGGCGTTGACCCGTTTGAGGTGATTTCCTCTCGCGGCGATCGAATTACCATCGCCCGGGGCTCGCGGCGGACGGAAGAATCCGGTGACATCTTCGAATGCCTGCGTCAGGTGGGCGCGCGTTACCGCTCCGTGACCCTGCCCGGCCTGCCGCCATTCACTGCCGGCGCCGTGGGCTTTCTTGCCTACGAAGCGGTCCGCAAGCTGGAGCGCCTTCCGGCCCGCGTCGAGATGGACGTTGACGTGGACGACGCTGCCTTCATGTACTTTGCCAACCTCGTCGCCTTCGACCACGTCCAGCACCGCCTGTTCCTGATTGCGAATGTTCTGACGGAAGAAGGCAGTGGCGCCCTGCGCGCCAAGTACGACGCCGCGGTCCACCAGCTCGCGCGGATGGAAAGCCTGCTGCGCCGCCCGCTCGTCCTGCCACGCCTCCGCCCGCCTCGCGGCCCCTGGCGCGTGCGTCACAACATGACCCGCCAGCGTTACGAAACCATGGTGGAGCGCTCGAAGGAATACATCCGCGCTGGCGACATCTTCCAAGTTGTGATCTCGCAACGCTTGGAAGCGCCGGTGCGCGTCCCGCCCTTCGAGATTTATCGCGCCCTGCGGGTGGTGAACCCGTCGCCTTACATGTACTACCTGCGCATGGGCGATTCCACCATCCTTGGCTCTTCCCCGGAAATGCTCGTGAAGGTTTCCGGACGCGAAGTGGAATACCGGCCCATCGCCGGAACGCGCCCCAGGGGAAAGACGGAGGATGAGGACAAGCGGCTGGAGGAAGAACTGCGCGGCGACCAAAAGGAGCGCGCCGAGCACATCATGCTTGTGGACCTGGGCCGCAACGACATCGGGCGCGTGTGCGAGTTCTCGACCGTGCGCCCGCAGGAAGTCATGTTCGTCGAGCGCTATTCCCACGTGATGCACTTGGTCTCATCCATTCGCGGCCGGCTCCGCCCGGATGCGGATAGCTACGCCGCGCTGGCAGCCTGTTTTCCCGCCGGCACGCTCACTGGCGCGCCCAAGGTGCGCGCCATGGAAATCATAGACGAGCTCGAACCCACCCGCCGCGGCCTCTACGGCGGCGCGGTGCTCTACCTCGACTTTTCCGGCAATCTCAACTCCTGCATCGTCATCCGCACCGTGCTCATTAAGGGTAAGCGCGCATACCTACAGGCTGGGGCCGGAATCGTTGCGGACTCCGTTCCCGCCCGTGAGCACCAGGAATGCCTCGATAAAGCCAAGGCCATCCTCAAAGCTTTCCAAATCGGCGAAAGGGGTTTGTAGGGGCAGGCCCATCGACCACCTACTAACTACCTTTCCTTTCAACAACATTCCCGCTTCTAAGGGCTAAGTGCCTTTGTTTTCATAGACATTCCCGCTTCTCCCCCGCCCGTGGAAAGCCGACCCTTTGTTTTCATAGACATTCCCGCCTCGATCCGTCAAAAAAACAATCCTTTTTCAGGGTTGGTAGGCTTTCTTGAGCCGCAGGACAGGTCGAGCGAGTGATGCTGGCACGCACCGGCGGCGGGCAGGCCTTCGTCCCCCAGCCCCCAGCCCCTGTTCTTAATTCCCCACCCACCACCTGCCACATGCTAACTACCTGTCTTTTCAACAGCATTCCCGTTTTTAAGGGCTAAGTGCCTTTGTTTTCATAGACATTCCAGCTTCGCCGCCACTCTTTCCACAGCGGTCCTTTGTTTTCAATAACATTCCCGCGTTGTTCGTTCACTTTTTAAAGTTACTAGTTCTTTCTTTCCCTGTCGGCGGTGACATCTTGTCCAGGGCCTGCCATGCCTGCCAGGAGCCCTCTCCATCCCGCCTCCCTCAAATGCAGTCGACAATCGGCAGTGAGCAGTAGGCAGACGGCAGGCGTAGCGCAGGTCCCGTCCCGCCCTGCGGGAGACCTGCGGCCCTTCAGAGGCAGAAGGCAGTCCGCAGTGGCAAGGCCTACGAAGGCACCTCACATCCATAGGTCACAATTCACAGTTCAGCACTCACCATTCACCATTCAGCATTCAGCATTGCCTCAGCCCCACCTACTATCCTAGCCTATCATCTGCCGCGTGTCAAGAGACGCAAAGTCGTCCCCCATTCGCGGATAAGGTTGGCGGAAACCTCTTCAGAAACTAGGCGAAAGTCCTTTGGAAAGCCATTCACAGCGAATTTCTCTGTGCGATGTTGCCCAGCACGGTAGCACTGGGCTTAATCGTTCTCCTTTGAGTGGCCAGATCCACCGCAACAATACCGTACCTCGGCTCGAAACCGGACATCCACTCGAAGTTGTCGAGCAGCGACCAGGCCACATAGCCGCGGACATCCACGCCGTCGTCAATGGCGCGCTTCAGGCCGGTGAGCGCGCGTTGAAAATATTCCACGCGCCGGGTGTCATCGGTGGTGGAGATTCCGTTCTCCGTGACAATGATGGGCACACCCGTTTCCTTACTCGCATAGCGAACCACATGCTCAACGCATTCCGGGTAAAACTCCCAGCCTGCCTGCGTAGTCTCGGCGTCTTTCGGGGGAGGTAAGTCCTTCTTTCCCACTAGAGCTCGTGAATACGTTTGCACCCCCAGGTAGTCGTTTTGTTTTGCAACTTCCAGCCACGGACCGTACACGTCAGCCCGCTTCTCGGCCACATGACTGTCTGTGGGCGCCGCCTGATCGTCCATGATCGCGAGATTGAACCCCACTGGCATGTCGCTCCGCACCGATTTCATCGCGGCTTTGCCCTTGTGGTGCGCCGCCAGCAGACCATCGCGGATCTTCTTCCCGTCCCCCAGAAAGAAATCTGCGAACTCAGGCGCGTTGAGCTGCTTGCGCACTTTAGTCCAATTATACTGGAACATATCGGTCATACTCGTTCCCGGCTTGCCTGGCAAATTAATCCAGCTCAGCAATTGGGGAACGTCCGGCTCATTGAAGGTTGACGCATAACCCACGAGGTCTCCCAGGTGCTTAGTTGCTTTTTCACAGAAGCGCGCGTAAAGATCGGCCGCCGCAGGATTCTGCCATGCACCCTTGTAGGCAAACCAGCGTGGGATGGAGAAGTGAGAATAAGTGAGCAGCGTCGTCAAATGGTGCTCGCGGCAAGTGACCAGCACGCGCCGGTAATGTCGCAACTCGGCGTTGGAAAAGAATCCCTCTTCCGGTTCAATGCGTGACCACTCGAGCGAAAAACGATAAGAGTTGAACCCAAGATCGGCCAACATGCTTATATCTTGTGGATAGAGATGGTAGTGATCGCAGGCGTCGCCGGAGGGTTCTTTGAACATGCTCTCGGGTAAGTGTTCTACCGTCCAAAGGTCGCTGTTGGTATTGTTGCCCTCTACTTGGTGTCCTGCTGTCGCGCAACCCCACAGGAACTTATCGGGGAAAGTTTTGGTCTTATCTGCAAGGCCGGAGGCAGCCGCCGCTGGCGGTTTTTCGCTGTCGCCTGCTTGTGCGAAGGATCTGCTTCCAATCATCCCTGCCACTGCAGCCACAGAGGCGCCTTGCAATAGGGTGCGCCGGGTTATGGGTTGCGATGTCGATTCAGTAAGTGTCCGTTGTGCTTCTTTCATGTGTACCTCTCCCTCCTAAGGATTTCCAACAAACCTCTCCAGAAACTCGCCGGAGGGTCAGCAAGGGATACCCCGCCCTCACCCTCACTTTGATTACGTCACCTGGGCGGTCTTGCGGTCCTAAGATCGGCACCGTGCGATGACCAGTGTGATGTCATCTGCCTGTTCGCCATCACTGAACTTTTGCACTGTTGCCACGATTGCTTCGAGCAGAGTGGAGACAGGCAGGTGGCGCTGAAGGCGCAGAGTCTCAGCAAGGCGGCACTCGCCAAACTCTTCCCCTTCGGCGGTCGCTGCCTCCGTGACCCCGTCGGAGTAGACCACCAGCGTGTCACCCGGAGTCAAGCTAACTTCCTCAACGGAACACTCCCAGTTGTCGAACAGTCCCAGCACGGTCGCCGTGGCGGTGAGACGTTCTATCGTGTCATTGCTTCGCAACAGCATCGGTGGACAATGACCGCAATTGACATAGCGCAGCCGGCGACCCGAGTCTTCGTAGTCTGCGAAGAAGAGGGTGGCGTAACTGGCTTCGGCGGTATTCTCATAGAGAAGATGGTTCACTGACCTGAGCAGTCCCGGCAGGTCACTCAAAGCCACCGCGTATTGGCTGCGCAAGTTGGCCTGCAAGTTGGCCATGAGCATTGCGCCGGAGATGCCCTTGCCGGCAATGTCCGCCAGGACCATACCGACTCGTCCCGGACCCAGGTCGAGGAAGTCGAAATAGTCGCCCCCCACTTCCCGTGCCTGTGTGCACGTGCCGCTATATTCCAGGGTCGCGAGCGGGGGCAGCTTTTGTGGGAACAGCCTGGCCTGAACCTGCCGGGCAAACTCCATTTCCTGTGCCGTGCGCCGCTCAGCCTCGATTCGCTCGGCGATCTGCTCACCCAGGCGAATGCTCTCCAGCGCGACGCCCGCCTGGCTGGCCACCGAAGCCAGCAAGTATTTGTCTTCTCTCGAATAGGGCTCCTCCGAGAGGCGGGGGCCCAGTACCAGCAAACCTACGAGCCGGCTATCACGTCCCAACATGGGCACCAGGCAATCGGGCCGAAGCGCCAATAGAAAAGGTAGATTGCTCAGGCTCTCCTCGGAAACCTCCCAAGGCCGGCCCTTTCGCGCCAGATCCGCCAAAAATGGCTGCGTGGCAGAAATAGTTTGCCATGCAGGCGGGACATCGCCACGCACAGCGCAAAGTCGATTCTCACGCGTTTCGAGATAGACCGCAAAAGAACTGGGTTGAAGGGCCTTGATCAAATGGTGCTCCAGCAATTCCGCCAGCTCTTTTCGGTCAGTCGCGGTTCGGGTCTTCTCGGCCAAGTCCTGCAGGATCACGCGAGCGTCGTAGGCATTATGGAAGAAGGCCCGGTCGATCCTCCCGCCCACACCTTTATGCACCTGCGCTCCCGTCCAAAGCAGGAGTGTGCCGAAGCCGGTCCCCAAGGCTATACCTCCCGGTACAGCGGCCCCTGTTAGCGGTTCCAGATAATGAGCAAAAGCCAGGGCGAAAACCAACGTCACACCGACACTCACGAGAGCCAGCAAAATCGTAAAACCCCTTTGCACAAGCAGGTAACGAGCGCTCCTCCTGAGCAGGACCGGGATCTCGAGCACCCGGTGCTTCACGACGGCGTAGGCAAAGGATATGGGAAAAAGAAACACCAAAATCACGAACGCAACACCGAGCAAGAAGGGCGTGTGAAATCCGAAGAAGTCATCGGCTCCACGTTGCAGCACCACCGGTACGACGCCCACCAGCGTCCCCCAAAGAATCACTCGCATCTTGCGGCGCGCCTCGGCGGTGGTGGTGCTGAAGGCATTCCAGGTAAGCGAGACCAAGCCCAAGGCGACAAACCCATAGAGGAAGGACAATCGAATAATGTCGGCGGCATGTTCCCCTACCAGCCTGAGCAGTACCGCGGGAGCGTGTGGATCGCCCACCCTCAGGTTGGCCAGCGCCAGGGAAGCTCCAGTCGCCAGGCCCACCCATTTCAACCACGAAGCTCGACGATCGAGCGGCGACCGCGCCGGGAACACCGCGAAGAAGAAGTAGAACAGCGCCCCAATTGAACTGTCGAAAATCGCCCGGTAGGCCATCGCGAACGGGCGCAAGGATGGCCCCAGGCCGGCGAACCCATCGGGAAAGGAGGGTACTGCGATGAAGCCAGCGAACATCAAAGCCAGGAGCCAGGCGTTTGGGTCTTCCAGGCGAAGAAACAGGACTGCCAAGCCGACCACTAGGAATGCGACGGGGAACGTGTCGATGACGTCCTCGCCCAGGTGCTGCGTTATCCCTCCCTCCTTCCAGCCGAGGTGACCGGCCCGCCGAAATACAGCCTTGACGACGAATGGGGCAGAGACGCTGGCGCGCGCGATTGTCAGCTCGACGGTGTCGCCGGGCCGGCGCCTCTCCCAGACATCACTGAGCGAGTAAGCGTCCTCGATCTGCCGCCCGTCGATCCTCAGAATCCGATCTCCCGGCCTTAACCCAGCTCTTTCCGCCGGGCTGCCACTCACGATGCTCCTGATAAGCTCGCAGTGTTCGGATGCAACGTACTCGTTATCAAAACCTAATTCCAAGCCGCTCTGCCAGTGGGTGGCGGTGCCGTACATCCAAAGGCCGCTGTACAGGATTGTGGCGGCGGCAAAAAACATCGCCAACGTCACCAGCAGCAGTTTCGGGAGTTTGGGGAACTTGCGCATAGTCTTCAGGCTCAGCGCCAGGGAGCCTATCCTGGCGAACACCCGCACGAAGCTTAACCTGAATCCTGCGTCAGGAGCAACTTGCGAACGGCACAAAACGTGGCGGAAAGCGTCCGGAATGGCGAGGCAGCCCATCAAGGGCCTATCCGTGGGGCCTTGGCGCGAGCGAGAACAACCTTCGAAAAGCCCGCCGCGGCGGGAGTCCCGCAAGGCGGGACGCCAGCCTCAAGGCGGAGCACAACCTGCCCTACGCGGATTGCTTCGCCGCCGCCCTCGCCCAAGTAGCGCCGACCTTTAGGTCGGCACGTGCTGAGCTAAAGCTCAGCGCTTATTGACGAGTGACAAGGATTTCGAGGGCGTGGGGACTGCCCTCAAAATTCCTCGGGTCTGAGGTTGCAGGTCCTCTGTAGCGGCGCTCGGCGCCTGCCCTGCCTTGCGGTTCGTTTGACATAACCAGGCGTCGCCTCTACACTGGCATCAGGGGGAAATCGCCGAGTCCGCCGGGAGAATTGGCCATGCCTATCCAACTGAAGCCCGAACAGGAACAGCGCATTGCGGAAGCGTTACGCTCCGGCGCTTATCAAAGCCCCGACGACGTGATCGACCGGGCGCTCGAGGTGCTGCACGAGCGGGATGAATGGTTAATGGCCAATCGCGAAACGGTGGATGCCAAGGTCCGCAGGGGAATCGAGGAACTTAATCGGGGTGAAGGGATTCCCGAGGACGACCTGGACGCGCACCTTGAACGACTGAAAGCTCAACCGGAATGACACGGCGATGTGTCCTGGCTCCGCAGGCAGCCCGCGACTTGGTACAAATCTGGCGTTACGTAAAGCGGGAAGTCGGCAGGGAAGCAGCCGACCGGGTTGAATCTGTCATTCGAGCCAAGTGTGTCTTCCTGGCCAGCTTTCCCGTCGCGGGCCACTGGCGGCACGATTTGACCTCCGCAGATGTGCGGTTCTTTTCTGTGTACTCGCGCGCTTGCCAGAATAGTGTCTCTGAGTCATAATAAAGAATGGTAGACGATGTTACAGAAGGGTAGAGACGCCATGAGCCTGAATGTCAAAGACCCGGAAGCCCACCGTCTGGCCCAAGCCATTGCCGAGGCCACCGGCGAGACCCTGACCCGTGCCGTCACTGAAGCTCTACGGGAACGCTACGAACGCCTCCGGGTCCGCCGAGGCAAGGCCTCCGTCGAGGAACTTCTCGCTATCGCCAAGCGAGCCTCTGCCCAGGTCAAGGGTCCCTATCTCGACCACGCCGAATTCCTCTATGACGAACGTGGTCTTCCCCAATGATCCTGGACACTTCGGCACTTGCCGCCATTTTTTTCGGAGAACCCGAGGCCACCCTCTACACCCAACTAATCCACGGTGCCGACCGCTGCCTGATGAGTGCCGCAAACTTCGTCGAGCTCTCGATCGTCATTGAAGGTCAGATTGGGCCGGACGCTGGCCGCCAATGCGATGCTTTTTTCCGCAGAGCTGAAATCGTCATCGAACCTGTCACCGTCGAGCAGGCGCACTTGGCGCGGCAGGCTTTCCTCGACTTCGGCAAGGGCCGCCACGCCGCCGGGCTGAATTTCGGCGATTGCTTCGCTTACGCGCTCGCCAAGATCACCGGAGAGGCTCTCCTCTTCAAAGGAGAGGATTTCAAGAAGACCGACATCACCCCCGCTCTCTAACTGGAAAGTTAACAAGACATGTTGAGAGGTTTGTGATGGCGGCGAATTCGGCAATTGAGTGGACGGAATCCACTTGGAATCCGCTTACGGGGTGCACTAAGGTCAGCCCGGGGTGCAAGCATTGCTATGCAGAGCGGATGGCGCTGCGGCTCCAGGCGATGGGGCAGCGCAATTACGCCAACGGCTTCAACCTGACCCTCCATGAAAACGCGCTGGAGCTGCCCTTGAGGTGGAAGAAGCCCCAGACCATCTTCGTGAACTCCATGAGCGACCTATTCCACAAGGCTGTGCCCGTGGAATTCATCCTCAGAACTTTTGATGTCATGTGCCGGGCGAGATTCCTCGTCGTCCCGATTAGATCGGGACTCCTCGGAATGACAGGCGAGGCGGGTTTTCCAGCATCCTGCTAAGCGGGACGAGTGGCGAGTCCGTGCTGTCACCCTGAGTCCGTTCTTTGGCTGGCGCGGAGCGTTTGCGGTCTGCGTCCGGAGATTGGACTTTTGAGCCCCAAAGGGGCGTCCCGCCCTGCGGGATTAGCCCAGGCCGACGGCCTGGGTCAGGACGCCGGACCTGCTTCAAAGCGCCAGCCCTGAAGGGGCGTGCCACGTGAATCTGCATGGGTCGATCGCTCTTCAAACTGCATCTTCATTTTGTGTTCAGCAGCAAGCGTCGCGGACCCTTGCGCTTGCCACCGCGGCAAGGGCTCCTGAACGCTTATTGGGCCACCTTCCTCACGAATCAGGACTCCCCCGACCGCCAAGATTGGGGGCGCGAGCCACCACGTTCATATTCTGAGTGGCGGGCTTGTTAGCACGCCCTTTCAGGGCTGGGTGTCAGAACTGCCGCCCGGTGGACCCTGGGCGTTGCCCAGGGCTGGGATGGATCGCCCCTTCGGGGCCGGCGAATGTCCAAACTGCTGACGCAGAGCGTTTGCGGTCTGCGAGGGGTTACTTGGGAGAGGCTCGAACGTCAACAAGCGAACGTCATGACCCTTCGCCATTGAGCAGTAGAGAAGACTCGGAAGAGCGGTTTCTTGCGGTAGTTTCAAGCACTGCTGAGTAGTTACTTAACAACCTGCCGTCGGTCAGCCCGTGTGCTCGAAGAAGTTCCATGGCCTGGTGGCAGATCTCGAGGGAAGCTTTCATGAGAAAGGATTTTGCGAGAGACAATATTTTTCCGGAAGCGGCCCCACGGTTGACAAGCTGAGCGCCGGAGCGGATTACCTGACCGGCCACCCATAGTTTGGTACCCAGGTCTGCAACCTTAATTGCACTGGATTGCGAACCCGAAGACAAATCCTCACAACCTTCAGCCTTCTTGATTTGTTCAAGTGCAATCCGGAATGAATCGCTTGCAAGTTGAAAGGCATGATGAGACAGGCCCCAGGGGGAGCCCGCAGATCCGCTTGTCAATCCGGCATCACTCTCCAGGCTCTCCAGCGAAGGTATGAGGTCCTCGCCGCCAAACCCAGGCTCTCCCAGATGCCCGGCAATGGCGAGCCGCAGGATTTCGGAGGCGCCTTCCCCAATGGTTAACAGGCGTAGGTCACGGTAATTCTGCTCGACCTTGTAATCCCTCATGTACCCGTAGCCGCCGAGGAGTTGGATGGCCTCGTCGGCAATGCGCAAGGCAGTCTCCGTAGCAAACACCTTGGCCATGCAC
>JBEKIZ010000086.1:0-21816 GCA_050011515.1 Terriglobia bacterium | reverse complement strand
CACCCCATGGCAGATCATCCACCAACTCGATCCCCGCCTCCCCCTTAAACTCTGCTTGCTTCCCCCTGCCTTCCTGGATTACCGTCTCGACAGCCAGGGGGGATACGATGTACCCCGACTTCCCTAGCGGCGGGGGATAGTGGAAAGGCTTTAATTGCCCTCGCTCCGCCGGATCGTCTCCTGCATGACCCGGTAGGCAATCTGGTTCATGTCCTCGCGGGGTTGCCGCTTGGCTGGCTTCACTTTCGGTTTTGGTGCTGCTTTGGTCTTTTTCATGCCTATAGTCTTGCATGTGCTCCTCCCTGGTTCAAGCCCGAAAAGGGTGAAAATATTTCAAACTAGGACACTACCCGGCCGCCGGGTTTCTTGACTTTGCTCTTCGGCGAGTATAAGTTTCTGGAATATGCAACGGGTGGCAAAGCAGCCGGGGATTCCCGCGGGCGAGTTGTTGCCCCGCTATTACTCTGTCCTGCGCGCCCGCTTTGGACCCCAGCAGTGGTGGCCCGCCCGGACGCGCCTGGAAGTCATTCTGGGGGCCATCCTCACCCAGAACACCACCTGGCACAACGCCACTCTGGCTTTGCGCAACCTTCGCAAATCCCGCCTGCTGAGCTGGCAGGCATTACGGCACGCCTGCCTTTCCGGTCTGGAGGCGTGTGTGCGACCCTCGGGCTTTTACAGGCAGAAAGCTCGAACCATCCGGGATTTTGTTGACTGGCTTTCGCGGGAGCACGCTGGCTCGTTGGATAGGCTATTCTCTGTGCCGACGGATGAACTCCGGCGCCGACTGTTGGACCTCCGGGGTCTTGGGCCGGAAACGGCTGACGCCATCATCCTCTATGCTGCGCGGCGTCCCCTCTTCGTGGCGGATGCTTACACCCGGCGCGTATTGGCAAGGCATGGATTCGTCTCTGACGCCGCGGACTACGATCAAACCCAGGAGTTTCTGCACGCGCATTTACCGCCCGATACGTCTCTTTTTAACGAATTCCATGCGCTCCTGGTCGCGGTGGGAAAGAAGCACTGCAAGCCCCAGTCCCCGAGGTGCGCGGGGTGCCCGCTGGAGGAATTCCTGCCCCAGGGAGGCGCTGCTCAACGGCTGGCGCAAGCCCCGGCGGGAACCTGCTCCTGGCAGGAACTTCAGCCTGCCTAAGGTTCGGATATGGGTGAAAATCCCTACGATCGTCGCAAGATTGCCTTGATTTTCTTGCTGGTGCTGGTGCCCGCTCTGTTCTTCCTGGGCTGGAGCCAGGCCTCGTTAAACCTTTCCTTCCTCCATCCCAGCAACCCTGAGGAAACACTCCTGCTGCTGGCGCTTTCCGCTGTCATCTTTCTGGCGTTCGTCATTTTTGCGTTGATTCTACTGCGCATTCTGCTGAAGTTGTACGTCGAGCGCCGGCAGCAACGACTGGGCGCCAGGTTCAAAACCAAGATGGTGGTTGCCTTCCTGGGGCTTTCCTTGGTGCCGGTCTGTTTTCTCTTTGCCTTCGCCTACGGCCTGCTGAACCGGACCATCGACCGCTGGTTTGGGATTCCCTTTGACCTGATCCGCGCGGACTCGCAGGAAATAGTCCAGCAACTGCACTCCCTGGCGCAAAGCCGTTCCTCGCACATCGCCCACCACTTGGCCAGCAGCGAAATTATGGCCCGCGCCGTGGCCGCCTCCGACCATGAAGAAATCCTGCGCCTTTTCGAGCGCGAAGTGGCGGACCTTAATCTCGAGTCGGCGATGTGCTTCGACCGCCGTGGCAGGCTCCTTGCCCATGCCGGCGACCCGTTTCCGGATCCCTCCGAAGTTGCCAGGTTGTATCCCCAATTGTCCAGCGGCCGGGTTCCGCCCGCAGGTCTTTCCGGCAACTGGCGCTCTAGTGATTTCGAGATGTTCGTCTCCGCACAACCGCTCCTCGATTCTGCCGGGGGAGTCATGGGAACGGTGGTTGGCGTCACCCGCCTCCCCCTGAAACTGATGCTCATCTCTCAGGAGATTCAGCGTGAGGCGCAAAAATACGCTCAGCTCAGCAGCGAGCGGCGGGCCCTCAAGCGCACCTACATTTCCATGCTTTGGTTGCTGACCCTGTTGATCCTATTTATCGCCACCTGGTTTGCATTGTTCCTCGCCAAGCAAGTCACAGTTCCCATCCAGGCCCTGGCCGAGGCTACGCAAGAGGTGTCCAGAGGCAATCTCGGCTTCCAGGTATCCACTCGCGCTGACGACGAACTCGGGATATTGATCCATTCCTTCAACGCCATGACCCGGCAACTTCAGGAGAACCGTCTGGCCATCGAGCAGGCCGCCAAGGAACTCCAGGCAGTCAACCGCCAGTTGGAGGAGCGCGGCAACACCATTGAAGCCATTCTCGAGAACATCCCCACCGGCGTCATCTCCTTCGACCCCCAGGGCCAGATAACCAGCGTGAACAAGATGGCAAAACGCATGTTTGGCCGCGACGATATGCGAGCCGTCCGAACCTTGGCCGATCTTTTCACCCCCGAGGATACCCGCGACGTGGCCCGCCTTTTTCGCCGCGCCACGCGCCAAGGTGTGGCCTCGCGGCAATTGGAACTCGATCTCGGCGGGCGCCGCGCCTTCACCTCCCTGACGGTGTCTTCAGTTCGTGCTCGGCACGGCAAAATTGGGTCCGTGCTTGTTCTTGAGGATTTGTCCGAGCTCGTGCAGGCTCAAAAGGCCGCGGCCTGGCAGGAAGTTGCGCAGCGCGTGGCGCACGAGATCAAGAACCCCCTCACTCCCATTCAACTTTCCACCGAGCGGATCAGGCGACTCATCGAGCGCGCGGGGGCGCTTCCGCCGGACCTGCTGCGCGCCGTCTCCGAGAGCGCCTCGTTGGTGGGCCGCGAAGTGGCCACGCTGAAATCACTGGTGGATGAATTCTCGGCCTTCGCGCGTTTTCCCGCCTCCAAACCTCTTCCCTCCAGCCTGAACGCCATTGTCGAAAACGCCTTGAAGATCTTCGATGGCCGCCTGAGCGGGATTGAAATCCATCGGGATTTGTCCCCCAATCTGCCGCTCGCCCCGGTCGATCCTGAACAGATGAAACGCGCTGTGGCCAACCTGATTGACAATGCCGCCGAGGCCCTCGAACACGCGCTGCGGAAGGAAATCTGGGTTCGAACCGCGCTCGATGCCGAGCACGACGTCGCGGAAATCACCGTGGCGGACAGCGGCCCGGGCATCGCCCCGGAGGACAAAGAAAAGCTGTTCCTTCCTTTTTTCTCCACCAAGCATCGCGGCACGGGCTTGGGTTTGGCCATCGTCAGTCGAATCGTCGCCGAACAAAAGGGGATAATCCGGGTGGAGGAAAATCAACCCACAGGCACCAAATTCATCATTGAACTGCCTGTCGAGCGCGCCCCTGTCGAGCCTCCCGTCCCCGCACGCGAACAGTAGGCAGTCGATAGCCGGCGGGTAATCCAAAATCCAAATCTAAAATCCAAAATCGCAGCGGGGGGGGGGAGACAATTCAGAGTTCATAATTTATAATTTAGAATTCACAATGACGCGCTATTCCGTTCTGATTGTCGATGATGAACCAGGCATTCGCGAGTCGCTCACAAGTGTCCTGCAAGATGAAGGATACGTTGTGGACGCGGTGGAAAGCGGCGAAGCCTGTCTGGATTTTCTTGCCCACCACAATTGCGATGTGATGTTGCTGGACATCTGGCTTCCCGGCATGGATGGCATCCAGGCGCTGGAGAAAATCCAGGCTCTCGACAGCCCGCCCATCGTGATCATGATTTCCGGCCACGGAACGATTGACGCTGCGGTGCGCTCCACGAAATTGGGCGCCTTTGATTTCATAGAAAAGCCTCTTTCCATTGATAAGACTCTCCTGACGTTGAAACACGCGGCCGAGCAATTAAAGCTGGCCACACAGAACCGCCAGTTGCGTGAGGAATTGCAGGGCCAATACCGCATCATTGGTGAAAGCGTCCCCATGAAGGCCTTACGCCAGCAGTTAGCTCTGGCGGCTCCCACCAACGGCCGCGTCCTGATTTTTGGCGAAAGTGGGACGGGAAAGGAATTGGTCGCGCATGCCTTGCATCTTCTCAGTCTCCGCGCCCAGCAACCTTTTGTGGAAGTCAACTGCGCCGCTATTCCCGAGGAGCTGATCGAAAGCGAATTGTTCGGCCACGTGAAAGGCTCTTTCACCGGGGCCGTAGAAGACAAGGTGGGCAAGTTCGAGCAGGCCCACGGCGGCACGCTGTTCCTGGACGAAGTCGGTGACATGAGCCTGCGCACCCAATCCAAGGTCTTGCGCGTCATCGAGGAGCAGCGCTTCACGCCCGTAGGCTCGGGCAATAACCTCACCGTGGATGTGCGTGTGATCGCCGCCACCAACAAGAACCTGGGGGAGGAGATCCAGAAGGGCAACTTCCGGGAAGACCTGTTTTACCGGCTCAACGTCATCCCCTTTTTTGTTCCCCCCCTGCGCGACCATGGGGAGGATATTCCTGCCCTCGCCAACTATTTTCTGGCGGAATTCGCCCGCGCTTATGGCCGCCGGCCAAAGCACTTTTCCGAATCCGCCCTGGAAGTGATTCTAGGCTACCGATGGCCGGGCAACGTCCGCGAGCTGCGCAACCTTGTGGAACGGCTGGTCATCATGGTGCAGGGCGAAAGAATCGAGCGCCGGCACCTTCCCCCTTCCCTCCATCACGACCATGCGCGCTCCGATTCCACCAAAACGCCGGTCACCGGTTTCTCCTCCCTCCAGGAAGCCCGCGCCGCTTACGAGCGCGATTACATCCTGCGCAAGCTGGAGGAAAACCAAGGCAACGTCACCCGCACCGCCGAAGCTCTCGGCCTGGAGCGCAGCCATCTTTACCGGAAAATGAAATCCCTCGGAATCGCCGTGAGCGGGTAGGCTAGGCATTAACATCGAACGACGGGTTCATTGTCTCCGTGAACTCGAAATCGCCACTTCCAGCCGGAGCGTTTTGTGGGCACGGGTTCCCTGCCTCAAGGCAGCCTCTGCGGCAAATCGGTTCGTACAAAGGACCAGTCATCTAGCCCGGCGCAGCAGGCGGCTCCTCAACATGGCACTAAGATGCCTTTCTTGAGTAACCAGGCAGGTCGTTTGGAAGCTGGCGGGGACGACGGGATTCGAACCCGTGGCCTCATGCGTGACAGGCATGCGTTCTAACCAGCTGAACTACGTCCCCGGCGGAATTGATTCATTGGCTCATCGGGTCATTGATTCATTGCAAGACCAGATTCGCCAACCGCAGAGCTTGCTCGCTTGCTTTCCCTCCTGTCCAGATCCTTCGATGGCTCAATGACGCGATGAACCAATGACTCAATTCCTCTGGTGGGCGGTATCCGGCTCGAACGGATGACCTTCTGCTTGTAAGGCAGACGCTCTAGCCAACTGAGCTAACCGCCCTGGACCGTCCGAACCCAAGGGCGCGCCACAACACGCGAACCTTGACACCTGCAACCTCTGAAATATACACTAGCGTGTCGCGAGCGTCAAGGAGAGGGCTTCCGGTTCTATGCAGTTTCAGCGCGAGTACGTCGCCTACATGGCCAAGCAGGTTCTGAAGCGTCTTAGCGACGACGGGCTTGTCACTTTTGAACAGCCGGAATACGTCACCGAGGTTATAAACCAGGTGATGTTTGAAGAGTTGAGCCTTGAGGACCGCATTAACGACGAAGTGCGAAAAATCCTGGAAGAACACGGAAACCAGATGAAAGAGCTGGGGGCCAGCTACGAAGACGCCTTTAAGGCCATCAAGAAGGAGTTGGTGCGCCAGCGCAAGGTTGTTCTCTGAGGCTGCGGGTCTTTCGACTATGAAGATGAGTCATGAAAAAATCGTTCAGGTCTCGCACCAAGTTATAGCCGCCATCGAGGCTCTGGACGAAGTGGAAATATACGAGGAGCCCAACACGATCCGGCAGCAAGTCGTCAAGATCCTTACGGATCTCATGCACGACGAAGAGAAGATCGACCAGATCGTCAAGGCCCGCATCGCCTCCCAAAAGCGAACCATTCCGGAGGGCGGCGGCGAATGGGAGATCCTGTACAGAAAATACTATTCTGAAGAACTGCGGAAGCTGGGGATCGCTACCCCACCAACCTAACCTCATGTCTGATTCCCCAGACATTTACGTTTAACCCAAATTCCAAAATTGAACCGGAGGAGTCTCTCTCAGCCATCTTGGCGGCCGACATTGAAGGTGCAACTTCCGATTTCGGCCTTGAACATACTGTAACGCCCGGACTCCGACGCGCCGGACGCAATCATACGCCGATTGCGGCGGGCGCAAACCAGCGGCCGCCCGCGCGTGCGGACGGCCATTCATGAACTGGCTATAGAAAGCTCTAATCCCGGCGCTTGAGTACGGGAGGTTGGTCGCCTCCGCTAGTATCCGTACCCTGCGGTGGCTGTTGGGTTTGAGTGGTTGTCTGGTCAGTTGGCGCGCGCTTGCGCAGAGTGGGTCCGCCGGTGTCGCCGGGCTTTAGTTTCTTCCGGTTGCTGATCACCTGTTGGAGCCGGGCCTTTACATCGTCAAATTCCGACGTTGACACGAGGTACTGCTCGCGTTTGGGCAGGATCTGTTTAATTTCCTCTTCGCACTTGATTATTCGCTCTCCGGTGGGTGGGTGGTCCGCGAAAACGCTGGGTACAGTTCCGGGGACCCGTCGCTCCTCTTCCATGACCTTGCCGAAGAATGCGACGTAGGAGTTGGGGTCGTACCCCGCCTTGTACATGTATTGAATCCCCAGGTAATCCGCCTCTTCCTCGTAGCCCCGGCTGAACTTCAAAAAGGCCATCGGCACACCATTCATGTAAGCTTCCATAACGCCCATGTACACAGGATAGGACATGGGAATGAAGATGAGTGGGATCATGGCAAACTGCGCCACGGTCATCTTGGTCATTTGGCTTGCCCAGTGGCGGCAGGCCACATGCGCGATTTCATGCCCTATCACTCCCGCCACTTGATCTTCCTCTTCCGCAGCCAGAATCAAGCCGGTATTGACGTAGAGAAAGCCGCCGGGCAAGGCGAAGGCGTTCAACTCCGGCGAGTCGATCACTTTCACCGTGAGGGGTATCTTAAGGTCGGAGTTCCGAGCCACGTTCTGCGCGACTCTGTTGACGTACTCATTGACCACAGGATCGGTGAGCAACTTTGCTTGACGATCGATTTCAGTGGAGTACTGCTTTCCCATCGCAATTTCTTTTTCCTCTGAAATTATGCTCTTGTGCGCCACTTTCCGGTTCCCGATCTCGTCGACGTCCTTCTTGTCGTCTCCGCCACGCACAGGGAGGGCGGCAAGGCAGAACATTGCAAGAAGCGCTATCACTTGCATTCGCGATCTGCTCATAGGTTTACTCCTGGTGGCCAAGCCTCCTTCATTATATCACTTTAACAGGTCATTGATAGTCTGATGGCGATGATCCCCATCCTCCCCTTCTTCGCCACCCAGCGATTGGATTGCAAGTTGGCGCCAAGAGTTGTATCCGCCCGGAGAGATTTGGCAGTTTTCCGGCAAGCTTTTGCCTTGTTGCATGCACGTGAGTTGTGCGTAACCGGTTGGCTGGTCAACGGAACCTGTGAACCCCTTGTCCGACGAGGCTGTGGGAGGGGCGTCAGGTTCTCCGGTAGTCATACAGCACGGGCCTTGCCCGCAGGCAAACACTAGGTTTTCTTCGCCCCGCCGTGGCGGGCTGATTGACGATTCCCAATTGAAAAACCGGACTTCAACCAATGCTTTATCTATTCATCAAAACTGCATAGTAGGATAGATGTTGATCACGACGTTCCTCGTGACCATATCGGGTCTCTGATGCCCTGAAGCGTGCGGTGATCTGTCGGCTCAAGGTCGAGCACGATAACTTGGTTGATTCCCTTTCTCAGCCACAGCGAGGGCGCGAACAGGCATTGCTGCGGCCCAATCTTCCAGTATCGGCCAAGGTTGTACCCATTCAGCCAAACGTATCCCTTCCCCCACCCTCGCATGTCCAGGAAAGTGTCACCCAGGGACGACAATTCAAATTGGCCCCGCAGGAAAGCGGGTCCCTTCACGTTCGACTTCGAGAAGTGCAACCCCGAAAGGTCCGTCATTGGCAGAGGATAATTCTCCCATCCACTCAACTCCGACCCGGCAAGCGTAACCTGTCCAACGATTCCCTTCCGGTCATCCACAAGACGTGGACCGAAATTGACGCGGCCCATGTTCTCTACGAGAATATCCAGCGGCTCGCCACCTTCGAGGTCCACCTCCAGTGATTCCTGCTTAAGACGGCGATCCAGCACGCCCAGCCGCTTTGCCCCCTGAAGGACGACTGCGTAGTCCCTGACACCTTTAATCTCAAGCCTTGCTTTAACTCGCTTCGCAAGTCGCTTCCGGTAAAGAACGAATCCGTATGGCTGCCCCAGGTCCTCCATGGTTTTCGGCTGTTCAGAAAGAACCGGCTTGCCCAGAGGGCCAGGCAGCGGCGCTGCCTCCCTCAACTCAAAGGGCGGGATCTCAATCATCGGCAATGGGGGCGGCAGTTCAGGCAATGGCGCGCCGGTGGGCAGGTATTTCTTGATCACCTCGCGCATCAGGAAGAACTTCCTGGTGGGCCGCCCTGCCTCGTCCAGCGGCGCATCGTAGTCGTAACTGGAGATGTCCGGTTGATAGGTTCCATCAAAGTTCGCGCCGCTCATGAAACCCCAGGATGTGCCGCCGTGAACCATGTAGAGACTGGCCGAAATTCCGCGAGACAACATCCAGTCCAACCCCCGCGCAGCTCCTTCCGGTGAAGTGGTATGATGCCCTTCTCCCCAGTGGTCGAACCAGCCATCCCAATACTCGGTGCACATGCGCGGG
Organism: Terriglobia bacterium; assembly: GCA_050011515.1. Lineage (GTDB taxonomy): Bacteria > Acidobacteriota > Terriglobia > UBA7540 > UBA7540 > CAVROP01. Next base: position 12,976 of record JBEKIZ010000086.1, on the reverse strand, counting down.
ACGCCTTGCCTGAACCTGGCAAACTTGGCGAACTCCGCTGCGGGATCTCCCTGCCCAAAGTTGACCCCGGCAGGCAGGTCCGGCAGCGTTCCCCCCTCCAGCTCTTCCGGCCCGTCGGCGGTGTAGAGAGTCACCTCGAAGCCGGCGTCGCGGATAATCCTCCGAATGGCGTTCATATAATCATGATCGTTGCCGAAAGAGCCGTACTCATTTTCCACTTGCACCATGATGATCGGGCCGCCGCGGGTGATTTGCAGAGGTGCCAGTTGTTCCCCCACCTGCTGCAAGTATTTTTCCGCCGCCTTGAGGAAACGCGGGTCGGTCGTCCGCACCTTGAGGTCAGGGGTTGACAAAAGCCAGGAGGGAAGACCGCCAAAATCCCATTCCGTGCAAATATACGGACCGGGCCGCAGCATCACCCATAACCCCTCTTCCTGCGCCATGCGCAAGTACGCAGCCACATCGAGGTTGCCGGTAAAGTCGAATTTGCCCAACTCGGGCTCGTGCAAGTCCCAGAAGACGTAGGTGCAGAGCGTGTTCAAGCCCAGCGCGCGCATCTTGCGCATGCGGTCACGCCAGTAGGGCCGTGGCACGCGCGGATAGTGCATTTCCCCTGATATGAGCAGGAAAGGTTCACCGTCCAGAAGGAAGTGCTCGCCCTTGTAACCGAAGGTGCGGGCAGCAGTCTGAGCGCTACCTCCGGGAAGAGGCGTCGCACCTCCCCTGCCCTCGTTTGCACTTGTGATCCGGCTAGGGAGATTCCACAACCCCAGGACTGCGGTGGAAGCTCCGATGAACTTCCGTCTGTTCATCTTATTCATGTCCTACCTCGCTTTCCAGTTCCTTCCTCCGAGTGACCAGGACCCGCCGAGGCGCGATCCGTGACGAGCGGAAGAACAGGTTTCAGGCGCCGGGTGTCAGGGTACGCGGCAGAGTGTTTCGCTAACTACCCGATGTCGACGCGCCGACATTCTGAAGAACAGGTTTCAGGTGTCATGCCACCAGCGCTGGGTACTGGTGTCATTTGCGAGACGTGAGCGTTCCGAAGAGGAAACTAATACTCTAGTTTCACAAGGTCAGAGTTCAGAGCTTAAAGTAATACTTTAGTTTGCAGGGTACCCTGACACCTGAAACCTGTTCTTCTGCTCGTCACTACCCACTGTAGTGGCAGTGCCATGCACCCTGACACCTGGCACCTGACACCTTCCCTTTACGCGGTTGTGTACGTGGCAGCCGCCTGCTTCTTCACTGCCGCCTGGGCAGCCGCCAGACGCGCAATGGGCACCCGGTAAGGCGAACAGCTAACATAATTCAGCCCCGCCTCGGCACAAATCTCAATCGAAGCCGGGTCGCCACCGTGCTCGCCGCAAATACCGACCTTCAGGTTATCGCGCGTTCCCCGTCCTTCTACGGTCGCGAGCTTCAGCAGCCTGCCCACGCGCTTCGGGTCGAGCACCGCGAACGGATCCGCCGGCCAGATCTTCTGCTTGACGTAAGCATTGATAATCTTGCCGCAGTCGTCACGAGAGAGCCCGAAAGTCGTCTGGGTGAGGTCGTTGGTCCCGAAGCTGAAGAACTCCGCCTGCTGGGCAATCTCGCCGGCGGAGAGCGCTGCGGCGGGCAGCTCGATCATGGTTCCGACGAGGTATTCCACCTTGACGCCCTTCTTGGCGAATACTTCGCCAGCCACGCGATCCACGATTTCCTTCTGGAGTTCGAGTTCCCTAACATCTCCAACCAGAGGAATCATCACTTCGGGTTTTGCCTCGATTCCCTTCTTCTTGCAATCGCAAGCGGCTTCGAAGATGGCCCGCGCCTGCATTTCACTAATCTCAGGGTACATGATTCCCAGTCTGCAGCCGCGCAAACCGAGCATGGGATTGAATTCATGTAATCCTTCAACTACTTCCAGCAACTTCCTGAGTTGGCTAAGCTTGCCACCCTTTTTGCCCTTCGCTTCCAAGGTCGCAATCTCCACCATCAGCTCTTCGCGCTTGGGAAGGAATTCGTGCAGGGGAGGATCGAGGGTACGAATGGTGACGGGCAGACCCGCCATGGCCTGGAACAACCCATGAAAGTCCTTGCGCTGCATGGGAAGCAGCTTGGCCAATGCGGCACGGCGCTCCTTGGCATAAGCGGCAGCTTCCTTGGGATCTTGGGTCTCCTTGCACGCCATAATCATCCGCTGCACATGAGGCAGCCGCTCCTTGGCGAAGAACATATGCTCCGTACGGCAGAGCCCTATGCCCTCGGCACCAAAGCGGACTGCGGCCAGAGCGTCACGTGGGATGTCAGCGTTGGCGCGCACGCCAAGTTGCCGCTCTTCGTCGGCCCACTTCATGAACTCGGCAAAAACCCCACTTCGCGGATCGGGTTCGACCAGATCGCACTTGCCCTCAATGACCCGCCCCGTCGATCCGTCCAGGGAAATCCAGTCACCTTCCTTGAGTACGGTGGTTCCGATCTTGAGCAGCTTGTTCTTCTCGTCCACTTCCGCTCCGCCGCAACCTGCAACGCAAGGTTTGCCCATGCCGCGCGTCACCACGGCGGCGTGTGACGTCATCCCGCCACGAGAAGTGAGAATACCAACCGCCACTTCCATGCCGTGGATATCGTCCGGGACCGTCTCGCCGCGCACCAGGATGACCGGCTGGGTCTTCCCTTCTACAACCGCATCGTCTGCGGTGAACACCACGTGCCCAACTGCCGCGCCCGGGGACGCCGGCAACCCCGTAACCAGGACATTCAACGGCTTTGATTCGTCGAGCACGGGGTGAAGCAACTGATTGAGTTGCTCGGGCTCCACGCGCAGCAGCGCCTCTTTCGAGGTCAGCAGGCCTTCGTGCTCCATCTCCACCGCAATCCTCACCGCTGCGGGACCGGTGCGCTTTCCGTTGCGGGTCTGAAGCATGTAAAGTTTTCCGTCCTGGATAGTGAACTCGAAGTCTTGGACATCTTTGTAGTGCTGCTCGAGCCGGGTAGTGAATTCACGGAGTTGGTTGTAAACCTCCGGCATGATCTTCTCGAGTTCCTTGATGGGCACAGGAGTCCGCACCCCCGCCACGACGTCTTCACCCTGGGCGTTCATCAAGAACTCGCCATAGAACTCTCTGGCTCCTGTTGCTGGGTCGCGAGTGAACCCTACGCCGGTGCCCGAGGTGTCGCCCAGGTTGCCGAAAACCATGGTCTGGACGTTCACGGCAGTCCCCAGGTCGTCAGAAATCTTGTTCAGGCGACGGTAGGTCTGGGCGCGCGGGTTGTACCAGGAGCGGAACACAGCCTCGATGGCCATGTTGAGCTGCACTTGGGGGTCCTGCGGGAAGTCCTTGCCGGCTTCCTTGCGAACCACCTGCTTGTATTCCGCAATCACCTGCTTCAGGTCTTCAGCGGTAAGCTGGGTGTCGAGCTTCACTTTCTTCTTCTTTTTTTGGCCATCGAAGACGTGCTCGAACTTTTGCTTGGGGATTTCCATTACCACGTTGCCAAACATCTGGATGAATCGCCGGTAGCTGTCGTAGGCAAAACGAGGGTTGTGGGTCTTGCGGGCGAACACCTCGACGACCTTATCATTCATGCCCAGGTTCAGGACGGTGTCCATCATGCCGGGCATGGAAAACTTGGCGCCCGAGCGCACCGAAACCAGCAGGGGGTTCTCTTTGTCGCCCAGCTTCTGGCCCAGCAAGCTCTCGAGTTTCGCCAGGGCTTCGTCTTTCTGTTGCAGGATGAAATCGGGCGTCTTGTTTTGGTTTTGGAAGTTCAGGCGACAGGCAGAGGTGGCAATAGTGAATCCCGGAGGCACGGGCAAACCCGCGTTAGTCATTTCCGCCAGGCCGGCGCCCTTGCCTCCCAGGACATCTTTCATAGCCCCATTGCCATCCGCTTTACCGCCTCCAAAGAAATAAACGTACTTCTCCATAATTGCTCCCTTCGAGTTCAGTTGAAAGTTTAAGGTTGAAAGTTCAAAATTCTTTTGCTGTCCATGGTCCGTCCTACGCGGCCAGTCAGCAGTTACCAATTCGCGCTAGGAGATTCAGTGTCGCTCCTCGACCGCAGCCTGCTGTCCGTGACTGGCGCGCAAAGAACCGAAGATTCTGGCGCAAATGCAGCGCTTTTGCAATGGACAAAAAGCATCGGAGGAGGCTCAACTACCGGCGCACTCAGAGTCGGAAAGCGGGGGCTCACGGGAGCGACACTTCCAGCAGTTTCGCGCCCTCGGCAGGTTTGATTTCGGAAGGTTCAAACCACAGTTCCAGGGCTTCCTTGGCGTTGCGCACTGCTTCTTCCTCCGTATCGCCCGCAGAAGCGCACCCTGGCAACTCTGGAAACACTGCTGACCACCGTTTGGTTTCGGGGTCGAACTCGACAAGCAATCGCAGCTTCATGGCTTACCCTTCATCGCACTAAACACCATGCCACAAATCGCCTCCCGCGCACAAGCGAATCGTTCACGGGCTGTCGGAGCGCTTTTTCCCAATGTCGACGCGTCGACATTTGCGGGCCCAGCCCGCTTTGGAGTGCGGCAGCTTGCTGCCGCTTTGCCGCCAGCCAGCTTGCTGGCTGCAAATTGTGTTCTCGGTTGAAAGTCCCGCGAGCAAGCTCGCGGGGAGGAAAGCGGCAGCAAGCTGCCGCACTCCACAACCTCGCACCTACGCCCGATGGGAATGCCATGCGGTTCTGACGTCAAAGGACGTTTTCACAGACACTCGATCTGGGCTTGAACCTCGCTTGCTCGCCACTTGTCACTGTCCTTGAGCTATTTCCGCAAAATGCGCGATGCCGGAAAACAGCTCATCCAGCTTTTTCAGAAGGCGCAGCCGGTTCTGGCGAGTCTCCCGATCCTCCGCCATAACCAGCACTTTGTCAAAGAAGCGGTCTACCGCCGGACGCAGCGTCGAAATCTCTACCAGGGCGCGACGATAGTCGCGGCTCGCACGCAGGCGCTCTACTTCGGCTGCAATCTTTCCGTAGGTGTCGTACAGTTCCTTCTCCTGTGGCTCCGTCAACAGAGCCGCTGCAATTTCTCCGGTCTGCCAGTCGGCTGCGCTGGCCGACTTTGTCAAGATGTTGCGGATGCGCTTCGCGGCCTGGCAGAGCGCCTCAAGGTCCTCGCTTCCTCGTAGCGCTTCGAGCGCTTCCGCTCGGCGGAGAGCGTCAATAGGGATTATGCTGGGGATGCCCGCGAGTTTAGGCGCGGCAGCAATAACCGCCCGTACCTTGTCAAACCGCAGGCCGCGGACCGTTTCCAGATAATAGCACAGGCGTTCGCTGAAGAACCGCGACACTTCCATCAACACACTAGCCCAAGGCACGGAGGTCTGAATCCCAAACCAGCCACCGTGTTCGATTCTGCGGTGATACTCTTGCACCAATTCGTCCAAATCAATTGGCAGATTTAATTCAAGTAAAACTTTAATTATCCCATTTCCGTGTCGACGCAATGCAAACGGGTCACCCGAGCTTGTCGATTGATGCCCTACCGCGAACCCGCTTACAACGGTATCCAGTTTGTCCGCCAAAGAGACCACCGCTCCGACAATGGATCTCGGCGACTTCCCCTCCGCACCCAGTGGAAGGTAGTGGTCGTAGAGGGCCTCAGCGACCTCTTTTGGTTCACCCTGGGCGCTCGCGTAGAGCCCCCCCACGACGCCCTGGAGTTCAGGGAACTCTTGCACCATCTGCGTGGTCAGATCACACTTACATAGTTCCGCCGCCCGCAGGAGGCGGGCGCGCTCCCCTGCCTTTAGTGCCCCCTGAGTTTCGAGGCTGCCGCTGAGCTGTTCGGCGATCACTTTCATGCGCCGAATCTTGTCCCCGTAGCTACCAAGCTCAGCTTGGTAGGTGACCTTATCGAGCAGCGGCAGCCTGTCTCGCAGAGGCACTTTCTGATCAGCGTTCCAGAAGAACTCGGCGTCCGTGAAGCGTGCCCCAAGCACACGCTCGTGTCCTTGGCGGATCAAGCCCTTCTCATCCGAATCCATATTCAACACGGCCAGGAAATGCGGTCGCAGGTTTCCCTGCCCATCCTCCACGGCAAAGTACTTCTGGTGGTCGCGCATGACCGTGATGAGAATTTCGCGCGGCAGATGCAGGAAACGCTCGTCGAAGCTCCCGAGCATAGGCCGCGGCCACTCGGTCGAGTTCGCGATCCAATCCGCCAACCATTCATCCTGGACGATCTTGAGCGAGGCTTTCTCAACCAGCGCCTGAGCTTCTTGAATGACACGTTCCCGCCGACGTGCAGCGTCAATTTCTACATGCTGTCGCGCCAATCTCCTTGTGTAATCCTTGAAGCCCGTCACTCGCTGCGGCTTACGGCTTTTGGCCCGATGCCCGAAGGTGAAATCCCCGGACTTCACGCCCAGGATTTCAAAGTCGACCGTCTCAGCCTGCTTCCCTTCGCCCAGGATTGCCAGCACCCAACGGATGGGCCGCACGAAGCGCGCGTCGGACTTCTCCGTCCAGTACATGCTCTTGGGAAAGCTCAACCCGAGGATGGTTGCGGGCAAGATTTCCGGCAGGATCTTCTGGGCAGAACGTCCCTGGGTGGTTTTCCGCAGCGCCAGATATTCCCCTTTTGGGGTGGTGGCGCGAGTCAAATCCTCCAGGCGGGCGGAGTTTTTCTGGGCGAAGCTCTCTGCTGCCCGGGTGTATTTTCCTTCCGCGTCCACAGCCACCCTGACGGGCGGTCCGAGGATCTCCTCAACCTTGTCCGGTTGCCGGTCCAAGAGCGCGGGGACATGAATCACGAGACGACGTGGAGTGGAATAGGTTCGTAGGGGCGGTTCGCGACCTGTCCCGATCTGATCGGGAAGCGCCCCTACAGATGCCTCAGGCAGCAACCGGGCCTCGCGTAGCGCCGCCTGGACGCGCTCGCCCAGGCCTTTCTCGGCATCATGCAGGAAGCGCGCAGGGATTTCCTCGCAGCCGACTTCGAGCAACAGGGGCACGCTAATTCTCGATCGCCGATTGTCGATTGGCGATTGCTCCTCTACCACAACCGAGCTTCCAGTTTCGAGTTTCGAGTTTCGAGTTTCGGCTGTCATGCCGCCACCTCGGCTTGGCGCTCGAGGTAGATGGCGGCGACTTCGCAGGCCAGCTTGCGCACGCGCGCGATCAGCGCCACGCGTTCCGTCACGCTAATGGCGCCGCGCGCATCGAGGATGTTAAAGAGGTGCGAGCACTTCAAGGCGAGGTCATAGACCTTGCGCAGGGGAAAGCGTTCTTTAGCTAAAGTACAACTTGAAGTATTTCCAGTATGAGACTGTTGCGCCTCAGGATGAGCATTACTCGAACCTCGAAGTTCGAAATCCGAAACTCGAAATTCGAAACTCGCTCCGAGTTCCGATTTTCGATTTTCGAGTTTCGACTCATCGCTTCCCCGCGCACCCAGATCCTGCGAATACTCGCCCAGCAGGCGCGAGGCTTCGCCTTCGTAAAGGTCCAAGAGTTGGCGGCAGACCTCAGGATTCGCGGCCTCGAAATCGTACACGGAGAACTCCAACTCTTCGGCACGCCGCATGTCGCCGTAGGTCACCGTTTCGTTCCAGTGCACTTGGTAAACGTCCTCGACGTTCTGGAGGAAAGCAGCGATGCGCTCCAGCCCGTAAGTCAACTCGACGCTGATGGGCTCGAGGTCCACGCCGCCGGATTGCTGGAAGTAGGTGAACTGGGTGATCTCGAGGCCATCCAGCATGATCTGCCAGCCGATGCCCCAGGCGCCCAGGGTGGGTGCTTCCCAGTTGTCTTCCTCGAAGCGGATGTCGTGATGCCGGATGTCGATTCCCAGCGCTCCCAGGCTTTCTAGATACATGTCTTGGATATTCGCGGGCGGCGGCTTCAGGATGACCTGCATCTGCGTGTGCTTGAGCAAGCGGTTGGGATTTTCGCCATAGCGGCCATCGGCGGGGCGCCGCGAGGGCTGCACGTAGGCCACGCGCCAGGGCTGTGGCCCCAGGACGCGAAAAAAGGTCTCGGGACACATCGTGCCCGCCCCCACCTCCAGGTCGTAAGGCAATGCCACAACACAACCCTGTTGCGCCCAGAACTCACTGAGGCGGAAGAGCATGTCCTGGAAGGTAAGTGGAGACGTTTTTTGCTTTATGGACTTCCTCCGGTTTTGTGCCATAAATCTTGAGGCTATCAGCCGTCAGCTATCAGTTATCAGTTGTCAGTTATCAGTTTTCAGTTATCAGTTCGCGCGGTCTTGCTGAAAGCTGACGGCTGACCGCTGATGGCTTCTTCAGACCGCCTCCTCCATCATCGCACGCGTCACCAGTTTTCGTTCCGCGTGGGCTTCGATCAACTCCTCGAGGAACATGCGGGCCTCGCGGCAGCCCGGCGGCGCCTTATCCTCGCCGATCCAGCGCTCCAGCGGCCTCTGGCAACCGGCGCGCATGGCGGCAATCACTTGGGAGGATATTGCTTGGCCGATCGCGCCCGTTCGGCACGTCTCACAGCTCAAACCCTCGGACCCAGGCCCGTAATACCCGCCTTCATCGCCAAGCGCCCGGCCACAATTCTGGCAGCGCTCGAAATCCGGCAAAAAGCCTGCCAAGCGCAGCAGCCAGTAGTCGAAGTAGAGAAGCGGCCGGTTCACCTCCCCCGAGTGCTTCAAGCTGCGAAGCACCGCCAGGAACAGCCGAAACAGGCGCTCGTTCACTTCCCTTTCCGGGATCATGCGTTCGGCCACTTCCGCGACGTATTGGGCTGCCAGTTGAATCCGATAGTCTTTTTGCATATCGAAGAAGGACTCAATCAGCTCGGCGGAATTCATCCGCAGCAGGTCGCGGTTTTCTCGCTCGAAGATGAGCACCCGAACGTGGCTCAGGGGCTCCAGCGCGGCCCCATAACGGCTCTTAGTCCGGCGAGCTCCCGTAGCCACCGCCCGCAGGCGCCCCATTTGACGTGTGAAAAGCGAAGCGATCTTGTCAGCTTCCGCTAACCGGTAGGTCCTTAGAACAATGGCTTCCGTCTCACGAAGAGGCATTTTATGTCGACGCGCCGACAATCCCAATGAAATTAGCACATCCCGTCTGCTGCGGAAAGCGAAAAGTGCGGAGAGCGCGCCTGACAGAGGCGAGGAACCGCAAGGCAGAAACTGGAAATCGAAAACTGGAAATTGGAAATTAGAAACTGGAAGCTGGCAGCGTTATTTCCTGGTTCGTGATTTCTAGTCCCTGGTTCCATAGAGCAGAAACTGGAGACTGTCGGGCTTATTTTCCAGTTTCCAATTTCCAGTTTCTGATTTCCAGTTTCCAGTTTCTCGTTTCACCCAATACCCCACAAATGGTCGACAGGAGTGGGCTTTTTCCCTGAGTCCTGGACCCCTCGAGTGTGGCGGCAGCGCCTGGATTTTGTGGAAAACGCCGCGCGTTTTTCGGAAAATATATTATGTTAACTAATGGCTTCCGGCGGAAAATATTATCAGACACGCCTGTGCAAAAGCGCGCTCCCGCTGCCTCGCAGCGAAGGCAGGGGCCCAGGGCCGTCCGTGGTCCCGCCGCGGCGGGTCAGTTGTCAGACAGAACCCTGTCCCTGCGTGATTTCTTGCCAGAGAGGCATGGCCCCGTCCCCACTCGGGTGACCTGCCCGAACCCGCGGAGCAGGCCACGTGACACACCCATGCAGGAGCTTTCAAGGCCATTCCACCCGCCCTGAGCTGCCCCGATGTTTATGGCCGGCACCGCCCCTCTCCAACAAAGCTGTCCAGTACCTTCAGGTATGCCGAAGAAGGGTGGAGTGTCTGCCCTTATGCTGCTCGAGCGAGGACGCGCTTGCGGAAGAACAAGCTGCATGTCGTCGGCCTCGGATTGAATACCACCGAAACGGTTCTAATTGTTCGCGACTTCCCTGCCCCGGGAGGAAGGGGACGGTGTTGAGGCCCACGGTATAGTCGCGCACACTCGATTGCCCCAGTCTTCGGCACGCTGATCGATCAGGTGCGCGAAGGAAGGATCCGAGAAATTGAAGTGGACAGGGCCGTGGCGAGGGTCCTGGCCGCAGCTTGTGTGTTCTGAGTGATTTCCCAACTTCGAAATGTGACCTGTTGTACGAGGGTTGAGGCACTGCGGTGGAGAGGAACCCCCACCCAGGGGCTTCAGAGTATTATTGCGCTCCCGCGCCTAACTGTGCGCTACGGCTCCCGCGCTCACCAGTTGTAGCTTGCCAACAATTCTCCCTGATCGCTCACCAGCAGCAGAGCCGCCCGCCCGGGCTCAAGCCTGCCGGCAAAAACCTTTCCACTCCTTGTATCCCGGAATGACATTTCCGACGCCGACGATTCGGAAGCCAGCACATAGAGCGTGGCGTGGTCGAATTGCGTGGGGCAGATGAGCATGCCGGGATCGATTAATTGGGTGGAGTAAGCATCTGCGACGTTGGCCACTTGCAGAGCATAGCGATAAAGGTCGCCGATGGCCTTGAGGTTGTCATTGAGTTCGAACGGCAAGGGCACGAGCAGCATTCGGCCTTTGCCCAGGGTTTTCTCAAGGATTGTCTGGTCATTGGGCAGGAGAGTTCGTTCCAGAAATGTCGTTTTCTCCCCGGAAAAACTCAACACCGCTCTTCCTCCCGGCCAGGTGATGAGGTTTTCGCGCGTGGTGAGCAAGCCGGGATGGAGATCGAGTCCCAGTTGGCTTGCACGCGCGGTGGGATGAAAATGCTCATCGTCATCGAAAGCCCCGCTGACCAGCAGTGTGGCGCCGGCGCGGACTTTCGCCAGGATGGCTTGCCAAGCCTGCTCATGGAGCGTCCAGGGGGACGGCAGCAAGATGAGCTTGGGGTTGCCGAGCAATTGAGTCTGATACTCGCCCACGGCATACGCCGAGGCGCGTGCGTAGTGGTAGAGCGCACGCACACAGTTTTGCTGGGCTTCGAGCGCGGCGGAGTTGAACACCGAAAGCTGGAGCGATTGCGGCAGTACCATCGCGACTTCCGGCAACTTCAGTCCCGTGGCGTAGGGCGCGGCCTTGCCGGCAAAGCTGGCCATTTCATGCATAGCGTCTTCCCAGATCTTGTTCGAACCGTCGCTGCGTTTGATGCCGAAGTCGCCGCCTGTCAGCCATTCCCATTGCAGTGAGCCGCTGTTAGCAGCGGCGAAGCCCAGCGCCCACTTGCGCTCGACCAGCCCAAAGGCCGTCAGCTCGTCGTAGCGCGGCACGCCGTCCGGCCGCCAGACGGGCTGGTAACCCGTCTCGCCAACGAAGTTCGGAACTCCCACGCGCTTGGCGACGACGGAATCCCAGAGTAGCGCGTCATCCCGCCAATAGGTGTGATTCACGGTAAAATCGACACCGGCGTCGGCATAGAATTGGTTCAGCACGCGATCGGTGACGCCTCCCTCATCCTGGCCGACGTCCGTGAGTTGACGACTGCCCGTCGAGCGGATGGCAGCCACCATCTTGCCCACCCAGCGGCGAAACATCTCCTGCGCGAACAGGTTGTAATCGACGGCCCGCACCAGGCGCGGATTGCCGTAGCGCGCGAAGTCGAGGTCATCGCGCTCCGGCAAGGGAAGGCTTTCAAAGCTCCCCAACTCCTCCGGCGTCACGTTCCAGGCGCGTGCCAGCTCATCCAGCGTCCCGTATTTCTCGCGCAACCAGGCACGCCACGCGGCAAGCTCGGTCGGATCGTTATTGGGCGTGTTGCCCCGCCACAGCCGTTTGGGATTCGAAAAACTCGGCTCGTTGATCAGGTCCCAGCTCAGGTGCGGCACGTCCTTGAAGCGCCGGACGATTGAAAGCATGTAGTTCTGCTGCGCGCGGATGGCGATGGGATCCGTGTAGGGATTTGTCCCTGGACCGGTGAGGAGCGATTCCTGGTGGGGATCGCGCATGAGGGTCTGCGGGTCAAAGGCGCAGAAAGTGAAATTGACATGAATGTGATGACGCGCCGCGGAAAGGAGAAACGCCTCCAAACTGCGCAGAAAGCGCTCCTTCACTTCGCCGGTCGAGCCGTCAAGGATTTCCAGGTAATCCAGCCATACGCCCGTGCGAATGAAGCTGATAGCGTGTTGCTCCATTTCGGTGAAGTCACGCTCCCACACCCAGGCGTTGCCCGCGCCATGAAATCCCCAACCGTAGTGCTCCGTGGTGAAATAGTTGGTGCCGAAGGGGAAAAAGGGGACGCCGTCTTTTGTCAAGAAATCGCCCTTCACGCCGTACCCGGGCCCAGAGTGCAACAGTCGGTCGTCACGGACCCAGAAGCCGGTTTGATAGAATTCGCGCGGCTTGCCGGCGTCTTCATAGGTGCTGCGAACTTCGTACAATCCCGGCGCCAGCGTTTTCTGATCCTCAAACGCCACCGGCTCGGTCACGGCATCGCCGGCACAGTTCACTTGCCGTGAGGCGAGAACCTGGCCACCCGCCAGCAGCTCGATGCGCACCCTTCCCGATTGCTCCTGGCCGAGGTGCTGCCTGCGCACATTGTTGAGTCGGACGACAAGCTGAGGAATCTCGCCCGCAAGCACCGTGGCGTTTTGCATCTCGACGCGAAAGACCGTTGCACCCTGGCGGGCGTAGTCAGCGGCCTGACGGACCACCGCGAGAGCCCCCGGTGAGGACCAGTATCCGGGCGCGGGTTCGAAGCCGAGCATCACGACGCGTGCGCCCAACAATCCCTTGGCTTCACCTTCCAGACGGGTGAAGTCCGTGGCGACGACCGGCGCCGCCAGGCGCTCGCCGGCGGAGTTCTGGAGGTAGCCCAAGCCGCGGCTCACACTCTCGATCACAAAGACGCGCTTCTCCTGGACGTCGCCACCGCTGAACGTGGCATCCTTCCACGCGAACTTCAGCCCGGCCCGCAGCGGCGCCTCATAGGTGTGTTCGACGCCGATCTGGCGAGAGTAAGCTGTCTCAGCTCGGTCCGCGATGAACTCACCAGCTTCCTTCCGCACGGGGATGGTCAGAGGCCGGCCCCCTAGCACGAGCAGATTTCCGCCGCTTTGTAGATACTTCAGGACCGCAGCCCAAGCGTTGGC
>JBEKIZ010000085.1:0-21922 GCA_050011515.1 Terriglobia bacterium | reverse complement strand
GTGGCCTACCTTTTCTACGCGTTCGCTCTTACCGAACTTTCCGCGTCACGCGTGGCAGCCTTCGCGTACCTCCAGCCGGTTGTGGCGGCGCTTCTGGGGACATGGCTGCTTGGGGAGAGGATCACACTGAGGGTCGTCGCCGGCGGCGGACTAATTCTGTTGGGCGTGTACTTGGCCGAGCGCGAACGTAGGGAGGAAAGCAGGGAATAGGGAATAGGGAATAGGGAACAGGGAATAGGCAGGAGGCAGGAGTCAGGAGAGAGAAGGGAAGCGGTCGGAGTACAGCTAGGAAGGACCCCTGGGTCGAGAGAGGCCCGCCCCACTGCGGCACGATGACTGGCTACTGCCTACTGTCTACCGCCTACTGCCCTCTGCCTGCTCCCTATTCCCTATTTCCTATTCCCTATTCCCTATTCCCTGACTCCTTCTCTTCTTGGACTAACTCAAGGCAGGATTTCGACCACCGGGCCTCTTTTGGCGGGCCGGAATGCCATCGCAAGGATCATCCCCATCACGAATCCTCCGACGTGGGCCCACCAAGCCACCCCGCCACCCGTGGCGGACTGAATCGCCAGCATCTGGTAGCCCGTAACGAACTGGATCAGGAACCAGTAGCCAAGCACCAGGATGGCGGGCAGCTCGACCGTCCAAAAAAAGAAGATCAAGGGGATTAGAGTCGTAATGCGGGCTCGTGGAAAGCTGACAAAGTAGGCGCCAAGCACTCCTGCGATAGCTCCGCTCGCTCCGATGGTCGGCATGCGGGACCCCGCGTTGAGGACGACGTGAAGAATTGCCCCCGCCAAACCTGAAAGTAAGTAGAGACACAGAAACTTGAAATGCCCAAAGCGGTCTTCCACACTCCGCCCGAACACGAAGAGGAAGAGCATGTTTCCCAGGAGGTGCAACCATCCTCCGTGCAGGAACATGGAAGCGAAGACGGGGATGAGAAACCCTGCGACTGTCAGGTTTGCGAACCCATAGCGTGTGACATATCGCGCCGGGACGATTCCGAAGACAAAAACCAGTCGGTTAATATTTGGGCCGTGCGCAAGTTCAAAGAAGAAGACCCATACATTCGCGATGATGATGGCGAGAGTAACAAACCAGAAGCTCCGCCGACGGATGTGGTCGGTGAGCGGAAGGGGTACCATAAACCCACTATTTTACATGGGGAAGGTCCCGGTACCCACGGGAAAAGCAGGAGTGGGCAAGAGCATTTTCCCTGCCAACTATAGTTGGCGGGCCGTGAAAGCGGCCCGCCATGTTTAGTTTCCAAGTTCTCACCGGGCGGCTTTCAGTTGAGGTTCTGGATTGAAAACGAGGGCCTTGTTCGAAAAAGCGAAGTGAATCTCAACGAGGGACATCGTCCCGTCCGAAGCGGTGTTGTAAACAACCGCAACGTCGCCGTAGGCGTTCGTACGCTCGTCGGTTCTGCCTTCGCTGTTGAGAGTCATACTGCGGTAGAAGCCCTTGCGCCCCTCGACTTTGCCTTCTGTGGAGAGGACAACTTTGCGGTGCTGCACGAATTCTACAGTCGCCTCAGGGCTGTGGGTTTCCCACTGGACAGTGTATTCACCTGCCGGAAGAGTTGCCCCGTTCACAACGACATCATGAGAAAAGGTCACACTCCCCGAGCTCTTAGCCAAGCCTGGAATGCCGCCCGCCACAAGCAGCGCCACCGACAGAGCCGATGTTCCGAGAAACTTTCTGATATTCATATTCATTCGATTCTCCTTTTTCATTTGATTCTCCTTTCTTACTACGCAGCCATCTTCCTCTAGGCCGGTTGCGATGTCGATGCACTGTGGGTGAATTGTTGTTGAACTTTGAATGAACACGAAACCTACCCAGAACAAAGGGCGAATTCGATAGGCGGAGCGACTCTCCCAAGAGGCTTTCCTTCGTTTGGGATACGTGCTAGAGTGTTTAACTTCCGCATGGAAAAAGTTTCGAGTCGCCCCCACGAGGTTCGCTTCGCGGCGTTCGCAGTTGATCTTCAAGCCGGTGAGCTGCGCAAGCACGGAGTGAAGATAAGGCTCCAGGAACAACCCTTTCAAATGCTGTCGGTGTTGCTCGAGCGGCCCGGCGAAGTTGTGACGGGCGAGGAACTCCGGAAGAGACTTTGGTCCGGCAACACTTTTGTGGACTTCGAGCACAGTTTGGCCACGGCGGTCAAGAAGCTCCGCCGGGCCTTAGGCGATTCCGCCGCTCATCCCCAATTCATTGAAACTCTGCCCCGGCGAGGCTACCGCTTCATCGCAACCTTGGAAGCAGAGCCCGGAGCGGGCAAGCCGATTGTGGCGGTGCTGCCGTTCGAGAACCTGACAGGTCATGCCGGGCAGGAGTACTTCAGCGACGGGATGACGGAGGAGATGATTGCGCGGTTGGGACGCTGGCACCCGCAGCGTCTGGGCGTCATCGCCCGGGCATCTGCGATTCGATACAAAAACACCGACAAGGACATTGACCAAATCGGGCGAGAGCTGGGGGCGGACTATGTCCTCAAAGGCAGCGTGCGCCGCGCGGGCGACCGAGCGCGTATCACCGTAGAACTCATCCAGGTCAAGGACCGCACTCAACTCTGGGCCGATAGCTTTGAGGGCGATCGGGCAAATGTAGTGGCGATCCACAGCGAGGTTGCCCGCCACATCGGTCGCTCATTGCAGGTTGAATTGCTTCCCGCAAAGCGCGCGGCAATGGCTGGGGCTTCGACCACGAATCAGGGAGCCCACGAGGCGTTTCTCAAAGGTCGCTACTGCTTGAACAAAGGAACCGCCGAAGGGGTGAAGAATGCGGTTGAGCACTTTGAGGAGGCGACCTCAAGAGACTCCAGGTATGCCGTGGCATATGCTGGGTTAGCTGTCGCCTTGGACTTGGCTGATCACTTCCGTGTCTTTCCCGGGAAGCAGGCTTTCCCCAGAGCCAAGGCGGCAGCGATCAGGGCTCTGGAGCTTAACGATTTGCTTCCCGAAGCCCACAACGCCTTGGCTTTCGCCAAGCATTCATTCGACTGGGACTGGGCCGGGGCCGAGCATATCTACCAGCGCGCCATAGAGCTCAACCCGAACTTTGCGACTGCCCGTCATTGGCATGGGTTCTATTTAGGAATGCTGGGGCGCGTGGATGAGGCCCTGGCCGAGATGCGACGAGCCCAAGAGCTTAATCCCCTGTCCCTCATTATCAGAACCCACTTAGGGCTGATGTTGTACCGGGGGCGCCGGTACGATGAGGCGATCGAACAGCTCAGGCAGACGGTCCAGATGGAACCTGACTTCGCTGCGGCGCACTACTTCCTTGCTTGGGCCTATGAGCAAAAGGGAATGTACGAGAAAACGATCGTGCATCTCCAAAAAGCGCTGGCAGTTTCCCCAGGCAGTCCCGACAAGGTAGGGGCACTCGGCCATGCCCATGCCGTGTTTAAGAGAAGAGGATACGCGCAGAAGGCGCTCAAAGAATTGCACAAGCTGTCGGAGCGGAGATTTGTCTCGGCATACGATTTTGCGATTATTTACGTCGGCCTTGATGAGGCAGACCAAGCGTTCAAGTGGCTGGAAAGGGCCTACGAAGAACGCTCCTTCTCAATGCTTATGAGCCTCAAGGCGGAGCCAAGGCTGGACGCTCTTCGCTCGGATCCTCGTTTTCAAGACCTCGTGCGCCGCGTGGGTTTGCCACCTTAGGCCGCTTGTGGGCTGCGTGCCAAAAAAAAGATGTATCGTCCATGTCGCGGCAAAAGTGGTCGGCGGGTCGGGGGCGCGGCCCGCCAAATTAGCTTCCAAATCTTCAGCAGCGGCTCTCAGCGTGAGGTGTCATTGATTGAAAACAAGGACCTCGCTCGAGCCAGCGAAGCGAATCTCACTGATGGTCATGCTCCCATCCGAGGCGGTGTCGTAGACCACCGTAGTGGAGCTGTACTTCTTGCCACGGTCCTCGAGTCTGCCCTCTGTGGAGAGAACAACTTTGTGGCCCTGCGCGAATTCCACGGCTGCTCGAGGGCTGTGAGCTTCCCACCGTACAACATAATTACCTTCCGGAAGAGTTTTGCCGGCCAGAACGGCATCACGGGTAACGGCCACAGTCCGCGAGTTCTTGGCTAGGCCTGGAATGCCGCATGCGAGAAGCAGAGCCACCGATAGAATTGATGTCGCGAGATACTTTCTGATATCCATTGGATCCTCCTTCGTTGTTGGTTGGTCTTCGTTAATCCGAGCGGCCCGTCGGCTGACGGGACCGCGCCTCCGCCTTTGCCCGGCCGCCTCTTGCATTTAAGTTGCGAATACCCTTACAATCAAACGGGGTTAAATGAGAAGCGGGGGGCCACAAGGCCTCAAGCCTTTCCGAGGGATTCTCTTCGCCCAGGCCGCCAAACCTTCAGCGAAGAGAGTCCATTTAACCCCTTACGTTTTCTTGCCCGCTCACCACCTTAGGCGTGACGAGTCGGTTTTCGTTCACTAATCTCCTGAAACCGCCGGCTCAGTGCTGGTTTCCTTTTCTTAGACGCGCGCTGAACATTTCGGTTAGCTTTTCTCACCCAGCATCTAGTACGTATGCGCCTTGCGCGAGGTTCCATACAAGTGTGGCATTCCCAAACAGTAGATCGCATGCGGAAGCTTGAGCTGTGGCTCTACCAGCCACGCCCCACCCACTGCCTGTTGCGTCACGGAATACTTGTGGCAATTCCAGTGCCATTTGAAGGCCAGCGCCAACAAACTGAATCCACACGTTTTCGACGCTGGACCACAAAAACGAAGCAGCGCAGACTGTCCGGTTTTGAGATTTCGCGTCCCAAGATCGAACAGTTGATTACCCGAAAGGGTTCAGTCATTCAATGATTTGTGTCCAGTCGTATACAACCGCTCCGGAACCTGAACCTGACTCGGAGTCAGTTTCTGCGACTCGGGCGTGGGTCAGTTTGACGAGGAGTTGGCCTCGCCAAACGGCAGGGATAGGTGGAGTGCGCTCGAATCTTGTGTCGGGCCCGCCGCGGCGGGTGCTCGCCTGGAGAGGGCGCCCATGCCGCACGCCCTTACGCGGTGACCGGGCTGTGCGACAAGAAAGCGACAGTTTGCAACGATTCCTAATCTCGCTGTTGTTTCCAAACCTGGGGGATGCGTCAGGGGCAAGCCCCGGACGACCAATCCCGCTTTGCGGCATAGGCCTATGGCGTTAGAGCCTGTGAAATAGTAGAACCTCGTAATATGTTTCTACCGATTATTCAATAGTAGGCGAGATTTGACACTGGACGCCTCGGGATTATCTCCCACCTTCTTACGCCCTGGCCTACGGTCTGTCGCCCGCCACGACGGGCTGTACAAAAGAACTTGCTCCTGACTCCAGGGCTTTCACAGATATGTCATGCAGCCCGGTGGCCAGGCGCGTTGACGGTCCGCAGGAACGTGGATATACTCAGCTTGCTGGGGCAACAGGGAGTTGGTGGCAGAGCGAATCGATATTCCCCTCCCCTGCGCTCGTGCAATCAGCGCAGGCCTGCCGTGTGGTACTTCATGAAACCCACCGCTTTGGTTCGCGAACTCGTGAGTATCTTGGGCCGGGACGCTGTTCTGTGGCGACCCGAGGACCTCATGCTTTACGAGTACGATGGTCTTTCTTCGCTTCGTCCACCCGATGTCGTCGTTTTTCCACGAAGCACGGAACATGTAGTCCAAGTGGTGAAGTTTGCAGCAAGTCGGAAGCTCTGGGTCGTTCCCCGTGGTGCGGGAACAGGCTTGAGTGGAGGCTCGCTTCCTTGGCAGGGTGGGATCCTCATTGTCTTCTCGAGGATGAAGGACATCCTTGAAATCGACATCGAGAACCAGCGTGCCAGAGTACAACCCGGCGTAGTCAATCTCGATCTTTCCCTGGCTGTCTCGGATGACGGCTATTACTTCGCGCCGGACCCTTCCAGCCAGAAGGCCTGCACCCTGGGTGGAAACGTCGCTGAGAACGCAGGGGGGCCTCATACTCTTTTGTACGGTGTGACGACCAATCACGTCCTAGGACTGGAAGTGGTATTACCGACTGGAGAAGTGATTCATACCGGCGGCAAGTTTTGGGACCCTCCTGGTTACGACCTTACGGGTTTGTTCGTCGGGTCCGAGGGGACTCTCGGGATCGTGACGGAGATAACTGTTCGGTTGATGCGTAAGGCGGAGACCGTGGCAACACTGCTGGCGGTTTATGACCGCGTGGTCGACGCCACGCGTACGGTGGCGGCAATTACCGCACGCGGCATCACGCCCGCCGCCCTGGAAATGATCGACGGTTTCACACTGCGCGCCATCGAGGAAGCTACGCACGCAGGCTATCCGATGGATTCCGCCGCAGTTCTCTTGATTGAGGTTGAAGGGCTCAGAGAAGCCGTTGAAGAAAACGCGCTGCAAATCGAGTCGGTGTGCCAGGAGAAAATGGCGCGGCAAGTTCGCCGGGCAAAATCGGCAGAAGAACGCGATCTTTTGTGGAAGGGAAGAAAGAACGCCTTCGGAGCTCTGGGACGAATCAGCCCAAGCTACTATGTGCAGGATGGAGTGATTCCCCGTACACGGCTGCCCGAAATGCTGGAGTTTATTGGGCAGGTCGGGACTAAGTACAGAGTGAAGATTGGCAATATATTTCATGCGGGTGACGGGAACCTTCATCCGATCATCCTGTTCGACCCTCGCGATGCGGATGAATCCAGACGGGTTCGTGAGGCCGCCCAGGAAATCCTTGCCAAGTGTATTGAAATGGGCGGTTCGATCACCGGCGAACATGGTGTGGGCATTGAGAAGATCAACTTGATGCCCCTCCTCTTCACGGCGGATGACCTGGACATGATGCGGAAGATCAAAGGGGTATTTAACCCCGAGGGGCTCTTCAACCCTGGGAAGGTCTTTCCTGCAGGCAAGATGTGCGGCGAATTGCGTATCGAGGCGGGCGCAGGAGGCGTTCTGTGACCACGGCTCACGACTCCGTCCATCTGGCCCTCGCAGCGATCGTGGGTGAATCGCATGTTGTTTCAGAACCCACAGCCTGCGCGGCGATAGCGGTAGGAGGGAGGGTTCCCCAGTACATTGTGGACCCACCTACAGCGGAGAGTGTTGCCGCGGTCTTGAAGTTCGCCGCCGACCGTGACCTCGCTGTGATCCCTCGCGGCAACGGCACCAAACTCCCCCTAGGCAGCCCGCCCCGCCGCTATGACCTTGCCTTGTCACTCAAAGAATTGAACCATGTCTGGCATTATGAACCGGCGGACCTGACCACCAGCGTCGAAGCGGGGATGAAGCTGGGGGACTTCCAGGACTTTCTGGGTGGCGAGGGGCTTTGGCTCCCCTTGGACCCGCTCGGTGGGGCAAGGGCAAGCATAGGGGGCATCCTGGCAACGAACTCGGCGGGGCCGTTACGCCTTCGTTTTGGCTCACCACGTGACATGGTGCTCGGAATAAAAGTTGCCACGACAGAAGGGAAGTTGGTCAAGAGCGGCGGCCGTGTGGTGAAGAACGTAGCGGGATACGATCTTTGCAAGCTCCTCGTGGGTTCTTACGGGACGTTGGGAGTGATAGTGGAAGCCAGCTTCAAACTGTTTCCGCGGCTGGCTAGGCGCGCCACCCTGGTGCTCGAACCGGGGACACTCGGTCTGGCGCGAGACTTGCGCAGGCGAATCCTGAACTCGCCTCTGGGACCCCTGTGCATGGTCCTCTTTAATACGGAGGCCTCGAGCCTTCTCCAGAACGGGCCACCCGCAGGAGATGCACAAGGACTGGAACTCTGGATAGAAGTTGGTGGCTCGCCGAGAATCCTGGAGAGGCACGCCAGGGATCTCGCCGAAATGGGACGATCCATGGGCGTCCCGAGCCGCCAGTTGAATGAGCAGATGGCGGAGAGTTGCTGGCTTCGGTTAAGAGATTATGAGCAATTGTTTGCGGACTCTTTCCCCGACGTCATGGTTCTGAAGGCTACGCTGCCGATTGCAAGCTCCGAGGAATTTGTCAGCTTTGCGCAGCAGGTGGCTGAGGGTGAAGAGGTGAAGATGGCCAGCTTTGCACAGGTGGGCGTTGGCATCGTGCATCTGGGCTTATGGGGTGTGAAGCTCGGCGCCGCCGCTGACCGCCTGGTGACGAATGCTCGCAAATCTGCTGCAAGCCTGGGCGGAGCGCTGGTGGTGGAGCAATATCCAAACGGCTTCAATGCGGAACGAGACGTGTGGGGGCCGAGTGGCAACCACCTGGAAGCCATGCGAAGACTGAAGGCGGCGTGGGATCCAAAGGGTGTCCTTTCGCCCGGCAGGTTTGTGGGAGGGATTTAGGCGGAAAGCAGCCATCAGCTATCCCGCCGCGGCGGGTCAGCTTTCAGCAGGCAGAAAGCAGAAGGGAACAGGCAATTCATTGGCTGAGAGCTGATAGCTGATAGCTGACAGCCAAAGGAGCACGACGGATACGCGGACAAAAGTCGAGGGGAAGGATAGCGGGTACGGCCCAGGTGAAGCCCCCCGTTGGGCGGACTACTCCCGGTGCGTTCGTTGCGGCCTTTGTCTGAATGCCTGCCCCACTTATCGCGAACTTGGCTTGGAAATGGATTCGCCCCGCGGCCGCATCTATCAAATGATTCAGGTGGAACGGGGCCGGTTGCCTCTGGGTGAGAGCTTCGTGCGGCACATTGACCTCTGCCTGGATTGTCGCGCTTGCGAAACCGCGTGCCCATCGGGCGTCGAGTACGGAAAGCTGGTGGAGGTGGCGCGAGGGCAAATCGAGAAGTATTACAAGCGGCCCCCTCTTACCGCCCTTTTGAGGAAGCTCTTCTTCTACGAACTCCTTCCTTACCGCCAAAGGCTGGAAATGGCGGGGAAGATTCTGCGTTTCTATCAAAGGTCCGGCTTGGAGAGGCTGGTCCTTGCGTCTCGCCTCCTGAAGCTCTTGCCGTGGAGCTTGGACCGCGTAGCAGGACTCGCGCCACGGATGGAAAAACCGTTCTTTACAGAGCGCCTGGGCACCGTGGTTCCTGCCGTGGGGACTCGCCGCTACAGGGTGGCGTTCTTTGCCGGGTGTATCGCCAATCTATCATTTGCGCGGCTCAATGATGCGACGCTGCGCGTGCTCGCCAAGAATGGATGTGAGGTGGTCATTCCCGCTGAGCAGGGATGCTGCGGCGCGCTGCACGTCCACGCCGGTATTCGCGACTTGGCGCGCGAGCTCGCCAAACGGAACATCCGCGCCTTCCTGGCCGACGGGTTTGACGCGGTCATTACGAACGCGGCGGGCTGTGGCTCGGTTTTGAAGGAATATCCGCTTCTCTTTCAAGAAGACGACCGAGACTATTTTGAGCCGGCACAGGCCTTTTCCGGGAAGCTTCGAGATGTGACGGAATTCCTGGCAGGCATTGACTTTAATAAAGAATTCGCGGTAACTAGAGTGCGCGCGACTTATCAGGACTCCTGCCACTTGGGTCATGCGCAGAGAATTCGGTCGGCGCCGAGGAAGTTGCTGGCGGCAGTACCGGGGCTGGAGCTTATCGAATTAAAGGAATCGG
Organism: Terriglobia bacterium; assembly: GCA_050011515.1. Taxonomy (GTDB): domain Bacteria; phylum Acidobacteriota; class Terriglobia; order UBA7540; family UBA7540; genus CAVROP01. The sequence goes on along the minus strand of JBEKIZ010000085.1, from coordinate 12,424 downwards.
AGATCTGTTGTGGAAGCGCCGGGATTTACAACGTGGTTCACAACGACTTGGCGGAAAAACTTCTCCAGAATAAAATGCGGCGGATTGAGGAGACGAAAGCCGAGCTTATCCTGACGGCGAATCCCGGCTGCCTGCTCCAGTTGCGTGCTGGTGTTTCGCGCGCTGGAGGCGAACGGCGGGTGCTCCATGTTGTAGAACTGTTAGATGAAGCCTATCGGGGCTGAGCGAGTCGACTGGAACTGAGGTATGCACGGGCTCCACCCGTGCGGCCGGAAGAGGTTTGACCGTTTCGCGTCCCGATTAATCGGGACTACATGAGTAGTGCCGCCCTGCGGGATGAAACCCACGGTAACGGCGCGTCGACATCTCGCTCGGCCCTGTAAGGGCCGGACTGTTCGACCTGCGGGGTCGGCAGAATTCATGGCGACGCGGCCCGTGGGCGGCGGGCACCAAAACCGTGCCCTTGCCCACGGCTACTGTCGCTGCGGCGACAACCCCTTCGGGGTTCCGGCGCCGACCTGGACGGAAGCGAAGCGAGGGGTGACCGCCTTTAAGGCGGTCCCCCTCATCAAGTCACCTGCTTTGCGGGGGGTGTCTGACTCGAATTGGGAACGAGGTCGCGATCATGGCTACGAAGATGCCGGTGAATGTGAACGACGTATTGGATCCGACGGATGCTCCTGGGAAGCATCACTTGCAGGATTATGAGGCCGCTTACCAGAGCTTCAGGTGGGAGGATGCTCATAAGGAGTTTGATTGGAGCCACACCGGTAAGGTGAACATGGCGCATGAGGCCATCGACAGGCACCTGACCCGAGGCCGGCGGAATAAGCTCGCTCTGATTTATACCGACCGCGAATATACGGCGAGGCTCACATTCGAGGACCTCTCGCTTCAGTCGAATCGCTTTGCCAACGTCCTGAGGAAGCTCGGAGTTGTAAAAGGGGACCGCGTCTTTGTGTTCCTGGGGCGTCGGCCGGAGCTTTATATCGCCATTCTTGGCATCTTGAAGATTGGGGCCATCCCAAGCCCGCTTTTCGAAGCTTTTATGGAAGATGCGGTCCGCGATCGCATGGCGAACGCCGAATCCGTGGCCCTGGTGACCTCTCCCGCGCTGCTGGACCGAGTCCCGCAATGGGAACTGCCGGCACTCAAGCACGTGATCCTGGTCGGCGCGGGTTCCGATGGATTGCCCCAAGGACATTATAGTTTCGAAGCGTTAGTGGAAGGGGCGGAGGACAAGACCGAAATCGAGTGGCTGACGCTGGACGATCCGCTCATCATCCACTACACCTCGGGCTCTACCGGCAAGCCCAAGGGTGTGCTCCACGCGCAGCGTGCCATGCTCGGCCATTTGATGACCGGCAGGTGGGTCCTCGACATTCAGGAAGACGATGTTTATTGGTGTACGGCAGACCCCGGCTGGGTAACGGGCACCTCTTACGGAATTTTCGCGGCTTGGTTGAATGGAGCGACCAACCTGATTCGCGGCGGCCGCTTTAACCCCGCGGAGTGGTACCGCACGATCGAACGGTTCCGGGTGAACATCTGGTATAGCGCTCCAACGGCGTTCCGAATGTTGATGGCAGCCGGCGAGGAGGCGGCGAAGCAGTACGATCTCTCTTCCCTCAGGCACGTCCTGAGCGTGGGAGAACCCCTGAATCCGGAAGTCGTATGGTGGGGCTGGAAAACTTACGGGCGAAGGATCCACGATAACTGGTGGATGACCGAAACCGGTCATATCCTCATTTCAAACTATCCCTCCATGACCATCCGCCCCGGTTCGATGGGAAGGCCCGTTCCGGGCGTCACGGCGAGCATCGTGGATGACGATGGTAAGGAGTTGCCGCCCAATACTTTGGGGAATCTGGTGATCAAGCCGGGCTGGCCCGGTATGATGCCGACGATCTGGAAACAGCCGGCACGGTACCGGGCCTATTTTCGCATTCCGGGGTGGTACGTCACCGGCGATAGCGCCTACCGCGACTCGGATGGGTATTTCTGGTTCCAGGGCCGTGTGGATGACCTCATCATCACGGCGGGTGAGAATGTGGGACCATTCGAGGTGGAGAGTTGCCTCGTGGAACACCCAGCGGTAGCCGAGGCCGGAGTGATCGGAAAGCCGGACGCTTTGCGCGGTCACATCATTAAAGCGTTTATTTCGCTCCGCGAAGGATACCAGCCCAGCGACGAATTGAAGAACGAGATCCAGAAATTCGTCCGCCAGAAGCTGGCGTCACATGCGGCGCCCCGTGAGATCGAGTTCAAACAAAAGCTTCCCAAAACGCGCAGCGGGAAGATTATGCGGCGCGTTCTGAAGGCCTGGGAACTGGGCTTGCCCACGGGAGACCTGTCAACGCTGGAGGAGTGATCGGCCGGTACGTGGTAGGTGGTAGGTCGTATGTGGGGAAGAGCATCCCCCACCTACCATATACCCCATACCACATACCGCCCTACCACCTACCGGGTTCTGAGCGCGTCTGCTTCTTCGACAGTCCAGGAGGGAGTGCCTCCGGGACGGCTGGCGACCAAGGCCCCAACTCGGTTTGCGAAATCAGCCACTTCCTGGGCAGGCCATCCCCATCCCATGCCGTGGACGAAGGCGGCGGCGAAGGCGTCGCCGGCTCCTACCGTATCCGCGACGCGAACCTCGAATCCTTCCGCTGCGACGCAATTGTCACCCACCAACAGCACGCACCCTGCTTCTCCCCGCGTGACGCAGACCGCCTCCCATCCAAATTTACGTGCTGCGCCTTGGCAAAAATCCTGCAGCGAACGATATGACCAGCCAAACATGGACTGAATCATATCGACTTCCTGGTCATTGAGCTTCACGGCGGTGGCGAGGGACATCAATTCATTGACCAGCGAGGCCTCATAACAATTCTCGCGCAGGTTCACATCGTAGAAGCGGCGGGCTTCCGGGTTGGCGTCAATCACCTTCAAGGTCACCGCCTTTGCTTTGGGGCTCATCTGAAACAGCGTTCCGAAGTAAATCCAGTCAGGGCGGGGAGATGAAAGTTCTCCGAGGTCCCCATCGGAAAGAGCGGGGAAGTCGTAGGCAGCGGGCCGGTGGATGATGAAATGCGGCCGGCCTGAGGTGTCGAGGCTGACGGTGACTATCCCGGTGGGGTGATCCTTCTCCTGGCGGACATAACGCGTAGGGAGGCCCATAGCGTCCATCCTTTCCAGGATGCGTCGACCCCTTGGGTCTTCGCCTACAGCGCTGATCAAGGATACCGAGTGCCCCAATATTTTGGCGTGCGCGCCAAAATTGAAAGCAGCTCCACCCAGGTGTTCTGTGTCCCCGAATACATCCCATAATACTTCACCGATGCTAATAATGTTCATACTGAGCTCTCCGGCACTCCGCCACGCAAAATACGTCGAGAAGTCTCAAACCTACATCTGTGGGCGCGGAGATATTATGCTGGTTCTCCGAGCGATGCAATCGCCCGATAAAACACGGTGCGACCCGGTTTGACGGGGCAAGGGCATCTCGAAATGGCCGGGACAGGTCTAGCGATGCTTGAATCTTGTGCAGGGGTGTGGATTAGACGCCATCCAGTAGCGGTACAGTTTGGGTTTTCTTGTAGTGGGTCAGTTTCCGGTAAGCCATCTTTACGGGCTGAACCATTTGCACCGCCGGAGCTATCTATCCGGCCGCGAGTTGAAGTGAGACGAGCGAAATGATCCCTCCGCGACCAACTGGAGAGTAACTTCTGAGTGGCCGGCGATACGGTACTGGTTCAACTCCACGAAAGAATGGGAAAATTACATACATTAAGACCCAGGGTGGGCTGCGTAGGCATATATTAACGGGCATAGGAAGGGACTTGCGGTTGCTACTCTCCAAGTTAGCCGCATCAACTTCAGGGGGGACAACTTCCTCCAAGTTAACCGCATCATCTTCAGGGGGGACAAGTTCCTCCAAGTTAACCACGTCAACTACAGGGGGCCTTTATGCTTGCAGACGCGCAAGCTTCATATCTACGGGCCCTGTTTGTAACGGGACTCATTGCGACAACGTCGTTAACTGCTGCCTCGGCTGGCCCAGCATCCCCATCTCAAAAGACCTCGCCTGCACAAAAAGCGCAGATTGTCGAAGACTACGGAAAGCTTCCGCTAAGCTTTGAGGCCAACACAGGGCAGGCGGACAAGAGCGTGAAGTTTCTTTCGCGGGGCAGCGGTTATGGACTGTATCTGACCGGAAACGAAGCGGTGTTGTCGCTGCGCAAGACTGTTTACGGCGCAGCCCGGCCCGGCTTGCAACGTAAACTGCGCCCCATTCAGAGATCCGCACCGTCCGATGTGGTGCGGATGCAACTGACGGGAGCGAGCGGCAAGACGGAGGCGATGGGCGAGGAGCAGTTGCCAGGGACGGCCAACTACTTTATCGGCAACGATCCGGCCCAGTGGCACACGAGCGTTCCCACTTACGCCAAAGTGCGCTACACAGGCATCTATCCCGGTATTGATCTGCTCTACTACGGCAACCAGCGGCAGCTCGAGTGCGACTTCGTGGTCGCCCCCGGTGTCGACCCGAAGCCCATTCGGCTGCGGTTTGCCGGGGCGAGGGAACTGCATCTGGCGGCGGATGGGGATCTGGTGGTGACGGCTGCGAACGGGGGGCTGGCCTTCCACAAGCCGTTGGTTTACCAGATTGTGGACGGGCATCGCCATACGGTTGAGGGAGATTTCGCGCTGCTGGCGAAGCATACCGTGGGATTCCGGCTGGGGAGCTACAACCACGCCAAGGCGCTGGTGATTGATCCGGTGCTGGCTTATTCGACCTTTCTGGGCGGCAGCGGCTACGATACAGGCAACGCTATCACCGTGGATACTGCTGGCAATGCGTATGTGGCTGGCCAGACGTCCTCAACCGACTTTCCAGTGACCCCGGGGGCCTTCCAGACAATAAGCACCGGCGCGTTCGTCACAAAGCTGAACCCAACCGGAACAGCGCTGGTGTACTCCACTTACCTGGGCGGCAGCGGCACTTCTTCCGGCGGGGGTACGCCCAATGCGATTGCTGTGGATACCGCCGGCAACGTGTATGTGACTGGCCAGACGTACTCCACTGACTTTCCGGTGACGCCGGGGGCCTTTCAAACAACGAACCATGCCGCTGCGAACCAAAGCAGCAACGCATTCATCACTAAGCTGAACCCAACCGGCACAGCACTAGTCTACTCGACGTATCTGGGCGGGAGCGGCAATACGATTTACCCCACTTTCCCCGGCGATGTAGGCAATGCTATCGCTGCGGATACCGCTGGCAACGCGTACGTGACCGGCCAGACGTACTCTACCGACTTTCCGGTGACGGCGGGGGCCTTCCAGACAACGAACCACGCCGCGGCGCCCAACCTTTGGAACGCATTCGTCACCAAGCTGAATCCGGCCGGTACAGGGCTGGTCTACTCCACCTATCTGGGCGGGAGCGGCCAACTCAAATTTTTCGCCGGCGGCGACGTGGGCAATGCGATTGCCGTGGATGCCTCCGGCGATGCGTATGTGTCCGGTGCGACATTCTCCACCGACTTTCCAGTAGCGCCGGGCGCCTTCCAGACCACGAACCAGGCCGCGGCGAACGAAAGCAGCAACGCGTTTGTCACTGAGCTAAATCCAACCGGCACGGCGCTGGTCTTTTCCACGTATCTCGGCGGTAGCGGCAAAGGCGGCGCTGATAGAGGCAATGCGATTGTCGTGGACTCCGCCGGCAACGTGTTCGTGTGCGGCCAGACAGGCTCCACCGACTTTCCGGTGACGACCGGGGCCTTCCAAACAGCGAATCACGCTGCGGCGAACCAGGGCATCAATGCCTTCGTCGCCAAGCTGAATTCCGCCGGCACGGCGCTGGTCTACTCCACGTACCTGGGTGGGAGCGGAGGCGCCATAAACCTCACGCCCACCCTCGTGATGGTGGGCGGAGACCAGGCGAGAGGGCTGGCCATCGACAGCCCCGGCAATGTCTATGTCACCGGGAGCACAGCCTCCGCCGATTTTCCGGTGACTCAGGGAGCCTACCAGACGACGAATCAGGATCAACCTGGTTGTGTGGGCGGCTGTATCGGCGGTTACAACGCATTCATCACCGAGCTGAACTCCACGGGTAGCGCCCTGGTCTACGCTACCTACCTGGGCGGAAACGGCATCAACCCAGGCGACTTTGTCGGAGTCCTCGAGTTCGGAGAAGGAGACCAGGCGAGCGCCTTGGCTCTTGACAGCTCCGGCAACGTGTACGTGACGGGATCGGCCGTATCGTACGATTTTCCGGTGACCGCGGGGGCATTCCAGGCGACGGTCAAATCCGGGTCCGGAAACGCATTTGTCACCAAGCTGGATATGAGCGCGACCTCAACCGCCACCACGCCGACGGTGACGGTGACGCCGGCCTCATCGACCATCACCTCGGCGCGGCCGTTGACGGTGACGGTTTCCGTTAGCGGTGGGAGCGGCAATCCGACGCCGACCGGCACGGTGACGCTGGCCAGCGGCACCTACGTCTCTGCGGCCACAACTCTCAGCGGCGGCAGCGCGACGATCGATATTCCTGCTGGATCGTTGCTTGCCGAGCCTCCCGGGTACGGAGGGGATGGGCTGATAGCCAAGTATGTACCAGACGCGGCAAGCTCCTCTACTTACAACTTTGCTTCGGGACTGGGATCGGTGACCGTGGTCGCGGCCGAAATATTGGTGACGCCATCCTCGTCGACCCTCACCTGGGCGCAATCTCAGTCGCAGGCTCTTCCGCTGGCGATGGTCGCCACGGGTGGAACCGGCAATCCGACGCCGACCGGCACGGTGACACTCACCACCGGTAGTTACAGCTCCGGGGCAATCGCGCTGTCGGGCGGCAGCGCGGCGATCAGCATTCCCCCCGGAACGCTGACCATGGGTTTTAATATCCTGTACGTCAGCTACTCCGGCGATAGCAACTACGCTCCGGTCAGCATCGCCGGCAGCGCCGTGGCCATTGTGGGTGCAGTGGTATTGGTAGCGCCCTCTTCATCGAGCATCACCACGGCGCAGGCTCTGGCGGTAACGATTACCGTCAGCGCCGGAAGCGGCAGCCCGACACCCACCGGGACGGTGAGGCTGATCAGCGGCAGCTACATGTCTGCGACAACGGCACTGACGGGCGGCAGCGCAACCATCACGATCCCCGCTGGATCGTTGGCCCCGGGTGTTGACATCCTGACGGTCTACTACGACGGCGGCAACTACCTTGATGTCAGCGGCACCGCCTCGGTCACAGTTACTGCTGGAAGTCCCACCTTCACCATCACCGGTACAGCGGTCACGGTCACCCCCGGCCCAGTCGCGATATCCACGATTACCGTGACACCGGCTGGAGGCTTCACGGGCAGCGTAGCGCTGACGGCCGCCATCACCTCCAGCCCGGGCGGCGCACAGAGCCTACCCACCCTGGGCTTCGGAGGGACCAGCCCGGTGAGCATTACCGGCGCCACCGCTGGGACGGCCACTCTCACCATCGGCACCACGCCCAGCAACTGCGCTCCAGGTAATCTCATTGGCCTCAGAGTTCCCTGGTACCCCGCAGGCGCCGCGGCTCTGGCCTGCCTCCTGCTCTTTGGCATCCCGGGGCAGCGGCGCAGTTGGCGGAGGACGCTCGCCATGCTGGCTCTCCTCGTCACTCTCGCCTGCGGTATGCTGGCGTGTGGCGGTGGAAGCCTTACTCGTGTTTGCCCCCCCGCCACTACGGCGGGAACCTACATCGTGACCGTAACTGGCACTTCAGGCTCGACCACGGCAACGGGCACGGTCACCCTCACTGTAATGTAGCTCGCACATAATCACGCCTGCCGCATCCTTCCCAGGGTGCGGCAGGCTCATGTGTAATCCAACCATAGCCTTTGAAGACAGATATTAAGACGGGACAAGGCTACAGATCTGACTGCTTGTTTTGATAGATAGCCGATTGCTCCCGAAACACGGCGCACTCGGAGACTATGCTGAGTCGGGACTTCGCCGGATTGGGAATGAAAAACGCCCGTACTGAAATTGGCCAAACTGACCCACTACCCGCCATCCTCGCGGGAATACACGGGTGATCTGATTGTGATCTGTCACGCTGGGGCGGGACGACTATCAACTGCTTATGGAAATGAGCCCATTCCGGGGCTAGTAAAATCGGATTTCATCGAGGTCCAAGGCGAACTCCCCGGCTGGGCCTGTCACTGAGATTTCCAACATCCAAGGGCCGTCCGCCAGCCCGTACCCTGAAGGGTCCGCCAACCACGCGATAGGCACCCGCACGTTTTGCCATGCCTCGCCCGGAACAAAACTGATCTCGGGGATAGGAGAGACTGCTGCTTTTGGGGGCTGGAATCCTACCTGGTAGATACGAGGTTCGCCGCGAGCTTCGAACTCGATGCCGCGCAGGTTTCGCGAGCCCACGGGTACTCTCACTTCATACCGGGCCGAGACATGACCCTGAGCGTCCTTGGGTCCGGGCGCTAAATGTCCTTTCAGGCGCATAGCGTGCGGGGTTCCCTCGGCGCCGGGTGTCAGCAGGGAAGTCTCTGCCATGGAATGGCCCGACACGTCAGAATCTGTGGAGATTTGCCAGCGGCTCAAAAGGTCTTCGGAAGCCTGAATGCCGTCGAAGTTTTCAATCAGGTTTGGCTTTTCCGCCTCGGGATTCATCGAGGCAGCGCTGGCTTGCCCCATCACATTATAAGAGCGGGCCCAAATGGCCGTGGGGTTGGCGCGCGTGTTCATCCACATGCCCATAACCAGGAAAGGCAGCACAAAAACGGCGGACCATAGTTTGGCCTTGGTGGATATCCTCTCCTCCTTTTCCCAGCGGAAGAGTTTCAGAGCGAAGAGCAAGCCGAAGACCCCCGAGGTCACCAGGACCAGCATCTCCGGCCAGTGGTCCAGGAGCGATTCTGCCTGCGCCATGACGCCTTGAAAGGCGCTGACGAGATAGGTGGAAGGGAAAAACATCGCGAGCCGCTGGATCCATCTCGGAAGCATCGGCAAGGGGAATGTAACCCCGGAGAGAAACAACAACGTAATCCAGACGAGATTATTGTAAATCTGTGCTTCTTGCATGGTGTTCGCCACGCTCGAGATCGTGAGCCCGAAACCCGCAAACGCAAAGGTGCCGACCGTCACAAGAATCAGCAGCGTCAGCCACCCGATCTTCATCGGCATGTGGAAGAAAACCCGAGCGGTAAAGAGCAAGAGGCCGATGGTGGGAAGCTGGAGCAGGTAATTCGCAAGCAGGTTGCTCATCAGGATAGTGCGCGCGCCGATGGGGGCCAGACGGTAACGCCGCAGGCTGCCACGTTCGCGCTGCATCACGGATTGCATGCCAAGTCCCCAGAACCCGCTGCCCATGATGTTCAGCGTAATGACGGGCCCAAACATGTAGGCAACGACCTCCGGGTTGCCACGGGCGATCAGAACGGCATAAACGAACAAGAAAACCAGGGGGAAGAGGAAGGTGAAAAAGAGCGCCACCTTGGTGCGCATCACCAGCCGTATCGTCAGCAGCGCAATCCGAAGCGTGGGCATCGTCAGTCTTCCATCCTCCTTCCTGTCATTTCCACAAATACATCTTCGAGACTGGGCTGGGCGATGTGCAAGTCAACCAGGGCATTGTCGTTGGATTCCAAAAAGCGGACCAAGGCAGCAATCGTCAGGGCTGGCGGCTGCGCGTGGAGAAGATAGGCGCCATCCGCTTCGCGGCAGTCAATGACCCCTTCGATCAGCTTCAAGCGGTCGAGACCGACCGGTCTCGCCAGGCGAACCTCGAGCCGCGTTCCATGGCCGGAGCGCGCAATCAACTCACGCGGAGTTCCGAGAGCCGCCAGTTGACCCCGGTCCATTATGGCCACACGGTCGCAAAGCCTTTCGGCTTCTTCAATGTAATGAGTGGTCAATAATACGGTCCGTCCCTCAGCCCGAAAATGCTCGATGAGGGCGTAAATATCGCGGCGCAACTGTGCATCGAGGCCCACCGTGGGTTCATCCAGCAGAACCAGCTCGGGATCATTCACCAGTGCCAGGGCGAGTGCCAAGCGCTGCTTTTGACCTCCGGAAAGATTCTCGAAGAATGTATGACGCTTTTCCACCAGGCCGAACCGCTCCAGGAGCATGTGCACGGAGGCAGAGCGCTTATAAAAGCTCGCAAACAAGTGCAGGGCCTCATCCACACGCATTTTGTCTGGCAGTACAGTGGACTGAAGTTGCGCTCCAATTCGCTCCTTGAGCGCCATACTCGCTTGCGCAGGATCAAGCCCGCACACGGCGACCGACCCGCTGTCGGGTTGGCGCAGGCCTTCGATGATCTCGATGGTGGTGGTTTTTCCCGCCCCATTGGGCCCCAAAAGGCCAAATACTTCGCCTTGAAGGATGTCGAAGCTGATGCCTTGCAGGGCCGCTAAATCACCATAATGCTTGTGCAGGTTCTGGACACTTACGAGGACCGAGTTCTCCTCAAGCGATGCCATGAGCAAGTGTAACCATGATACCGGACACGGATAGCCCTTACAATGTCAAACCGGATGCGCGACATTTGATTCTGCCGCCTCGGGGGAGACTACCATGTGCACGTTTTGATGTTTTGGTCGGGTTGCCGAAAAAGCCTCATGGTGTCATTCTGAGGAGGCGGAGGGGCGTGACATCCGTGCACTCGTCTGCCATGCTGTCATTCTGAGCGCAGCGGAGCGGAGCGAAGAATCTCGCTCTGGACTTTTCCGCGGACAAACAGCAGGGCGAGATGCTTCGTCCCGACAAGTCGGGACTCAGCATGACAGTGAGCGGGCGCTCTCGCGAACGTCGTAGCGCAGGCCCTTTGCTTTCAACGGTTCGATTGGGCCAGCCTCTCGGCGGCGTCCTGACGTCACGGATAGGCGTTTTCGGGCATGCAGGCTCAGGATTATATGTGTTAATTTTCGTCATCAATCTGTTGAAGGTTATCCGATTCAGGAATTGTAACAACTAAACGACCGGGTTAGGGAGTGAGTGATGAAAATTCTAGTACTCAACTGTGGTAGCTCATCGATAAAGTTTCAATTGATCGAGACGGATGTGGAAATGATCGCGTCGAACGCCGACCGTTGTATCGCCAAAGGGAGCGTTGAAAGGATCGGGACGGACGAGGCCGTGTTGCATTTGACCGTGCCGCCCAACCCTGCGCGGAGTCTAACTGAGGGGATGCTTGACCACCAGGCGGCTCTCACCCGGGCAATTCAAGCTCTTAAAGAGGCCAAAGTCGTAGCGGATATTTCACAAATCGAGGCGGTGGGGCACCGCGTCGTTCACGGCGGCGAGCGTTTTTGGGCTTCGGTGATGATCGACGAGGATGTAGAGAAGGCGATCCAACAGTGCAGCGAACTGGCTCCCCTCCACAATCCCAACAACTTACGTGGATATCTTGTGGCTCGGAAGCTCATGCCGCAGGTCCCCCAAGTTGCTGTGTTCGACACGGCGTTCCACCAAACCATGCCAGCGAAGGCCTATCTCTACGGTCTGCCCTATGCCTATTACCGCCGGTACAGGATTCGGCGTTATGGGTTCCACAGCCCTTCGCACCGTTACGTGGCGTTCCGCTACAGGGAGATATTTGGCAAGGGCAAGGGCGAGGCAAACTTGATCACCGCCCACCTGGGAAATGGTTGCTCGATTACGGCTATCGAGAAAGGGAAATCCGTCGATACCTCCATGGGATTCACTCCTCTGGAAGGATTGTTGATGGGCACCCGTTGCGGGGATATTGACCCGGCAATCATCCTCTATCTGATGTCCAAGGATGAGTTGACTTTTCACGACATGTCCACACTCTTGAATAGATTCAGCGGCCTTTACGGCATTTCGGCGCAGTCAAACGACATGCGAGAGCTGATCGCGGCAGCGGCAAAGGAAGATAAGCAATGCCAAGTGGCAATCGATGCCTTCTGCTACCGCCTCCGGAAGTATATTGGCGCCTATACGGCGGCTCTAGGCCACGTCGATGGCTTGGTGTTTACGGGAGGCATCGGCGAGAACGCTCCCTTGGTCCGCCAGAAGGCCTGCGAGGGCTTGGCAGAATTGGGTTATGAGATTGATCCAGTCCGGAATGGAGAGGCCGTCGCTAAGGAAGGCGAGATTTCCACGGATTCCAGCCGCATCCGCATCATGGTTATTCCCACCAACGAGGAGTTGCTCATCGCTCGCGACACGTTCCGTGTGATTCGTGACTTGCCGATCCCGTCATAAGACGATTTCCCTACTTATGAGACGGGTTCTTCACTGTCAACTGTTGACTGTGAACTGTTAACTGTTTTCTGGCGGAGAGGGTGGGATTCGAACCCCTTAGCATATTGATGGCGTGTAACTTACAGATTTCATTCGAGGTAAATACGATAAATAAGACTCACGCGGAGTTACCTAACACAAAAGTTTCTCA
>JBEKIZ010000084.1:0-22065 GCA_050011515.1 Terriglobia bacterium | reverse complement strand
AAAAAGTGACCGGCTTGAAATCGGAATCCGCGCCCGGCTTCATCCCGGAATCGTGCCCGAGTTCATTTCGGAATGCTGCCCGGGATGATTTCGGAATCGTGCCCACCTTGCCCCGGAATCCGCAGCGGGCAGATGTTTGGCCTTTGAACTTCCCACCGCAGCCGGAATTCACATGATGCGAGCATTTGAAAAGGTTCTGCGCCATTTCTACAAAGTGTCCACTGGGAAAGAATCTGGAACCACGGACATATTCAAGCTAATCAACGACCTTCGTGGTCACTCAGACGTTGATCCGAAGATATTGAACATTCTCGACCAGATCAGGGACTTGCACCGCAATCCCCTAGCCCATGAAGTTTTCTTAGAGATGGACGAAGCTGTAGAACTTTTTGACACCGCGAAGAGTGCCATAACAGCTATGGCGCGTAAGTTCTAATTGACGAACAACGAGCAGTCTTTGTATTGTGAGAATGAAATAGAAAAGCCCCGCCTCAGCGTCAACTGAGAACGGGGCCAAATCAGCACGCGGGGCTAGCCGCTATGCCGATTCACAAATCCATTATCGGCTTGCCACGCGGGAAAGGCAAGACCGATGACCTGCCATAATTGCAAAACCCAATGCAAGAAATTTGGGAAAGACCGGAAAGGGAATCAGCGTTTCCGCTGCTGCCAGTGCTACAAGACCTACAGTGAGCGACCCGACAAGCTGGACGGGACTTACCTGCTGACTGAGAAGGTCGCTCAGATCATCCGGCTGTTTGTCGAGGGGTGCTCCGTCCGCTCCATTGAGCGAATCACTGAAACCCACCGCGATACAATCCTTAACGTCTTGGTCCTTGCTGGCGAGCGATGCGAGAGGCTTTTGGAAAACACAATCTGCAACATCCCGGTGAGGGACGTTCAGTGCGATGAAATTTGGGGCTACGTCGGGTGCAAAGAAAAGCGCAATGTGAACGGTGACCCTCTGCGCGGGGATGCCTATTGCTTTGTCGCAATCGAACGGAACACAAAGCTGGTCCTGACTTGGCACCTTGGAAGGCGCACCGCCCGCGATGCGCAAGAATTCATTGAAAAGCTGAATGGAGTGACAGCAGGGCGCTTCCAAGTCACCACAGATGGTTTCCCGCCGTACTTCGATGCGGTTCACACTTCACTGGGAACGCGTGTAGACTATAGCCAGCTAATCAAGCTGTACGGTTCCGGGAACGAGGACGAACATCGGTACTCGCCACCAAGGGTAATAGATGCGATAGCAAAACCGATGTGGGGGAATCCTGACCCGGAGAGGATTTGCACATCACACGTCGAGCGGCAGAACCTCACACTGAGGATGCACATGCGGAGACTCACGCGCCTGACAAACGCCTTCTCGAAAAAGTGGTACAACCTGAAGTGCGCCTTCGCATTGTGGTTCGCTTACTACAATTTCTGCCGGATTCATCAGACGCTTAGAGTGACCCCGGTAATGGAAGCTGGTTTAGCAGACCACGTGTGGTCAATTGAAGGACTTGTGGCGCTTTTAGGCGCCTAGCGCGTATAATTATCGGCATCATGCAAATCCCAATGAGCAAATGCCCAAAATGCGAACAAAGCCTCACCCAAATTCGCGTTGAGGATGTTGCGCTCAACGCAGGCCGAAAGTCTTGGAATGGCGTCAGCTATTGCTGCCCTCACTGCCACACCGTCTTGAGCGTCGAACTTGATCCGATCGCTTTGAAGGCCGATATTGTGAAGCAGGTTCTTTACGAGCTTCGCCATCCGGGTTAAACAAAGTAACAGCGTTCTTGTTTCGTCGGTCGATGTTCAACAGTTTGTCATGCGTCGGGAGATTCTTGACGTGTAAAGAAGTAGCCATCGGAGCACACCTCATGCTATGATCTGAATCGACATGAGGCAGACCGAATGGCCCGGACTGACATCCGGGCTTTTCTATTGCCTGAATCGTACCACAAAATTCAGACTGATCTCCAGCACAAAACTGGAGAGTACAACATTCTCAATGATCCGCAGAGAATTTGAAAATCCGGTCGAACAGGTAATGTTTATTCTTGGATTCAAATACGACCCAAGGTTTCGTACTGCCTTGGAAGCAAGGCTGGCTGGCTCGAATCCGGGAATTGTCAACATTGTCGATGAATTGCGAGCCTACGGAGCAATTCACGCCAATTTCTGTGCATGGCGAGAAACGATGAAGATGCTCCACGAGGAGCTTGGTTCCAATCTTCCGCTCTCGGTGAGGGAGGAAACTTACCGGACCATAGTCGACACGTTGGACGAGAAGAACTATGGCGGCAAATGGTTCTCGGCCGCTAAGGGGACGCCTGAGCACTGGGTAAACCTGGGAGCCTATTCTCCAGTCTTCCGGCGGCGACGGTGGCGATGGCTAGGTCGAGGAGGCGCTGTGGTGTTCTGCCTGCCGGCGCCATATTTCGACCTATTGTCGGAGGTGTTTGAGTGACGTGACACCGATTCTAGTGGCATCCAATATATCAACCACCAAAATCACGTTCAGCAACTCAAATTTAGGACACTACCAACTGGCCCGTGGGATTGCATAGGGAGTGAATCAAGTGTACATTACCTGTGGGAGAATCAAAGCGGAAGTCATGGGTTGTGCCATCGGCCAGAAAGTGGAGCGCACTCTCTAGATTTCTGAACTCCCACTGCGCAACCCATGATCTTGTAGGTGAGATATGTGGCCGCGAATCATACGCCAGTTGCAAGAAGCGAACAAAGAACTCTGGCTTTTCTTGATGATGTTCGCTATCCTCGCCGCCTTCAATTACTTGGTCGCCTCGGACCGAATGATGCTGGGCTTATACGTCTTACCCACGGTGTTTTCCGCTTACTTCTACGGGCGCCGACACGCGGTGTTAACGGCCTTCGCTAGCGTCTTGTTGGTGATTCTGGTCGTGTATACGAATCCTCGTTTGTTTACGCAGGGGGGCCCGGTCAGGCTAATTGCTGAAAAGTGGTGGGACATCATGGTTTGGGGCGGGACCTTGATAGTCATTGGCTACGCCATGGGCACGCTCTATGAAAAGAAGGAAGCCCGCTTCCGCGAGCTACGCGCGACCTACAGGGGCATCCTGGACATCCTCCGAGAAATGATCGCACACGACAAATACACACATGACCATTCTTTCCGCGTAGCGAAGTACGCAACCAGGATCGCAAAGCGTATGGGTTTTGATCAGGACCGGATTGACGACGTGTGGGACGCCGCCTTATTACACGACCTCGGCAAAATTGAAACCTCACGAGAGATCCTCCACAAGGCGGCGCGTTTGACCGAAAGTGAGTACGAAGAGATGAAGAAGCATGTGGAGAAAGGGGCTCGTCTGATTGAGCCGGTGGGAGGATCACTGCGCCGCATCATCCCCATTATTCTGGCCCATCACGATAAGTTTGATGGATCGGGATACCATCCGAAGCAGGGGGAGCAGATTCCTATAGAAGCGCGGATCATTATGGTTGCTGACGTGTACGACGCGATGACGAGCGATCGCCAGTACGCCAAGGCGATGTCACCACTAGACGCCAAGGAGGTCATCACGAAAGGCTCGGGGACCGACTTCGACCCAATCGTGGTCAACGCTTTCCTGAAGGCGTATCAAAGTGGAGAGCTGGAAGTCGATTTCACGGTCTTGGAAATGCGCCGGCCCTGACTTTCCAGAAACCGTATCAAATCGGAATCTCCTCAGTAGGGCTCCTGCTCATAGCTCCACTATCGTACAACGCTTCGGGGCCAATCCCCAGCAACCTATAAGGGGGGCAGTGGGTCAGTTTGGTTTTCTTGTGGCGCGATCTACCTGTCCCAGCCTGCCATGAATGACTAAAGTTCCCCGCAGGGGAACAACATCATTAGTCCCGCAGTCGCGGGATGAAACCCACGGACAGGGACCCTCCAACAAAACTGCCTATCGACCCCGAAGGGGTCGAATCCCTTTTATAGCAACCAGGCGCCAAACCAGATTCAACCCCTTCGGGGTTGGTAAATCATCGGGGCGCATCGTTTCCGTGGGTTTCACCCACGGCTATTGAAATTGGACCTCTTCGAGGTCCCCCTTGACAGCCGCTACAGCAAACTGCACGACTACCATAAAGGGGGGCCGATCGATTCCTGCGTGTATAATAACTGCTGCGGTTTTGAGCTGCGATCTGTTTCACCAGCTCGATGGGTACGCAGGGAAGGGAGAGCGAAATGGCTGGGCAAAACTTTTCCATCTTGATCCTCGCTGCGGGCAAGGCTACGCGCTTCAAATCCGAGCACTCGAAATTGCTGCACCGGCTGGCGGGCCGGCCTCTGGGGGAATACATTTTGCAGGCCGCGCGCGCAGCACGACCCGACTGCCTCTACATGATGATCGGGCACGAGCGCGAAGAGGTGCGCAAAGTTTTTGAGCGGCCGGGCCTCGTTTTCCTCGAGCAAAAGGAGCAACTGGGCACAGGCCACGCGGTGATGACGGCGCGTCCCGAGCTCGAGAAATGCCCCAGCCCGACGGTGGTGGTGCTGGTAGGCGACGCTCCCCTGCTCCGCTCTGAAACGCTGTGCAACCTGGTCGAAGCCCACATGCAAGCGCGCGCGGCATGCACCGTGTTGACCGCTCGCGTCAAGAATCCCACAGGCTATGGGCGTATCGTTCGCGCCGGCAGCCGCGTGCGCGGCATTGTGGAAGAGAAAGACGCGACCCCAGCCCGGAAGAAAATCCGCGAGATCAGCTCAGGCATACTTTGCTTCTCACGTGCCCATCTGCTGGAGCATCTCGAGGAACTCTCGGCGGAGAACGCCCAGAAGGAATACCTGCTGACCGACCTCATCGAAATCTTCAACCGGCATCGCCTGAAGGTGGCCGCATTCCCCGTAGCTGATGCGCGGGAGGTGCTGGGCGTGAACGACCGCGTCGAGCTGGCGCAGATTGAAAAGCTGTTGCGGCTGCGCAAGGCAGAGGCGCTCATGCGCGATGGCGTGACGGTGGTGAATCCCGAGGCCACCTACATCGACGCGGAGGTGGAAGTTGGCCAGGACACGGTTATAGAGCCGGGCGCGAGCCTGCTGGGCCGGACGCGCCTGGGCAGGGCCTGCCACATTCAAAGCTATTGCACCATCACCGATTCATGGCTCGCCGACCGCGTCACCGTGCGGCCCTGCTCGGTGATCGCCGACTCCAAGATTGCTTCCGGCGTCACCATCGGCCCCTTTGCGCACCTGCGGGATGGCGCGGTGATCGAGGAGAACGCGCGCATCGGCAATTACGTCGAGGTGAAGAAATCACGCGTGGGCCGCGGCACCAAGGCGCTTCACCTGACTTACCTCGGCGACGCCACGTTGGGCGAGAACGTCAACATCGGCGCAGGCACAGTCACTTGCAACTACGACGGCGTGAAGAAGAATCCCACCATCATCGAAGACGGCGTCTTCATCGGAAGCGGCAACATGCTGGTGGCGCCGGTGCGGATCGGCAAAGGGTCGTATACTGCTGCGGGTTCGGCCATCACCGAAGACGTGCCGCCCGATTCGCTCGCCATCGCGCGCAGCCGTCAAGTCACAAGAAAGGGATGGGCGAAGGACCGTGGCCCAGCGAAGGCGCTGGCGGGGAAAACCACAAAAGCGTAATGCCGATCTGTCTTGATAGCCTACGGTTCATCCAACTTCAGAGAACCGTGCTGTCAGGCCCGCGTGGTAACCGCAGCATCAAAGAAGCTGTCGATCTCCCCGATTTCTTCGGAACTGAGGCGGAATACTCCCGCGCCAATAATTCCCGAAACCTGTTCCGGGCGGCGAAGGCCAACAATGGCGGCGGTCACGGTGGGGTGCCGTAACGTCCAGGCAATTGCCACCTCACCGGGAGTCCGGCCATGTCGTTTGCCAATCGAACGCAGCAAGTCAACAAGTTGAAGATGGCGCGACAATTTCGGCTCCTGAAAGTCCGGGTCCCGGCGACGCCAATCGTCCTCCGGGAGAGCGCCGGCCCGCTCCCGAGTCATCGCACCGCTAAGCAGCCCGGACCTCATGGGAGAGTAAACAATCACTCCGACATTCTGCTCGGCGCAGTGGGGCAGAATTTCTTTTTCGACCTCGGGCGCCAGCATGGAATAGGGGGGCTGAAGTGAGGTTATGGGAGCTATGGCCTGGGCTCGCTTCATTTGGCTAACATTGAAGTTCGAGACGCCGATGTAACGGACCTTGCCTTCTTCCTTAAGCTTGGCGAGCGTCGTCCAACCCTCCTCGACGTCCTCATCCGGGTGTGGCCAGTGAATCTGGTACAGGTCGATGACGTCGACTTTGAGCCGCCTCAGACTCGCCTCACACTCGCGCCGGATGGATGCGGCTTTGAGACTGCAGCCGAGGTCACCTCGCTCATTCCAGACACGCTCACACTTGGTGAAAACATAAGGCCTGTGCGGGATACCCTCTAAGGCGCGGGCAACCACTTCCTCCGAGTGCCCCAACCCATAGACCGCGGCCGTGTCAATCCAGTTCATACCGGACTCGAGTGCTTTGCGGATGGCCGCGATGGAGTCTTTATCATCCTGCGGGCCCCAGCTAAAGCCCCACCCCGATCCACCCATAGCCCAAGCCCCAATTCCCAGCGAAGTAATATGAAGATCGCTATTCCCTAACCATCGTTTTTCCATGCCAACTCTCCTGTCGGAATATTCCTCCACTTGTATCGCCGTAAGGGCGCTGGTTCCCTGACCTCTCCCCACGGATCCCTACGTCAGACACGACCTCATACCACTGCTGCCGTGCGCTAGTTTACTGCGAAACCCCTAAGAAATGCTGTGTCTTGGTGAATTCTCGCTGAGCTGCACTGAGGCCTGTGTACTACCCACGTGTGATACTACGGAGTTGTTCTGAGCCCAGGTCGTCCGTCAAGCCTCTTTGGACGAGGCACCGTCCCGCCTAGGGGGGAGTAATTCCCCTCCTCATTGAGGAGGGGACAAAGGGGTGGTGGCAAGAGCGAAGCGCACCCATGCATTGCATGCGCAGAATGGTGTAGGAATTCAATGTCTGTCGCTGGGCCGCGGATCACAGAAGAGCCATCCCTCCTCGTGCCAGAAGGCAGGGATTTGTACCAGGAAGGCTTACCCAGGCGCTCCCGAACCTGTCTCGTCTTTCTTTTTTGACTTGCCGCCGAGTTTCTTGAATTCCCCGCCCACGCCTTTGCCGATTTTGCCGACGCCTTTAGCAGTGCCGACGGTCACGTTCTTGCCCAATCCTGCCACTCCCTTTCCGAATGACGCCCCGGCACTCCCAACGTTTCCCCGCGCCAGCTCTCCGACACCGCCCGCCGTGCCTTTGGCCAAATCCCCCGTCCCTTTGGCAACGCCCTTTCCAATATCCTCCCCGCCTTTGCCCATTTCCTTACCAGGCGTCCTAGTTTGTTTCTCCTTTTGCTTCGTCTTCTGCGGCTCAGCCGAGGCGTTGTCAGGGCTCGTTTGTTTCTCCTTTTGGTTCGTCTTCTGAGGCTCAGCCGAGGCCTGGTCAGGGCTCGACTGACCCCAAGCGCAAACAGCGATGGCAAAGCCAAGCGCACCAAGACAGGTCAGCCGGAATACAGATTTCATCTTTTTCCTCCTGCCTGCACAGTTTTTCTTTCCCTAAATCCCTTGCCCATGCAGGTATGATGCAAACTACCCCCCCATGAGGTTTTCCCGACCCCTCTTTCTGTCCAGGAGCATGGAAACAATGGGCATTGCAGACTCCCGGCGAAAGGCAGATTCACGTCTGCCCCCGCATCACCGCCCGGGAAATTTCTACATTGAGGATGAAAGTTTGCCATGGTTCCTGTTTCCCAGTCCCCGAGGCCCCACCACAAGCCGATTGAACCTACAAGGGATATTGTCCGCGGGCTCTGGCACGATTCTTGCTTTCATAAAGGTCGTGCTGCCAGTCGGGCAGTCAGGGCTGCTTTTCAGATTTGGGTTTAGGAAGAGAACAAAACGTTTCGCTGGAGGGGAAACATGGAAATGGAAAAGGAACCGATTAAAGAGGAAGTGTCCGTTGTTGACATGCCACACAACCGGGGCCAGAAGATCGCAACCGGCCTGCTGCTCGTCGGCTTGTGCGTGGTTCTTGCCTACGCATTCCGGGAACACAGTTTCGCGAAACAGATTGCCGCCAGCCGGGACGAATTAACCGCTGCGCTGAATCAGGAGCGTGGCCAAGTGGAGACCCTGACCCAGAAACTCAATGCCGCGGAATCTGTGCCTGCGGCGGTGCCTCAAGCAGCACTGAGTTCACAAACGGAGGCACAAGTTCCCATCACCGAGTCAAAGAGAGTGCAACGCCATTCCGCAAGGCACGCAGCCGTTCTAAAAGCCCATCGTGCTGAAGATCCATGGCGCAAGGAGATTCAATCCGAGCTGACTGAACAGCAAAAGCAGTTGGCTGAACATCAGCAGCAGCTCCAGGAAACAAGGGAATCCGTCGCGAGAACCCGCACGGACCTGGAGAGTGATCTGAATTCGACGCGCGACGATCTGAACGGGTCGATCGCCAAAAACCATGAGGAACTCGTCGCGCTCGAAAAAAAAGGGGAACGCCATTACTCCGAATTCAACTTGCAGAAATCGAAGCAATTCCAGAAAGCAGGGCCGATCAGCATCTCGCTGCGGAAATCGAATGCCAAGCACGAGTACTGCGACCTCGTGATGATCGTGAATGATTCGGAAGTGAGCAAGAAGCACGTTGACCTGTACGAGCCGGTTCTGTTCTATCCCGAAGGTTTTTCGCAGCCCCTGGAAGTCGTGATCAACCGTATCGGCAAGGATGCCGCCCGCGGTTATATCAGCGAGCCGAAATACAAGCCATCTGAACTGGCAGCAAGCGCTTCGTCCTCACCGGGAACGGGACCTGCGTCTGCGGATCAGACTGTGCACAGCTCCTCCGCGGAAGCGGCGACGCTGAAACGCAGGGCTGAACCACAAGAATGATACATCGTAGGAGTCTCAACCAGGAGCCGACGATGGGAATAGGAGCTCTGGCTGGGGGTGGGATCGGATTGGCACTCGGCGCCATCATGGGCGGCTGGGGGGCTTACGCCACCCACAAGCTCTGGCACTGGCTCAAGTGGACAAGTGACCACTGGCGAGGCAACGTCTGCTGCGGGTTGACCGTCAGTAATCACGGCCCCTCGTAAGACGGTCGCGCATCTCAGAAAGCTTGGCCACCACTTGGATGAGAGGTTTTTCTTGCACGAAGTGAGTAGCGCGGACCTGTCTTTTAGGTCCGCGGCTTTTGAGTGTGGTCAACGAGAGAAGCCACGGACCTTCGCAGAACGATGTCTCCGCCACCCGCCCCAACCGGTCAGACGCCCTTATCCGTCCTCTCTGAGCAGGCGAAAGTACTCGCCCCTAGAGATCCCGGCTGTCTTCAGATTGTTCCTGATGATGGAGACAGGGACCTCTTGGTAAGTGGGAATGACGATGGGCCTGAGAATCCCTGCCTTGACATACGAGCGGTGACTGCCTTCCTGCCGCGCAAACCGAAACCCCGCCGCGAGAAAGACCTTTTCGAGGGCTTGCCAGCGAACCGGCGTTATTCGGGGCATATTCAGACGGGAACTGCGGTGGAGTGCTTTTCAGTCGCCACCCAGGAGGGACTGATCCATTCTCCGCCTTGCCGTTCATACCCAGCTTCGTAGAGAATCTCTTCCAGAGAGCCCTCGTCCGCTGCCGTCACGAGAAAGACGTGTACGGCCTCGTCGAGAGCCGCACGAGCTTCCTCCGGCGTTCGCCCGCTGCTCATGACATCAAGCGGCATGGCGTGGGCGACAAACTGCTCCCCTTCGCTCCAGATCTGAACTGTGTAGTCGATCTTCATCGGCTTCATCATACCACCTGCGGATTACCCACGCCACCGGACGGTTTCCGGTCCGCGGTTTTTCTTGCACGAATTGAGTAGCGTGGACCTGTTGTTTAGGTCCGCGGCTTTTGAGTGTGGTTGACGACAGAAGCCCCAGAGTCTTTGAGAACTGAGACTTTGCGCGACATTGCCCTTAGCGCCGGTGCTTCTTCAGTTGTTCCTCGCGCCCGAGATCCATGATTCGTTCTGTCAGTCGATGGACTCCCGTTGAGGGGTTTCCCCCTGGGCGGCCTTGGTTGTGCTGCCAATCGTCCAGGGCCACGGCTCTGCCAACAGCTTCTTGGTGGTGAGGAAAGACTGCCTCGAAGGGCACTTCCTTGTCAAATCCCGGCATGTGGCCTCGGCAGGCAGATTGAACCTGGTGGCGTTCTATGTGTGATCGTTGATCTTGAAAGTGCAGCAACAACCAAAGCTCGAAACACGGATTCGATATGGCCAGGTTGATCTTATTTGCACCTGCCTTCTGCTTTGCGTCGGGTATGTGTTCGTGCGCGTTCACATCAAATACGCACCAGACCTCGTCGTACTTGAGATTGTCGTCCTTCTCTCTGCGAGCTTTGCGCTCCGCCTCTTGCTTCTTCTCGACAGCGTAGTCAACAAGCGTTTTGGGATTCGATCCACTAGGCACGACTTCGATGTGCACGAGTCGAATTCGCAGCTCACCCTTCAGACCACTCAGGTAGCTTGGCTCGGTGACTTCACCCTCGCAGCAGACAAGCACACGAGGGCGAGGCAGGGCAGTCCACTTGCGACGCCGCAGGTCGTCACGTCTCCGTGGCATCAGCTCTCAGCCTCGTCTTTCTGGATATGAGCCAAGAAATCCATTGAGCCGATAAACGGTACTGCACCGTACCGTCCCTGCAAATATCCTCGTTCAAGGTTTTCGTTCTTTCGGGGTTTGAAATCCGTCAACGGATACAGGTGGGTGCCACCCTCAGCGTCCTTTTCGGTGAACCATATCTGGTCACGCCTCAACGAGGCTTTGTCGAGGATGTTGGTATCGTGGGTGGTGAAGACAATCTGCGCCCCTCGAGGATTCAGCTTGGGGTCGTTGAAAAGACGGACAACTTCCAGGGCTAGCAACGGATGTAAGCTGGCGTCTAGCTCGTCAACAAAGATTGTTCCACCTGAGTTGGTGGCCCTGAGCACTGGCCCTAAGAGTCCAAAAAATGCTAGGGTACCCTCGGACTCGTCATGCTCTCGAAGCGTTACTCCCTCCTGCACTGCGCCCTTATGAATGAGAGCCACGATGTGTCTCTTATCTGGAACGTCTATGTCTCTCTTCTTGAGTATCGCGAAGAGATTCTGCAGCCACTCGTCAAGCTCCTTATCTGATGCGCCACCTTGTGCATCCTCCCCTTCGGGTGTGCGCGCGAACACATCCATCTCACGAACAACTAGCCCAACGACCCCGAGGTCCGCAACCCGAAGGATATTCAGCAAAGAGGATTTCACAGTTTCATCCTGGCACATTTCGGCGGTCTCTTCCTCTAAAGGTTCTCGCTCTTTCGGGACGTAGGAAAAATGCTCGGCAAACCATTTGTAAACAGGCAGGAGAGCTTCATGGTTGTTTTGCGCGGCAGCCGAAAGGAAAAGGCTGTTTGGTCGTGTAAGGCGCTCAATGGCACTATTATCGCCACCCAGCTTATTGCCAAAGGTGAACGTTTTCCCTTCACGCTTGAACCACATCTGTTTCCTGATCGGCTTACTGCCAGCGGGGTACGCGTCGAGCCACTCCTCAAGAATCTCTCTATCATTTAGTGTGAATCCGTAACGAAACCGCACACCGTCGAGCAGCAGGTCCACTTCGAATGAGGAAGGATCGAGCTTCGATTTTGGATCGAGAAGAAACGGTTCGCGGGGAATCGGCCCCTCGGGCGCCCAGCGCCTCTGAGAGTTCCGCACAGCCCTGCTCATGTAGGCAAGCGCCTTGATAACATTGCTCTTTCCGGAGGCGTTAGCGCCGTAAATCGCCGCCGCGCGCACGAGCCCGAGGTCCAGCCCCTCGACCAGCGTCACCGCTTCCGGCGGTCCTTTAAGGGAACTCGCCACCAGAGAAAGCTCCTGCTCCTCCTTGAGCGACCGAAAGTTGCGGACGCGGAATCTGATCAACACGGCGCACCCCAATCTCTAGCGAAAGTATTATTCACAATCCTTTTCAGGTATATTTTTGCGCAACTTTGTCGTAAATACAATCTAAAAGTATGAATTATACCATTTTCGAGAGGGCGCAGAAATAGACCTGAGTGCCTGCAGCAGCCGGCAGCGCACGGTTTCGCTTCCAAGAAACTCTTGACAAGCTATGCTTAATATGCTAGCCTAGAATGTGACGTTGAGCGGCTCTGCCATGAACGTAGAAACCTCACGGATGACTCCCCTACCCTTTCTCCAACCCGACGTTATGTCATTGCCTGCCCTCCCCAGGACGATCGCAGTAACTTCAAAAAGTGACGGAACGATTCGGGAATATCTATGAAAACAAAGGATCGCTGTGGAAAACTCGGGGGCAAAGCGGGAATGTCTATGAAAACACAGGTACTTAGCTGTTTAAGGCGGGAATGTTATTGAAAACAAAGGAGCTAGGTGGTATGTCACAGGTGGGAGGCGGGGAAAACCTCTCTCCCACATACCACCTGCTACCCACCACAAACGGGTAGGTGGCAGGTAGGGAAGAGCTCGCACCGATGTGGCCCATCAATTCTGACTTCGGAGTTCTGCTTTCTACTTGTGCCACTCCGCCCCGAGATAAACGGAAAGCGCGATCCAGAGTTTTTCCGGAGCGCGCAGGCGCACTCGCTTGCCAAACACGTTGTAACGCCGCTTTTGAATTCGCCCCAAAATGCGCCAGTAAGTCGCCGCCATGATTTCCGCCGCGACCATGGAGCGGCGGTCCTGCGGCAAAAGGAGCTGGCGTGCCACGCTAAAGAAATGACGGGCGCGGTCACCTTCGAGCTGCATCAGCTCAATGAATGAGTCGTTGCAGGCCCCTGACAACAGTTCGCCGGGACGCACACCAAATTGCTCCAGGTCCTCCCGCGGCAGGTAAACGCGACCGCGCTGCGCGTCGCTCTGGATATCTCGCAGGATGTTGACGAGTTGCATGGCTATGCCGAGATTCACGGCGTAATCGCGTGTGCGGGGGTTCGTGTAACCAAAGATTTCAATGGCAATCAGTCCGATCGTGGAAGCGACGCGATAACAGTAAAGCGAAAGGTCGTCAAACGTCTCGTACCGCGCGCCGTTCAAATCCATTTCCAGGCCCAGGATGAGGTCCTCGAAGGGTTGCCGTGGGATCTTGAATTCCCGAATGCTCTCGGCAAGGGCGGCCAGTTCGGGGTCTAGAGAAGCCGCGCCCGGCTCAGCGTAGCAAGCGTCGAGCGCCTTGCGATAACGCACCATCTGGCGCCCCGCTTCATCCGGCGCGAGGCCGCTGTCCACAAGGTCATCACCTCGGCGCGCGAAAGCATAAACCGCCTCGATGGCGCGCCGCTTCTGAGGCGGGAGGAACACAAAGGAATAGTAGAAATTGGTGAGGCGCAGCGTGGCGAAGCGGAAGTCTTTCACAGAAGCGCTCATGGCGGGCCTGCGAGGGTGGGGGCGTGCTCACCCCTTCCTACCCAGAGAGAGTATCGAGCGCGGAAATAAAGACGCACAAAGTCCAGCTTGCTCAGCGATGGCCTGCGCCGGAAAACATCATAGCCTACCGACTCAATTTTGCGCAGCACGCTCATGCCGCCGAGCCAAGTGAGGCGAAGCTGGACGCGCAATTGCGGCGCGACTCTCTCCGGCAGCGCCTTGCCTTGCTCAAAAGACTGGCGGGTGCGCATTATTTCAAACTTTAGCAATTCACGCCAGCGGTCGTCCACGCGTCCGGCGCGCAGGTCATCCAATGTGTAATGGAAGCGTTCAAGGTCTTCCAGGGGCAGGTAAATCCGGTCGCGCTCGAGGTCCCGAGCGACGTCCTGCCAGAAGTTGGTGAGCTGAAGCGCTGTACAGAGGCAGTCCGAAAGCGCAAAGAGTTCCGGGTCGCGATGGCCGAACAGTTCGAGAACCAGCCGCCCGACGGGGTTGGCCGAGCAGGCGCAATAGGCGAGCAAGGAGGAGAAATCCCGGTGGCAATTCACGCCGACGTCCGACTCAAAGGCGCGCAGCAGGTTCTCAAAATTCTCGAAAGAAAGGATGAATCGCCGCACCGAATCGCGAAGCGCCAGGAAAACCGGATGATGGACTTTTCCGGAGTAGCACTCACGGAGCATCTCACGCCATGCAGCGATTTCCTCGAGTCTGCCCTCGACTCCCGGCTCATCGGCAACGTCGTCCGCGTATCGGGCAAAGGCATAGATGGCTGCCAGCGCATCACGCTTGTCGCGAGGAACAAGGTGCGACGCGACCGGAAAGTTCTCATAGTGGCGGCGCGCCAGGCGCCGGCACTCCGCATAGGCAGCCCGAATTCTTGGGTCGGAATAATACATGCCGGACTTCGTTTGCCATCGCAGGGCTTCAGGGAATAGGGCGAAATAGGAAGCAACCGGACGGCAAACTCACGTAGCGACGGGTCAGGCCCCTGTGGTCAGAGGACAGCGCGGTCTCTATGCCGCTTACCCCGTTTCAGCCTTGCGTCGCCGGATGAAGGTTGGCACTTCGTAGTCATCCTTGGGGATTTCCGTGCTCATCTCCGACGGCCCCTGCTCCACGGGAAGCTTTTCCTTCCTTGCGAGCGCCGTCCTAACGCTTTGCTGCGCGGTGCGGATGGCAAGCGAGGGACCGGTCAATGGCTTGAGGCCCAATCTCTCGGATTTGATCCCCGTGGCGATGACCGTGACCTTCACCGCATCACCCATGGACTCATCGAGAACGGCGCCGAAAATGATATTGGCGTTCTCAGCCGCTATCTTCTGCACAATGCTGGACGCTTCGTGAACTTCATGCAGGGTGAGCTTGCTGGATCCAGTGATATTCAGCAGGATGCCCTGGGCGCCGTTGATGGTAGCATCTTCGAGCAGCGGGCTGGAAATGGCGCGATTGGTGGCTTCGACGGCGCGGTTCTCTCCCTCGGCCACGGCGGTTCCCATGACCGCGTAGCCCATTCCCTCCATTATCGTCTTGATGTCAGCGAAGTCGCGGTTAATTATTCCCGTGATGGTAATGATATCGGAAATACCCTGAACACCCTGGCGCAGGATATCGTCGGCGATTCTGAACGCTTCGAAGAAGCTGGTCCCCTTATCCACAAACTGCATCAGACGTTCGTTGGGAATGCAAATGACGGTATCCACACTCTGGCTCAACTCCTGCAATCCCTGTTCGGCCTGCATCATTCGCCGCTTGCCTTCAAAGGCGAAGGGCTTGGTCACCACGCCCACCGTGAGGGCGTGAAGCTCGCGCGCCAGGCTGGCAACAATAGGTGCGCCTCCGCTCCCGGTTCCCCCGCCCAGCCCTGCGGTGACGAACACCATGTCGGCGCCCTCCAGCGCATCGATGACCTTATCCGTATCCTCGAGTGCTGCGCGCCGGCCGATTTCAGGGTTGGCGCCCGCTCCCAGCCCTTTGGTGAGCTTGGCGCCCAATTGGATTTTCACCGGCGCATTCGAGGCGTGAAGGGCCTGCGCGTCAGTATTGGCCACGAGGAAGTCCACGCCCGTCACCCCGGCGGCAATCATGCGGTTCACGGCGTTTCCGCCGCCACCCCCCACACCAATTACCCTGATTTTGGCGCCCGCGCGAAGCTCATCGGAAAAATCCACCCGCAGGCTGTCGTTGGTTTCTTCAATCGCCATGTTGACTCCCCTCTTAGGTGTTGTCACGGGACAACCGTTCCATTATCGAGTCGGAGCCCCCACCCCCAGGCCCTCTCCCCAAGGGAGGGGAGAGTTGATTCGATTTCTATTGCCCTCGGTCCGTCAGCCGACGGACGGGTAAGGGGGTTGTTCAGCGACCAACGTAATGGTTATTTCGCGACGACTCCTTAGTCGTAATACCAGCGGTACGGTGATCACCTGTTACGCCGCGCCGCCCTTACCTTGCAAAGCTCGCCACAATTTGGCCATAAGTCCTTTTTCCTTCGAGTCCTGAAGCAAGCGGCGACGATTGCCGTAGACAACCAAGCCAACCAGAGTTGCATACTCCGGCCCGGCAAGGTTTTCATCCATGTTCTCGAGTCCCGTGCAACGACCCAGGCGCACGGGGAGGCCGAGAGTTTGCTCCGCCAGCGGCAGCAAACCGCCCTGTTCTGCCCCCCCGCCGACCAAAATCAACCCCGCACCCAGTTGCCTAATTTGGCCGGAGCGCTCCAACTCGTCGTGGATCAATTCCAGCAGTTCGATGGTGCGAGGCTGGATGATCTCGTCAAGTATGGCGTAGCTTACAACTCGTGCTGGACGCTCCCCCACGCTCGGCACCTCCAGGAGGCCGCCGGGAGTGTCATCGGACTCGCGCTCAGCCCAGGATCTCTTGACTCTCTCAGCTTCAGGAATCGTGGTGCGCAGGCCCACGGCGATGTCGTTGGTAAAATGTTCGCCGCCCACCGGGATGGAAGCGGTGTGTCGGACGCTGCCCTGCGAGTATACGATCATGTCGGTTGACCCGCCCCCAATGTCTACCAGAGCCACGCCCAATTCCCGCTCGTCCGCCGTCAGGCAAGCGGCGGCGGAAGCGAAGGGTTCGTAGACTGTGTCGAGTACCTTTATTCCGGCCAGGTTCGCCGCCGTAACCACGTTTCTCAGGGCCGTGGACGAGCCGGTAATCAGGTGCACGTTGGCTTCAAGCCGCGCCCCGCTCATCCCCACTGGGTTGCGAATCCCCTCCTGGGAATCCAGCACGTAATCCTGCGGTTCCGGATATACGATTTCGCGGTCCTGCGGCAGGGTGACGCCGCGGGCAGCCTGGAGGACTTTGAGAATATCGTCCGGCGTGACAGCCCCAGTAGCGCCTGGCGTTTTTCCCAACCCCACCGCGCCTCGGGAGTTCACCCCTTTAATGTGCGTGCCCGCTACCCCCACGTAAGCGGATGCGATTGAAATCCCCGCAGCGGTTTCAGCAGCTTCCACTGCCTTCTTGAGGGCCAACACGGTGAGATCGAGGTTGACAATGACGCTCTTCCGCCAACCCTTTGACTCCGCCACTCCGAAGCCGGCCACCTGGAGTTTTCCGCCCTCGCCCGGTTGGCACACGAGTGCGCACGTTTTGGTACTCCCCAAATCCAAGCCCACAATGAATTGGTCTTTATGTGCCAATGGTCCCTATTCCTTTAAAGTTTGCGATGCCTCGGCGCCTCCCGCTGGGGGAGGCTGAGTTCGACCCTGCGGGTTAACCACCACCTGATTACGATAACGCAAATCCACAGAATCAAGCGGCGCGTTCGACTTGCGTAACTCGGGGAGCAGCGCCAGGAAGGTATGAAAATGCTCCAGAAAATTCTCGTGCCCGAAGTGGACCTGGAGGGTTTCACGGCCTTGGACAAGCAGGGCTTTGA
The DNA here is from genome assembly GCA_050011515.1 of Terriglobia bacterium. Lineage (GTDB taxonomy): Bacteria > Acidobacteriota > Terriglobia > UBA7540 > UBA7540 > CAVROP01. The sequence continues at coordinate 4,723 of JBEKIZ010000084.1, read as the reverse complement.
GATCATCGCCATCCGCGACGTCCGCTTCCGAAACCATCCATCCGGAGTGGGAGATCTCCTCTCCGAGTTGCCGCATGAAGTCCTGGTAAAGGGCAATCCGGGTCCGGCACTCGTCCAAACTCGCGATTGAGTCCAGGCCGGTGATTACAGGGAGGTCGAAGGAGGCGTTTTCCGGCTTATCCAGCAGAACTCCATCGCTATCCACCAGGCTCACATGACCGCCTGCATTGGTGAAGGCCACCGGAGTCCTTTCAAGGACATGCACTACCAAGCGATTGGGAAGGATTCGCGTCAAGGTTGCACTTCGCACCCAGGCAATCGCTTCCACTTGCTTCCGCTCCGCTTCCAGAGAAAGGCGAAAAACCTTTATGGGAGGACCGCTGCCGGCGTGCAGAGGCAATCCCAGTGCGTTGGCAACTTCCTCGCGGGAAACAAACTGATTTCCGGTCACCTGAACATCGTCAGCGGAGCGCAATTCGAACCGTGGCGACGACAGGGCGAAGGTTGTCAGGTAATAGCTCGCGATTCCCACGGGCGCCACAACTGCCGTGAAAAAAAGTACCCAACGCCAACCCCACGAGGGACGGTGGCGCCGAACCGCCACGGCTCTCTGTCGCCGAAGGTAGGGGGATTCCCCCTCCCCGTCTAACTCCTCGGGGGATAGCGCCTTTCCTTCTTCTGCCCACTGACTGTCCATTTGACCCAACCCTCGCAAAGCGCGGGGAGAGAACTCTCATCCGCCCTGCCAAACGACCAACGTCGCGCCGCTATTATCCCTTCCAGACAATGACTTCCTCGTCAAGCTCCAGCCCATACGCCTTAAGGACTCGCGCGCGGATAAAGTCCATCAATTTCAGAATATCCGCAGCCGTGGCGTGGTCACGATTGACAATGAAATTCGCGTGCCGTTCTGAGATCACCGCCCCGCCCACCCGTGTTCCTTTCAGTCCAAGCTCGTCAATCATCTTTCCCGTGGAACGGCCGGGCGGATTCTTGAAGATGCAGCCCGCGCTTCTTTCCTGAATGGGTTGTGAGGCACGGCGTTTCCAGTTGCATTGCTTGATGCGCTCCAGAATTACAGCATAGGGACAGTCCAGCAACTCGAGCGTGACGGCGAGCATGACGCCGTCCGGAGAGAAGCTGGTGTGGCGGTACTCAAACCGGACCTTCTCCGTTTTCACGGTCTCGATCAGCCCCGTGGCGCCGTGAAACACCGTGAGGGCGCGCACCACGTCCCCCATCTCAGTTCCGTACGCTCCTGCGTTCATGCGCAGGGCTCCGCCCACCGTCCCCGGCACGCCAATCAGGCCTTCCATCCCTCCCAGGTTCCGCTTGGCGCATTCAAGAATCGCGGTGCCCAGGTTTGCCGCCGCAGGCACTTCGGCACGGTTTCCTGCAAACGCCATAGCCTCGCCGCGTGCCAGTTGAAGCAGGACCTCCGGCAATCCTTGGTCAGCCACCAGCAGGTTCGAGCCACCGCCCAAAATCCGCCATGGCACACCGTGCCCGTGCAGATACGCCGCGAGTTCCGGCAAGCGGCGGGCATCGTACACCCGGATGATATCAGCCGGGCCGCCCACCCTCAGAGAAGTGTGCTGGCTCATCCGCTCCCCGGGAAGCCATTCCATCCCAAAGGCTGCCATTTGCTCCGAGATTCCGGATTGTCGCGCCAACAATGACATCAGCCTTGAACCGCTCCTAGTCGCACCGAGCGCCCCCGGATCGCCTCCGCCAGGGTATCGCCGATTCTCCCCACGCTTCCGGCGCCAACCGTCAGAATCATATCGGCGGATCGCAAATCTTCCAGAACTCCCTGAATGACGGCCTGTTCCGAAGGCGCGTATCGAGCACGTTCGAAACCCAGCTCGGCCATACGCTCCACCAGTCGCTGAGACGTGACGCCCGGAATAGGCTTCTCACTAGCCGGGTAAATGTCCAGCACGTAGACCCGGTCCGCAGCCTGGAAGGAATGCGCAAAGTCATCCATCAGGAACAGAGTACGCGTATAACGATGGGGTTGGAAGATGGCGATGACTCGTTTGGCGCCCCAGAGGCGAGCCGCTTCAAGCGTGGCGCGGATTTCCGTGGGATGATGCCCATAGTCATCCACTATCGTTATACCCTCGAATTCACCTTTGATCTGGAATCGGCGGTCTACGCCCTGGAAGCAGTCCAGGCCCCTGCGGATTTGCTCGGCGCTCAAGTCAAGCTCCAAACCTACGGCGACCGCCGCCAAGGCATTCTGCACGTTGTGCCGTCCCGGAACATGGATGTCAAAGCTCCCCACATGCTTCGCTCTTGCCTCAACTTCGAAGCATGAGCCTTGCGGCTGGAGCCGGATTGAACTGCCCTGCACATCGGCGCCGGGATCAAGACCGTAAGTAACCACGCGACGCCGAAGCTGCGGGAAAAGTTCCCGGAATCGCCCTCCCCAGGGGGCATCAGCACAGGCCACCACCGCACCATAAAACGGGACCTTGTTCACGAAGGAGAGAAAGGCGGAAACTATTTCGTCTAGGTCACGGTAATGGTCCAGGTGCTCGCGGTCAATATTAGTAACCACTGCAATGGAGGGCAAAAGGTAGAGGAATGAGCGGTCACTTTCGTCGGCCTCGACCACCATCAGTTCACCCTTGCCCAGCCGGGCGCTGGAGGCGAAAACGTCCAACCGCCCGCCAATGACAGCCGTGGGATCAAGTCCGGCTTGCGTCAGCATCACCGCAATCATCGAGGTGACAGTCGTTTTGCCGTGCGCCCCGGCCACCGCCACGCAGAATTTCAAGCGCATCAACTCGGCGAGCATTTCGGCCCGGGGAATAACGGGGATTTGCAGACGCTGGGCCTCCTGCACCTCGAGGTTATCAGGTGGAATCGCAGAAGAAATTACCACCACTTGGGCATCCCGGAGATTGCTCGCCGCGTGGCCTTCGAAAACTCGCGCTCCCAGCTTTGCCAGCCGCTCCGTGACGGGCGTCGCCTTGAGGTCAGACCCTGAAACCGTAAACCCGAGGTTGAGTAAAACCTCGGCGATGCCGCTCATGCCGATGCCGCCGATGCCTACGAAGTGTATTCTCCGAATCTTGCCTAGCATGGGTGAACAACCATTTCCTCGACCAAGTCAGCGATATGCGCCGCCGCCTCTGGACGCGCCAGACCCTTCGCGGCCCGCTCCATCCGAATCAGCCTCGGGGGGTCACTGAGCAGCTCATGGATTTCTCCCATCAGTCGCTCCGGCGTCAGCTCCGCCTGAAGAATCACGCGGGCTGCGCCAGCGCGTTCCAAAGCCCGGGCATTTGCCAGTTGGTGCTGGTCCGTGGCAGCCGGAAATGGTATCAGGAGCGCAGCCCGCCCCGCTGCGGCGTATTCGGCAACCGCGGTTGCGCCGGCTCGCGAAACCACCAGATCGGCCTGCGCCAACGCCCCTGGCATGTCCTCAATGAAAGCCTGGACCTGAGCCGTTACGCCCTGTTCCAGAAAAGCCTCACGCACTGCATTATAGTCCCTTTCCCCCGTTTGGTGGACCACCTTGAGCCCTCCCGATTCGCGCCTCAAGAGCGGCGCACATTGGGTCATTAGCTCGTTGATGGCTTTCGACCCCTGACTACCACCTACGATCAGGACCGTGAAGGGCGCCGCGTGTCTTTTCGTCGGGATCCTGTGGAACGCCGCCCGAACCGGAAGGCCCGTGACGCGAGCCTTCTCGCCGTAGAAGCGCGCTGCCTGCTCGAAGCCAACTGCCGCCAAACGGACAACCGGGGCCAGGGCGCGGTTGGTAAAACCTGGCAATGCATTGGGCTCAATCAGCAGAGTCGGAATATCCTGGAGGGCAGCTTCCACCATCACAGGGCCTGCCAAATACCCGCCGACACCGACCACCACCTGGGGCTGAAAATCGCGCAACACCCTAGCCGTTGCCACCGCCGTTCGGGGAAGCAGCATCAAGTTTCGCACGCTGCGAAACCCACTCATACCCTTAAGCCCCGCGGCGTTGATGGTGCGCAGTGGAAAGCCGGCCCCCGGAATTAAACGGGCTTCCAGGGGCCTCTTCGTGCCGAGAAACTCGATAAGGTATTTCGTTCCGGAGTGCTCAAGGCGCGCTCCGCGAGCGCGCAGTTCCTCCGCGACAGCCAGTGCCGGAAAGATGTGACCTCCCGTTCCCCCTCCAACCATCAGAAATCGCAAACGAGACTGGAACTGCTCAAAACTCAGGGGGACGCCAGGCTCGTGGCCCGACGATTCCACGCCGCATTTCCCGCCTTGAGTCTCGACGGCCTTGACGACCAGGGCCATGACCCCCCAACCTACCCGTCCTCTTGTGAAATGTTGAGGAGGATGCCCACCGCAGCCAGCGTGACGAAAAGTGACGACCCACCGTAACTTATTAGCGGCAACGGTATACCCTTGGTAGGGAGCAGGCCGAGCACCACGCTCATGTTCACAAGAGCTTGTCCGACCACCATAACCGTCAGGCCAATGGCCAACAACCGGCCAAACTCGCACGTGCAACCGGCACTTGCCCGCCACCCTCGCCAGAGGATGATTCCAAAAGCCACTACAAGCGCGATCGCCCCGATGAAGCCCAACTCCTCACTCACGACTGCAAAAATGAAGTCGGTCTGGGGCTCTGGAAGATAGAAGAGCTTCTGTTTCCCCTCCATCAACCCCACTCCAGTAATTCCCCCCGTGCCGACTGCAATAAAGGACTGAATGATCTGAAACCCTT
>JBEKIZ010000083.1:0-22170 GCA_050011515.1 Terriglobia bacterium | reverse complement strand
TGAACTCTATGATGGCCAATTCTGCCCGCGCCCTCGCCTCCCACGACTTGTCATCTAAACCCTGCGCCAGATTGAGAACTTCTTGCCAAGCTCGATACGCAGAATCAGGATGGTCCTCTCGTTCGATGTCGCCCTTGGTCGCCAAGCAGCGAATTCTCAATCGAGAATCACTCGCGGCGATGGGATCTTGCAGAATCTGCGTCAATTCCGCTGAAGTCTGCGGGACGGATTCCAGGCCTATGCTGGACCGCAGGCGCCCGCACGCAGCGTAGAGTTGGTCTCTCTTGTCGCTCTTCTGCATTGCGAGTTGCTCCGCACGTCCGTAAAGCTCGCCTGCACGTTGCCAGTTCGAGAGCCAAGCGAAGCGGTCGGCTTGCGCGAGTAACTGCTTAGGCTCTTTTGTTCGAGAGGCAGCGGGACGCAGGACGGCGATGAGCGTAACGCAAGCCAGCAGCGCCAGTGACAATAACACCAGGGTCGACACAGTTGTCAGCCCAGTGGAGCGGTTCAAGGATGGAGGAAATTCGATCATGACGGCACTACGTACGCCGACAGAAATCTGCCAACAGAACAGGACCGAGCGCAATGGCAAGATGTCGGGCCGCTCGCGTGCCGGCAAAGTAGGCGCGTGCCGTCAGCAAAGGGGAGCCCAACATCACACGAAGAGCCATGCGGTTGTTGATGCTACCGTCCGGGTTCAGTGCCCGGTTGAAGTCGGGAAGCTTGCGGTCAAGGGAATCCGAGACGACACGGACGACTATTGCGGGGACCGCGAGTCTGTGCGCAGCCGAGAGCACCTCGTAACTTTCCATGTCGACGACCTGTGCTCCGGTTGCAGCGAGCCGGAGTTTGTCGTCCTTGGTAGTCGCTACGCGTGGAGAAGTGATACCCAAAACTGATCTGCACGTCATGTTCTGGCGATTCAAAAGCGAAGAGACTTGCTCGGAAAACTCGGGAGCGCAGGGGCTTGTGGTGCCACCGTTCGTTGCCGAAAGGCAGCTCAAGTACACAACAATGGCCGATTCGGAAAGTGAAGCGGTCAGGCTTCCGCAGAGACCAATCACGACTGCTAGATCCGGGTTTTCGCCCTGACGTTCACCCAGGGCTCGCGGACCCAGACCGTGAGAGAGTATCTGAACCGCACGCTCCCCAGCCTGCTTCGGTCCCATCCCCGTGATGAAGAATTCGAGTTGATTTGCTCCTGCTGTGATTGGGCCCGCATGCGAGCTAGAGCTCCAACGTCTGACTCCGAGGAGCCGCGCTAGCGGATCCACTTCCGTTTTCGAAGCCGCTAAAACGAATATTCTGCCCATAGATTCTAAGTATGCGCCCCGAGGGTTTTGAGAATCCACAGAGTTCGTTCCGCCAAGAATCGAAGCGTGTCACCTATCACGCGCTTCTGCCCCACCCTCAAGAGAAAGAAACAATGCCGTTCGGCCCGGTTTGGGGAACGCCGGCATCATGCTCCCAACGAATCGGGCTGAACCCTAAACCTTGGTTAAAAATCTGGAAAGCGTAAGCCCGAATCCCCTTGCGATGACTTCCAAGTTGACGATCGAGATGTTTCGCTTTCCGTGCTCCACATCTGCCAGATAACTTCTATCCAGCCCGAATTGCTCTGCCATCTGGACTTGTGTCCAGCCTCGTTGCTTTCGAAGCTTTCGCAATCTCCGCCCTACCCGAATGCGGATGTCCTCGGCCATAACCTCCTATCATGGCTTCTGGACTCTTCGCAACAAATCGGCTATGAGCAACATCACGTACACGATTGTTTAGTGAGAGGACTGGCCGGTCGTGGTCTCCGAACTGCCGCAAGACTGAGACTTGACGAGAGGGGGGTGTAGCTGACGATGTTGGTGAGATGTTTTACTACGGCGAAACCCTCTGGCATAAGACAGGAAAGCAACTGAAGCAGCCCACCAATGCTGAGGAAGCTATTAGCGCGGGCGGGCTTGACGGGTATGTAAAACTCGTGCCGACTCAAAAGGACGAGGCGCTGCGGAGGGAAATCACCCGCCGCATGGCAGTAGTGCGCGATGACCTGAACTCTGGTGATCCCAAGAGCGTGTTGGGCTTGGTTTATCCTGGGTTTCGTCCGCAGTCGCCGTTCTCCACATCGGCTCATCGCAGTCCAAGCACGGATCGGGCAAGCACTTGTATCTACCCGGATTGAGGGAGATCCTCATCGACATGGATGGTCAACTATGCAGGTGTGCTTACAAGGGGCACCTGTTGGTCCTGGTCTCCGAATGGGGGTTGGAGCACGCCACTAAGGAACAGATCGCGAACGTGTGCGGGCGATCACTCCCAGGGTTCAACAGCTACAGCCCGATCGTTGAGACGATCACCTATCTCAAAAGGGACCTGAAGAAGATACACCTAGTGCCCGCGGATATCGGACTCGTTGTAGGTATCGAGTCTGGCAACATATATCTCGACGGTATCGCAGTCTCGCCGGAAAGAATCGAGTTTGTGCCCACGGCAGACGGCCTGAAATACGAAAGCCGACCCTGAACAAAGGAGTTCCGCTTGGATTTGGGTATTCGGCCTGAGTCGCCTTCCCGGATGGAGTCCTGCTTAGCTCAGGAGGTTGGAGCTGCGCGGCGGTAGCTTAGCGAGGAGGTCGTCGCTTGGAGAATGTGGTTCAGCCTCAACCGCGGAGCCAACACAAGAGTCGCTTCTACCATGTCAGGCGCAATGCGAATTGGATCTCGCGCGGGTCGCCCGGTCCGCCTGAAGCCTCGCCGGCGATGGGCTGCACCGTATTCCCGATCACACCAAAGGAGGTTGAACTCCAGTCAGCGTTGGGCAACGTAAAGTTCGGCCGATTGAGAATATTGAACATCTCCGCTCGGAACTGGAGAGTTTTCGATTCCCACAGTCTGAAATTTCGAATCAGCGAGAAGTCCCAGTCGACCAGACCCGGCCCGGTCAGAATATTTCGTCCCGCGTTTCCGAAGGTGTAGGGGGCAGGGTAGGAGAATGCGGCGGGGTTTGCCCATTCGTTGACGCTCTTATGGGCGGGATACAAGCTGACGCCCGGAACCACATTCGGACGATCATAGTTGTCGATATTGTTGCTGGGGTTGCCGTCGACGGTGGGCGTGTAGGGCGCCCCGGATTGCAGCATGGCGATCCCCGCTATTTCCCAGCCGCTAATGACGTAGTTCGCCTTCGGGTTGTGCAGCTTTCCGAACTTGTCGCCGAAAGGCAGGTTGTACACATAAGCGACCGAGAAGCGCTGTTCGTAGTCGAAGTCCGAGCGGCCCTTCTCCGCAGCGAGGTCGTAAGAATTCTGTGGGAACCCTGGGCTGGCGTTGGTCCCGAAGTAGGCGGAGTCGTCGTCGAGGGATTTCGACCAGGTGTAGGCGCCGATAATCGCCAAGCCATTGCTGTAGTGCCTCTCCACCTTGACCTGCAAGGAATGATAAATGGATGTGCCGATGGGATCCGTGTAGGACATCGTCTGGAAATTAGGGTAGGGCCGCGGGCAAGGTGTATCCGCAGGCGTGCCCGAGATGCAGGTTGAGCCGCCCCTGTAGAGGGCGTTGTTCGGCTGGTTCGGGTCCCACTCGATAGGCAATCTTAGTCCCCGAGTGCCGACATAGCCCACGTCGAGGAGCCAGGATCCCAACTGTCGTTGCACGTCGAACGTCCATTCGAAAATCCTTGCGTCCTTGACGTCCAGGTTGACCGGGTCAAGGGCCGGGAAAAGCGCCTGCGTGAGCGAGGGTGCCACGAAAAGGTTCTGGAGAAGCAGACCAGTGGCCAGCGGCAGCCCGCCCGCAGAGGGCGTTGTGGACACTGCGGTCAAAACGGCCCGCTCATTGTCCAGCAGATCGCCTTGGGTCAATTGAAAATAAGGTGGATTGAAGCTCTTTTGGAAATAAAGCTGACCGACCATCTGGTCGTAGTAGACGCCTCCGCCGGTGCGGATGACGGTCTTCTCATTTCCGAAGGGCATCCAGGCAAGGCCGAGGCGAGGCCCAAAGTCAGTGTGGTCGGGGCGTTGCAGCGCCCGGTTTTCCGAAGTGCTTCCCAGGTTCTCCGTCCCGACCTGTTCGAATTGTCCAATGGGCAATCCCGAGGCCCCGGTCGTGCCGACAAAATTCAGCAGGGAGGCCGCACTCGTACCCGCAGCAAGCAGTAAGCCCTTGTTGAAGTCGAAGCTGCCGAAGTGGTTGTACTTATCCGTGATCAGGCTATTGTATTCATACCGGGGGCCGAGCGTCATCGTGAGGTTTCGGTGAATCTTCCAGCGGTCCTGCACAAAGAAATCGTACTCCGTGCCCGTCCCCGAAATGTAGCCCGAAGAACCGCGGATCCAGTTCGTGGGCAGGCCGAACAGGGCGTCAGCTACGCCGTTGCCGAAGCCACAACTTGGCGGAGGACAGGCCGCCAAAAGCGCCGTCTGAGCACTCGAGGGCAGACCTGCAAACACCACGCTACCCGTCGCCACCCCATTGAAGCTGTACGCGTCGCGCGCATCGATGTCCTGAAAGAAGTTTCCGCGCTTGATCGGGCGGATGTCCGCGCCGAAATCAAAGGAATGGTTGCCGTGGATATAGGTGAGCGTGTCCGCGTACTGAAAGGAATTGACGGCGCCGAATTGGGGGTAGATGCCTGCCGCCCCGAGACCGTCATAGCCGGCGAAGCTGAGGTTGGGCACTCCGGTGTCGCGGTAGGCCGTAGGCGCACCCTTCAGGCCGAGGATTTGATTGATGTCCCTCCCTTGGTCCTCATTGTTCCAACGGTACTGCCAGCGGTTGTAGCCGACCTTCGCTTCGTTTAGCAGCATCGGGGTGAATATGTGGGTCCAATCGATCCCTGTCTGGTCGAACCAGTCCACGCGCCGCGTACCATAGCCTGGCACCCCTGTGGGCAGTCCCGAAGGAGCCAACGAGGATTCGGCAGTCAGGCTATAGCGATAGAAAAGGCTGTCCTTCGATCCCCAACGGTGGTCGACGCGGCCGACGAAGCTGTTCGTATCGATTAGGCGCAGCACCTGCTGTTGGTAATTCTCTGCCCCACATGAGGCATTGGGGATGTTAGGAGACGGGTAAAGGCCGACGAGGGCTCGACCAACGGGGTCGAGCGTGCCCGCCGGAAGAGTTGAAGCAATGTTGCTCAGGTTATTGCCGGGAATTGTCAGCGGCGCGGCAGGATTGACGAGCAACAGGGGATCCAGAAGAACTGTCGTGTGGGGGCATGGAGACCCCGGCGCAAGGTCAGAAAAATCACCGCTTTGCTCGGCGAGCGTGGGCACGTGGGCGCGGCTGAAGAAGGAGTGGTTGTCGCGCAAACCTTCGTAGTTTAAGAAAAAGAAGGTCTTGTCGTGGCCGTTATAGACGTGCGGAAGCACAATCGGCCCGCCCAGGCTGGCCCCGTACTGGTTGCGATGAAAGGGCGGCACGTTGGGCTCAAAAAAATTCCTCGCGTCCAGATTGTTGTTGCGAAGGTATTCATAAAGCGAGCCGTGCAACTGGTTGGTTCCGGACTTCGTGACAATGTTCACCTGGGCGCCGGCCGACACACCGAACCTGGCATCATAGATGCCGGTTTCCATTTTGAATTCTTGGATAGAATCGAGCGGCGGCGCGGCGGCGTAGGTCCCAATGGCGATGGAAGTGTTGCTCATGCCGTCCAGCAGAAAGCTGTTCATGTCTTCACGCAGTCCGTTGACGTTGATGGACCCGCCTCGGTTATTGTTCAGTTCCGACCCCTGGACCCCCGGTACGACTCCCGGCGTAAAGAGCAACGTTTGGAGGAAATTGCGGCCGTTGTAAGGAAGCTGACTGATCTTGGCCTGCTCGACGGTTGTCCCCACCGTGGCGGTCTGCGTGTCCAGCACAGGTGCGGTCGACTCCACCGTGACGTTGGTTGTCTGCGCGCCCACATTCATCTTAAAGTCAACCCGCGGATGCGCATCGACGAGAAGGTTAATGGGGCCTCGAACGGTCCTCTCAAAGCCCGTCTTCTCTGCCGTCAGCCGGTACAACCCGGGCAGCAAAAGGGGAATCGTATAGGAACCATCAGCTGAGCTTACGGCGCTTCGGCTGCCGCCTGTTTGCACTTCCAACGCTGTTACCCTGACGCCGGGAACGAGGGCACCCGACTGGTCCCTAACCGTTCCTGTGAAGCTGCCTTGGACCTGCTGCGCTCGTAAGCCCAGACATTGACCGACCGCCAGTGCCAGGATGGCTCTCAAGCCCATTCGAGCGACACATCGCATTTTCATGGCCTCCCATGTCAAGTGCCTGTCCGCGACACGATGAGCAGTGCGCAGACAGGCACATGGACCACTTTGCCCCGCCGACCTCGGGTCAAAGACATGGGTGACCCACTCACCAAGGCCTGATCGGAGAAATCAGTCGTTTATTGTTCCACCAATAAACGTACATCTGACGGCGACTTTATGCAATTTTCAGCAGGGTTTCCGACATAAGGTCGTCGATGTGGTTGATATCAAAGGGGATTTCAGGCCTATGGAGTGTTGACCTTGTAATAAGCCCTTTCGGATGTCAGAGTGGGATTGCAATTGGAGGCTGACATGGATAGGGCACACGGCGGCGCGCAGGTTCTCGTCGCGGACTCGGTTCTGCAAAAGAGACTGGCGAAGTACCTCGTTCACCGATGTTTTCGAAACTCCGTGCTCGAGGACTTACACGCGGGCATAGCACCAGATTCGAAGTCGGGCGATTACTCAGACGTCGTGGTGTCTACGCCATTTGGGGAAATTCCCTGGTCCAAGCTCTCGCGATTCGATGACGAGGAGATGAAGACTCTGATGATCGATGTAGTCCAGAAAACATACGAGTTCATTCAGGAGCTGTTCGACGTAGACAACGGCGGTGAGCTCCTTCTTCGATTGGCCGCGCGCGACCCGCTACCGCGGTGGGAAGACCCGAGATAGGATTCGAAGAGGCTGGCTGCCTCAAATAAACCAACGACCTTTTCAGCGCCCGACAGCCGGTAGGGAGTGCCCCAGAAGCACATCCCAGACTCCTGAAACTGCCTAATTTCAGCTTCATGCGCACGAATGCCGCTTACAAGCGCTCGACGGAGATCGCGTACAAGAGCTGTCGATGGTTGGAAAAACGCTTGACCAAGTGAGTCAACGGGCGCTGTTTGGAGTTTTTTTGCCCAACGCCACGAAAGGTTCAAGTTCCGCATTCTGTGGCGACCGTTCCCTGGCAGAAACTGAGGCCCGAAGTCGGTCAATGACGGACTGTTAGCTGGCGCCGAAATTACTTTTCGCGGTGACCAGTCCGTGCCAGTTCCGGCACAGCACCGCCAGATTACAGCGAAACCATTCACTGAGCAGCTTCTTGGCACAGCCGAAGCAGGAAGTAGAAATCGCTCTGTTCCTTTAACGCCGCCCCGTGTTCGCAAGTAGCCTCGGCGGCTTTGCTGAGCAATCTGCCGCCAACTATGCTTCCGGCGGCTACCGCAGCACCCTTCGCCAAGACAGGGAGCACGCCGCCGAACGCGCCCAATGCCACAGTCGCAGCCAGGGTTCCTATTCCTCCGAGGATTCTGCGACGCTGCCGCCCTCCTTCTTGGTGCAATTCTGACTTCATTCGCAGCAGCTGAGGCTCAATGCGTTCCCTGAATAATTCTTGCATCTCGCGCTTTCCAACTCTTTTCTTTTTGTTGATGATGTCGCTCAGGATGAGTTCAACAGCAGAACGATAACGAAGGAACGAATCTCTTTCCTCCCGCCTGATTCTCAGCAAGGTCGCGATGGAAAGGTCACCGAGCAAAGGCAGTGAATGAGTAAGATAGGCATTCATCGCCGCACTGCTCGCCGCGAGTTCTTCATCATTGTTAAAGCAATCGAGGAAGAACGTCTCGCCGGGTCGGTCTGTTAAATATCTGACATTCTGCGAACGACCATAGGCAAGGTAGAAAGTAGTGTCGTTGGCGATGTGGTCAAGCATCTCCCTGATGGCGAGGAGCTTCATCGGTCCTCGGATTTGCATGTTGCCGTCACGGTCTGGCTTCCCCTTCTTTGGCCTCCACATTCTCTCGTTGTTAACGAGCAGCACTCCGCCGCCATGTTCTAGAAAATCCTCCGGCCCTTCAACGTGAACGGTCGCTCGCCCAGTAGGTGCTTTATCGGCAGTCTGGTACATGACATGAAAATGTTTCTGAATTTCCAGTGTCGCGTCGTCAGCAATTTCATGAATTAGGCTCGTCATCTCGCGCACCCAGCGAATCATGTGGGTGCAATGAATAGAGCGCATTACGACAGGAACAACCATTCCAGCGTCTATCAGCGTTCGCAGGCGCAACAATATAAGGGCCGTCTGCGCAAGCTCGTCCCTGTACTCAGCAACCGTGTCGACTTTGGATGGATGGCTCAGTGGTAGCGGAAACAGCACCTTGTTCGCATAGAGGGCCGTGTAGCGGGCGAGGAAGTCCAGTTTCTGAAGCCGACAGAACGGCGATGAGCAGGTTGACTGCCCGCGCATTGAAGCACTCGCCAAGAAACTGAACGGATCAGTTGAAGCGTTATCGCTGATAGGCTCCTGTTGCCGAGAGAAAACCAATTCCCACAGTTCCCGGTGAAGTTTCACTGCCGTTTTTCTGCCGAACTCCAGAACCCGAAACGAGTCCTCATCAGCGACGAGTCCGTACTTTTCCAGCACTTCCAGAGATGGGTTCATCACCTCTTTACCTGGATTGTACCTTCCTTGTATGCATCTAGCCTGCTGATCAAGACATCGCCTGGGCAGAACGTCAGCCGAAAGTTTCGCGTTCCGAAGCAGGCACCCAATGGTAGGTGAGGATTGCCATGCATTTCTTGTTCCTCAGCAGAATACAGAATACAATATTTTCTGCGCATCATCGCTTTTTCGAAAGCATCAATCCCGCCCTCGGTTTCCGCCTTGTTGTTTTCCCACATAGGGCGCATTCTGGCGCTTTCAGAAACATATCGAAATTGGTAAGTTTTGCATCATTGACCGAATCCGCCGATCGTCTTCCCCTTTTCTTCGCTATCAATGTTATGATGCGTGATGCAACACTGTGCACCCCCTCAAAGGGAAAAAGCAGATGAGCGACATTCGCTTGCGCCGCATTGAAAGTCACAAAGTCGGGGGCGACCCCAACAACATGCTTCTTTCGGTGCCGATACCCCTGACCAGCTCCGGCAAGGCGTATCAATACTCGCCCAATCCCGATGCTTCGCCTCGCCTCTTTCTCATCGGCCAGGCACCAGCCGACCGCACCATTTCTGAGGAGCACCGTTCGCGTATCCGCCGCCCGCCCGGTCCCGGCCAGACCGTATGTCCTTACTCCGGCTACATTGCTGCCGACCGGGAGTTCGTCCATTTCGAAGACATCGAGGCCATCAAAAACCTGATTATGTGGGAAGCCGAGCAGGACATCGGCGACTTTCTTGAACAACACGCCAGGGATTTCAACCGCCACCAGCCGCGCAACACTTTCATCTCCGCCAGTATGGACGTTAAACGCCCATATCGTCCCAAGCCCGCACCGTTGAGAAATGACCTGCTTCGCAATCTTGAGTGCGGCATCTGCCGCCGTCCTTATGGCGTCTATGCCATTGCGCTCTTCTGTCCCGATTGCGGCGCCCCGAATCTGGCGCTGCACTTCCAGCACGAAGTACAGCTTGTCCGCGACCAAGTCATCTTGGCCGATCAGACGAACGAAGCCGGCCAACCCGAACTCGCATATCGCCTCATGGGCAACGCCCACGAGGACGTGCTCACCGCCTTTGAAACAGCCCTGAAGACCGTTTACCGCTACCTTGTCAGGCAGCACCGGCCTGCACAGACGGTCGAATTGCTGTCAAAGATAACGATCTTTCAGAACATTGACCGCGTCCGCAAGTATTTCGAGATCCTCGCCATCGACCCTTTTTCTAGGCTCACCGGCGGGGACCTCGCATTCCTGACTATCAATATACAGAAGCGCCATGTCATAGGACACAATCTGGGGATTGCGGACGAACACTATTTCCAGCTCGCCCAGGACGAACAGCCCGGAGAAACGGTTCGTTTGCTTGGCGAAGAAATCAACCGGTTTGCCGCAATCTGTTTGAACGTTATCAGCACTCTCGAAGACTGGCTTCTCCCAAACGCTCAACTTCCCGCACGCGCACCTCTTCTTCCATGACTCGCGTCCGAGGTTTCCACCCGCAGCGAGCGATTACGGGCACTCCGGAAGAGCCAGGAGATTGTCCGGGTGAATCCCGTCGGCTTCCGTCTTGATGTACTTGTTGCCGTTGTGCGTGGCGACAATCACGTTCACGGTCCTGCCGGCTTGGCTGACGTAGAATTCCCACTCCCCGGATTCGATCTCCTGAATCGTCTGCTGCTGGCTCTGTTTCCACCGCCCGCCGTCGGGATTGACCCCGCCAACATTGCGAATCCTCTCGTGCGGGTTTAGACGGTCGGTCTTGTTGATGCAGCGAATGCGTGCGCTTTTTGCCATCTCGGCCTCCTGTCGGTTTTGATAAATTGCAAGCTGTCGCAGATCACTACGCCGGTACGAGACGAGCCTCGACAGCCCTCTTGACCTCGTCCTTCCATCCCTTTCGATGGATAATGCGCTCAAAGCCCGCACCCCGGCGGTCCCTGAGCAGTTCCAAGCGGCTGAGCTTGCTCAGCTCCTGCCAATCTTCGAACATCACATAGATTGCGTTCCCGTACTCCAGGTTCTCGAAAACTACAAGATTGTCGGCGAATTTGGCCCCGAAATAGCGCTGAAAACCGCTCGTGCCACTGACATAGGCGACCGGCTTGAGCTTTTCGAGGAACGAATACCGGTCCTCCAGTTTTTCCCTCAATTCCTTGCCAGGCTCCCGGAACTTCGCCAGAATGCGCACCAGCACATCCCTGCCTTCTCCGGGAGGAAGGATTTCCCAGTGGACGGAAATCGTATTCAGATACTGAGTGGGGTCAGCGTCTGCGGCGAACACGTCTGCTGCGCCCGTATTTTCCTGGAGAAGGTTCAGATTGAAAAACAGCGCCTTCCCGAAATCCGCTGCCCGCTTGTTCAGAACTTCTTCCACGCGGAATCGGAAGACAAAAACCGGGTCGCCTCCGGCCTCCGTTGCCAGCAACGTGATGGAAATCTCCAGCTCCTTCGGCGGGACGAACTCGCGCTGGTAGACCTGCCGGTCCCACGAGACCTCGTGCGTTCCATTGCTCCAGTCGCCCCAGTTGGGCGCATCGAAGCTGTAGGTCTTCGTCTTCATGGGCAGGTCCTTGCGCACAATCTCCTCGCCCTGCGCATTCCGGAGCGAGCACGGCCCGAATTTGGGCTGTGGCATGAGCCGGCTGGGGAACTCCGGGCTGTTTCCATTCATCCGCATGCCAAGATGCTTGTACGTGCCGGAGCTAAGGACGGAGGCGGGAATTTTCCTCACGCATGCCGCCATGACATTGTCGCCCGGAATCTTCGACGCCTTCCTGATGATTGGATCGGGTACTTTTCGAAAAATCCTCTTCCAGTTGCGCTCAGCCATATTGTTCATACCTCGCGAATCGTCATGTTTACGCTGCCGGACGCCGTGACGGGGCGGATTTGGACTGCCCCTACTAGATCACTGCTCGTTTTCGCCGCGCCATCGACACAGGCAACGAAAAAAACGCTCTTTGTCCCGTCAATGGAGTCGCCCCGGCGAGCACTTTCTGGATGGAGGGACATGCAGTAGAATCTTCGGGGGAGCGCACATGGTGACCAAGCCTCCGCGCCGCGTCCCTGAGGAAGCGGCGGCCACCTTTGAGGAAATTACGGCGGCAATCGAGGCGCTTACGCCCGGAGAGTGGGCGAAACTGCGGCGCTATGCGGATTACCGCACGTTCTGCCTAGGTCCCAAGGCGGAAGGCCGAACGGGAGATGATCTCCTCAATACAGCGTTGACGGACCTCCTGGAAGACACGCGGCGATGGAACAAAGTCAAGGTTGGATTTTTCAGATTCCTCGCCGGCGCGATCACGAGCATTTCGAGCAACTGGGCAAAATCGTTCAAGCAGGCGGAAACGCCCGTGACCGAGGCCGATGTCCTTCGAACGGACGTTGAAGGAGAAGTCTTCAGTCCGCTCGACAGCGTGCCATCCCGCCGTCCAGACCCTGAACAAACACGCCACCAGAATCAAACACTGGAGCGGATCGAGACTCTATTCAAGGGGGATGAGAAGGCGCAGATGGTGTTGATGGCCTGGCAGGAAGGGTGCGACCCTGCCGGGGTTCGCGAGCTTTGGGAGCTGTCGCAGAATGATTACAACACCATTGTACGCAGAATCCGCCGCCGTCTGGATGATGCCGGCATGACCGCACATCTTGGCAGAGGGGGAAACTAATGGCCAGCAAAGATAGGACCGACGAGCAAAGGCTGGAGGCCCTGACAGATGCACTGGCTGACTCGATACTTGAGGAGAGCGACGCCGAAGTCATTGAGGAGCTCCGCCTGACCGGAATCGATCCGGATGCCGAAGCGGCCCGTATGAAGGCAATGATGCTTGCGACGGTGAAGGCATTTCGGCAGCGGGCGCTGAATGCCGCCCGTGCGGCGTACAGCCACCAGATAGAGGGTATGGAGCGCAAGTCATACGCGATTCCCGAAACGCCTGCCGCGCGCCGTAGGCTGTTCTCGATCTTTATTCAACGTCCGCAGTTCACGCAATTCGTGACCGCCCAGTACCGGGATTTGGACAAGCTCACCGACAACGACATCGAATCCTATCTTGAGGATTTGGCTGAGCTGGGTATATTGGAAAAGCTTCAACGCGACGAAACCGATGGAGAATAAGGATTATTTCAAGTTTCCTGACCAGCTTCTGAAAGAGCTGGGCATAACGGCCCCGGATGAGATTGACATTGAGGCCATCGCTTTCCATTGTGGCGCCACGGTCAGGTACCGTTCCTTGACCGGCTGCGCCGCCCGGATCGTCGGAAACGGCAACAACGCCATCATTACCGTCGATTCCGCATCCCCGCGCCCAAGGCAACGCTTCTGCGCAGCCCATGAATTGGGGCACTGGATGTACGACAGGGGCAAGGCTTCCTTGAGCTGTCAGGAGGCCCAGTTCCTGAAAGAATGGTCCGCCAGCGATCCCGAAGCGCTGGCGAACCGCTACGCCAGCGGGCTTCTGCTCCCCGTCGCGCTTTTCGTGCCGATTGCAAAAACCTTAAGGGCTGTGGATTTTACTGCCGTAAGAAGTCTTGCGCAGAAATTCACAACGAGCCTCACGGCCACGGCAATCCGCGTCGTCGAATACGGGCCTCTTCCGGCGATGCTCGTCTGTTACGGCAGCGAGGGCAGGGAATGGTTCGTGCGTGCTCCCAGCATTCCCGATCAGCTCTGGCCTTCCGGGAAGCCCGAAAAGAGCACGCTCGCTCTTCAACTCCTCAACTCTGCCGCAGAAGGGGAGCTTAACGGCGAGGTTCCGGCCAGGGCCTGGTTCGATCACCCCACCGCCGGGCGATATTACATCCAGGAACACTCTTTCCGCCCGCGCACCGGCTGGGTTCTGTCTTTGCTCTGGTGGAAAGACGAGAGAATGCTCATTGAACTTCAAGAATTCGAAGAAGCGAAAGCCTCGCGCCGCTCCGACGGCCGCATGGAAGAATGAAACAGGTACGACCCAAGTCGCAAACAGCATCTGGGCTGGTCACTCGCCGTTTCTCTGCCCTTCGCGAATCCCGATCACAGCGATCAAGCTAGTACAATAGCGCTCCGGGCGAGGAAGGCTTTTCCCGATGCCGTCGCGTCGAAAATCAGCTCAAATGTCACGCCGGATAAAGCCGCGCCGGTCCGCCGCGAGGCCGCGACGGCCCGCCCGCGCCCACCTTCTCGTCATCGAGTGCGACTCCCGGCAACTTGCCGCCGACAGATTGAACTTCGGCCGCCCATTCGCGGAGTTTCTCAAAACGTTATTCCCAGATAAAATCATCGCCTTTGTGCAAACCTCCTCCGAGCCAGAACTCGCAAGGGACCTCGCCAGGGTCTTCGAGGAGCACGGTCGATTTCGCTCCATTCTTGTCCTCGGCCATAGCAACGAATCAGGACTCGTCCTCACGGCGGACGGTCTTCGCAATTGGGGCGTGGTGGGAAATTGGCTTCGCCAACTCGAGCCGGAGTTTTGTTTTCTGGCGGCCTGCCGCGCCGGTCGCTCGGCTGCGGTAAGGGAGCTGTTCGCTCCAATCTCAAAGCTCCGCCAGATCTTTGCCTCTCCCGCCGCCGTCTATCCGCATCAATTGTCGCCGCTGGCGGTTCTTGTCTGCATCTTGCTCAAGGACAGCCGGATCGACGAGGACACGTCGACAGCCCTGCGGTTTGCCAATTATGTCTTGACGGGCGGTCAGCTTTACCGATGGAAGCGGCGCGAATCCGGCCCCGGCGAAGAAATCACGGGCACTCTGCTGGACTTTGCCGCAGACTTGCTGGATCGTGGTCCGACGAACCTTTTGAACCAAATCTTTCCTCGAACCCGTCCGGGGGCATAGCCTTCAATCACAGTGACCGCGTTCGCTCGCTGTGCGCTGTAGAGTGATAAGAATACTTAAGGAAACTTAGGCTCGGTTCAAACACGGCAAAACTATCAGCTACCAATAACTTGGTATCCACACCGTGCGGGTCTCTTCGCCTTCCAGCAGTCGCGCCACAAAACGCAGTCTTTCATCCATCACCGAACACTCCTTCCAAGGCATTTTCCACATCTCCCGCTGGTTATAACCAGCGGGAGATGTTACCTATGTGTCCGGTACAATCTGTTACCTATGTTTCGGGTCGGGCAAGAGGTCCTTGCGCCGGGAAAAGCGGGATACCTGCTCCTACCCCGGCGGAGGGGACGAAGCCATCCGCAGCTTGATCGCTCACCACTGGCGGGGGGCATGTATGGCCGTTCCGAGTCGCTTTCTGCAAATTCTGAAGACACCGACTGAAGAGGTCTTTCTAACCGGAGAGGACGCGGTCGCTATAACTTTAGGCAAACGCTAGATTCGCGGGGTTATGCTGACCAGACGATAAGTCAATGGCAAGCCTTGAGGCAGAGGGCGCTTGAGCGTATCCTGAAGCTTACAGGGGGGCAAATTCAGGTTCATGATCCCTTTCCCGAACAAGCTGGAACCCGCCCATGCTCCGATCTTGCCGAATTAATCGCGCCGTCTTGCACGCTTGGCTCGTCGAGCAGCCGAGGATGGGGCGGAATGGATCTTACCACCTGCGCCTTTGGCGCGAAGATGGTTCGATGCGCGACACAGTGAGCACAGAGCTTCACGCGTATTTTCAGGAGGCATTGGAGGATGCCCGGACACGCCTTCGAAGCGGTTTTGAAGATCAACTATCACCCTTCACTGGTCCTGAATTAGATCCGGCAGTCAACTATCCCGGCATGTTGCATCGAATAACTTTGCAAGGATATCTAGGGGAAAGTTTCGCGGCGTTGGCCGTGGAACACTGGGACATCCATGGCAGAGATGATTGGCAGGTGCCTGCTCTCTTGTTTAGATTTCACGATGTCGAGTTCCAGCATCTCGAACGCATTAATCAACGGCTGAGAGACGGGCACAGTCACGACCCGGATGCAATCGGGGAGCAACGACCGGGAAGAACCGGTGACGATGCCATCGCTTTCGTGAAGGACACCTCAAACTCCATAACTCATGTGTTGACACTCGAAGCCAAGTGTCTCGTCAACCATCGATCCGACAAACTGAATGAAGCACACAGCAAGCTGAATGCCGGTCCGTCTATTCCCGACAGCATCCGCGAGCTGGTCGAATTGCTGAACCACTACCACACTCCGGAAGCGCAGGCATGGCAGGAAGCTCTCATAAAATACCGGGCATCGGGGGGCCGGCGGGTCGCCCGATACGATGGCGTAATTTACGTCTGCGGTGACCGGCCCCGAGCGAGAGACAGAACGAGCTGGATGTCTCCGACGGCGGCTAATAGTGCCTACACGCTGAATCGACAACTGGTCGGGCTTGAGTATCAGGTCAATGACCTGAATGGACTAGTGGACCGGATATACCGGACGTAGCAATATGCCGACACCTGAGTCAATCCGCATTGCGAGAGAGTATCAGGATGGGCATGCCAGAACGGCCCTGACTGAAGCGCAGGCCAAACTCTATAGCCAAAGCATGCGCAGGCAGATGGGGCGCGACGGACTCGTAAGCTTCACTCCGTCAGACATCGCTAGGGCGCAGGAAGAGGCGTTTCTCCTGATTCAATACGCTTTTCTTGTACGTACTAATAATGAAGCAAACGGATCTTGGCAAAATAGCGTGAAACGTGCCGCCGAGATTCTAGAGTGGTTATCGAGGGCCGACCTGAGGCCGGAGGGATCCCCTCTGCATCTGCTCTCTGCCGCTGCCTATCAACTCGCTGGTTATCCCGCCATGGCTCTTGGAGAGCTTAAGGAGCTGCCGGTCGAAGACCCCGCATCAGACATCTTGGCCGGATTCTTGCGCGCGGACTTCCCCGCAGTCTTAAGAGCAACTGTTGAATACTGGCAACAAGAATTGGCGGGTACACCGGGGACTACGGATAGCGGAATTGAGTTTTCGGCCACAGCTATTCAGCATGTAATTAGGTGTATCGGCACGATTTCTGGATACTTGCGCTTCGGCAAGGATGACATGGTCGCGAGGGCAATGAACAAACTGGATCGGCTGGCCGATGGCTTTCTTCATAGTCGGGATTCCTATTCAGCTATTCTCGCGAGGCTGGTTGGTGCTGTTGCCCGTAACTATGTCGAGATGTCGTTGTGGCGGAGGATCTCGGAAATGCAGGACGAGGCATCTAGGGACACCGCCGACGCGCTCACCCAATTTGCCAGGGCACAGTTCTCCAATAGAAGAGCACTGGTTTGGCCCGCGCAGGCGGCCGGAATATCGCGGTTACGCGAGGGGCAATCGTTTGCTTTATGCACCCCGACTGGATCGGGTAAGACGACGGTGGCCACGCTGGGAATAATCCCTGCGCTTTTCGAACCCAATCCCAACGTGACTGAAGGACTGGAGGAATGGCGCACAGGAAATCTTGTGCTTTACCTAGTGCCGTCTCGTGCGCTGGCAGCAGAGGTTGAAGAACGCCTTGATCAAGATCTCCGTGGGATATCAGCGCAAAAGATCGTTGTTACGGGCCTGTATGGGGGTACGGACTGGGGACCTACGGACGCCTGGATATCTCAGGATCAGCCAACGATCTTGATATGCACATTCGAGAAAGCCGATGCTCTGCTGCGCTTCCTGGGCATCCTGTTTCTTAATCGCGTCAGGCTCGTCATCATCGACGAAGCCCACACAGTGAATTATGGCAAGCCAGAACCGGAGGCGCTGCAGGAAGGAGCAAGCAGGCCGTACCGTCTCGAACTTTTGGGAACGCGTCTTAACTTAGCTCGTGAACGGTACTCCTTTCGTACGATAGCCTTATCGGCTGTAGCGGCCGCCGCCGCTCCGTCATTGGCTCGGTGGATTTCTGGCGACGAGGAAGCCACACCAACGGAATCCCGTCACCGCAGTACCCGTCAAATGCTGGGTCGTTTGGAGGTGAGCGCTCAGGGCTCCTTTACGATTCATTACGACCTGATGAACGGCCAGTCGCTCAAATTCCGGGAGGGCAGGACGACATCATCTCCCTATGTGGCTGAGCCATTCCCTAGGATGCCCGAGCGACTAGGCTCGAGGAACCAGCCGGAAGTGAGAATGCGCGCCCCCACACTCTGGGCCGCTTTGAATCTCGCTTCAGAAAGAACCGGAGGAACTAGACCGACCGTCCTGATATCAATCGCTCAAAAAATAGACGTATTCACTGAGGCTTGCCTAGACATTCTGGATCAATGGCGGCCGAATAACATTCCTGCCTATTTTGAAGCCGCGACAGATGATGCTTTACTGGCCGACTGTCTCGCGTCTATGGCGGATTACTTTTCCCAAGAGTCGTTCGAATACAGATTATTGGCCCGAGGAATAGCGGTCCATCATGGTAAGTTGCCGGCGCCCGTTGGTCGACGCCTGAAGCGCCTGATTGATAAGGGAACGGTGCGCGTCATCATTGCCACGTCGACTTTATCAGAAGGCGTAAACATCCCGGTGAACTACATTCTGATGCCCAGTATTTATCGCGGCCAGACCCGCTTTGATCTGCAGGAGTTTTCTAATTTGATTGGTCGGGCTGGCCGGCCAGGGGTCGCCACAGAAGGACACGCGCTCATCGTGCTTTCGGAAGATGCTGCAAGCTATCGCCAACGGAGGGGCTACGAAGAGCTTCGGGATGAGCTTGAGGTATCTACAGGTAGTACGGAGCGTGCGGAGGATTCCGCGGCTAGCGCGCTTATTGCACTTTTGAGGGCCATTGAGTCCACATGGCGGGATTTGAGTCCACGGGGAACACAAGCTGGGTTTGAGCGGTGGCTCGAAGAAACAGGCGTGAGTTCCTCGCCGGATAGTGCTGCGATCCGTAACCTGGATGCGCTGGATTACTTCTTACTGTGCGCGCTACGCGAAGTCGAGCAACTGGGGAATTCACCGCTCGAAGGTGCCGATCTCGAAGCAGAACTGAGCCGAATTTGGCGCGCAACATACGCGCATGCTTCGGCGGTTCAGGAAGCGCGATTGAGTGCAATCTGGCTCGGTCGAGGCCGTGCTATCCCGAGGCTTTATCCGGACCCTCAAGAGCGGGGGCGGATTTACAAGACGAGCCTGACGCCGCGATCTGCAAGCATCCTGCTGGAACAAGCTCCGGCGATGGTCGAGCAGCTTACTGCGGGCGCTGAGTACGGCCGGTGGTCATCCGAGCAACGATTCACTTTTGTCGCCGATGTTATCGCTCGGCTGAGCCAAGTACCTTCATTCCGATTGAGCACGAAACTGGGATCGAAAAAGAATTTTACCGATTGGCCCAGGCTGCTTAGATGGTGGCTGTGCAAGCAAACACTTGATGAGCAGCCGACGCCGAAGCAGATTACGGTGTGGTTTGACTATGTGTCCAAAAACTTCGCTTATCGCAGCGCTTGGGGGCTGGGCGGTCTGATTGCTGTTGTTCTCAACGAGAATGAAAACGATCCTATAATGCCTCTCGAAATTGACGATTGGCCACGCGCCGGATTGCCATGGATTGCCTTCTGGCTCAAGGAGCTGTTCACTTGGGGAACGCTGGAGCCGGTTGCGGCATTCCTGCTTGCTCGCGGCGACGCGAAAACGCGACCTGAGGCAGAGCGCGAAGCCCAAGAGTACTACGCCTCAAGACCTGCTGGAACCGTGCCTAATGATTTGCTTGATCCGAGAGCAATCCGGGAGTGGGCACAAGGTAATAGACCCCGAGAGGATGCTCGCCCGCAAAGCCCGGAATTCGACCAACGCGTGAGATTGACACGAAATGTGGGCGATTATCTATATGAGGAAATGTATGTGACGCCCATCCTCTTAAATGGACGCTGGACGTGGATTGATAAGGCGGGGTACGCGGTGGCAGAAGGCCCGGTTTTTGAAGCACTTCGTTCCACGGCAGAACAGTATGAATTCACACTGAATGTGCAGCGACGCTGGGTCACGGGCCATCCGTACTTGGCACACCAACGGCCATAGGTTTATACACAGTACTTACACCGGGAAAAGCGGGGACACTGTGATCCCGCCCAGGCGGAGGGGATGGAACCATCTTCGAGCGGGCGCATCTTGGCAAAAAGAGGTGTATTAGTCTCAGATTCGCAGG
Source organism: Terriglobia bacterium (assembly GCA_050011515.1). Lineage (GTDB taxonomy): Bacteria > Acidobacteriota > Terriglobia > UBA7540 > UBA7540 > CAVROP01. The sequence continues at coordinate 2,474 of JBEKIZ010000083.1, read as the reverse complement.
GCGGTAGCCTTGTCGGATTGAAGTTTCACTAGGAGGCCACACCGTGCCAGGTGGTCTATACCACCCACACTTTGAGCCCGGCATTTCGTGGTTGCGTAGTCACTGCTAGTCTATGATCACGTATAGTCAGAGGTCGCAATCAAGTTGGACGAGGGAAAGCGGCTGATGTACAGGATGCTGTAAGGGACGGTAGCATAACGGTTGAAAAATCGCTTGGTTAAAACTCTCTAATTTGGGGGCACTATGAAAAATAATCAGAATTGTCTTTTCTGGGAATATCGCCAGCAAAAAGGGAATGGCACGGCAATATACAAACTAGACGAAGAATTGGTAGACATTCTAGAAAAACTCCTGCCATTCGACTTAGATCAAATGGTGTCCAAAGAAGAAGCGATCCCTATGCCTGGCGGACGCTACTTACTAACCAAAAAGGGCTATAGTAAATTCATACAGGCAGCGGAACAGCAAGGCAACTCTGAAATCGTCGAAATTCTGCAGGATAGAGAACACTATTATTGGTTTCGCGACGCACGGGAAATCGGTCCCTCGCTCACTTCGGTTCAAGCAACTTAACACCACCGACCACCAGAATCCCGATCGCGGCGAGCGTCTTGAACGCTTCCCACACTTCGTTTTTCACAGACAATTGGTGGCTAGCGGTGTCGACCGAAATACCGAGTGGTTTGAGAACATCCATCTGCCTTAGCGTTTCTTGCCTAGACCGGGAGGCATGTTTATGGAAAGAGGCTTTGGAGACGGCCTAAGGTTGTACCAGAGGCGGGCCAAGCAAGCACTACCTCTGCTCGTCGGACGAGCGAAGGCGGGGCGCACTGTAACCTACGGTCAACTCGCCCGCGAATTGAAAATGCCGCACCCTCTGAATCTCAACCATGTCCTTGGAGCGGTGGGGCGTGAGCTTCAGGCACTCGGCCGTAAGTGGAAAGAGAATGTTCCTCCCATCGAGTGTCTGGTCATAAGCAAGGCGAACAAAACTCCAGGACGCGGCATCGGGTTCGAAAGCGCGAATCTGAGGAAGAACCCCGTTCCAGCGGTGGAGAAGAGTTAGATGCGTGTTGGAGCCTCAACAATCTGCCGTTCGGTGGCTTACCTTGCGGTTATCATGGTGACACCGCAAGGGGCTTTCGCCTGGGGTCGTGAAGGCCATCAAACCATAGTGATTGTCGCAGAGCACTACATGCACCCGGAGACCGCCACTCGCATGCGGGAGCTACTCGCGCCCGAGAGTCCCGAAGAGGCCTCAGTGTGGGCGGACGATTACCGCAACGGCCACCGCGAGACCGCCCCGTGGCATTACATCGACATCCCCCTTGCGGATTCCAAGATCGACTTGGCCCGCGAGTGCCCTAACGGTGATTGCGTGATCGCCAAGACGGAACAATTCCTCGCCGTCCTGAAGGACCTGAACGCAGACAAAAACGCCAAGGCGCAGGCCCTGAGATTCGTGATTCATTTCGTCGGCGACTTGCACCAGCCGTTGCATGATGAAGACAACGACGACAAGGGCGGTAACACGCGTCAAGTGATCTTTGATGGTCATCCCGATAACCTTCATTGGGTGTGGGACACGGGCCTGCTCCAACACATCAACGGCAATCCAGCGGCATTCGCGGCAGAGCTGGAGAGCCGGATAACACCCCAGGACCGGGCTGAATGGCAAAGGGGTAGCATTGAGGATTGGGTGATGGAGGGTCACCGACTCGCTCAAACGGTTGCTTACGGAGACCTCAGCAATGACAATCCATCTCCGATCACACCCGAGTATGAGCGGCAGGCCGAACCGGTGATCGAGCTTCAGTTGGAGAAGGCCGGAGTCAGGCTGGCATACCTGTTGGATGCCAATCTGATGCTCAACGCAGATGGGCAAAACCCCGAGTCCAAGGCTCAAACAGCCGCCACACGGGGTAATCCCGATGTAAGAGTTTGGGTCAACACGAACTCCGGGACTTACCATTGCCCCGGGGCGCGGTGGTACGGGAAGACAAAGGAAGGCGTGTACATGACGCAAGAAGAAGCCCAGGACAAGGGCTACCACGCGGCCGCTAACCGCCCATGCGACGGGCACATCAGTCAGTGAGGGAATAGCGGGGATTTACCAATTCGTGCCTTTGAAGGCTGCCAACTTCCACGAATCCCCCTCTTGAATCCAATACAGGATCGCTGTCTCCCGCAGCAGACCAGCTCCCTTGGTGGAATAGAGAACGATGTACAGTTTGTTCTTGTAAGCTTGGCTCAAATGCCAAAGGTAGTTTGCGATGGGGTCGTTTCCCGAAGGCTTGGCGGCAGGAAGCACGGTACCTTTCGGCAACTGATCTGGTGCGCAGATGGAAAACTCAAGGGATGTCATACAGTTCCCCGAAGTCGTTTTCCTTGTTTTCATTGGGGGGTTCTTGGCCGGCGGATATTCGATTGCCTCGCTGAGGGTATTCAGTCGCACAGCCTCGCTGCCGATCGGG
>JBEKIZ010000082.1:0-22532 GCA_050011515.1 Terriglobia bacterium | reverse complement strand
AAAAAGTGACCGGCTTGAAATCGGAATCCGCGCCCGGCTTCATCCCGGAATCGTGCCCGAGTTCATTTCGGAATGCTGCCCGGGATGATTTCGGAATCGTGCCCACCTTGCCCCGGAATCCGCAGCTTCCACGCCCAGGATGATGCCGTGGGCGTTGTCGATCAGGTAGTGATCGTAGGAGGAGGGCACCGCCGGCCCCTGTGGTTACCAAGAATCTCGTCCATGTTGAATCAATTGATGTTGGCGCGGTTCCGCTGGTAAGCGCTCATTCCTATGTTCAGTCTGTTGGTTTCCGCCTTTATCGTCCTCTGTTCCTCTTTCCAGACGCGGGTCGCTTTGCAATTGGAGATCCTCGCTCTGCGCCACCAAATCAATGTGCTGCGGAGGTCGCAGCACGGGCGTGTTCACCTGAGGACAGCGGATCGCCTCTTCTGGACGTGGCTTATGCACCTTTGGTCAGGTTGGCGCTGTGCCCTCGCCATGGTCAAGCCGGAAACGGTGACCGCCTGGCACCGCAAGGGATTCTGGCTGTATTGGACTTGGAAGAGTAGACGGGGTAGGCCGGGAAGACCTCGAGTGTCTCGTGAAGTTCGAGACCTCATCCGGAAGATGAGCCTGGCGAATCCGCTCTGGGGAGCACCGCGCATCCATGGCGAGCTCCTGAAGCTCGGAATTGAACTATCTCAAGCCACCGTGGCCAAGTACATGGAGCGGTACCGAAAACCACCTTCCCAGACGTGGCGTACGTTCCTCGACAGTCACTTGAAGCAACTGGTCTCGACGGATTTCTTTGTCGTGCCGACGGTGAACTTTCGAATCCTCTTCGTCTTTGTGGTTTTGGCCCATCATCGGCGCCGCGTGATTCATTTCAACGTCACCGCCCATCCCACCTCGGAATGGACAGTCCAACAAATCGCGGAGGCGTTCCCTTGGGATTCAGCCCCACGCTATCTCCTCCATGATCGCGACAGCATCTATGGCGACGTCTTCCGGCAAAGAGTCCGCGGGATGGCGATTCGCGAAGTCCTGACGGCCCCGCGATCGCCATGGCAGAATCCCTACGTGGAGCGCTTGATCGGATCCATCCGACGGGAATGTCTGGACCACCTAATCGTGTTCAACGAATCGTCTCTGCGACGCACGCTCAAATCGTATTTCGATTATTACCACGGGGTGCGCACGCACTTATCGCTGGAGAAAGATGCACCGGAGACCAGACCGGTTCAACCGCCGGAGCTGGGGTCGGTCGTTGAACTGCCGGAGGTCGGCGGACTGCATCACCGCTACGAACGGCGGGCGGCTTGAAGGATCTTTCTCGGGCTGAGGAAGGATGCTATCCGACCGAGGTCGACCGAGGTCCGCGAAGACTCCGGCCTCTGGGAAGAAGATCTTCCCCGAGTTCCCGCCGGCATGAAATCTGTAGCCCGCACCTGCTCAGCAACTCCCTCGACTCTTTGACGCCCCTGTGAATTGGCCGCTCTTTGTGGTCGATCGAGTTTTTGGCAGGGACACACTCAATTTGGAGCGGCTTAGGTACGGTTTCTCTCGATTCGAACGGAGCCTTCCAGTCCAAGGTCACGCAGCGCTTGGCGCAGGTCTGATTCAACATGGCTAAGATCATTCGCGGCGACATCAAGCGAGGCCTCGACGGTGAGGGAGAGCCCTTGTCCCGAGGTGCGTAACTTGGGTATGAGCTTTGTCCCGAGCTTATTCCATTGCTCAGGGGGGATCGCCCCGCGTAAGAAAAGACGCACTGTCTGCTCAGTTGCCGGCGTCACGAGCACCGCGGGAGGTGCCACCGGTGGTTCCAGAACCAGGTCTGTTGGTTGCTCGGTTGGGGCCGGCACGCTCCTCGGCGGCGGTCCGGCTTTAAGAGCGGCTGCGCGCGTGCGCATTAGCAAAAAGGTGTTGTCGTCAAACACGACTTCCTCAGCGCCGGTATACTCTTTCCACCAGATCCGTTCGAAGCCTCCATCCGGTTTCGGCCCCGACCCGAGACCGAATTCGCCCCTCTCCACGAAGCTCGGTATCTGCCTTCGCAGGACCTCTTCGGGGTCGAGCAACCGGGTCAAGGAACCGTCAAGGAAGCTCTGCCGGCATCCCTTGAGCGGCCACGTCCCGCTTTCCTTGAGCGCCGTGGGCCAATTCCGCTCCAGGTATCCCGCACCCACTGTCTCGTTCAGAAGGCCCTCGGCCTTGAGCGCGGCCACGACATGCGAGGTGAGACTTCCCGAGCCGCTGCTGGCGTGCCCCGCCCCCAGGTCGATTTCCCTCAGGCCTTCTGCGCCTTTCGGGTCAGCAACGACTGCATACCTATAGCTTGCCCAGACTTCGTCTTTCAGTGCTTCCTCGCCATCCTTGATCTGCCTTGCCACTTCGCCTCGATCGGACTGTTCGAATTCCGCTCCCAGCACACCCGAATTAAGATCCTCCGCCACCCGCTTCCATGCCAACCACGCTTCGCCCTTTTCCCGCAGCGTTCGACCAGGTTTCCGCACCACCCAGACCAGCGCAGCAGGGTACAAGCGGGGTGAGGCGCCTCGTTGACGTGTCCAGTCTCCGAGCTTCGTTCTGATGGCCCCAGCGGATTCCCACTCGACTTCAGGATCCATGGCAACGATGCTCAACTTTGGAGTGTCCGACACTTCGGTCCCATCGCTTGGGCTCAGGTAAACCGGGACCACCCGACCATGCTCGAATTCCTGCTTTACGGCCATCTTCACTGCTTTTGAAACCTCCGCATCATCCAATGCGGCGCGGCGGTCTCCTACTACTTTCTTCAGCGTGGGCTTGTGGCCAATGCGGAATCCATCCGTACCCACCTTACGGATGAAGAATGCCCGTTTCTCCAGAGCTGAAGCTGCGTTGTCGATGGAAGTGACATCCAGATTAGGCTCTCCCAGTGCAAAGCGGATTTCCGGCAAGTGAGCGGCACGGTCCGTCGCTACTCCCGTAGACTCAAAGAGGATGGCCGCACCCACTCGCCGATGGATTCCCTGGAGCTCGCCTTGCGCATCTGCGTCGAGGGCCTTCGCATGGCTGGTCGCGCCGGCGATGTCCACCTCGATCGCGGGCAACAATCGCTGCTCACCCAGTTGCCCAAGGATGGTCGCTTGAAAATCCTGAACATCCAGAGGAGCTGATCCCAAAGTTATGAGTGGCTCCCTTCTGGCCTTCGTGAAGCTTTCTCGTGCTGCCCAGGAAATCCACTGCGCGAACATTGCTAGCGTGCCGCGCGTGCGCTGGTAATGCGGCAGGCCCTGCCATTTGCGCTGGAAGACCGAGATCGTCGCCGGGTGGAAAGGGTAGGCTGATTCGAAACGCGCCTGCAATTGCTCCCTTGCCTTGACGTCTGTGGTGATGGTGTCAACCGCCGTCCATTCCGGCGGCAACTGTGCTCGCCGTGCGAAGCACCACTCCGCATAGGCTTTCGCGACCGCTCTTTGTGTGCTCTCTTTGCCCAGGTTTTCGAAGAGCCGGCAGCGAACCACCTGGCTAATTTCGCTCTCGTCGTTGGCGATCAGGTCCTTCGCGACCCGATTCACGACTTTGCTGATTCTGTCCAGCCACTGTTCGTCGAACTCGGTCATCTCCATGCGGCTGCGCGGCAGGCTGAGCATGGCCGCGCTGCCCGTGGTCCCCGTCATCGCCCGGACCGTGTTGTCCAGAAACGCATAGAAGCCCTCGGCGAGGTTTCGATGGCGGTTGAGGAAATTCAGCACCTCGTCAAATAGCAAAAGGACGCTTCCTCCCGCGGCTTCGAACACCCGGTGCAGCGCCTCTGTCCCTGGCGGCGTAGTGCGTGCTGCGGGCCCCAGCGCCTCGACCCCGGCAGGCCCAGCCAACCGTCGTGCGATGTCGGTCCAGGGGTTTCCCCGGCCCTCCCCAGGGTCCCAGGCGTTGCCGACAAAAACGGCGACGCGCGCCTTAGGAATCTGCTTCAGTCCAACGCTGCTAAGAAGCTTTTGGACCTCAGGATGCCCCGCCGAAGCCTTGGGATTCTCGATCAGGTGGTAGAGCGCCGCGAGCGTATGCGTTTTCCCGCCGCCGAACTGGGTGATCAGGCTCAACACCGCCGCCGTGTTCTGCGTCTCGCCGGCCAGCCGGCGAAGCACTAGCCCAAGGTGCTCAGTCAGTGCGTGGGTGAAAACCGTGCGGTCAAAGAATTGGCTCGGATCGCGATAATCGGGAGGCGCTTTGCCCGCAACGACCTGTTCCAGTGCAATCGCGAACTCATCAGGGTTGAACGAGCGCCCTTCGCGGACTTCGGCGCGTGGTGTTGTGACTTTGTACCAGGGTTCCATGGGCTACAATTCTCCTGTCAACTTGCTTGGGTCTCAATGGCGGAAACTAAGTGCACAATGAACTCTATATCTGCTCGCACCTGCCTGCGCGTGATTGTGTGCAAAATGAGCCTTCCCCCCTTCCGTCGGCGTATTACGTCCCCTTCATGAACAATCTTATTCCGACGGTCAACGATTCGGCCCAATTCCCTGATAAGGTCGGCTTGCTGAATGTGCATCTGCTCTGCGCACCTCGGCCATAGGTCCTCGATATCGACCATCCTGAGTGCCCGCCTAATGTCTTCAGGTGCCTGATAACTCTCTCGGTACAGAATGTCTTGAACTGCATGGCGAATGATCGTCATAGGCCTCGTTCGTACCCGGCCACCTTTCCCACGCCGAATCCCTGCATGGCGCACAGCTGCTTTTGCTGCCAACACGGGAATATAAAGTTGGCGTAGCTCTCTGTTGATGCTCTTTTCTGACCGACCTAAAGCTTTTACGATTCTTGAGACCACAAGCTCATGACAATATCGGTCTAGTGCAGAGACGATGTCAACGAGGGCAGCCCTCAGCAATTCACTCAGGGTCTCTTCACGAAAGTGCTCTGGGCCCAAACCTGCACCTTCTCGAAGCACGAGGATCGCTTGCCTGCCGTCAATCCGGTTCACGCGTTCTCGCTGCGGCCAGTGCATGACGCGTTTGAAGTTCCTTGCCCAATCGTGTCGTATGCCCCTTTGCCTTCTGTCCTGCAACAGTGCGTGAAGCCGAAGAAAGTACTGAGCCCTTCGCCGTCCATTGTCGAAAATGTCTCTACGGTGCATGTGAACCTCTATCTGGGTAGTGCAAGCAGCATGGCGTCAAGCGAACGTCTTTCCTCGCTGTCCTTGGGGCAAAGGGCCGAAAGCGCCTTGGCGAGGCGGAGGAACTCGGGGCTGCGGGTTCCAATGTGACCTCCCTCACGGGCTCGATCGTCGGACATAGTCGAAGAACTTAACGGCAGCTCTCTTCATATTCCACAGATTGGCGTAGCATTTCGCGTGGAACTCATCCCCGGCCGAGTACAGCCGATACCGAATGCCATCCGTAACGATGATGTCCTTAGGACTCCCGAGAGATGCAACATAACCCTTCGCTTGCTCACGAGCGCCTTCAATCCCCGCTCCGAGCCTTTTCACCTCGACCACGAATCGCACGTTCTCTTGCAACCGCGGCAGCCGCTCGAAAACAACAAGGTCTATCCCGTGCCATTCAACCCCCAGGAGACGATTTTGCCATCCTAGAGCCCTGAAACACGGCACAACGAAATGCGCAACCAACTCACTCTCGCTAGGAAGATTGGGGAACTCTTCCCTATTCCAATATAAAGGCAGGAGGTCTTTGGCTTCTGCTACGAGGTCGGCCAACTCTCCAGGCGGCTCCTCCAAAGGCGGTTCAGGCGGGGGTAATTCCTGGAGAGACCTCTGCCGCCAGTCCGAGGGCTCTGACTTAAGGAACCCATATGCGAACTCAATCACTCGCGGGTTAAGTGATCGTGAAAGTCGCGGCGGATTTGCACCGAACACCTGGTCAGGCCACTCGTGGTCTATTCCAAGCCATCGAACTCGGCGACCGTGCTGTAAGTCCCATCCGTTCACGTCGTCGAATTGGTCAAGGTATGAGTATGCGCCTGCGACGAGGCCGATGGCCTTGATCTTTGACATGCCGCTGCGGAGGAGGAAGATGTCACCCTCCTGAACCTCGTTAGCGAAGATCCGCACGAACCTTCCCCCGAACTCTTCGTCTCCACGTTCAGGCGTCCACTTGCCCGCATCGCCGGGACCAATCAAGGCAACATCGCAACGAAGGTGGCATAGCCCTGGTACATCGTATCCCCCCTGTGGGATTGAAGTGTGTGAGTGAGTGGAGGAGGAGAGAGATGGCTGCCTTGGTGGGGGGGGACCAAGGCAGCCGCCGGTCGGGGTAAAATCAGCGCCCTATGCCGGCTCCCGTCCCCTACTTCGCTGTGGTTCGTCACATGAAGAACGCTTTTAATTATCGCCTCCAACTGGTCACCCACGCCCGCCAGCACGGCATCAAGGCGGCCGCCCGGGCCTACCGCACCACCCTGCCCACGGCCCGCAAGTGGCTGCGGCGCTATGAGCAGCAGGGGCTGAAAGGCTTACAGGAACTCTCGCGCGCCCCCCACTCCTGTCCGCACAAGATCACGGGCGAGCTGGCCCAGCGGGTGCTCGAACTGCGTCGTCGGCTGCCCACCTTCGGGGCCCGGCGCCTGCAGCGCGAATGGGAACTGCCCCTCGGACACACCGCCATCGAGCGTATCCTGCGCGAGCACGGCCTGCTCCGTCCGCGCCGCCGCAAGTACCAAAAGAAACAGGACCTCGCCGCCCTGAAAGAAACTTGGGCCTTGTTCCAGCAAATCTCCGCCGACACCAAGGACCTCGACGATATCCCCCATTATTGGCCGCAGATGAAGGCCCACCGCCTCCCCGCCATCCAGTACACCGCCCGCGAGGTGCGCAGCGGTCTCCAGTTCCTCGCCTACGCCTCCCACCGTTCCGCCCAGGCCAGCGAGCTGTTCGCCCAGCGCGTTCAAATCCACCTGCGGCGCTGCGGCGTCAACTTGAAGGACGTGACTTGGCAGACCGACAATGGCGGGGAGTTCATCGGCGAACTTCAGCCCGACGGCTCCCGTTCGCACTTTCCCGCCGCCGTCACTTACTTCGGATCCCAGCATGAGCGCATCCCGCCTGGCGCCCACACCTACCAGAGTGACGTCGAGACCGTCCACCGCCTCATCGAAGACGAGTTCTACGATCTGGAAACCTTTCACACGCGTACCGACTTCCTCGGCAAAGCGTCGCTCTACCAGCTCTACTTCAACCTGGCTCGTCCCAATTCCCATAAGCGAGGTCTCACCCCATGGCAGATCATCCACCAACTCGATCCCCGCCTCCCCCTTAAACTCTGCTTGCTTCCCCCTGCCTTCCTGGATTACCGTCTCGACGGCCAGGGGGGATACGATGTACCCGGACTTCCCTACATCGCAACGAAGGAAAACGTTCGCATAGCTCCTGTCTTGGGTTCCACCAGCGATCTGCCACACCGTAGGCTCTTCTTCTGTGTTCATGGCACTCCCTCATGGACAGGGCAAGAAGAGCATGACCTGGGAGCCGCTTTCCCCTGCCTTTGCGGGCCGAGAGTCACACACGCCGTTTTCTCAGAGGTCCGTGCACCATGCTTTTTCGAACCCGCTTTCCCTCCATAAGGAAGAGGTGTTCGATCTTCGCCCAGTCCATGGAATGAACATATTTCTTGACGTGCGCTCTCTGCCATTCCACACCACCTTGAGAGACTTTCAACTTGCCAAGTACATTTCCATCACGGATAACCTGGAAGATCACGTCCACGATCCCCACGTCGAACGTCCCCATGTCGGCAAGGACTTGATGTTGGGCCATTTGGGTACTCCTTTCGTGTTACTGTTTTGGAGTTGCTAACAACATAGCATCCAGAAGCCTTTTTTCCTCGCTTTCCTTCGGGTACAGCGCCGAGAGAGCGTTGGCAAGGCGAAGGAAATCGGGGCTGCGCTGGGTTTCGGCTTCGAGCATAGCGCGCAGGGCGGTTGCCTGGCCGCCCGCCTGGAGCAACATTGCGGCGTGGACGCGGTCGAGGGTTGTCGCTTCGCGAGGGGTGGCGGCAGGCTTGATCCCGACATCACCGGCGCCGGCGCTACGCCCCCGACCTGCCTTGCGAGTCTTGATCGGCGTGTCGGGCACGCGCTCCTCGTCAGGGAATAGCGTGAACTGCGGACTCTCGCCATGGGTGCGCTCAATGGCGCGCGCCACGGCTTCTGTCCCGGCCTGGCCGAAGAGCTGCTCGGCACGCTCCAGCACCGGAATCAACCGAACCACGCCCTTCTTAGTCTCGATGATTCGCCCCTCCCAGTTTTCCAGGTGAATGCCCAACGGTTGTGCAAATCGCCGCGCTACATCATAAATCAGCACGTAGCCCTTCTTCGGCTTCCCGCCGGACTCTTCTTCCTCTTCGACCTCCTCCTCTTCATCCTTACTTTCAACTTTTGACTCTCGACTTTCGACTGTCCCGTTGGTACTTTGCAACGTCCACAGAAACAATGCTGTCAAGCGCGCATCTTCTTCGAGCGCCCCAGCCGCGCTGTTACGCGCGCGGGCTTCGGCCGTGCCGAGTATCTGTTGTAGGGCCGTGCGGCCCACGACTTCCCAGACCTTTGCCAGGAACTCTTCGAGTTTGACTTCGCGCCCTTCCGCCGTCTCAACCTTGTCGTACTTGCTGAAGAGTTCGAGGGCCGGGCCGATGCAGGAAAAGACCAAATCCGCCCCACGAATGCCTTCACCCGAAAGCCGCTCCATCCAATCGCCGATCCGGTTTGGCAGCTCGCGCAGGATTTCTTCCCAGCCGCCAATGCCAGCATTCTCTGGGCGAGGTCGGCAGACAAGATGCACGCTGGCAGCAAGCGCCGCTGACTCGCGGGCACGCAATCGGCTTCCCATTTCGGTCGTGATGGGCCACGATGCGGTGACCGTCCACCCGCCTTTGAGCATGCCAGAGATAAGCGCTTCCCACCCTTCGGTCGTCTTGTGGGCAAATACCACCGCCCCGATCCCATCCTCCCGCAAGGTGCGCTGTCCTTCCGAAAAAGCCTTCTGCATGGATTCCTCAAAAAATGTCTTGTCCTTGGGCTTGCCATCAGCGGTAGTCTTGACCTCGTCCTGCACGATCTCAGGACACTTAGGTGTTAGGTTGCCGGACTCAAACGGGTTCCTAAGTATTGGATGATCCGGCATCGCTCGCCTCAACCAAACGAAAAAGAAGTCTGAGAGATCGGCATACGGAATCGCATCGTAATAAGGTGGATCGGTAAACCAAATTGACGCTGACTCCGGTGGGAGACCGGGATTCCTGGCGTCAGCTAATAAAGTTGTGCCGACTTCGTACCGATAATGGAGCGCACCTTCGATGGTCACCGCGGATCGCTCGAAGGCGCTATAGAATGACCCGCTCGACTCCTCTGTGAGAACCGCCTCAGCCCAGTCCCAAAGTTGAGGCATCCTCGGCCCGGAGAAAAGATGGACAGGGCACTCTGCGCCAGGTTTCCAAGGGGCCCCAGCATTCCCCAGGTCAGCTGTTTTTCCTGCTGCCAAGCCAAGGACGTCACCCGCTCCGTCTGAGACGAGAGAAAGCCGCTCCCTAATCTTCATGCAAAGGGCTGACAGGGCCATCTTTTGACGGGCGGAGAAGAGGTCACCCCAATTATTCATCCCATAATTTCGCATCGCGAATGCTCTACCAGCCCCTGACCCACCGCCTAAGGGCGTGGGCTCGTCAGGAATGGGGTTTAAGCCATTGGGCGGAGGTCCGCCTGCCAACTTGGCCAGCTTCTTCGTAGCCTTGTAAATGGCCCCGTAATCGCGATCCCTAGGCAACCGGTAGTTTCGACCGACTTCGCCCTGATTCAGAATGACAACCGCCAGTAAGCGTGCTCCACCAATTCGGCGACCCTTCTCGTCGAAGATCACGTCAGCTCCCCCCCGCTGGGCCCGAACCTGAGCCCTGACACGGTCCGGGGAAAGGGGAATCTTGCAAGCCGGGCAAGTGGCCTTGGCACGTGTGACAGTGCCAGTCCGTACCTCGTCATTAGTCTTCGGGACGAAGATCTCAAATTCGATTTCCGGTGGCCCGTCCTTTCGGGGAATGACTTTGTATCGTAATGCGCGCTTTCGTTCGGCCTTCTTAGAAAGCCAGAACGACCGTACGAGCGCAATTTCCGCTCCACAGTTTGGTGCTTCGCAACGCACAGTCCGCGCCCAGAGATAGGCTATGGGCCGGGCACCATCGGGATCAGGAGGATACAATTCCGCCAGTTCCTTCTCGGCTGCTTCCTTGACCTGTTTGCCGACCTGGCGAAGCTCCTCAGCAAGTGCCGGTCCATGGCGGGGAATGTCTTCGAGGAGGACTTTGAGGATCAGGCAAGCGACAGGATTCAGATCACTGGCAAAAGCATCGCAGCCAACACGCAGGGCCTCGAGCGGAATCGACCCACCGCCGGCGAAGGGATCGACCACGAGTGGCGGCTCTTCGCCGTGAGCAGCCTTCACCAGACTACGGGCGCACTCCAGGTAAGCAGGCTTGGCCGAGTTGTCCCAATTGGCGAAGTCGGCAATGAACTTCAGAAGCGCGTCCCGCAGTTCCTTGTTGCTCCCGGTTGCCCGGCAGTTGGGCATGGGCTCCAGCAGCCGCCGGGCTTCTTCCTTGAACTCGGCAGGGCAACTTAAATCGCACGGGTCGGGAAGCAGCAGCGTCATCAGCATCGCCCGGCACGCTGCCAATGGCCGCCGCGCCCACCACAGGTGGAGCGTTTTAGGGTGACCATGACGGATTGCATTCTCCCGCGCCGAGTGGCGACTGACCTCCGCCACCGGGAAATCCACTTCCGCAAGCCTCTTACATTCTTTGGGAATCATGTGTCCGCACGCGCGGCCTTAAGAGCCCTAATCTTGCCTACGATTTCTTCGAGAGTCGTGCTGCGTTTTCCTTCCTTCTTGGCGGCTTCAATGACACGCCCCATGACTGTGGGGTTCTTAATAGCTTGCTCCCTTTCAGACAATCCCGTCTCCTCTTGGACGCGTTGGACAATGGTGTCGAAAAGGTCTCCGCCGATCTCTTCGCGAAGCGTCGTATGAAGATTGTTCTTGAAACAGGCGTAACAATCACCTACTGACCCAGGCCAGTCCTCTTCCGGTTGGCCTACCAAGCGTAGCAGATACCGGTTCTGCTCAGGCTTCGCGTTTTTCTTGCTTTCGTCGGAATCCCATATGAGATACGTTGGTATCTCAAATTGCCGAAATATGACAGTCGGGCGATCCAAGTTGTTCTTTCCCATACACGGGATAACGGATACTCCTTCGCTCTCTAGGTCACACTTCATGGGGGCAGCGGTGCCTAGTATCGCGGCCCGATCCTCCTCGCCTTCGACAAGCACCACAACTTCCGAGAAGAACCCCTCGTTCATCCATGGGGTCATGATCGTTTGAAGTCGTGGTCTGAGGGTTTCACCCGTGAATTTGGTCCCGGGTTTGCCCACGGCTTCCCAGAGAATCTGTGCAACCTCATCAAGGGTCGCCTGAACCCTCTGCGTAACCTTGGGTCGCTGCCGACCCATCCTGACCTTTCGGAGGACCCGTATTTGCTCAAAGCGATCTATTCCAACAAAGAAAGGTGAGTGTGTTGAGTAAATGATCTGTGTTTTTCGTGCGACCCCAGCGACCGAGCCAGTGGCCAACGCGAGGAGAATTTTTGCTAGGTGCCGTTGTCGGTTTGGGTGCTGGTAGAGTTCCGGCTCTTCGATACCTAGTATCAGGTTCGGAACTCTCTGTGCCACTGTAGTTTTGCCCGAGCTCTCTGCTTGACCCGAAGTCCCGATCCCTGCCTTCTGATCCGTGGGAACGCGCGCGATCGCAAGGTGCTGCAGCAATGTAAGGATGAACGCTCGTTGAAGCCCGTGACCCGTTCGGGTCACAGAGGAGGGATACCCGTCCTCAACCAGCTTCACCTCAGCTTTAGGCAAAGGCACCTCGATCCCACCGGCCTCAATCCACGACAACGAGATGGCGGCGTCAGGGACATAGGCCCTGAGGGTGCGCGTCAATCGCTCCTCAAGTGTACTCAGTTCCGCTAAATTGCCTGGTTTCATTATCTCTTTGTACTTGCTGTCCGTTTCTTCCTTGAGCTTCTTGAGGTCTTCACGATTAGCCAAGGCGCTGCGGACGACGAGGTCCATCAGTTCTGTGGTGGGAGAGCCTTTACTCTCGGTTGCGTCGTCTGCGGCGTCGCGCACTGCGTGGATTGGGATGAAGCGCGTATAACGTCCTAGGTAACCCTGAGCAACTTCAGTGAAGCCGAAGAATTGCCCATCATCTCGCTGTCGCGTGCACTGATCCGCATGGTCTCCTTCCCACTTTTTGAGGGCTGGGATCGCATCGTCCTGCTTCGTCCACGCTGGGAGATCGGCGTATCGAGCGTTCTTTCGAAGCTGCTCGTATGCGCTTTTCTTGTCTGCTGCCTTACCCGCTTCGCGAACCTGGACAAAGTCGGGATGTTGCAAAGTAGATCCGTGGTATTTGGCCGACACCTTTCCATCGGCCAGCGACAAGACGCGGACCACTGTCAGCTCGCCGCTTTCCAAATAGCTCGAAAACTGCGTGGACTCTTCCTGGTCGAGATCGGCAAAAGTAACAGCGACTTCGATGTCTCGGCTTGTGTCAGCGCCATAGAAATCCTCGGCGCTGAACTTTGGACTCGTCATGTAAAAGAGCTCAATACCTCGGAGAAACGACGACTTTCCTGAGCCATTCGGACCGACGAGCGCGGTTAACTGTTCACAGGGTAAAGTCGCATCGTAGATTGAGCGAAAGTTACGGACGCTAACATTCTTGATGATCACAGTTTGTGGTCTCCCCGTAATAAGCGCGCCCAGCGTGGGCCCGTCAGATTAGGGCCTCGCCCCCAGCGAGAAGGAATAGCGAGATATTTCTCGACTTCGCGCCAATCAAGGCGCGCCGGGTCCTTGTACTCGAGTAGTCTCTGTTCATCTGTGGCGTGGCCAGTGACCAAATAGAGCCACCAGAAGATACCCTCACTAATACCCTTACTTAGAGGTACTACCCTTACCCCTGGTATAATGCCACCGGGCTGCTGGGCCTTTTCCTTTGCACGTGACTTCCCCCGATCTTTTGAGGTCCGCGAGCAAGGTTCGAATCCACTCGCGGCCAACACCGGGGCAGGCCCGCTCGATATCCGCGAGGCGAAACGCCCCCGTCTGAGCGCGAACCGCAGCCAGAACCATATCTGCTTTCGCTCCTCTGGGGGAGGCGACCTGGCCCACGCGGTCTTCGAATTCCCGGTATGCGGTCTTGAGGATGAACAGAATGTAGTTGATGAACGGCCAAGGGTCGTGACGACCTTCATGCCATCCTCGGGAGCTCTGTTCCAATGTCTCGTAGTACCGGTCCTTGTTTTCTTCGATAACCCGCTCCAGGCTGATGTATCGGCCGACTTCAAAGCCCAAGTGGTAGCATTGTAGGAGCAGCAACAGCCGCGAGACACGACCGTTGCCGTCCCGAAAAGGGTGAATGCAAAGAAAATCGAGGTTCATGCCCGCCACCGCAATGAGGGGGTGAATCTGACGCTGGCGGAGGCAATCATGCCAAAGCGCGATCATCTCTCGCATGTAGGCGGGAGTCTTGGCCGCTGCGACGGTCTGAAAACGAACCCGCTGCCGTCCGTTCGGAAGCTTCTCGATGATTTCCGAATCCTTCTGCTTATATCTTCCCGCATCACCCGTGCCGCCCCGGGTCAGCCGATGCAACTGCCGCAGCGTGCGCTCAGAGATCGGAAGTCGCGGCCCCTGTTCGTGGATTTGTTTGAGAGCATCGCGGTAGCCACGAATTTCCTCCTCGTTCCTGTCGCGCAGATGGGCCTTGCCAAACACGATCGTGGCGATGCGAGCCTGATCAGCCACGACACCCTCAATCCGGTTCGACGACACCGCGCTTTCAATCAAGGCATGCTCGCGCAAGACCTTCAGTTTTTGCGGAGACTGCCGGGTAAAGAGCTCCTGCTTGCCGCGCGCCTCGCCAAGGTCAGCCAAGTACCAGGAGCTAGCGGTGGGGATCGCTTCGATGTCCGCGAGGAATTGTCGGAGTGTCATCATGAGTTCTGACCGTCGATGGTCGACCCACGGTTCGGCCCGGATTCTCGCCTGATCTCATGGGTCCCGAGACGGTAATGCTCCACCTGGGTGACTTCCCGCCAGCCATAGCATGCCGGGTCCTGGCAGGTGTGCAGTCGAGGTTGATCAGTTCCGCAGTCGGTGACAAGGTAAAGCCAATAGCAGTCGCGCCGGTCCTGGGCGACGCGATGTTCGTTGGGCGTGAGGATGATTTCGCCTTCGCTGCTGGCCAGTCCCTTAACTTCGATAAGGCGTAGTTCACCCGTCCGGGTATCGAGACTCGTGAGGTCGTAACCGAGGTCCTTTTCGTGTACGTCGGCCACGGCGCGGCCCGCCGCGCGTTCGTGCTCCATGGCGACGCGCATGGCGATGGCCTCCGTCTCCGGATTCGGGCGCAGGTTGCGCAGGTCGGGGCGCTCGCGTTCAGGATGTGGCAGGACAAGCGCTGAGGCGAATCGCTCGACTCCTTCCAGATGCAGGGCCTTTTGCCGCTCCAGTTCTTCTCGGCGGCGGTCTCGGCGGCAGCACAGTTCGTCGTGCTTATCGATGGCGATTTTCAGAAGGCCGGCAGCTCCCTCCACTCCGCGGTCTTTCTGCTCTTCGCAGCGCCCGATGTCCAAGTCAGCGCGGGCAATGAGTTCGGTGAGCGAAATCTCCACGTGCTCTCGGATGCGCTCAATCTCTCCTACTCGCTCGGTCTTGACTTCTTCGAGGAAAGGAATCAGGGCTTGCTCCTGCAAAACGCTCGTGGCCTCGGGAGCGTCGGCCACCTCAGGGAGTGGCTGGGGCGTGAATGCTGGCTGGAGATCACCAACAATCGTCGGTTCGCGGAGACTGGGCTCACCACCCTCTGGGATTTCAATCGCGAACAACCGTTCGTGGATGACGTTGCCCATGCCATCAACCACCCGGGCGCGGTAGAAGTCAAGCCGGGTGGGTCGGTCGTGCCGGAACGAATAAAAAGAAGCGCCGTCTGCAAAGACGGCTTGTGCCTCTTCCAGCACGTCGCGCCGCAAAGCTTCAAATAGAGAGTGGCCGGGCGTCACCCACTCCAGGGCGTTTTCATCGGCTACCTTGCGGTCGGTAGAGAGCCGGGGATAACGGTTGACGAGGGCCGGAAGGCGCCAATCAGGCTGCTGCTCGAAACGACGCAAACCGGAAGGTGTGGCGCCTGGGTCGAACGTGTGAGGCAGCGAAGGGTGAGGATTTAAGACAAGGGAAGCCAGGGGCGCGGTCTCCGCCAGGAAGCGAGCGATCGTCTCGGGTACCACGCGGCGCTCCTGGGCACGCGCGCGCCGCTCCACCACCATTGCCAGGTTAAGCTTTTTCGTCGCCAGTCCTTCGAGGGCAGTCCGACAGATGGCACGGAAGCGATCTTCGCTGACATCGCGAAGGATGCGGGTTTCAAGGTCCTGCTCGCCAAGTTTCCCAGCGTAGTAATCACGCAGAATGCGGTCAATGTGGGCGGCAGGCAGAATCTCGCCCACGACATTGAAGACAGCATCCTCATCCAGTGCGTCGCGAATCTCTTGAAGCCGCTCAAGGAGTTTCTCCAGGACGCGGCCTTCGACGGTGTTGGTGGCGACGAAATTGAAGATCAGGCAGTCGTAGAGTTGGCCGTACCGGTGAATGCGGCCCATCCTCTGTTCGAGGCGGTTGGGATTCCAAGGGATGTCGTAGTTGAACAGGATGTGGCAAAACTGAAGGTTGATGCCTTCGCCCGCCGCCTCTGTGGCAACGAGGATCTGGATGTGTCCGTCTTTGAACTGCTGCTCAGCCCAGAGGCGTGAGCCAGGTTCTTCGCGTGAGCCGGACTTCATGCCACCATGAATGAATCCCACACGGAAGCCCCAGTCACGCAGGCGCTCCACGAGGTAATCGAGGGTGTCCTTGAATTCTGTGAAAATCAGGAGCCGTTGGTCAGGGCGGTCGAAGAAGCCCTCGTCCTGGAGCACTTTCTTGAGTTTCGAAAGCTTCGCCTCGATGCCTGCGGTCTCCACATCTTCTGCCATCTTTGCCAGGCGGAGCAGGTCGTCAATTTCCTCACGAAGCTCCTGTGGGTTTCTGGCGACTGACATCAGGGCGAGCCGCTCCTCCCACTTCTCTCGCTCGGCCTCGTCCATTTCCTCAAGATCCTCGGGATCGGGAATTTCGACGACCTCTTCCAACAATTCCTTCCCGCGTTTGAGGGCTGTATCCAGACGCTGAGCGCGGTTCTCCAACGAGCGCTGCACGGCGAACGTACTTGAAGCCAGACGCCGCTGATACAAAGTCATTAAGAACCCGACAGCGCGAGCGCGGGGATCGTCTTCACGAGCCGCTGCTCGGGCGCTCTGAGACTTCACGAAGTGCGTCACCTCGCGGTAGAGGTCGAACTCCGCGCCGTCGATGGTGAAATTGACAGTGTGCGGAATCCGCTTGGTGAAGATTTTCTTCGCCGCCCAGGTCCCGTCCGGCTGCTGCTCCGGGAAGTAGACCATGGCCTCCTTGAGCCGGCGGAGATAGAACGGAGCGCGCCGACGCTCCATCGCCTCGCGAATGGAACGCACGTCGGCGAAGGCGTCTTCGTCGAGCAGCCGCAGGAATAGAGTGAAGTTGAGGGGGTCGCCCTTGTGGGGAGTGGCGGTCAAGAGAACGTAGTGGTCAGTCGTGTCACGAAGTAGCTCGCCCAGGCGATACCGCATGCTCTTCTTGTCCTCCGCGGCAGCCGACATCCGGTGGGCCTCGTCCACGACTACCAAGTCCCACTTGGCTTGCCGCAGACTCGGCAAGATGTCTTCGCGTTTGGCGAGATCGAGCGAGGTGATAATCTGGGTTCGCTGGAGCCACTGGTTGACCCCGTATTGCACTCGCAGATCGAAGCCACGCATAACGAGAAACTGTTCGTCGAACTTTTCCTTCAACTCCCGTTGCCATTGAAACGTGAGGTTCGCCGGGCAAACAACGAGCGTTCGCTCCACAAGGCCGCGTAGTTTCAGCTCGCGGAGAAGGAGACCCGCCATGATGGTTTTACCAGCTCCCGCATCGTCCGCCAGCAGAAACCGGACACGCGGCAGCTTGAGCATGTGGTCGTAGATCGCTTCGAGTTGATGGGGGAGAGGGTCCACGCGGGACATGGAGAGGCCGAAATAGGGGTCAAACTCAAAGGCAATGCCGAGGGAGTAGGCCTGGACCCCGAGCCGGAGGAGCGTGCCTTCGCCCCTAAAACTCCGGCCAGTTTGAAGGATGGTAAGGCCGGCGAGGTCAGCACTTGTGAGCGTCACACTTCGGAATTTCTCTGTTCGAGTGCCAACCAAGCCGAGCCGCCACGTGCCATCCCCTGTCTGGATGGCAGTTTCGACACGCATCGCCTCGCTGAACAACCTACCCGAGATGACTTGAGCTGGTTGGGGAGGTCCAGGCATGGAGAAACCTGTCCGGGGTTTGCGAGCGTCAAAAGCCTCTACTTCACGCGATCAAGCTTTGCGATGTAATTCTAACACGACCAGGTAGATACAAGCGTATCGGTTTATGATGCGAGTGTAAACCCAAAGCTTGTACCGAAAGAATCCTTTGATATGGTTGAACCCTCCCAACGCCGAGATTGGTTTCTCAATACTTTAGGAACCTTGGTTTTCCGACCCTTTGATACACACTGATGATTCGAACGAGCGGGCTCGCGCAAGGAAGCAAAAGGAGATTCAAGCAGCAAGTCCAGTTTCACAGCCCCGAGCTGTGATGTCGACTCTCTCCCTTATGGTGGTACAACATGCCGGTCAGCTCAGCCCAAAGTCCCACACACATGGCACAACATGCGCTATATGTACCACCCGCGGGCCTACAAAGTAGGTGGCCGCTACTTGCTTTCTCTGGCTCTACAACCTTGCAAGGACCTCCTGAATCGATCTTTCACAGCTTCACTCCTTTTTGTGGGCGTCCATGGAGTGACCCGAGTATATGACTGCGTGCCTTGCCAGCACAAGGTCACTCTGACGAGTTTGAGTTTTTCTCTTTGTGTATAGAAACGTCTACTAAGACCGGAAGGAATCTGTCTTGATCCCGCCCGAAAACGGCATCCCCGGTGGTGTCCTGTGCCTCCAGGATTAGAACGTTGCTTGCTGAAAGCTATCTCCCTGGCTCCCCGCCGTCCAGGTTCCTCCTGCCGGTTCTCTGTTCCCTATTGCCTAGTCATTGGGTCATTGAAGAGCGGAGCCAGGTTGGTCCCCAACACTCCCTAAACGACTTCACCAGCAACGGAAGCATAGGCGTTGACCTTACTATTGGGCGCTGGCGCCGTCGGGCTATGATAAAATTTGCAGATGCTTTGACAGTTTATGTAGAGGCAGTTGCAGGAAACTGAGCTGTTGCTCTTTCGGATTGAGAGGTCCGATTCTTGTCCAGGGGAAACCGATGAAAAAAATTCTCAATGATCCTTTTGCATACGTTGACGAAATGCTGGAAGGGTTGTGCCTCGCGCATCCCCAGTATTACAAACGACTGGGGCCAGCGGGCCGAGTCATTGCGCAGGCAGGTGGTCCAGTTAAGGGGAAAGTCGGCATTGTATCGGGAGGAGGATCCGGCCATTTGCCAGTATTTACAGGTTACGTCGGCAAGGGATTGCTGGACGCTTGCGGTATCGGGGACGTTTTCTCCTCGCCTTCGGTGGAGCAAGTAGCCGAGGCCATCCGTGCAGCGAATGGTGGAGCGGGAGTTCTGCGCTTATATGGGAACTATGGCGGGGACAACATGAATTTCGATATGGCGGGCGAGATGGTCGAAATGGAAGGAATCCAGACCACGACTGTTCGCATGGCTGATGATGTGGCGAGCGCCAGCCCTGAAGAGTGTGCAAAGCGGCGAGGTGTCGCAGGGTTGGTTTATGCATATAAGATCGTAGGGGCCAAAGCCGAAAGCCATTCAACCCTCGATCAGGTCACGGCGGTCGCCCAGCGGGCCGTTGACGCCTGCCGGTCCATTGGGGTAGCTCTTACGCCCTGCACGGTTCCCAGCGTCGGACGGCCGACATTCGAAATCAGCGGCGATGAAATGGAAATAGGCATGGGGATTCACGGGGAGCCAGGCGTGCAGCGTGGACCGCTCAGGCCTGCGGACGTGATCGGCGAGGAGATGCTTTCTTTCTTGTTGGCTGATATGCCCTTGAAGTCGGGAGATCGGATTTCGGTATTGGTCAACAGCTTGGGCGCCACGCCGCATGAAGAGCTCTACATCGTTTACCGATATGTGGCTAAGAGATTAAAGGAGTTGGGAGTCGAAATTGTCATGCCCTTGGTGGGCCGGTACGCGACCTCGATGGAGATGGCTGGCATGTCGGTCACTTTTTGCAAGCTGGATGAAGAGCTGGAATCCCTGCTCAAGGCTCCTTGCGATTGTCCTTTCCTGAGGATCTGACATGTCAACAGCACTCACCGTGGCGGTACTGCGCGACGCAATTGAGCGTATTGTTGCGCAACTGGAAATGTGCGCAGATGAATTGAACACGCTCGATGGCGTGCTGGGCGATGGTGACTTGGGCGTGACCATGTTGCGCGGTGGACGTAGCGTGCTCGCCGAGTTGCCGAACCTGCCGGATGACATCGGGATGGCGCTTTTCAAGTGTGCCCAGGCTTTTACGCGACTCTCAGGGTCCACCTACGGGACTTTGCTGGCTACAGGACTAATGAGCGCGGCCAAGAGAACCAAAGGACAGCGTGAGGTCCCATGGTCAGAAATATCATCGCTACTCGCTAATGCGATCAGTGCGATGTCTCAACGAAGCGGCGGAAAACTCGGCGAAAAGACTGTGCTCGATGCTTTGGAGTCCGTCCGTGCTGCCACCGACGGGATTCAGGATCCGGCGACCCTTATCGCCGCCGCAGACCACGCAGTTGCTGCTGCCCTTGACCGCTTTCGTAACCAGCCATCGCGCCAGGGGCGGGCACGGATCTTCGGTGACAAGAGTGTGGGAAAGGACGATCCGGGCATGGTTGCCTTCAAGCGTATCACCGAAGCTCTGAAATGATGTCGACCGGCAGGATGCTCGTCATCCCCAACATAGGTCCAGATTCGGCCCGTGCGCGGCAACTCCGGGTCCAGCACCGGGACGGGCGTATCGTCGGTCTGAACCGCTTTCGAATCCAACACCCGCTCTTTCATCAGCTCGTAGAGCGGGCTCACCAGATCGGCGCATTCGCGCATCCAGTCGCACATCGTCTGGCGCGACAACTCCACGCCTTGGCGGTGGAAGATTTCCTGCTGGCGGTACAAGGGAAGGTGATCGCCATACTTGCTCACCGCCACGTGCGCCAACAGCCCCGGCCCCGGCAACCCTCTCTCAATTGGCGCCTCCGGCTTCTCCGCCGTGACCACCGTGCATCCCTTCGGGCAGGCATATTTCTGATACGCTTCTTCGATCACCACCAGCGAGGCAGGCACGTATTCAAGCCGCTCGCTGACTTCTTCCCCGATCCGCTTCAACTTTTCCTGGCACTCCGGACACTGCCGTTTATCTTCCCCGAGATCATAAACCACGCGCTGTCGCCGTAAGGATTTCAGCAGCGCTCCCCGGCCATGTCCCCGGCGCGGGGATGCCAACTTCGACTGAGGCGCTGCGCTTTCGTCCGAGGCCAGAGGCGTCTTCCCGCCTCGGGCTAGGATCGCGCCCGCAAAGAGAAATAACTGATGCTCATCCACTCGCTCGCGCCGCGGCCCGTAACACGCCCGCGCAACTGCTCCACCCAGTGCTGCAGTTGTCGCAGCTTCCGCTCCCGCCGCTCGGCTTCCTCCAGCAGCCCCATCACTATCTGCCGCAAGGCCGACGGGTCCTCCGGCAACTGCTTCGGATCAATCTCCACCGGCACGCTTCTCCTTCTCCCGCTCCGCCCGTTCCCGCGCGATCTCCAACGCCACCCACTCGTTGACCAGTTCCCGCAGCCGTTTGTAGTTTGCCACCTTCCGGCGCGTCGGCTCGACCTGTTCGGGCCGCAGGAAACGCGTGCTGCCCTTGCCCTGCCAGGTGAAGCTCAACTGGTAATACGGCCCATGCTTCTGAGGCTTCTTCGGGTCCTTGCAACGGCAGCTCGGCTGGCCACACACATTGTACTGTTCGGTGATGCTGCCCGGATGCAGGGGCCCCAGTTCCAGCAGTTGCCGTTGGAGCCGAGCAAGGCGTCGTTGAACTTGGGCCAAATCCATCATGCCGATAGACATATAATGTCTATCGGATAATGTCAACAAGAAAACAGCACCTCGGCGCAAATTATTTCTTCTCCGGCTCCGGCGCGGCTCCCGGCGGGGCTGCCCCCGGCAGGCTGTAGCGCTTCCGTCGTCGACCGCGGCTCAGGTCGATCCCCTCCAGCAGCACCGCCAGCTCCCAGGCCGCAATCTCCTTCCGTCCGGTTTCGGCAAACGGAAACTGAAACGTCCCCGCCTCCAGCCGCTTGTACCAGATCGCCCACCCGTCCCGGTCCCAATACAGGATCTTCACTCGGTCGCTGCGGCGGTCCGCAAACACTAGCAAGTGGCCCGAGTACGGGTTGCACCCGATGACGTGCTCGGCCAGCATCGACAGCCCGTCAAACGAACGGCGCAAATCGCAGGGCACCGTGCACAGATACACCTTGATCGCGGCCGGGAAACTCAGCACGGCGGTTGCTCCAGAGCGGCCAAGACCGCGCGCAAGGTCTCCTCATCCACACCCTGGCGGATGCGCAGCTTGCGTCCGTCGCCCAGCACCAACTCAATGCCGGCGTCCGTCGCTCCCGCTTCGTCGCTCACCAAGGCAAAGCTGGCCGGTCTCCCATTGCCGCCTGGCCTCGGCGTCGTCCCGGCCTGCCGACTGGCCCTGAGCTTGTGCTGCCACCAGTAGAACTGACTCTCCCGCAAGCGCCGCTGACGGCAAAAGGCTCGAATCGACATCCTGCTCCGCGCCGCCTCACTGATCGTCCTCTGCCAATAACGTGTCTTCTCCGCATCGCCCTTCCCACTGCTCATCCCCCACCTCCGACTTCGGTTAATACATGCGCACTTGGCGCACGTCCTGGAGATCACCTGTCGGGGGAGTATCAGGCGAGAACTTCAACCGCGGAAGATGGGTTCACTGGACGGATACGCACTATTCGTATTGGATCTGCGAAATCCCTTTTTCGACGCTATTCTCCGGCATCTCTATGTTCTTGCAAGTATTCCAGCAAGAGCGAAATCAGATCGTGTTTCCGCAGGTCATAAAAGGATACTGGTACTTGGGTGTCAGCATTAAATCCGTGATGAACTCATTCCCTCCGAGCGCTGGTGTGAAGCAGAGCAGAGCGATGCGCTGGCTGCAAGGGGCTGTTGCTGCTGGCAGCTCTAGAGGCCACGGATGTTCTCGAATTCCTGCTCTATACAGAGCGTCTTAAGTAATTGCGCATAGTCGACGCAAGGTGTTGTTGGGTTTAATCCAGGCGGCGAATTCGCTTTCAACCGCATGTATAACGTCATCCAGGTGCGCGAAGTATCGATTGTGC
>JBEKIZ010000081.1:0-23569 GCA_050011515.1 Terriglobia bacterium | reverse complement strand
CAAGATCTCAGCCGGAAGCGGAGCCCCTCCTCCTGAAGAGAAAAATCCCAACTGGAGAAGAATAACGCTTCTCAGCTACAGCGCTTAGAGGTGTGATTATAAAGATTGGCCGGTTATTTCCGACTATGCGGCCAAGTGACCACCAAGGTTCGATGAGGAGCCGTCGGTCGTAGCGCAAACATGCTTCTCAATGTCTGCGGCCCTTACTCAGTCGGCGTGCATGAATCTGCCAAGTGGCCGGTGGAGATCAGGCGCAACACTGCGCGCCGCGAATCGACAATGTGGATCGATGGCCGATGCGAAAACACAGATTTAAAGAGCTGAAAAGCCGCGGACCATTGGAATGCAGGTCCACGAGGATCGCTGGGCGCCCCGCCCCGATAGCGGCAGGCCGGTACTCGTGTACTATTGCCAACCGTGCGACTCGACTTTAACCTGGAGAAGATGCTGAGGGCTGGAACGGCATCAGCCGGGGCCGAAATGGTTCCGGGCGCGAGCGTGGTTCCGGCAGAAGTGGAAACTTGAGTGAGGTGAACGATGGTCTTAGCTGCCCTAATCCTGATCCTCTCTACCGCGTTCTTCTTTTTCTATATGCAGGCCACTTGCCAACGCATCCTGCGCCAACAATTCGACCGAGAGTACTTCCTGGCCATTGTCAATGCCAGCAGCCTGGAGTTCCCTGCGGTGCGCCGGGCGTCGGGAGAATTCAACGCGCCCGTCGACTACCCCCGGCTGCGCATCATGCTCAAGTGCGATTTCCGGGCACTTACTTACCTGCTCAAGAATGCCGTCAACGTGAAACAGCGCTATTCGGGTGAAGAGCGGTTATTGATGTTCTACTTCCGCCTGGTCTTCGCTTCCCTTATCACCCGGCATTGGCTCCGAGTGGGTGAAAAACCGGCCATCCTGAAGCTGACGGCGATTCTCCAGTATTTCGCCAACGTGGTGGGCCAGCGCGTGGACAGCGTCCGCTTCGCCAACCTGACCGCCGCCGATTGCGTCCTAGGTCTTTAATCCTCGTTCTGGCGCTGTTCCAACTATGCGGGACAATTCTTCCCCGCTCACCCGCCATCCCGGCGCCACGCAACGCTCCAAGCCCACCTCCTCCTCACCTGACAGTTCGCCGCGCTGCACGTTGCTGAACTGTGACTTCCCAAGCCAGAACTAAGTGCCGCTCAGCGGATACGCGTTTCCACGAGGATCGCTGGGCGCCCCGCCTCGATGGCGGCAGGCCGGTACTCGTGTACTATTGCCAACCGTGCGACTCGACTTTAAATTGGACAAGATGCTGAAGCCTGGAACGGCATCGGCCCCAGTCGAAATGGCTCCGGGCGCGACCGTGGTTCCGGCAGAAATGGAAACTTGAGTGAGGTGAACGATGGCCCTAGCCGCCCTAATCCTGATCTTTTCTAGCGCGTTCTTCCTCTTCTATCTCCAGGTCACTTGCCAACGCCTCCTGCGCCGGCAATTCGACCGAGAGTACTTCCTGGCCATTGTCAATGCCAACCGTCTGGAGTTCTCTGCGGTGCGCCGGACGTTGGAAGAATTCAACGCGCCCGTCGACTACCCCCGGCTGCGGATGGTGCTCAAGTGCGATTTCCTGGCACTAACTTACCTGCTCAAAAATGCCGTCAACGTGGACCAGCGCTATTCGCGTGACGAGCAGTTATTGATGCTCTACTTCCGCCTGGTCTTCGCTTCCCTTATCACCCGGCATTGGCTCCGAGTGCGTGAAAAACCGGCCATCCTGAAGCTGACGGCGGTTCTCCAGTACTTCGCCAACGTGGTGGGCCAGCGCGTGGACACCGTCCGCTTCGCCAACCTGGCCGCCTCCGATTACCTTCTAGATTCTTAACGGTGGGAGGTACGTGGTAGGCGATAGGTGGGGAAAACGTCAACCTCCTCTTCCCACCAACCTTTTCCTGTCAGACCTCTGATTTCTGCCTCTTTGCTCGTCCGGCCGCGGCGGGTCACTGGTCACTGTTCTCACATCCCTCATTAAGACAGCACCATTCGCCCAGCGTGGTTTTAGCTGGTGGATTTCAGAAGGCTGCGGCGCTCGTAAGCCAGGAAAATCGGTACAGCATTCGTTTTTTCTTCGCTTGGCACGGAGCTGCAATATGGGTAAAAGGGAGTACGCGCCGGATGTCGGCGCGGGCATCTTGGCGCCGGGGAAGGCACATCGCGCATCAATGGCCGCAACCAAGAGCCAAAGGCAGAGGTGTAGAGAAAACTCTGTGGCTCTGCTACCCTTGGCGCCCTGGCTCCATGTTCTTCTGACCACTGGCGTAAGAGCTTTTCACCACGGAGAACAGAGCGCGGCCCTCGGCCGCAGCCAAAAGCAGATTCTTCTCCCGTAAGGACGACTCGGGCCTCGCGAAAGGACTCATCATGCATCCCCTTGACTCACTTCTCAAGCCACAATCCATTGCGGTGGTCGGCGCCTCGCGCAGGGCCGGCTCGATTGGCCGCCAGATTCTGCACCAACTGATTGAATTCGAATATCGGGGCATGCTTTTTCCCGTCAATCCCAAGGCGGATTTCGTTCACTCGATGAAAGCTTATCCATCGGTCAGTTCTATCCCTGACCAGGTGGACTTGGCGATTATCGTGGTGCCGCGCGAAGCAGTGCTGGCGGTTGTGGACGATTGCGGGAAAAAAGGTGTGAAAGGCCTGGTGGTCATTACGGCGGGTTTTTCTGAGACAGGTGACGAGGGGAGGAGGATGGAGGCCGAGCTGGGGGAGCGAATTCGGCGTTACGGGATGCGCATGATCGGACCCAACTGCATGGGGTTGATCCACACCGACCCGGCGGTCCACATGGACGCCACCTTTGCGCCCACTTTGCCGCTAACCGGCCGTATCGCCTTCATGTCGCAGAGCGGAGCGCTGGGGGTTGCTATCCTGAACATCGCCCAACAGCTCGACATCGGCTTCTCCTACTTTGTGGGACTCGGCAACCGCACGGATGTATCCAGCAACGACATGCTGCTCTACTGGGAGGATGATCCGAACACGGACCTGATCCTGATGTACCTGGAGTCATTCGGCAATACAAAGCGCTTCATGCAGATTGCGCGCCGCATCTCAAAGCGCAAGCCCATCCTGGCGGTGAAGTCAGGCCGGACCGAGGCAGGAGCGCGGGCGGCATCGTCACATACGGGCGCACTCTCGGCGCGCCAGGGTCTGGATATCGCCGCAGACGCGCTCCTGGAACAGTCCGGGGTAATCCGGGTAAACACCGTGGAAGAGCTTTTCGATCTGACACTGGGCTTTTCCAAGAACCCGCTGCCGCGCGGGAACCGGCTGGGGATTCTGACCAACGCGGGCGGGCCGGCGATTATGGCCACCGACACCGCGGTCAGCCTCGGCCTCCGGCTTGCCGAGCTTTCCCAGAGGACGCGCCAGGAGTTGCGCCGCCTGCTGCCCCCAGAGGCCATCGTTCAGAACCCGGTTGACATGACCGGCAAAGCCGATCGGACCAGGTACGATCCGTGCGCGCAGATACTCCTGGAGGATGAAGGTGTCGACTCCCTCCTGGTGGTGTTCGTTCCTCCCATGATGATCGACGCGATGGACATCGTCGAAGGTCTCGAGGCGTTGCGCAAGAAGTTTGACAAGCCGGTTTTTGGCGTGTTCATGGCGCCCGATGAGTTCTTCCAGGAGTTGAACGAGAAGCATCCCGGCCACATGGCCATCTACTTGTTTCCCGAATCGGCCGTGGGTGCTTTGGCGGCGCTGGACCGCTATCGAGAGTGGCGGGAAAGACCCATCGGCGAAGTCCGGAGTTTTGACGTCGATCGCGGGGCGGCGGAGGATCTTCTGAAAGAGGTCCGCCGGCAAGGACGTTCTGAATTGACTGCACTGGAGGCGCAACGGCTGCTCGAGTGCTATGGCATTCCCGTAGCTCGAGCTGCGGTCGCCCAGGATGTGAAAGAGCTGGGGGAAATTGCCCAAGGGGTGCGCTTCCCGGTCGTCCTGAAAGCTCTTGCCCCAGGGCTTATCCATAAAACGGAGGCGGGGGGAGTGAGGCTCGATATCCATACGCCGGAGGAATTGATGGCTGCCGCCCGGAAGATGACGGAGGAGGTGAAGCGGCGGCACGCGCCTTCGGCCCTCGCGGATCTTCAAATGGGTTTCCTGGTGCAGGAGTACGTGCGCGGCGGGCGCGAGGTCATTGTCGGTATGACTCACGACCCCAAGTTTGGACCTCTGGTCATGTTTGGCTTGGGCGGAATCTATGTGGAGACCTTCAAGGATGTCGTCTTTCGCGTGCCGCCCATTACCGATCTCGAGGCGCAAGAGATGATTGGCCAGATTCGTGGCTACCGGCTTCTTGAAGGAGTGCGGGGCGAGCCTGCCGTCGATGTGGCGGGCTTGGCAGAAATCCTGCAGCGATTCTCTCAACTCGTCGAGGACTTACCACAACTTGCCGAGATGGACATTAATCCCTTGATGGTTTTCCCGGAGGCAGAAGAATTTCGCGCCGTGGATGTCCGCGTACGATTGGCCGAGAAGTGCTAGCCCGCATTTCTCACCACCGGTCTGGAAGGGCGGGGCTTCAGCCCCGCCGTCACAAGGCCTTCCTGATTATTCCCGTGTCCCGCGCCCCGCGCAGTCCCGTCTGTGCGGGACTGCGCGGGGCGCGGGACCAACAGAGGGCGGGAGCCGCGATTTCGGCGGGGCTGAAGCCCCGCCCTTCCGGCAGCCCCCTAATAGCGTCCAAACGTCGTGAGAAATCGGGGCTAGAGGCCCTGTTCAGAGTTGACGCTACAATGGGAACGATTAGGAGATGAGTTCGGCCACCACCACCCCCCAACCCCCTCCTCCACTGAGGATAGGAGTCCCACTCCGCTAGAGTCTAATTGTTATTCCGAGACTCCATCTGGTGAATCTTCAGATAGAGACCACTAATGGCAAGTACGATGGCAATAAGGGCAATTCCCAAACCCTTGCGGCGGAAATCACGTTCGCGAAGCGCGGCCACACCGGCCTGGTATGACTTTGCTGCGATTTCAACTCCCGAATCCGTGAGTTTTCGGACCGCCGAGTCGTCGAAGGTGTGAACGTTGACGCGGGCTTTCACCAGTGCCTCATTCGCGTCCGCCAGTTCCATCTTGGCGCCCGAAACTTCCATTCCGTCGCGTTCTGCGACATTGAGCACTTTCTCCGCGCGCGCCAGCGAGGAGTTGAGATTGGCGAGATCTGCGGACATGGCTTGCGCGGCGGTGTAGCCCTTATCGCCTGGTGCGTGGCAGGTGATGCACACGGATTGTGGCGCCGATCCCACCCAGGCGTCATTAGGCCGGACGATTTCGTGGTTCGAATGGCACTGCACGCACCCAGGCAATCCCATTTTGGCAAACGCCACTTGGTGTGGGCTCTTCTCAAAAAGTTGAGCAAAGAAGACGTGACAAGTGCCGCAGACGCTAGCGACGGAAGTCACTCCGGGCGGCGTGGCGCCATGGTTTCCGTGGCAGGTGCTACAGGTTGGAGAAGACGTGTCACCCTGCGCGAGCATCTCGGCATGGACGCTCCTCTGGTAGCGAGCTTGCTGGTCGGTGGGAATTTCGTAGGCTTTCATGTAGACGGGGTCGGAATGGCAGTGAGCGCACGTTGCAGCCACGTTGGCAGGATAGACCGGCGACCGAGTGTCAGAGGCGGGAAGAATGTTGTGCACACCGTGGCAATCGACGCAGGCAGCCACCTTGGTGTCACTCTGCTTCAGCCGCTTCCCGTGTACGCTGGTCAGATACTGACTCAACTGGTCCACCCGCATTGTAGGATTGAAGCGATGCATGTAGGCCGCATCAGAGTGGCAGCGGGCGCAGAAATCCGGGGTCTGAATTTTTTTCGGGGCCCCGCGAAAGCCTTTGGCGCGGCTCATGGCGTTCATCGACTCGTCGTTGGGATCGCCTCCATGGCAATCTGCACAGCTTAGGCCGGCTTGATGATGGACATCGACTTCAAACTGCGTGGCGGGTTTGGCCAGATCCCCCCCCAGCGCAGCGTGGCACGTGATGCAGGTGTCTTTGGGTGGAGCGGCGAGGGCAGAGTGGAGCGAGAAGAACATCAAGGCGATGAATGTCATGGAATTCTTCATGGCGCTCTAACGCAAGGCTAACGCCGACAACACAACGATGTATCCAATCACAAAAATCCCCAGGCCGGTGAATAAGCGCGTCACGCGGCCGAAGCCGATCCGGCGGTCCAGGAAGGGCACCAAGACCCAAACCGCTGCCGCCGCACCGAATCCCAGCAAGCCCGCAAATTCCCCCTCGAGGAAAAGGATTTTGGCAGGGAGATACTTCAAGGTTTGAAACATGAAAAGAAAATACCACTCCGGCCGAATTCCCGCCGGAGCGGCAGCGAATGCGTCGGCCTTGGTTCCCAGTTCCCAAGGGAAGATTGCGGCCAGCCCTCCCAGCAATCCCAAGGCCGCGTACCAGCCGATCATGTCGCGAAGCAAGAAATTGGGGAAGAAAGGCATGGAACGCTGCGGTGTGCGTCCCTCAGCGATGGCGCGCTCGACGCTCGGTGGAACGCTCATCCCCAATCGCTGCACGAGCAATAAATGAATAGCGAGCAGTAGGGTGGCGAGTCCCGGCAACACGGCAACATGGAACCCGAAGAATCGCGTCAAGGTTGCGCCGGTCACTTCCTGGCCGCCGCGCAGGAAGACTAGAAGCCATTTCCCGACACCTGGAATCGAACCTGCCATCTCGGTTCCCACTTTGGTCGCAAAAAATGCCAGAGTGTTCCAGGGCAGGAGATAACCGCTGAAGCCAAAACCGAGAAGGATGAATAACAGCAGTATGCCGCTGAGCCAGGTGAGTTCTCGCGGCTTTCGATAAGCCTTCAGGAAATAGACGCTGAACATGTGAAGGAAAGCGGTGAAGATCATCAGGTTCGCCGACCAACTATGTACGGAGCGGATGAGCCAGCCGAAGCGCACCTGAGTCATGATGTATTGCACGCTTTCGAAGGCATCGTTGGGGGTGGGCCGATAATAAAGCAGCAGCAGGATGCCGGTCAGGACCTGGATGATGAAGAGAAACAGCGTCATGCCACCCAAGTAGTACCAAATAATGTGGCGATTCACCGGAACCGTCTTGTGGCGTAAGAACTCCTCCACACTTCCGGCGCCGAACCTTTCGTCGAGCCAGTTCAGAGTTCTGCGGTAGAGAGTGGCCATAGTCAGGCGGTGCGGGTCACCACCACGTCCTCACCCTGGATGTGGACATCAAAGATCTCGAGCGGACGCGGCGGCGGGCCGCTGATATTGCGCCCCTCGAGATCGTAGAGTCCGTTGTGACACGCGCACCAGATCTCTCGCAGGTCGGATCGGTACTGCACCGTGCAGTTCAAGTGCGTGCACACAGCCGAAAATGCCCGGTAGCTGCCGTCCGCCAGACGAACCAGCAGTCCGGGCCTGGAACCGAATTTGAAGATCTTTCCACTGTTGTTCTTGAGTTCGCCCACCTTCGCCGCCACCACAAAACGGCTGGGAGATTCTGCCACGGGCGGGGGAATGATGTATCGCATGGCAGGATAGATAAAGGAAACGATCGAAGCTACGACACCGCTCCCTAGAAGGAGATTGACCCAGCGCCGGCCGGGTTGAATGGTTCCACGCGGAGTGGGGTCAGCGGTTTCCAAGCAGGCGTTCTCCTCTCAGACTGTCAGCCCTGGGCACGAACCTTTCCCCGGCCACGGATCAGACTCAGCGGCTGTTGTGATGATACGAAAGAATCTCCACTGAGGCGATCCCGCACCCTTCTGCTGCACTACCAGACATGACCTCGCCCAGCCGCCCCCCTTCACCAGGTGAAGCTCGGCCACGGTTGCACGCCCGCCTTGTCATTTGGAGGGAGGAGGCGCGGCTAATTCCGGGTACCCCTCACATGCGATTAAGGGCCCTCGCGACTGAAAGCTATTCCTTTTCCGGCGCCTTGTACCCTTCCAGAGAGTGGTTGTGGTCTTTATAGTATTTGCCGGCGTCGGTCAATTCTTTGGCCATCAATTCTTTGGAGCCCATCTTGACATGGCAGAATGTGCAGGGCTTGCCTTCTTTCTTCGCGTATTCCGGCTTCGCAGTCGCCAGCGTAAGCAGGAAACCACAAGAGATTGATATCGCGATCAGAACCTTAAGAAGCCTCATGAATGTTCTCCTTCTGGAATTGTCCTCGCTTCTTTTTTGCCTGCCCTCCGATCGGTCAGGAGGCCGGGTGTAATGATGCCCGAATTCTGCCTCGCAGGGCAAGAGTGTTTATTGGCTTGGGTAAAGCTCGTGCAGGACCTTGGGGTCCGCCTCGTCCATGGCCAGGAGGGAATGGCACGCGTTGCAGTCTTGCGTGATTTCACTTCCCGTCTTCGATTTGTGGTTGCCATCGTGGCAGCGGAAACACCCGGGGAAATCTGTATGACCCAGGTTGTTCGGGTAAGTTCCCCAGGTAATATTCATCTCGGGGAATATGTTGCCATTGAAAATATCTAGCACCGTGGCCGCTGCTTGTTCAATCTGCGCCTGCTGCGAATTGTAAAGCGAGGAATAATTCGCCTTGTAGTATGCGCGGAAAGCTTCCGGCAATTGGGTCTGAGCCGCCAACCTGCTGGAATAGTTCTGCTTCAAAAGCTCAACCGAGAACTTGTGGACGAAAGGCAAAGAAGGACTGATGCGCCCCGTTGCCATCTCCCGGTTGACGGCTGATTCCGGCATGTCGAACGTGTGTGTGGGACGATTGTGACAGTCCATGCAATCCATGGTGCGCCGTTCGTGACGGGCTGAGCCGTTCGGAGCTGCCTCCGTGGAAACAAACTGTGTGAAAGAGCCATCGGGGTTTTGATAATTGACGGAGGGGATGACCTGGCGCTTATCATCGGCCGCCTCGTAAGTCACCAAGCCCAGGTGCCTTCCGTGAATCCCCACCAGTTGACGATCCGGGCTGCGGCCGCCGATGTGGACCAACAAAACCGTCTTGGTGGCGGAGTTCTTTTCATCGTTGTCGAAGCTGGTTTTGACCACCAGCTTGTCGCCCGAGAACTTCTGCGGCCAATGGCAATCCTCGCAGGTCTCGCGCGCGGGGCGTAGGTTGTGAACCGGCGTGGGGATAGGGCGCGGATAGAGGTTGAAGGTCACGGCCAGCAATTGGTAGCTGCCAGAGATTTTCGAGCGTACAAACCACGGCGCCCCCGGTCCAATATGGCACTCGATACAAGCCACGCGCGCGTGCGGGGAACGCTGGTAGGCTGTGTATTCGGGCTGCATCACCTGGTGACAGGTCTGCCCGCAGAACTGCACTGAATCCATATAGAGCGTGCCGCGGTAAGTAGCGACGGCGAAGAGAGGCACATTGAGGGCGGTCATAATCGCCACGAACCACGCCGTCCGCTTAAGGCGCGGGTCGCGAAAGTCGATGGTAGGGTAAGTGACGGGTAGCGTGCCGCGTCGCCGGTATCTGCGGAAATCGCGGTAGATGCCGAGTGGGATCAAGAGGAGTCCGGCAACAAACACCGCGGGCAACAGAAGGAAAACTAATATGCCGGCGTAAGGGTTGTAGACCATGCCAAAAAGCTGGAAAAAGTAAGCCAGTACCAGAGTCACGCCGGAACTGGTCGTCAGGACCACGCCAAGGCGACTGACCAGATTGTGGCTGAGATAAAATATCGGACGCAAGGTATTCGCCAGCGGCCCCGAGAGGCCACGAGCGCGTGCCTGTTCCGGCCTTCCAGCAGGAATTTCTTGGTTTTCGGGCATGTTTTTGCGTAAGCGATTTTCTGAGGCACGAGAGAAGGGGCCTGCCGAATTAGGCCCGACCCGCTGCTCGACTAACTTCCCTTCTTCTCGTCGGCCTTATAACCCTCGAGCGAGTGGTTATGCTCCTTGTAGTACTTTCCAGCGTCGGTAAGCTCCTTGAACTTCCCGGGTGGGTGGCAGAAGGTGCAAGGCTTGCCTTCCTTCTTGCCGTATTGCGCCTTGCTCATCCCCATGGAGACAGCGATGAAGGCTACAAGAGTCAATAGTAACAGTGGCCGAATGATGTTCAAAGATCAGACCCTCCCAAAAGTGCTGTAGTCTCGTCGAGGCGCAGTTTTTGCCCCGATTTCAGCACCGTCATGATTGATGTAGCACTCTAAATGCCAGGCTTGCACATCTGTTAATTTCTTAACAGCCGAGTATAACAAAAGTTAGCAGTTTCCTCGACCTCGCCAGCACCTTGCATTCAAATAAGTTGCGCGAAATCTCAGGGGTCTTGTGGCAAATGACTCAATCCGCTCCTTCTTGTTTGTAGCCATGACCATTGGTCGCTTAGCAGCTAACTGGTTGTATTGGCCTGATCTTAAAGGAAGAGATCGGCCGCATCATTGCGTATCTTTTACACGCAACAATGTCGAATTCCTGGCATGTCACGTGCCACCCCATCGGCTCTGGGCAGTGTTCGAGCCAGTTTGGGTTCGCCGCAACTGTTCCTATGAGGAGTCTGACCGCAAGCAAGGAAT
Source organism: Terriglobia bacterium (assembly GCA_050011515.1). Taxonomy (GTDB): domain Bacteria; phylum Acidobacteriota; class Terriglobia; order UBA7540; family UBA7540; genus CAVROP01. The sequence continues at coordinate 13,069 of JBEKIZ010000081.1, read as the reverse complement.
CGACCATGAATCTTATCTTGTGAGGAGCCCCCTTGAAGCTGGAACGCATCCTTTGCCCGCTGGATTTTTCAGAGTTTTCGACAAGGGCTTTTGAATACGCGCAGTCACTGGCAGGGCGCTATAAGAGTAAACTGCTGCTCGAGCACGTTCTCCACCTGGCATTCTCGGCCTATCCTTCCTACATCGATGCGGAAGCGATCGACAAGGTTTCGCAGGGCCTCTCGGTTTTTGCCCGCGAGCAACTTAAGGATTTTGTGCGGAAACACCGTGGTGAGGGAATCGAGATTGAGAGCTTCGTGGACGAAGGTGATGTGACGGATACAATCCTTGCCTTCGCCCAAACGCGAGCCGTGGACCTGATCGTGATGGGTACGCACGGTCGGCACGGCCTGGACCACATCCTTCTCGGCTCGGTCACGGAAAAGGTCCTGCGAAAAGCGCGCTGTCCCGTCCTGGTAGTGCGCAAACCCGCGCACGAATTTGTGGCCCCGGGGGACAGTGTCGAGCCGGTGCATTTGCGAAAGATTCTCTTCGGGGTGGATTTTTCGGCTTATTCCGAGCGGGCCTTACTCTATGCGCTCTCCCTGGCTGAGGAGTATAAAGCCGAACTGACGTTGCTGCACGTCATGGAAGATTTCCCGCTCAACAAGGATCTCACCGCCGTCACGTCCGAGGTCGTACAGCAACTCGAGGGCCTGCTCCCACCCTCCGCCCGGAATAGCAATCTCCTTAAGCCCCGTCTGCGAGTCGGCAAGCCCTACGAGGAGATCATCCGCTCCGCCCGTGAAGCGGATACGGACCTCATCATCCTCGGAGTGCGCGGCCGCAATGCTCTGGACTTGGCCATCTTTGGTTCCACAACCCACCGCGTCATCCAAAAGGGTCCATGCCCGGTGCTGACTGTTCCCCTCTGACCGCAATGCGCAGAGAGCCACGCCCATGCTTTCAATCAGCAGGGTTTCCAATTTCTAATTTCCAATTTCCAGTTTCTATTTTCCAGTTTCTGGTTTCTGGTTTCCAGTTTGGGCCGCTCTTTCTTCCGTTTTCGGCTCCTCTTCCAAGTCCTTGGCGAACACTGCATAGCCAGGGTTGGGCGGAAAGAGGTTGGACATCAGGATCATACGGCGGCGCAACTGTTGGAGGGGCAGGTGTTCGGGTCCCACCCGGATCTGGACGTCGTGCCACAAGCCGTGCATGTATTCAGCTACCGTGCTCACCAGGGAGATGTCCCGGTAGGGCTCATACTGAAGGCGACTACGGCGCCAGGGGCGGATGGCGAGCAGTGCCTGCTTGGCGGTCAGGGATTCTTCATCAATCTCGCCGCGTACTCCGTGGCGAAGCTCCTCATCCAGGAGCTCATCGTAGGCGGCGAGTTCCGAAACGTTAAGACGTGGCCGCAGCAATTCGGCGACACTAGCTAGGAACTCGAACCCGGTGTCGTGGGGGTCCACTTCCCGACAGGCGAGGAGGAGATGGGTCCTTTCGCTTGTTTCAACCCATGCGGCAGTGTGAGTCTCACCCCTGGGCTTAGCCGGGCAGACCACATCCCCGGAGTCCATACAAGCGATGTAAGGAACCATCAGGACTCGAAGCGGGCCGATCCGCTCGGCGATGCCCGCCGGAACTGCCTGAGCCGGTTCTCGCACCATGGTCCGCTCCTCCGCAGGAGTCAGCGTGAGCATGGAGTGAATCTCCCAGCCATGGGCCAGGTGTGAGAGCGGGACGAATTTTCCTTTGACGTACTCGCTGATGGGGATGTTATCCTGCGCCGGGATTTGCGGAGTGCTCAAGTTTCACCATCCCACCTCCCCTGCCATCGAAACCAGGGAGTTGCGTTGCTAGCCCGGACTTCTCACCACGCTTGGTCGTTCTTACGGGGCGCCGGAATAATCAGGAAGGGCTTGTAACGGCGGGGCTAAAGCCCCGCCCTTCCAGACCCGTGGTGAGAAATCCGGGCTAGGGAATATTCTGAGCAATTCTGGTCCGTCTGTCCAGCAGGGATTCAGATGCGCTCGAATCATGTAGCGGAGGTCCCGTCCCGCCCGGCGGGAGACCTGCGGTTCTTCAATTGCCTTTCGCAAACGTCGTGGAAGACGAGTATTCTGGGGGCGTATCCACGGGGTCGCTTTCAAACGAAGTAAATCGTCCGCCCGATCAAGAGCCGTTTAGGGTCGGACTCTCCGGAACCCCCGATACTGCCATCGGGTCGTTTGTACTGGTGCAGCACGACGAGCTTGTTGTCATCCACGTCGAAGAATGAGAGAATCTGACTGCGGGTGCAAAATGGCTGACCCGATGTGGGCGGCGCCGGGTGGTCGTCTCGGCTAAGAACCTGGCGGAGTTCGCGGGAGCTGATCCGATCGGGAATGTCCGAGTGCTTGAACATGCGGCGCAGTTCGGCCGCCGTCACTCGAACTTTACCCGTGGGTTGAATCATGACGAGTGGAATTGACCTCGAAATCCGCGCTTCACTAGTCCGTTACCTTAGCGACGACATATCGCTGGCCGAGTTTGAGGACGGGTTCGTCCCCGTAGCCTGTGGCATCGAGCGAAGCGGGAACCGAGCCGCGATCGAGCTGGCTGGTGAAATCGAGCTTCGGCTGGCCGAATTCTCAAACGGCCATTGGACCGAACCGGAGCTTCGCAGCAAGCTGGCTTCGCTCGCGGGCGTTTACGAAACGCAAAGGACGGCGGCTGCCAAGAATGGACCCGTGATGTTGTAGGCCATTTCGAGAACCTCGTCGGTAAAGATTTCACAAGGGACGAGCACCCAGAGGGACGGCGGCAGAGGGCAACGAATCGTAAGCAATTTATTCCCGTTCGGCCTGCTGCCCGGTCCTCGGTAATGGGCGTTTCATGCGCCCTCGATGATTCTACGCTCTTCGTCTCTGATACCATACAGCTCGTAAACGACATCGTCAATTTTGGCGTCGGTGGAGGCGATTTCGCGCTCCGGTCGGTCGAGTTCGGAAAACGCGAGCTCGTGCGGGCCAGTTCTACTAAGCGGACTGGTCTTCGAGAAGGCCTTTCCGCAGGTCAAAGCCCCTGCCTGTCAACCTATAAAGGACGCCTCCCTCGTGCCTCAGGAGGCCGCGATCTTGTAGGGACTCAAGCGCGTCCAGATAGTGGGCGGCTGCGGCTGGGTCGTAGTCATTCCCGCCAGGGAGCACCTTGGGGCCGAGGTGGAGAAAGGTGCCTTGCTCGAAATCCAAGAGCGCTATCGTGCCGTCACTGGGCACATTCCGCAGAATCTCCACCTCGGCGGGGCTGAGCTTTGCACGGGCCGCCGTTTCCACGAGGGCCCCGACGGCTAGCAGCGCCTGACTCTCGTCCTTGCCAAGCTTGGCCGTTTGAAGGTAGTCCAGGAGCGTTGCGAGGCCAGGCTGGGGGTTCTGAAAGTCAAATTGTATATACTCGACCCCTTGCAGCATGGCCAACTTGTCCTGACCTATACCGGGTTGAACCAGAGGAACGACTACCTTCTTCAAAGCGCTCGCATATCCGACTTCCTGATGAACGTAAGACGACACCTCGCTATTCTCCGTAAGCAAGACCACCAGCGCGTCGCAAGCCTTGATCGCGTCCTGGACCTTTTCGGCCACCAGCCGGCCCGGCTGTGGGTCGTGCTCGTATAAATAGACGTCTAGTCCCACCTGCTGCGCGTTATCCTTAATCAACTTCACCCATCTCGCGTCCGACGAGCTATGGCTCAGGAAGATACTGTATGACATCGTGCTCCCCTAGCCTTCCTCGACGATCCTTCTCTCTTCGTCTGTGATGCCGTAGAGATTGTAAACCAAGTCGTCAATTTCGGGGTCAGTGGCGGCGATTTCTCGGTCGACGCGGTCAACTTGCGAAGGCGCAAGCTTGCCGGAATGCTTTTGCTTGTTCAATGCCAGCATCCGGTCAACGAGTGCCACCATCTTGTCGTGCCGGGCCTTGTCGGCAGGATCAGAGAAGTCGATGGGGCGGATGGGAAGCCGTTCGATGTATTGCTTGTTGGCAGCAAAATACCCTCCGTGGAAAGGGGTCGTGACGCTTTTGAAATAGAAATCCAGGAGTCTCGAATTCAGCACGCCGCAAAGGTAGGGAAGACTGATCGTTGGGTCCGCTGAGGTGACTCCATATCCACCCGTGGTCACATTGATAAAGTAGAATCCGTCTGTGCGGTCGAGGTACGCAGCGAGTTGCGTAACCATGTAAGGCACCATTAGCTTCGGTTGTTCCCACATGCCAAGGTTCTGCGTGCGGCCAAAACGATACCACTCTGCATCCTTAAACTTGCCCTTTTCACGATTCTCCAGGAGCCTTCGGTTTCGATTCAAGTAATCCCACCCCATAGGGTAGTCTCGCTCCATTTCGGCTGGTGTCAGAAGCCGTGCTGAGCAGTCCTTGACCTCATAGGGGAAAAGGACAAGCGCAGTTGGTTGCGCTGAATGCCTGTTAATGCTTCCGCTGCGCACTACCGGCTTGAGAAGGCCCGATTCGATTTCAACCCATTCATTTAGTTCCGGCGAGAGTACCTTTGTGTTGCCCTTTTTCTTGCCCTGCTCAAAGTCCTTGAAGAGGTACACCGTGTCAGCGCTCGTGATTGGGCCTTGATATATCCGCGCTGCAACATCAGCGAGCTTAACCTTCATTTGCGCTAGCTTCTCAAACAGTTCCGTGCCTGCGCCAACCTTGAAGCTCCACTCTGAGCCAGTGATAGCCGCCGCGGGAATCTTGCCCTCGGTGGCTTCACCCGTGGCGCGCCAAGCCTCGAGGTCATTCACTTTTTCAATCTGCAATTGTTTGCTTCCAGCTTTTTCGAGGAACAACAAACACGTATATGTCGTCGCACCCTCGAAGACTTGCTGATCGCCGAAGTGGGCGACGTGCGAGAGGTTCTTTCCTTCCGATAGCAGCTTGCGAAGAGGCGCGCCATATTGGGCATTGAAGAACTTATGCGGGCAGATGAAACCGAGCTTTCCGTGCTCGTTAAGGAGCCTCAGCCCTTTTTCAACGAACACCACGTAAATGTCGTAATTGCCGGAACTCGCGGCCTTGTAGTGGTCCTTATAGAACTCGACTTCGACTGGCGCCCATTCCTTCATCGCCTGGATGCGGATGTACGGCGGGTTGCCGATGACCACATCAAACCCGCCGTCCTTCGTGACTTGGCCGATAGAGGGGGCGGGGGCGCCGGGGCTGGTTCGCTCACGACGGGCTCTGGTAGGGGAGCCCTCTGGGCTCCCGCTCGCTTTCGGGAGGGCCGAGCCCTCCCCTACCCGCGGGTCCCGTCCGGCGGGGTAGACCCCACCCGCCGCGACGCTCGGGATGTAATTCCAATCAAAGGCGTTGATCCGGTCTTTCTCTTCTTCGGCGAACAGGACGCCCTGGTCATAGATATCCGGGCCGATCAGGGAGTTGCCGCACTGGATGTTGTATTTCAGTTCCGGCAGGAGGTGTTGCTTGGGCGGGAGTTGCGACTGCTCGCCTTCCAGAGCCTTGAGGTACAGGCTCATCATGGTGATCTCGACGGCCTGCGGGTCAATATCCACGCCAAAGAGGTTGTTGCGCAGAATCTTCGCTTTGCGATAGACCGAGAGGCGCTTCGAGCCGTCGGGATCGGTGTGCACCTCGCGCATGAAGTCAAGAGAAGGATGGGCATGGCGTACTTCCTGCTCGGGATGCTCCAAATACCATTGGGTGTGGTAGTCGATGAGGTACTGGAAGGCCCCAATCAGGAACGATCCTGAGCCACAGGCGGGGTCGAGAATGCGAATCTTCTCAATCTGTTTGGGCGTCTTGCCTTCGATCACCTTTCCCACCGTGTTCTTCACGATGTAGTCCACGATGTATTTCGGCGTGTAATAGACCCCGCCTGCCTTGCGGACTTCCGGCTTTTCCTCCACGCGCACCTGCTTGGGCGTGAGGCGGATGGTGTTGCCGAGGTAGCGCTCGTAAATGGAGCCCAGGAGCTCGACGCCGATCACGTCAAAGCGGTAAGGGCTTTGGGGCGGGTAGAGCCGTTTGATAATACGCGCCAGGATTTCCGAATCGATTTGGATTTCTTCCGAAAGGTGGGGCTTGAAGATCTCGCCGTTAAAATCCTCGTTGATTTTGTGGAAGAGGTCGTTGAGCCAGTCGAAGATGGGGAACTTGCCGCCGTGGGTTTCCCATTCCTCCACCACCTCGGCGAGCTGCCGCTTTTCCATCACGTGGCGGTCTTCCGCGATGCGGATGAAGACAACGCGGTCGAGCAATCGTTGCACGACTTCGTTCAATTGCTTGGCGGTAAGCGCGGGATTGCGCTTGTGAATGTCCTTGGCCAGTTCCTCGCGCCAGCCGGTCATCTCGTCGAGGAAAACATCGTCCACCTGCTTGCGCAGGTGCGGCGCGCGGCGGGCCTTGGGCAAAAGCGCGTCAAGCGATCCGGCGGCCACACGTTCCTTGGAATATTCCCAGAGCTTCTCGAGGCTGGAGAGATAATCGCCGTACTTCAGATCGAGCAGCAAACCCTCGTCGGGGTTGCGCTCATCCGGTTGCCGGGAAGCGTCGTAGAACCGGAATTCCACGAAGTCAGTGAGAATCACGAAGAAGACTTGCCGGGTGTTCCAGACGTAGCCCTTGGCCTGCAAGATATGGTGGGGATTGCTTAGGGCTTCGGAGGGCGCTTTGGCCTCCACAAAAAACTTGGTTTGTCCGCCGATGCGGAAATTGTAGTCGGGCCGCCCGGTAGTCTCGCTCTCGCCGCGCTCGACGATCACTTCGCGCCGGTGATGCGCGAGGCCGGCCTCGTTCTCCACGTCCCAGCCCAGCGCTTTGAAAAGCGGCGTGACGAAGTCAACGCGCGCCTGGGCCTCGAGATAATCACCAGAAAGGTAGTAGTCCTTCTCAGCCTGGAATTTGCCGATGAGCTTTTGCAATTTCTCTGAGAATTCCTGAAACGAGGCGGACAAGGTGCAACTCCGTTCTCCAGAAAACTGAGTGACAGAAGTGTAATTCGAGCGGGGGAATGATTCAAGAAGAGGTTTGTGCGAGCGCCTGACACCCGGCGCCTGCCCTTCCGCCTCCTGCACTTTCTTCTTGACAGGAGAACTGACACGTAGTAGCCTATGTTAGTGGTCCCATGAGAAGACTTGCCAGCGAGCGCGCGAAGGGGGTTGCAAATCGGCGCGGCGGCAGAGGAAAATGCGCAGAAAACAGAAAAAAGATACTAAATAGTGGGAACGAACCTAAGAATGTGATGAAAACAAAGGAGTTATCGTTTTCAGGGGCCAAAAACGAACTGGCTTTTGAGTGCAAACGAACCCCAATCAAAGCCAAAAAAGTGGCCAAAAACCCGCCCATTGTGCGGCATTGAACCCCGAATTCGGCGCGAGGAATCCAGCCTGGGCTAGGCAGGGAAGCCGAAAAGCAGGCCTTCATGAACTCGTCCCACTTGGATATCGAGCAGCGTGTTGGGCGGGAGGTTCGAGCCGGGCAGGACAATCTTCAGGTAATTGCTGCTGAGCGCCAGGCGCTCACTGGTTTCGGATTCGTCGAGCGTGACGACCGAGAGCTTACGGCCGACTTGTGCTTGAAGAAAAGTCTGGCGCTTGCGAGTGAGCAAAGAGCGGATTTCCTGGGCGCGCTCGCGGGCCACCCGGCCGTTCACCTGGTGCGGTGAGGCTGCGGCGGGCGTGTGTGGCCGAGCTGAATACGGGAAAATGTGCAGATAGGTGAAGGGCAGTGATTCGATGAAGGCGGCGCTCGTGGCGTGGTCCTGGTCCGTCTCGCCGGGGAAGCCGACCATCACGTCCGCGCCGATGCCGGCGTTGGGGATGCGCTCGCGGATGGCAAGGATACGCTCGGCGTATTGTGCGGGCCAGTATCTCCTGTTCATCAGACGGAGAATCCCGCTGCACCCGCTCTGTAATGGGATGTGGAAGTGCTGCGCCATGCGTGGCTCTTCGGCCACCAGCCGGATGAGCGCGGAGCTGACGTCCATCGGCTCAATGGAGCTTATGCGCAGGCGCGCGATGGCAGTCTCCTCCAACAACCTCTCGAGAAGACTGAGAAAAGTAATGCCACGGTCAATGTCGCGCCCATAGCTTCCCAGGTTGATCCCGGAAAGAACTATTTCCTTGTATGCTCTCTGCTCCAATTCGCGGACCTGCTCGACAACCCGCGCGGGGGCGAGGCTGCGGCTGCGGCCACGGACGGATGGAATCACGCAAAAGGCGCAACGCGCGTTGCAGCCGTCCTGAATCTTGAGCGTGGGACGAGTGCGGTCGTCCGGGAATACGGGAGCAAAGTGGAATTCGTCGGCAATCTCTCCCACCAGGACAGTCGGTGGTTCTCCCTCCGGAAAATGATAACGCTCTGCCGTCCCATTGGAACTCGCTGCCCTGGCTCCAGGTTGCTGAATTTGCACCAACTGGCTTCGTCCCAGGGCTTCTGACTTCCGGCTTCTCGCTCCTGACTCCTGATAACCGGGTTCACTCTCCGGCCCTCGGTCGCCGGTTTGCAGGCTCGACCTCAGCAGGTCCGCAATGAGGTGCTTGTGGGAATTCCCAACCACCCAGACGACACCGCCAAGTTGGGCGATTTCCGCCGGCGAACGCTGCGCATAACAGCCGGTGACCAGAATCCGGCACAGAGGGTTGGCCCGGTGGATGCGGCGGACCAGTTGCCGGGCTTCGGCATCCGCCCTGGCGGTGACGGTGCAGGTGTTCAGAATCGCCACTTGGCTGGCAGAAATCTCCTCTACCTCTTGGAGGCCCGATTCGAGCAACTGCTTCTTGATTGCAGCACCGTCCGCCTGGCTCGCGCGGCAACCGAAATTGAGAAGCTGGAATGTGGGCATGGCAAAAACCCATCAAGGCTAAGGGATGGTAGCTGAGCGCGGAAAGCTCTAGTCTGACTAGCGTCGCCGGCCGTTCTTCAGAGTGGCGTTAGAACGGCTTTTCTTGCAACGTGCTCGAGCTCCCAAATCGGACACACCCCACCCCGAGTTTGCCAGGCTGGAAGTGTTTGAGGTGAGATTAAGCCGGGCTGGCGGAGGTCCGCCGCTGCTGAAAACACTCCCGACAGTAGACCGGGCGCCCCTGAGTCGGCTTAAAGGGCACGGTCGTCTCTTTCCCACACTGGGTGCAGGTGGTCGTGGTTTCGGCCCGATGGTAGCTCTGCCCGCTCAGTACTTGACTCCGCTTTAACTTACAAGGCTTGCAACGTTTTGGCTCGTTCTTAAAACCCTTGTCAGCGAAGAAAAGCTGCTCCCCGGCAGTGAAAACGAACTCCGCGCCGCAGTCCATGCACTTCAGGACCCTATCCCGGTATTCCATAGCCGTACTCCCCCGCTCGAACAGGGCCCCACCCGTTATAAGTTGCGAAGTGGTTGAACACCGCGAGGCTTATGTGGTTCCCACTCTCCCGCTGCTTCTCGATCCCTAATCCTGTTCGTGTCTAGCCTTCTTGCGTGCCCTCTTACGAGCCAAGGCAGCCTTGACTCGCTTTTTCTCACCAGGTTTCAAGTAGAAAGAATGTCTTTTGATTTCCTTTATGATGTCTTCCTGCTGAACCTTACGTTTGAAGCGGCGAAGCGCGTTTTCCAAGGACTCTCCGTCCTGAAGTCTTACTTCAGCCAACCGATCCACACCCCCGTTTCGGATTAGAATAATGAGCCCACTATAATTGCGGTGGTTTGGCCATTCTTACCCATACGATCGACGTAAGTCAAGCGCAATTTCGTTTGCTTCAGCAGCGGGACGCCGCAAGCTCGCATCCACTCGGGCAACTCGCTGCACGAAGACGGCTAGACTCCGCTTTCACCTCCTGACGGGGACTGGGTGATTAGTTGTCGTCTCGAATAGGGCAGGGAAGAGAATAAGCATTTATGTGCGAGCAGTCTCTTGACCCTTTGAAGAGCTTATGTTACGGTCAGCCGCGAGGCTTTAGCAGGTTCCAGCAGAAGCCGAAGAGGCCCCGGCTAGACGGGGGCACAACTTGGCCCAGCTTCTGAAAAGCACAAATGCCAAGTTGAGCCAACTCCACGCGGGCGAGGACCCTGCCCCTACAATTTGTTGCAGGACGGGACATTCCCAGCATCCTGCCCGAACGCGCTCGCACGGCAAAGCACATGGCTGAATTAATCAAAGTAGAGCAAGCAAGACTGGGATTCCTGCTGGAATATGCGGTGCGCATGATTATTTCCGGCAAGGTCATTGCCTTTCCCACGGACACCTTTTACGGTCTGGGCGCTGATCCTTTCAACTTGGCTGCGGTGAGTGAGGTGTTCCGGATCAAACGGCGAATGGCTGACCGGCCCCTTCCCCTTTTGGTGGCCTCTATCGATCAAGCTGCGGATCTTACCCATGACCCGCCGCAGCTTTTCTTCACGCTGGCGAAGAGGTTCTGGCCTGGTCCCCTGACGCTCGTGGTGCCCGCCTCGCGTCAGATCCCGCTGAAAGTCACTGCCAACACCGGCAAGGTGGGGCTGCGGTGGCCGCGCGCGCTACTGGCCACGGCGCTGATTGAGGCTTGCGCGCGGCCTTTGACGGGAACCAGCGCCAACCTTTCGGAATTGGCCGGTTGCTCCACGGCGCAGGAAGTGGACAGGCAGATCGGCGATCTTCTGCCCCTCATCCTGGACGGAGGCCCCACAGAAGGACAGCTCGCCTCCACGGTGGTAGACTTGACGGGCGAGCGGGTGCGTATCGTTCGACCCGGCGGTGTATCGGAGTCTGAACTAAAGGAGTTCCTGGGCTGATTTACCTGCGTTTTCGCCAAGGAGTTTTCATCGGACTGCTGCTGGCCTTGTTTGTCCTCGTCTATGCGGAGAGGTCGCTTTATCTTGCCATCCGCGAACAAGCCGCACGAGATGAAGCAACGCCGGCCGATGCCCTCGTCATCTTCGGGGCCGCGGAGTATAACGGCGCGCCTTCCCCTGTTCTTAAGGCCCGCCTGGATCACGCCTTTGACCTCGAGGAGCACAGCCTCGCGCCGTTGGTCATCACCACCGGGGGCAGTGGAGGCGACCCGCAATATACGGAGGCCGGCGTGGGGCGTGACTACCTGATCCAGCAGGGTGTGGCCGAGGCCAAGATCCTGGTGGACATGCGCAGCCTGACCACCTATGAGAGTGTCAAAGCCGTAACGATCCTGCTCAGGCAGCGCCAAATGCACACTTGCATCGCGGTAAGCGATGGCTTCCATCTTTACCGAATCAAACTGATGTTTCGGTCTCTAGGTGTTACCGCCTACGCCTCACCGGCTCCCGACAGTCCCATCGAAGCCGATTCCTACTTGCGCACTCTGCACTCCCTGCGCGAAATGGTTATTACCACGTTGTGGTATGTTGGAATTCGGGACTAGAGTCCGGAGTCCCATTTGTAGAGCCGAACGGCGGATCAACCGTACCGGGTGCGGTCAAGGGGTCGAGTGTCGAGGGTCAAGGAGTTTCCGACCTCTCGACCTTGGACTCCTCGACCCTCGACTCAAGATGAGGCGCCGCAACGGACGAGGATTGTCTCCGGGTGGACGCAATGCTGCGGAGGCGCTGGCACACGAGGTTCAGGGCGGCAGCTTCGCAAGCTCCGCTGCCGCACTCCAAGGCAGCGGCCTGGACACATTGTCTGTAACCGCCGTTCCCCTCTTACCGTGACGAAGATTAACCCTTTTATTTTCTGCAACATTCCGGTTTCAACGGGCTAAGTACCTGTGTTTTCATAAAGATTCCGGCTTCGCCCAAAAGTTTTCCACAGCGGTCCTTTGTTTTCAACAACATTCCAGCTTCGCTCGTTCAAAAAAAGAATTCTTTTCGAATTGCCGCCCGGTGTGGAAAGTGGGGTAGCGCGGACCTCCATTTTTGAGGTCCGCGGCTCTTATCCGGTGACCGCCCTGTCGCACTCCAAGGCAGCGGCCTGGATAAACTGTCTCTGGTCGCCATTTCCCTCTTAGCGTGATGAATATTAACCCTTTTATTTTCTGCAACATTCCGGCTTTAACGGGCTAAGTACCTGTGTTTTCATAAACATTCCAGCTTCGCCCAAGAGTTTTCCACGGCGGTCCTTTGTTTTCAATAACATTCCAGCTTCGTTCGTTCAAAAAGAGAATTCTTCTCGAATTGCCGCCCGCAGTTGAAAGTAGCGCGGACCTCCGTTTTTGAGGTCCGCGGCCCTTATCCGGCGACCGCGCTGCCGCCTTCTGTTTGAGCCCCGTGAGCACCTTCCGCCGTGTACCATTTTGAATAGCGCCCCGTAACAAGCTTCAGAGCCGCGGACCTCAAAAGCGGAGGTCCGCGCTACAGCCTAAGCGGGCGCTTTTCCCCGCCAAGAGTCGGGTTGGGTTCTTGCGGGATGTTCCCCACCATAAACATACGCTAGTATTGTAGCTTACTAGCGGGCGTCTGTCTAGCACTAATTGTGGCATTTAGTTTTGGGGGCGCGGTGCCTCCATCTGCCGTGGCAACCGGCGCCTTGGAGTGCGTAGCGCAGAGTTTGTGCCTTTCAAACTCTGCGGCTCTTGATATGATAAACGTCCTCTCGCTGTTAACGTATAGGTTCGGCGACTGATGCTCCGAATTCCATGCAGGAAGACCGCTGCCGCCTTGAACCCGAATTCGGAAGTTAGCGTGGGTGCGATGTGCATCTTGTAGGGGCACAGCGCGCTGTGCCCCTACGCCCGGCCCCGCACTATTTTGTTCCTCCGGTATCTGCGTCAGACGGGCCTCGAATCAAGTGATTCGGCTCGAACGGCGGCTGCCAACTTCCGAATTCGGGTTGAACCTGGCTTTAGAGTCTGCGTCTTATTGCCAATTCGATTCTTACGCTGCTGATGCTCTGAGGCTATTGCTGCAAAGGGCCGTTGGACCCTGGCGGTCCCCTACTCCCCAGGAAGGGTGTTTCCCGTTCCCAATCCGCCTATACGCAACTGATCTCGCCTTCCCCCGCATTCAGTGATCAGGTGCACTTCTCCGCATAGGCCAAATTAACCGGCCAATCCTTTGAATCACGCCTCCAAAACCGTAGCTGTGAAGCGTTATTCTTCTCCAGTTGGGATTTTTCTCTTCAGGAGGAGGGACCCCGCTTCCGGCTCAGATCTTGGC
>JBEKIZ010000080.1:0-23780 GCA_050011515.1 Terriglobia bacterium | reverse complement strand
TTAGCTCTTGGTCACGTCGATCTTGATGGTCTTCGGCTTCGCCTCTTCGCGCTTCGGCATCGTCAAGGTCAACAAGCCATCCTTGTACTCAGCCTTCACTTTCTCGGCGCTGATCGAATTGGGGAGCGAGAAGCTCCGAGCAAAGGATCCATACGACCGCTCAATGCGGTGGTAGTTCTGCTCATTGACCTCTTTTTCGTAATTGCGTTCGCCTTTCAGATAGAGTGTGTTGTCCTCAACCCGGACTTCCACGTCCTTCGGATCGATCCCGGGCAGCTCCGCCTTCAGCACGATGGCGTCCTCGGTCTCGTAAATGTCGACCGGAGGAGCCCACGCGCGTGTCGAGACTTCGGTCTCACCGGACATGGGCGAAAAAGCTTCTTTGAGCAGACGGACATATTCCCTCTGACTCGTCAGAAGATCTCGGAAGGGTTCAAATCTCACGATAGCCATTGTCACTTACCTCCTTGAGTTTTCTTTCTTCAACCTTAGTAGATGCACATCATATAACTTGAGTTACTTGTTGTCAATAATTATTTTCTCCTTTTTTTCAATGACTTACAATGAGTAGCCGCATCGAGTTCTCAGTTGTAGGTCCGCTTTCTAACTGTTCTTGGCCTGGAGAGCTGATTCCAAGGGTTCTTCGGCCGCCAGAACCGGTAGGTGGATATGGAGTTCATCCGGCTGACGGCGAGCCTCAAGGCCGCGCACAACCTCCCTTACGCGGACTGCTTCGCCGCCGCCCTCACCCAAGCCCGTAAAGCCACGTTAGTTACCAGCGATGGGGACTATCTTGGCGTATAATATCCCCCGCTATGCCCCCGCGCGTCTTGCCAAGCACGCTCACGATTCGCCACCTTCCCGGAAGCGATCCCGCGGCATTTTCTTGCCTTCCGATCGTGCTGACCCCGCGATGCGGGGTCAGCGCTACGGCAGCTTAATCATGCCGCGAGCAAGCTCGCGGAGGAAAGCGGCGGCAAGCCGTCGCACTCCAGAAAAAGACGGGCGCTTCATTGGCGGGATGCGCCCCAGGCGGGAACCGAGAGGAGGCCGACCTTGGCAACTGAAACAGGCGCGCCGATGCGCGCCTTGAGCTTCATGGTAGGTGAGTGGGGGCTGGACTACACAGTAACTCAACACGGCCACACCACAAAGACGATCCGGGGAATTGGATCGCTGCGCTATCTCTTCAACGCCACCTACCTCACCTTCGACTACCAGGCGCTCGAGAAGGCTACCGGGGAGATGATCGCCGAGGCGCATGCCATCTTCGCCTGGGACAACAAACTCGGGCGGTATCGGTATTACTGGTTTGAGAGCTCCGGCAACTTCCTGCAAGCCACGGGTATCCTCCGCGATGATGACACCCTCGCTCTGGAATGGCAGGACATCCACTGCACGCAAATCTTCCGGCGCGTGAGCGCGGATGCGATGTACCTTGAAATGCAATGTCCGGAGCAGGACCTCCTGTTGCGGGTTGACTTCTCACGACTCTCCGGCGCCTCTCAGACCACCTGAGGTAGCGCGGCTGGCGTGTACATCCCGCCCGACGGGACGTGTGCGGTTAAACAGGCTGCGGAAAAACGCTTCCCTGCTGTCATTCTGAGCGAAGCGAAGAATCTCGCTCTGCGTGTTTTCATAAACATACGAGATTCTTCGTCGCCTGCGGCTCCTCAGAATGACAGCGCCTACGAGTTTTTCCGCAGCCTGTAAAGACGGGGGTACATCGGCGCGTGGAAACGCACTCCGCGGGCCATCACACGCGCGATTAGGGTTGCGGACGGCCAGCCAGCCGGCGAAACGGGAGCCACGCGCAAAAAGCGCACGGCGAGACCAAACGCCCGCCGTGGCTGTCCGCTACGGGACCCGCTCGCCCTTCGAGCTTTGGCCGGGCAGGAGGAAAGGCTTGATGAGCTCGGCTTCACCGCATACCGCCTTTCAGGGTGGGTGGGTTTGCGGGTTAGTCTTCCGGGGGCGGTGCCCACGGCTACAGTATGGCGCCCTTGCAGGGCAGGTTCGAGGGGCAACTGAAACAACGCCTCCAATTCGCACTGCTGCCCCGGATGATCGCGCATGAGTTTCCGATCTCCCAGCAGAAACCGAGTCCAAGGGCGGCGGACATGCTCGAACTCTACGCCCCGCTGTTTGCGACGCTGGCGGGTAAGGAACAAGTGCTCATCCCACATTTCTTAAACTTGCCTATATCTTGTCGCGGAGGGGAGACGGCTTCGCTGCCTGGCGCCGGCAACAAGAAGGAGCGGAAACCGGCGCGTGGGGGCGCCGGCGGGGCGGAGTAGAGGCTATATATGTAGCCTATGACTAAGCGCGCAACCCGCCGAGTGTGTCATAATGATACACTCATGCGTTTTCGCGTATAAGCCCTGGAATCTTCTAACAACTTGAAAACATTGGAATAAGCCGCTGCGGAGCCGGAACGCTTCAAGAAAAACGAGACGCATGAGAGAAATGGAAATCTCGCCCCCTGGGGGCGACTATGTTTTTTCTGGCCGCCGCCGGGAGCACGTTCATCGTCTCCGACGAAAAGCGGCGCTGGGCCGGCTACTTTTTCACCAGCTTCTTTTCCAGTTGGCGTGCCTGGGCGTTCAGCTCGCTCAATTGGCGGAGGTCATCGTCGGCGAGGGAAACGGCGTTTTGGATGCGGGTCAGTGCCGCGGCGCTGAGAGCGCTGGAGTTTGGGTCGCGGCTGGAATCCAGCATGCCGCTCGTGGCCCGGAATTGGCTGGTGATGTCACGGTAGCGGCGCATGATGGAAGTCAGGTAAGCATCGCGGCGGCGATCCAGGTCTTGCAGGTTGGCTACCACGCGCCCGAATTCGGCAGCGCGGGCGGAGCCCTCGCCGTTATCGCTCTTCAACTTGGCGTTATCCGCTTCCAGAGCGGCGAGACGTTGGCGGGAAGCTTGTGACTCGGCCTGGGCGGAGTCGAGTTGCTGCTTCAAGGCATCGAGCTGGCTCTGCCAATCCTCTCGCTCTTTTTGATGGCGTTCGTTGGCGCTGGCGAGTGTCTTCTCGCGTTCGTCGCTGGAATTCGAAAGTTGCGCCTGGAGCTCCTTGATGTTAGCTTGCGCTTCGCCCAGCTCGCGGTTGAGCCGCTCGATGGTCACATCGCGCGTGGCGAGTGTGGCTTGATAAGCGCCCGGCGGAGTCGGGCTCTCGGCTTCGGCAGGAGTCTTCTGGAGCTCGGGTTGGCGGAGAGCCTCCCGAAGGGCGCGCAGAGATTGGAGGTCGGCGGCCTGCTGCCGCTCAAGGGCGGCGAGTCGCCAGGACTGGCGAAGGATGATACCCGCCGAGGCAACCAGGGCAACGCCAAGAGTCAGCAGGAGAGCGAATTCCAGACGTCCCAGCCGCGTCATCTTATCCCTCCTTGGCGTGGAAGCGAGTGCGCCACGAGATGCGCAGGTCTCCGTCGCCGCACGGAGCAGTCAAATGAATTTGGAAGTGGTTGTGAATCTTGGCCGGGACCGCCAGGGTAAGCCTCCAGGCGCTCGAAATGCGCGCCATCATAGCGGCGACCGCTTCCGGGATCTCCGCCACCGAGCGGCAAACATCACTCTTGCCGCCCGTGGCATCGGCGAGAGTCTCCAGGCCATTCTCATAGGCTACGTTGAGCCGGTCCCTGCGGTGATTGAGATGAACGACAAAGAGCGGCGCCTGCAGCGAGCCGCTGTCCTCCACCAGTTTGGAAATCTTCTCGGTAATCAGCGCCTCGGGAAAGCGCCGGCTGAGATCGTGTGGATCGCTCCCGTTGATGACGGGGTTCGAGTAGTCTTCGCGGTAACTGTAGATGCTGCCGTCGGTGATATACAGGACCGAGACGCGCACCGGGGACTTGCGCAGGATGGCATCCGCCAGCGAAAGAGCCGAATGAACGGTCTCGAGCAATCCCGGTTCGCTGCTGTTGGACAGGGACCGGATTGCGTCGATCAACGGTTGGCGGTCTGTGCCGGGGTCGGCCAGTACATGCAGACCGTCCTGGGTACGCAGCAGCCCCACCCACGCGTTGTGGGGCAGCTTGGAGATTTCGGCAATCAGTGCCTGCTTGGCGGCCTCGATGAGCGACAGATCCCCAGTTAGATCCAACACGACCAGGATGACCTGGTCGCTGCTTGGACCCAACTGCGCGGTGACGGGCACCGGTTTGCCGTTGAGCGCAGCTTCGAACTTGGGAGGGAGCGCGCAGTTGTTCGTCTCAATCCAGGCGGGAATCGAGACGCTGGCCGTTTGCGCGTGAAGGGTGGTGAAGGTGCAAACGGCGAAAAGAACGGCCGGGAGTGCGGAGCAGGGTCGCGGCATCAGAAGCTGAACTTCAGCCCAAGCTGGATTACGCGTCCGCCATGGGAGCCGATGATCTTGCCAGCGTCCACATTGGGCGCGCTGGCTGGACCGATGTTGGGATCGGGATAGTTCCAGTTCGCATGATTGAGCATGTCAATCGCGGTAGCGCTGAACTCGAGGGCGCGGTCGCCGCCGACGGGGAAGCGCTTGTTCAAGCTGAGGTCCATTGAATTATAACCTGGGCCCAACAGGTCCGGCTCGGTCCGGGGCCCGTCCCCCAGGGTGAAGTCCGCCGGCTGATCGAAGGCGGCCGGGTTGAACCACAGAGACGGCCCTGGATTGGCCACGTGCGGGTCCACGCCGGGCACTACGTTTACATTGAGTGTGGAAAGCAGGCTTCCGGTGTTGTTGAATTCGGGATGAAGTGCCAGCGGTGTGCCGTCATTCCAGTAGGCCGTGCCGCTGATCGACCAGTCACTGACCAGCCGCCTCCCCCAGCCCAAGAATTGGAACGGCGGCTCGCCGGAGCCGAACGGCAGCTCATAGATGTAGCTGAGCTGCAAATACTGCGGCGTATTATAAGACGTGAGCCCCCAGTCGTTGCGAGGGTTGAAGAAGTCCTGGTTCCCGTAGGGGCCCGAGTAATCGTCGAGTTGCTTGGAAAACTCATAGTAGGCAATGAACGAAAGGCCGAAGGACGCGCGTTTCTCCACTCGCACGAAGCCGGAGTTTCGCTGGTACCGGCCCCAAGGGTAGAGACCGTAAAGCTCGAAGCCCTGGTATTGCGGGTAGGGTTGCAGCGTGTTTCGGAACGCCAGGTTGTAAAGCGCATCGCCATAGCTCAGGAAGCTGGGGTTGATCGCGTTGGGATTGGCGGCGCCGTCGCCCACCAGGATATCCCGGTCGTAACTGTAATTCGTGCCCACGGAAAGCACAATGGAGAACGGCATCTCGCGCTCCACGGAAAGCGAAGCCGATTGATAGACGGGCTCCCGCCCACTCAGATCGACGAAGTCCGCCACCGTATCATCGGCCGCCGATGGGCTGAGGTCCGGCAGCGGTGTAGTGAACGCGGGTATGCCGGCAGTCAGGTCGAGCGCTGGACTCAGTTGTGTGTTCGGTGAAATGAAAGTCTGGCGGGCATTGAATCCCTGCGTGCCCCACTGGCCGTTGTAAACCGGAATCTGGCCGTGCGAGCGGCTGAAGGAAGCGCGCACTACGGTTTTGGCGTCGCCGAGCGGGTTCCAGGCAATGCCCGCGCTGGGGTCGAGATCGATATTGTTGTCACGCAGGCTGCGAGGGATCCCGTTGAGACCGGCAAACACGAGCGCACCAGGCAGGCCGCTCGAGGGGTCGATTACGGATGGATCAATCGTGCTCTGGCGATTGTACTTCTCCACCCGCGGCGTACGGCGGCTAAGATTGAGACCGGCGCTGATGGTCAGGTCTTTCGAGAATTCGTACTTGTCACTCCCGGCGATGGATTGGTACGAGTCGCGGAAATAGGATGGCGCAGTGGTGATGGTGCGTTCCGCGTACTGCGGCAGGCCGAGAAGGAAGCTGGCGAACGGATCGCCCGTGTCGATAATCCCCGGCAGGCTGGTGATATCCGCGGCAAACTGGAAATCGCCGGAGGGATACGCCGGATTGAACGAATTTACTTGATAGTGATCGGCCTGAAACGTTAGCCCGAGAGAATGTTTGCCCTTTCGAGTCGACACCCCATCGCGAACCTCAAAGGTGTTGCGAGCGTTGCGCGAGTTGGGATAAGCGGTGCCCATCGAGAGATAGTTGCCGAGGAGCTGATAGCTGGGGAAGGGGGACTGAGAAGCATCGCCAGCCTGTGCTGCGTCGGAGACCGCGGTAAAACTGGCCGAGTTGACGGTCTTGGGGTTGGCGGTAAAAACGTAATCGAGCTCCGTGCGCCGAGTGGAGAAATGCTGATCGGGCGCGGTCGGGCTGGCGAGGTTGGGGAAGTATTTTGCGGAGCTAAGGAACCCCCTGGAAATGGTGGTGACAGAGGTAACCCGATGCCGCTCGCCGAATTGGTGTTCAAGCTTGGCAATGATTCCGTCTGCGGTGTCGGTCTCCGGCGCGTTGACGAAGTAGTTGTTCTGGAAAAAGGGGCCGATATCCGTGTTGGGTGCAGGATACAGGGATAGAGCTTGTTGAACGTTCGGGGCCAGGCGGTCTACAGAAATGCGGTTTGCAGGAAAGGGAGAGCGCAGGTACTGAAGATTGCTGGTGGAGACCGGCAGGCTGGGATCGTAAGCGGGATTCGGGGAGGTAGTGGCCGGATCGTAGATGGGCAGCAGGTTGCCGGCCTGGTCCACGGTTTGCGAGAAGTCGCCGCTGCGTTCAGGGACGGTGGGGATGGTGTGCAGAGAGGCGCGTGAGATGCGCTCGCGAACGCCCTCATAGGACAGCGCGAAGAACGTATTCTTGGGATTCTTGAGCAGGTGCGGGATGAGCACAGGGCCGGAGACGTTGAAACCGAACTGATTGCGTCGCAGCGGGGATATGCTCTCGCCGTTTTGCTTCACTTGGTGGGGTATGGCATCGAGAATGTCGTTACGGAAGTTTTCATAGACACGGCCGTGCCAGAGCATTTTCGGGCCATGATGCTCTTGCGCGGCTGGCGGGCTACCCGGGCGCATGCCCCAATCGCGGGTCAGAACTTTGAATTCTTCCGCCGCGCGGGTGAGCGGATCAGGCTGCTGGGAAGGCGATTTGCGGTCTTCCGAGGCGACGGCTGACACACAGGCGGTGGACAGAGTAAGGCTGAGCCACAAAAGCGCGCAGACAAGAGTTTCCATTTCCCACTTCACGGCACTTGAAAATATATACCCCAGCCCCATCCTGTAGCAACCCTCGGAGCTCAGCTCTCAGCTCCGGTTTCCTGTATCAGTATTTGCGTGTAACAGCGTGACTTGGCATTATCGCCTACCGCGCGAGGAGGGGAGGAGCTCTCTGAGCGCGTCTTAGCATGTGCAGGAGTGGCGCGTCCCGGCCGGCAGAATTCTAGCGCTCCGCATAATATCCGTCTCTTGCCTGCACGGTCAGATCCTTCTGTTTGGTCATAAGGCGGATCTTGTGATAACCCGCTCCGGCGTCCGCTCTGTCGGGGGTGTAGCCCAGGCTGTACTGATTGCGCAGTTCCTCTTGAATCCGGTCGTAGATTTGCTCGATCGGCTGCTTCTTGGAGACTTCAAAGAGACGGGCACCGGTCTCTTCCGAAATCCGCTTGAGAATTTTCTTGCCATCCGGACGCATTTGTTGGGGGTATCCCCCGCGTCCACCACCGTGCCGACCCATTCCCCCCATGCCGCCCATGCCGCGGCCACCGTACCCTCCTCCGCTCCCGTAGCCCTGCTCATCGGCGAATAGGATGGAATAGACCAGGGTGTCGGCGCGCTGGGCCGCCTCGACGGCGCTGGCCAGAGTTTCTTTGCTGCCGCGATCCACTCCGTCGGAGAGGACAATGAGCGCTTTGCGGCCCTGCTGCTTCTTCATCAGTTCGTTCGACGCCAAGTAGACCGCATCATAGAGCAAAGTCCCGCCGCCACCCCCACCGGCCCTCCGGCGCGAGCCAGGATACGAGCCAGGCGAATTGCTTCCGCCCTCTTGGGTCGGCTGCGGCGTCTGGAGCAACCCTAGCGCCGACTCCAACTTCTGGCGGGAAGAAGTGAGATCCTGGAGGAGTTCTACTTCCCGGTCGAAGTGAATCACGAATGCCATATCCTTGTTAACGCGCAGCACTTGATCCAGAAAGGTGGAGCTGGCGCTGCGCTCCTGGTCGAGAACGCGCCTCTGGCTCATGCTCGTATCCACGAGAAGACCTAGCGTCAGGGGAAGATCAGTCTCGCGCGCGAAATAGCGAATGGTTTGCGGACGGTCGTCTTCCTCTAACGTGAAATCATCCTTGGTTAGGTTGCGGACGATTTCCCCGTTCTTATTGCGCACACTGGCCAGCACATTGACCACTTTGACGTTGACGGAAATGGTCGGCGGCTGCTGGCTCCGCAGCGGCCAACCTGGCAGTAGCAGAGAAAGCATGGAGAGCATAAGGCAGAGTCTTAGCCAGCCATTTGGCCCGCGTCTTGAGACGCCATCGCGAGATTTAGTTCCCATCTTCACTCCTTGCCGCATCATACAATCATTGGGGTTCTGGCGCAGCGCCGCTGGTCGAATCAGCTTCTTTCTTCAAAAAGACGAGGTGCACCGTGCCTGAACCTTCAGGGGACTTGATGGTCCGGTCAACCTTCAGCGATTTCCCATCTTCGGAAAGTTTCCACTGCTCTTTTACCTGAATCTTGCCGCCTCCCTGGCCAGAGTCCCCGTTTCCCACCAGGGAGAGCTTCAGCAGCTCGCCGTTTTTCTCTCGCTCTGCTTTCGAAGTCGCGTTGGTCTGTTCCGGGTCACCAAGCTGCACGGTTGACTCACTGCCATCCAGCTTGTAGACAGCGCTTGGGGGATAAAGCTTGTAAGCAGCAACATACCCTTGCGAGGAAGGTCCCTCGGAGCGGGGCCTTCCACCCCCGCCGCGCGGCATTCCCATCCCGCCGCCCGGCATGCCAACGCCAATACCCCCAGGCATGCCCATGCCACCTCCCATGCCCCCTCTCCTGCCGCCGGGATAGCCGCCCGACGTGCCTCCCGGATTGCCGCCCGAATTGGGCGTGCCCGGAGTGGCCTGCAAATCGCCTTGCAGCGATGTATCCACCTTGAGTTGCTGCTCATCCTGGTTTACAACCATGCTGTAATGTTGCAAACCCGCGGGTGGGTTCTTCGTCTCCCCGAAATTCAAGACCCAGTTACCTGAAAAGTTTGTCGGCTTCGAGGGTTCCTTCGCCTCTACAATCGTTGAACAGAACGCGAGTGTCAGCAATACGAGCAAAATCTTCTTCATAGGTTTAACCTCCACCCAAGAATGGCGCTACTTACCTCGCTACGGCGCCCAGTGCCTTTTGCGAATAATTGTTCACTCTCCGCTTGGATGGGAAAATCCGAAACCGAGTTGGCTTCCTGCCTGGTGACTGATTCATTGCCAGCCATCTGCGCTCAGCTATCAGCCCTCAGCTTCCAGCCTTTGGAAAAAAGGGGCTAGGGATTGGGGGCTAGAGCATCGGGCAAAGTCCGCTTGCTTGTTGCATGTCGCTCCTGCTCAAGCCAGAATAGTGCTGGCAGGAGTTCTGCCCGCGAGTCCTCCGATGAGGGAAATGGAGGGCCCGCCCGAACATGGGTGGCGCGCCAAAGGCTGAAGGTCAAATGTCGAGGAGGCGCAACGCGGAAAGGCACGCGTTGCGTTATAAGGGGGCGGCATGAAGGCAGCAGCGAGTGTTTTGGGTTTAGTCATTGTGCTGGCCATTGTCTGGATGTTGATCAAGACGCAGTTTACGCAGGGTCCGACAGGCGGAGCCCCGCCCAAGCAGGTGATCGACGTGGTGGGTGTGAAAACTGACCTGTTGGCGATCGCGCAGGCCGAGCGCCTTTACCTGGCCAGCCACGGGTCCTACGCCAGCATCGACCAACTCCAGCAGGACGGAGCGATCAGTTTCTCCGGCGCCAACCGTCGGGGTTACAATTACATCGCTGAGGTCAACGACGGCCAGCATTTCAAGATCACGGCGGCGCCTTCCGACCCTGCCAAGATAGGCTGGCCGACGCTGTCGATAGATGAGAATATGGAAGTGACACAAAACTAGGTAGAAAGCAGGTGGTCGGTAGTAGATGGTGCGTGGGGGACGAAGGTAGGTGCTAGGCGGCAGGTGATTGGGGAGTGGGGGCTGGGTAGTTCTGAATTATGAATTAACTTCTTATTCCTCCCCACCGCCTACTACCATCTGTTTTTCCCAGGCCCCCGCTTTTTCAACTGACTACTGACCACTGACTACTGACGTCTGATTACGAACGAGGTTCGCATGCGAGTAGAAGCTCGAGCGCCGGCAAGAGTAGATCTGGCGGGCGGCACAGTTGACATCTGGCCGCTCTACCTTTTCCATCCGGGAGCCCAGACGGTTAACATCGCCATCCGCTGTTACGCCTCCTGCGTGATTGAGACGCGGCCGGACCGGCATATCGTTCTGGTTTCCCGGGACCAGGAAATTCAGGAGACTTTCGAAGACCTTGCTGATCTGGCGCGCGGCGAGTCCCGGCTACCTTTGGTTCGAGAGTTGGTACTTTTTTTTGAGCCGCACCGGGGATTAAACATTGAGACCAGTTCGCAGGTTCCGGCGGGCGCTGGCCTGGGCGGTTCCTCGGCCCTTAACATCGCGCTCTGCGGAGGCCTGGCGCGCGTCACCGGCAAGCGTGTCACCCGCACTCAAATCCTCGAAATCGCGAAGAATGTGGAGGCTATCGTGATCCGCGTTCCCACCGGCTGGCAGGACTATTTCCCGGCGCTTTACGGTGGGGCGAACGTGGTCCACTTGCAGCGCGACGGCGTGAAGCGCGAAAAGCTTCCGGTTTTTGTTTCCGACCTGGAAAAGCGCTTTGTCCTTTGTTACACGGGCCAGCCTCGAGACTCAGCCATCAACAACTGGGAAGTGATGAAGTCGCACATTGACGGCGACGAGCAAGTGCGTCGCAATTTCGACCAGATTACGACCATTGCCAGCCAGATGCGGGAAGCCCTCCTGACCGGAGACTGGAAAGATGTGGCGGAGTTGCTGGCTTTGGAGTGGGAAAACCGCAAACAGAATTTCAAAGGCATTTCCACACCCACCATCGACACCATGATAGAGCAAACGCGAAAACAAGGAACGGTCGCCGCCAAAGTCTGTGGGGCTGGGGGCGGAGGCTGCGTGGTCTTCATGGTAGAGCCCGGAACGAAGTCTGCAGTCGAGGATGCTCTGACCCAACTCGGAGGGCAGATTATCAACTTCGCCGTCTCGCGCACCGGCCTGGAAGTCTGGGCGGACCAGCCCGGCCCAACTCAGGAAAACCCGGAGAAAAACCTGCCATGACGCTTGAAGACTTCTTCCTTCTGGATGGGAACCTCCGGCCCGTTTGGCGGTTCTTCTTGTCCGTCGTGCTGGTCTTCCTCACTTATTCGCTTGCTCATCTCCTGGCACGAGAGGTTCGGGATCTCATCCCGCGAGCCGGCGCGTGGTACGGGTTCTCCTTTCTTTTCGAACTCTTGGCCCTCCTGGGCTCTTTCAAGGTAATGACTCGGCTCTTCGAGCATAAGCCGCTCGGTGTGGTTGGCCTGGCATTTCATCCTTGCTGGGTGAGAGAACTGTGCGTGGGCCTGGGAATCGGCGGGATCATGATGGTCTCGTTGGGGGGAGCCGAAGCGTTGCTGGGTCTGGCACGCTTTGCCCGCAACACGCTTCCGGCAAGGGCTGAGCTTGCCTACGGAAGCTGTTTGTTCCTGATTTTGTTAATCACCGCCACGAACGAGGAGCTGGTTTTTCGAGGCTATCCCTTCCAGAAGCTTGTGGAGTCATTGGGGCCACCCGGAGCCGTCGCCGTGAGTTCGGCGTTCTTTGGCTTGGCGCATCTCGGAAATTCTCATCACACCTGGATTTCGACTCTCAATACCATGCTGGTAGGCATTCCTCTCTCCCTCGCCTATCTTCGTACGCGTTCGCTGTGGATGCCGGTGGGAATGCACTTCACATGGAACTACGTACAGGGTTTCGTCTTTGGACTGCCGGTGAGCGGCTACACATTTTCCTCTTCCTTGCTCAAAGTCCAGGTTCATGGTGCTGCTTGGTTGACCGGCTCTGAATACGGGCCGGAGGGGGGGCTACTCTCCACAATCGCAGTAGTGGGCGCGGGGATTTATCTTTTTTCCGCACGCATCCGAATGAGTGAGAGAATGAGGGAACTGGTCCTCGGCCCCTCCCAGGATGGGGCCACCACCACGGCCATTCCTGTTTCGCCGGGACCCGATCCTGGGGAGGATGGAGCGACTTAAATGCGCGGCTTGTGCTCCTGGATAACGGGGGAAGGCGCGACGGGGTTCTGGCTTCGCTGCCTTGCAGGGCTCTGTCTCACGTTTGCGCTACCGTCCGCTGTTTTCCCCAAGGAGCAATCCCAAAGCGACACTCACATTCAGCTTATCCGTGGGCTGCTGCGTGAAGTTGGGGTAAGCAAAGTGCCCTTGCCGCGAGGTAAGAAGGGGGTGCGCGTGGACCCGCAAGGCAAGCTGGACAAGGCCGACGCTGATTCCCAACTCAGTGCCCAAGGCATGGCGATCAAGGCCGGCATGCCGGTGGAAATCAGCAAGATCACCTTCAAGCCCAAGGAGATTGTGTTTGAGATTAACGGTGGCGGGAAAAAGTCCAGCAAGTGGTACCAGCACATCGAGATAGGGATCGGAGGGCCTACCACTCCCATTGCCCAGCAACCGCCTGTGCTGGCCTATGGCTCGTGGGTCACGCTGGTGTTTCCCGGCAAGGTTCCCAAGCTGAGCGTCGATCAGGTAAAGCAGGCTTTAGGAAATGTGCTCGATTTCAGCCGCCACTCGCCTACCGTCCTCTATTCGCCGGAGGTGCCTCCCCAGTTCAAAGAGGCCATCAAGAATCATCAGGTGATCGTCGGCATGAACCGCGACGCCGTCCTTTCCTCCAAGGGTCCGCCGGACCGCAAGGTGCGCGAAGTGCGCGAAGGCGTCGAACAGGAGGATTGGATCTACGGGTTGCCCCCTCACGTGCTCTTTGTTACCTTCGACGGGGACTCCGTGATCAACGTGCACCAGTACTAAAAGGAGCAGGGACGGGTGAGGAGCAGAAGTCAGGAGTAAAGCCTTCAGCCATCAGCAAGAAAACCCCAATGTTGTAACTGAAAGCTGAAGGCTGATAGTTGAAGGCTGCAGTGCAGTCCTATCCTTGACTTTGCTCTGAATTGGAGTTTAGAGTTACTGATTAATCCTTTGGGGGCGAAGGACTTCGAGGGGACGGGCTCTGCTGTTGGTGAATCTATCGGGAACCTGCCTGGGTGAAATCGTCGCCGCGCGTCGGCAGCAGATCGGGGAAGCGCGAGCGCGTACGCCGCTCGAAACCCTGAAGCACGCTGCCCAGGCGAGGGCGGAGAGGCGCGACTTTGCCGCCGCTCTCTCAGGGGGGCCTCTGCGGCTTATCGCAGAACTGAAGCGCGCCTCACCTTCGCGGGGAATACTCCGGCAGCAATACCGGCCTGACGCAATCGCCCAAAGCTACGAAGCCGCAGGCGCTTCAGCTCTTTCCGTCTTGACCGAAGAGCGCTACTTCCTCGGCTCGCTGGATGACCTGGAAACGGTTCGCGCTGCCGTCCGTTTGCCGGTATTGCGAAAGGACTTCATCCTCGAGGATTACCAGATCTACGAAACTGTGGCAGCGGGGGCGGATGCGCTGTTGCTCATCGTGGCAGCGCTCTCCGATGAAGACTTGCGAAGGTCCGTCGAGCTTTGCCATGGCCTGCAAATTGCCCCGTTGGTAGAGGTTCATGACGAGTCCGAACTCGAGCGCGCTCTCGGGGCCGGCGCCAGAATCATCGGCGTTAACAATCGCAACCTCAAGACACTCGAGGTGGATTTGGAAACTTCGCTTCGCTTGCGCCCCGGAATTCCAACGGGGAGTATCGCGGTAAGCGAGAGCGGAATCAAAACCTCTCAAGATTTGCGCCGCATTGCTGAAGCAGGCTATCACGCGGCCCTCATCGGAGAGAGATTCATGACGACGGCTGATCCTGGAGCGGCATTGTGGGAAATGCTGGAAGGGATGAAGGCGCACTCCGCTTTGCGGACGTGAAGCATGCCGACGCGCATCAAAATCTGCGGGCTCACGCGACTCGAGGATGCGCAACGGGCGGCCGATCTGGGAGCGGCGGCACTCGGATTCAACTTTTACCCGCTTTCCCCCAGGTACATTGAGCCGGCAGCGGCGCGAGCGATCATCCGGCGATTGCCGCCCTTTGTCGCCGCCGTGGGCGTCTTTGCAAATGAAACGGATGCCGGGCGGGTGATTTCACAGGCGCGAGAGGCAGGCGCAACAACCGTCCAGGTGCACGGCCCCAGGTTTCCGGCTCTGGATGAATTGCTTGCCGTTTTCACGCTGGTGGTTGCGGTGGCGGTCGGCGAAGGTTTCAAATCGGAGGAGCTCCGCAAAATCAAACCGAGCGCCTACTTGCTCGATGCCTTCGATCCAGACCGGCTCGGCGGCACGGGAAGAACGTTCGACTGGAGCGCGGCGCGGGAAGCAAAGCAATATGGGCCGATCATCCTGGCCGGCGGGCTGACCCCTGAGAACATTGCCCGGGGTGTTCGAGAGGTCCGCCCTTTCGCTGTCGACGTGGCAAGCGGCGTGGAGTCGGCTCCGGGAATCAAGGACGCCGCCAAGCTTCGGGCTTTCTTTACCGCGGTGGCGGAGGCGGATAAGCAGTGATGGTTGCGCCGCCTGCCCCGCCTCATCGCGGGGTTGGGCGGCATTGTTTGGTGCCGGCAAGACCCCGACAGGTCGGGGCAGGTTGCTGGCGGTGGACCCGGAATAGCGGGTGATGACGGGTTCGAAATCGATGGAATTGGAACAAGGACAACCTAACGCCGTAGCGCCGCCGTCCGGGCAGCTTCCGTGGCCGGATGCGCGCGGGCGCTTCGGGGAATTCGGCGGGCGCTATGTGCCTGAAACGCTCATGCACCCAGTAGAGGAG
This sequence comes from Terriglobia bacterium, assembly GCA_050011515.1. GTDB lineage: Bacteria > Acidobacteriota > Terriglobia > UBA7540 > UBA7540 > CAVROP01. The sequence goes on along the minus strand of JBEKIZ010000080.1, from coordinate 8,854 downwards.
CTCGAACAGGCGTATCAGGCTACGCGCAGCGATCCGAAGTTCCAGGCCGAGCTTGCTCACCTATTGAAGTATTTCGCGGGAAGGCCGACGCCGCTCTTTCACGCCCGGCGGCTTACTGAGCATCTAGGCGCCGCGCAGATCTACCTGAAGCGCGAAGACCTGCTGCACACGGGCGCCCACAAGATCAATAACTGCCTCGGTCAAGGCTTGCTCGCCAGGAGAATGGGCAAGACGCGAGTGGTTGCGGAAACCGGCGCCGGGCAGCACGGCGTGGCCACAGCCAGCGTGGCGGCACTTATGGGCCTTGAATGCGTCGTCTACATGGGCGACGAGGACATGGCGCGGCAAGCTCCCAATGTCTTCCGCATGCGCCTGCTGGGTGCGAGCGTGGTTGGAGTTTCCTCCGGCAGCAAGACGCTCAAGGATGCCATCAACGAAGCCATGCGCGACTGGGTGACCAACGTTCAAAACACCCATTACCTGCTGGGCTCGGTGCTGGGGCCGCATCCTTACCCGCTCATGGTGCGCGAGTTTCAGCGGGTGATCGGGCAGGAAGCTCGCAGCCAGATGCTGGCGGAAATCGGCAGACTGCCGGACGCGCTTTTCGCCTGCGTGGGCGGCGGCAGCAACTCCATCGGCCTATTCTACGACTTCATTCCGGACCGCGAGGTGAAGATGGTGGGCGTGGAAGCCGGCGGTCGTGGCCCCAGTCTCGGTGAGCACGCGGCGCGGTTTGCGGGCGGGAGGCCGGGAGTCCTTCACGGTACTTACACCTACGTGCTCCAGACTGAGGATGGACTGATCTCGAATACGCACTCGGTTTCTGCGGGTCTCGATTACGCTGCAGTCGGCCCGGAACACGCCGCGCTCTACCAGCAGGGCCGCGTGGAATACACCCAGGTGAGTGATGAGGAAGCGCTCGAGGCCGCGCGACTTCTTTCGGTCAAGGAAGGCATTATTCCGGCGCTGGAATCCGCTCATGCACTGGCGGAGGTAATCAAGCGAGCCCCGAAGATGAGCCGCGAGGAGGTGGTCATCGTTAACCTTTCCGGGCGCGGGGACAAGGATCTAGGAATTTTTCAGTCAGCAGGAATCTTGTGAGGACAGTTACGAGTGATGTGTGACCATTGACGAGAGAGCCGTCACTGGTCAGTCTTGAGCAACTGGTTTGCCTGCCGAAAGCTGACCCGCCGCGGCGGGATAGCTGAGGGCTTGTACGCCTCGTCGCTTTTCACTCGTCACTGCATTTGATGCCAACAGTTTCGCCAACTCGAATCGCGAGGCGCTTTCGCGAGCTGCGCGAGCGGCAGGCGAAAGGGCTGGTGGTGTACTTCACGGCCGGCGACCCCTCGCTCGACGCCACCGGCGACCTGCTCGCTGCCTTGGACCGTGCGGGTGTAGACGTGATTGAGCTGGGTGTTCCCTTTTCCGACCCGCTCGCCGATGGCCCCGTGATCCAGCGGGCTTCCGAGCGCGCGCTGAAAGCCGGGACGACGCTGCGGCGAATCCTGGAGCGGTTTCCACGCTGGCGCGAATCCGTGCAAGCGCCCATCATTCTATTCAGCTACTACAATCCTATCTTGCAGTACGGACTGGAGAAATTTGCGCGGGATGCTGCGCAGGCCGGCGTGGACGGGGCACTGGCGGTGGACCTTAGCCCTGAAGAGGCGGCGCCTTACGTGAGCGTCCTGCGCGCACGGAACCTGGATACAGTTTTCCTGGCCTCGCCCACCTCAACGGACGCTCGGCTTGAGCAGGCGTCGAAGCTTTCCACAGGTTTTCTTTATTTGGTTTCCCGCACCGGCGTGACGGGCGAGCGCGGCGAGATTTCTTCGAGCGTACGGCCGCTGGTGGAGCGGGCTCGGCAGCACACTTTGCTGCCCTTGGCGGTGGGTTTCGGCATTTCCAATCCTGCCCAAGTACGCGAGGTGCAGTCGGTGGCGGATGCGGCAGTGGTAGGCAGCGCGGTAGTGCATGCCATCGAAGAGCGGTACGCTAGAGAAGGGGCGGGGGCGATTGAGCGGTTCGCCCGCTGGCTCAAAGAGGGAACAGGGGAGAGGACTGCATGAGCGATCTCGACGCCTGGCGCAAGCGGATTGACGAGATCGACCAACAGCTCCTGAAGCTGCTGAATGAGCGCTCGCAGTGCGCGGTGGAGATAGGTCACATCAAGAAGGAGATGAAGCTGCCGGCTTGGCATCCGCAGCGCGAGGTAGAGATACTGCGCAACGTCGTGAAATCCAATCCGGGGCCGCTTGACGACGCGGCTATCCGCCGCCTCTTCGAGCGCATCATTGACGAAGCCCGGTCGCTGGAGCGCCATGCAATGGACAGCGGTAGTCTTCTGGAGAAGGAGTAAAGGACCATGGTGGTGGTAATGCAAGAGGGCGCGACGGAAGATCAGATCCAGCGCGCCATCAACAAGCTGATGGAGATGGGGTTCGATATTCACCGCTCCACCGGAGCACGTCAAACGGTCCTGGGCGCGGTCGGCGCATTAGTCGATTTTGACACCCGCGACATCGAGCTCCAGGAAGGCGTGGAGGAGGTGGTGCGCATCTCCGCGCCCTATAAACTGGCCAGCCGCCATTTCCGCCCGGAGGGCTCCGTCATTCAACTAGGGGAAGGCGTGGCCGTGGGGGGCGAGCAAGTGGTGATGATGGCCGGCCCGTGCAGCGTGGAGAGTGCCGAACAGATCGAAACCATCGCCGCATTGGTGGCGAAGGAGGGGGTACGCGTGCTGCGCGGCGGTGCGTTCAAGCCGCGGACCTCACCTTACAGTTTCCAGGGATTGGGGAAGAAAGGGCTGCAACTGATGCGGGCCGCCGCCGACAGGCACGACCTGCTGGTCGTCTCGGAAGTAATGGACCATACCCAAATCCCCCTGATGATGGAATTTGTTGACGTGCTTCAGGTGGGCGCTCGCAACATGCAGAACTATAACTTGCTCACGGAGGTGGGGAAAATCTCAAAGCCCGTGCTATTGAAACGCGGCATTTCCGCCACCCTCGAAGAGCTTCTGCTTTCTGCCGAATACATCATGGCGGGAGGAAATTACGACGTCATTCTCTGCGAACGGGGCATCCGCACCTTCGAGAGCTACACCCGAAACACCTTGGATATCTCCGCAATTCCCGTCATCAAGAAACTCTCGCACCTTCCCATTATTGTCGATCCGTCGCACGGCACCGGCCGACGCGATAAAGTGCCGCCCATGGCGCGCGCGACAGTGGCAGCGGGCGGGGATGGATTGTTGATCGAAGTCCACGATGATCCGGAGAAAGCTTTGAGCGACGGCGCCCAGTCGCTTTATCCCGCGCAGTTTGAGCAGTTGATGAAGGAATTGCGCATGATTGCGCCGGCGGTGGGAAGGACGATTTGACCGCGAGTAGCGGCTGAGGGAAATTTCGAGCGTCAAATAGTAAATGGTGAATGGTGAATTGTGAATGACAGGCTTTCTCCCGCTTAACGTCACTTGCTCCTCTCTTCGCGAGACGGAAGGCGGCCGACGTGCAGTAAACAGGCGTCTGGCTTGGTAAGGGACTGAGAACGATGCAGTTTGTAATTCACCCTTTACTATTCACCCTTTACTATTCACTATTCATAATTTCCTGTGGATACGATTTTTCACAAAGTCTCGATTATCGGACTGGGGCTGATTGGCGGGTCCTGGGGACTGGCGCTGAAGAAGTATGGCTTGGCAGTCCGCCGCATTGGCTACGGGCGCGCCTCGACAGTTGGCCGCGCGCTTGCTGCGGATGCCGTGGACGAAGGGACGGACGACCTCGGCAAGGCCGTCCGGGATGCCGACCTGATCATCCTCGCCGCGCCGGTGGGCGCAATCCTGGATTGCATTCCCCGACTGAAGGAGATGGCGTCATCGAAAGCGCTGGTGACTGATGTCGGCAGCACCAAAGGGCTCATTTGCGCGCGCGCGCGGGAGACTATGGGCGATGCCCCATTGTTCCTGGGAGGGCATCCCCTGGCGGGGAAAGAACGGTCTGGCGTTGAAAATGCCGAGGCCACGCTCTTCACCAATGCTCGCTATGTTTTGACACCGCTTGAAGATCGCCATCTCGAGGACACGCGCATCAAGGCTTTCGTCTCCCTGGTCACAGCGATTGGCGCGCGCCCGCATATCATGGATCCCGCCAGCCATGACCGCGCCCTTGCCTTCCTCAGCCACCTTCCGCAGCTTCTTTCCTCCGCACTGGCCAGCCTGATTGCAGAAGAAAGCCTCGAATCGCGACTCCCGGTGGAACTGGCGGCCTCCGGCTTCCGGGATGTGACGCGGCTGGCGGAAAGCCCTTACTCCGTTTGGCGTGACATTTGCCTTACCAACCTCGAGAATATCCAGCAAGCGCTTGAAGCCCTGGTTGAAAAACTTGAGTTCATCAAGCAGCACTTGAGCGACCACGAATTGGAGCGCGAGTTCCAGCAAGCTTTGAAGCTGCGAGAAAAACTACGGGGAGCGGGTTGAGGCTTGCAGCCGCGCCCTGCGGGGCGGCATATAATCTTTCGAACAGAACCTCGGAGGTGCACATGCTCCGCGATGTTGTTGCCATTCTCGCTTCCACGCCGGAAAAGCTGAAGCGAGAAATCGCCTCAATGTCTTTGCAGGAAATGAAGACACGTCCTGCGGCAGACAAGTGGTCGGTCCAGGAAGTTCTTGCTCACCTGGATGACATCGAAGAGATCGGAATGCGGGCGCGCGTGGCGGCGATGATCGAGAGGGACAATCCCATCCTCCCTTCGATCGACCAAGAGAAGCGAGCGGGGGAGATGAAATACAACCGGAAAAACCCTTTGAAAAGCCTGGCCAGCTTTGCCCGGCAACGTCAAGCGAACGTGAAGTGGCTCAACGAACTCAGGCCCGCCCAACTGAAGCGCGGAGGAAGGCATCAAAAGGTGGGCGAGATCTCCGTCGAAGAATTGGTGACGGAGTGGGCGTTCCATGACCTGGGGCACATCAAACAGATCCTCGAAATCAAACGCTATACGCTTTATCCGCGCATGGGGAACATGAGGGCGTTTTACAGGCTGACCTAGAGGACAGGAGACAGAATTCAGGGGGCGGAGTCATCTGACGGAGTCTTCATCGCCGCGTCCGATTCGTCAATGGGTGTTTAGAGACTGCACCCCATCAAGGAGCAAAGCGTGATGACCTTTTCGAAGTTACTGATCCTGCCTCTTTTGGTCTCAAGCGTGCCTTCGAGTGAATCCTCCTATCAGGCTGAGATTGAACAATGGCGGCAGCATCGAGAGGCGGCTCTGAAGGCCGACGACGGATGGCTTACCGTCGCCGGTCTGTTCTGGCTCAAGGACGGCAAAAACACGGTAGGCGCCGACCTATCCAGCAACATTGTCTTACCCAAGGGTTCCGCCCCTGGCAAGGTGGGGGTTTTCGATTTTCAAAACGGCCATACGACTTTTCAGCCCGCGCCCGGCGTTCATGCAACGGTGAACGGCAAGCCGACGAGCTCGGCGATTCTGAAGCCTGACGCTTCGGGAGAGCCCGATGTGCTGCGAGTTAACGATTTGACGATGTTCGTTATCAAGCGAAGCAGTCGCTTCGGTATCCGCCTGAAGGATAGAAACCGCGAAGCCAGGAAGGCGTTTACGGGATTGAAGTATTTCCCAGTGAACGAGCGCTTTCGCATTACCGCCAAATTCGTGCCCTACAATCCGCCCAAGAGGCTCTCCGTACCTAACATTCTGGGCGACACCGAGGAGGAGGCCAGCCCCGGCTACGTGGAGTTCACGCTCGACGGCCACCCATGTCGGCTGGATCCCCTTGATGAAGGCGACGGCTTGTTCTTCATCTTCAAAGACCTGACTTCCGGCAAGGAAACTTATCCCCCCGGCCGATTCCTTTACGCGCCAAAGCCCAAGAACGGCGAGGTCATTCTTGACTTCAACAAGGCGGTGAACCCTCCCTGCGCGTTCACCCCCTTTGCCACATGCCCCCTGCCGCCCCAACAGAACTACCTTCCAGTGCGAGTCGAGGCGGGAGAGTTGCGGTACGGGCACTAGGTCTCAAATATGTCGGGCTGGCTTTATATATTGCAACGGCGTATTCTTCACCTTGGATTGACCGCGCTCTGTATGGGGGCTGGGTAAGACATCGCCACGGTCATCCCTCGAGCGCCTCGCAGGTGCGGTATGGAACTCAATAACATTGTGATCGTAAGCCTGGCTTCCCCCAAGGAAAAAATCTGGGGCCAACTGCTCCAACTCGACACCCAAGGCGTGACGGTGCGCGGGATCGAACTCAACTCCTTCGATGATTTCGTGCGCCAGATCGTCAGCCGCGAGGAATGCACCGTGGGAATGACCCAGGTCTTCTATCCCATGTACCGTGTGGAGCGGGTCGCTCTCGATGAATCCTGCGGCTCCATTCCTTCGCTTTCTGAACGATTCCATAGCTTGGTCGGATTGAGCCTTCAGGAATACCTCGGAATCGAGACACCACAGGTCTGATAAAGCAGTTGACAGCCGACCCGCCGTGGCGGGACAGTCAACAGTTAAGGCCGACGAAGATTCTTTGCCGGTCTTTGTAGTATTAGGGTGTCATTCTGATCCCGCCTTGCGGGAGAAGCATCCCAGCCTTTGAAGCAGATGACAGTCCACCCGCCACGGCGGGACAGTCGAGAGTTAGGGCCAGCGCCTGTCTAGGATTCTCACGCTGTTTCCGAAGCGCATGCGGCGGATAACAATTGTCTATGACCTTCAACCAAGTGCTGAAAAGGCTCAGGTCGAAATCTAACCCGGCGGCGGTTCGCGGCATGGCGAGGTTCGGTATAACTGCTGCCAAGGCCTACGGCTGGTCCGCTCCGGCATTGAAGAAGTTTGCCCGAGAGATCGGCAAAGACCATGATTTGGCTCTGCGGTTGTGGTCCACAGGGATTCTCGAAGCACGGGCTCTCGCCGGTTTGATTGACGAGAAGGAAAAGGTGACGGAACGGCAGATGGATGACTGGGCTAAGGACTTCGATTCCTGGGCAGTGTGCGATGGGACTTGCCTGAACCTTTTCCGGTACACCCCTTTTGCTTACAAGAAATGTTGGGAGTGGAGCGAGCGGCAAGAGGAGTTCGTGAAAAGGGCGGCGTTCGCGCTCATGGCGTGCTTGACCGTGAGTGATAAGGCGGCAAACGACCGAGTATTCCTTCGTTTCCTGCCGTTCATCAAGAGGCAAGCCGTCGACGAGCGGAATTACGTGAAAAAGGCCCTAAACTGGGCGCTCCGCCAAATCGGTAAACGCAACCGGAAGCTCAACCAAGCGGCTGTCAAGGCCGCGCAGGAGCTCCAGGGATTGAATTCACCCAGCGCCCGCTGGATTGCCTCGGATGCGCTGCGGGAGCTCGAGAGCCCTGCGGTGCAGCGAAGATTGAAAACCTGAAGAAGTCGGGCTCGTCTTAGGATTGAGAATTTCAAGTATGCTCGGCTAGGATTTGACATTGCCAAAACGGCCTAGCTATATTGTCTGGAAACCATGGCTTCTCGTATCCTGACACCCGCCAACCAAATCACCATCCTTCGACTGGCTTTTATTCCCTTCTTCGCCATACTGGTCGTGGCTCAAGAATACCGCGGCGCGCTGGCGGTGCTCACCGCCGCTGCACTCTCGGATATGGTCGACGGGATGGTGGCGCGCCTGCTGAAGCAGGAGACACCGCTAGGCGTGGCGCTCGACCCGATCGCCGATAAACTCCTGATGACCACAGCTTACCTGACGCTGGCCTTCCGGGACGCGCTGCCCTGGTGGCTGACGATTCTGGTGATCGGCCGCGACGTCGGCATCATCATTACGGCGCTGCTGATTAGCCTGGTGGCCGGGTATCGCCCTTTTCGGCCGACTATTTTGGGAAAGGCGTCCACGGCCGCCCAGGTGGCGACCGTGTTTGCCGCAGTGAGTTTCCAGGCGCATGTGCCCTTCGTGCGGGGGGGCTTGGTTCAAATCTGCGTCTACCTTGCGGCCGCCCTGACCGTCGTCTCCGGCATTCATTATGGGATTGTGGTCCGCAAACGCTATGAGCAGCATGCTTCAGAGCAGGCCGGGGAGATAAAGTGAACCGCCCGCGGCGTGAAACGCACTGAGACCTCTTTTCGCCGGTGGTTCAACGCACACGCCGGTACTGATGTCATTTGGGGGAGTTGATTTTTCGTGCGGGCCTGTAAAGGCAGTCATTCCCAGTCGACGCAACAACGGAAACACGACAGAGGATGCCGAAATGACTGGACTGGGTGTTGTAAAATTGACGGGACACCGAGGGCGGTGTAGACTGCCTTGCTTGCTGCTCTGGGCCGGTTTCCAGCCTTCCCAGGGGAGTTTCGTGTTCCTCGACCGATCCAAGATCTGAAGATGGGGGTATGAACCATGGCAACCACTGTATTTGAATACTATCACGAGAATCGCGAGCGGTTTCTGCAAGGCTTAACGAGCCTGTTGAAGATTCCAAGCATCAGCACTCTTCCTGAACACAAGCCGGATATCCGGCGCGCCGTCGAGTTTCTGGCGAACGAGCTTCGGGAAATGGGCATGAAGAACGTCGAAATCATCGAAGGCAAGGAGAGCCAGCATCCGCTTCTTTATGCGGAATGGTTGGAGGCGCCCGGCAAGCCGACATTGCTGCTTTACGGGCACTACGACGTGCAACCACCCGATCCCCTTGAGGAATGGGTGTCGCCGCCGTTCGAACCTGCCATTCGCAATGACAACCTCTATGCCCGTGGCGCCGTCGATGACAAAGGGCAGACCTATCTTTTGGTCAAAGCGGTGGAAGGATTCCTGAAGACCGAAGGCAAGCTGCCGATCAACATCAAGTTCCTGCTCGAGGGCGAAGAGGAAGTGGG